>JAMLHN010000001.1 GCA_023957115.1 Thermomicrobiales bacterium
GTCGCCGAACAGCCGGTCGGCCGTGCGTTTCATGTGCATGACGTCCTCGGGATGGTTGCCGATGCCGCCGAGAATGCCGAAGATGGTCTGCACGAAGAAGGGCGGTTTGATCAATCCGCGATCGACAAAATGGGCGAGGTTGTAGAGATGCCCCACGTCGTAACATTCGAATTCGAAGCGGATGCCGTGTCCCTCACCCAGGTCCTTCAGGATTCGCTCGATATCGGCCCACGTGTTGCGGAAGATGTAATCGCGTGAGGCTTCCAGATCGACCGCTTCCCACTCGTTCTTGTATTCCTTGATGCGCGCCGCCATCTGATAACGGGCGAAGTTCATCGACCCCATGTTGAGCGAGCACATTTCGGGCGAGAGCCGGCGCGCGGCCGCGGTCCGTTCTTCCAGCGTCATCCCTTGACCGCCACCGGTGGTGATATTGACGATCGCGTTGCAGCGTTCTTTGATCTCGGGAACGAAGGCGAGATACTGATCCGGTTCCGGGGTTGGTTTGCCGGTTTCCGGGTTGCGTGCGTGCAGATGGACGATTGCCGCGCCCGCCTCGGCCGCGCCGATGGCCGCATCCGCAATCTCTTCCGGGGTTACCGGCAGATGTGGCGATTGCGACGGTACATGTACTGCCCCTGTCACCGCGCATGTCACGATTACCTTGCGAGCGCCACTGGTCGCCACCTTGAGACTCCTTCGTTTGGTCTGCGTAGCTCAATCTCTTGTCGTGCTACGGTACGTCGTCCGTGTCTGCCGCGCAAGCGTCGATCACCGAGGGCTGCCTTCTCTCTGGGGGTATCCTAAGAGCTTGGGGCGATGTGGTCCGCGACGAGCTGAGGCTGCGTCTAAACAGATGAGGCTTGCTGGGACTCCCTTAGACATCGACCCGTTCAAACCTCCGGCCTTCACCCCTCCTGCTCAGGACCCAAGCCCAGGACATCCGTTCCTAACTCCGAAATCCCAACTCCTGACTCCCACTTATATTCCGTAACCAACTCGTGCGACAATAGGCGGAGTAGTCGATGACGAACTCAGAAATGAGCCTCGTCCAGGAATGAGCACGCGTGTGATTGCAGCCCCCAGGCGAACGAATCCGAATTCTTCCCCGTCGCGCCCGGTTTTCGGAGGCGTGGCTGGGAGCGATCCGGCCGTCGTGCAGGCAATCGGCAACACGCCGTTGCTGGGTCTCAGCCGCTTTGCCGAGCGGATCGGGCTGCCGCCTTCCATCGAGCTTTGGCTCAAGGCCGAATGGGCGAATCCCGGCGGATCGGTGAAGGACCGGCCTGCGCTGGCGATCGTGCGGCAGGGACTGGCGTCCGGGCAACTCGGCAACGGGCGCACGCTGCTCGATGCAACCTCCGGGAACACCGGCATCGCCTATGCCATGCTGGGCGCGGCGTTTGGCTTCCCGGTCGAATTGGTCATTCCGGAAAGTGCGTCGAGCGAGCGGAAAGCAATGTTGACCGCCTATGGGGCCACCATTGTCTACAGCGATCCGTACGAGGGATCGAACGGGGCGATCCTGATGGCGCGCGAGCTGGCGGCGAGCAAACCGAACGACTATTTCTATGCCGATCAATACAGCAACAAGGCTAATCCTCGTGCTCACTACGAAGCGACCGGCCCGGAAGTCTGGGAGCAGACCAGCGGCCGGATCACGCACTTTGTTGCGGGACTGGGGACATCCGGGACGCTGATGGGCACCGGGAGGTTCCTGCGCGAGCAGAAACCCCGAATCTCGCTGGTTGCCGCCCAGCCGGCCGAGGCGTTTCATGGGATCGAAGGGCTCAAGCATATGCCGACCGCCATCGTCCCATCTATTTACGACGACCGCCTGCCCGACATACAGATCGGGGTTGATACCGAGGATGCCTACGCCTTCGCGCGTGAGCTTGCGCGGGTCGAAGGAATCTTCGCCGGGGTCTCGGCGGGGGCCGCCCTCGCGGCTGCTGTCCGGATGGCGCGTGAATGCGCCGACCGTGGCGAGCCGGCGGCTATCGTTTTCGTTGCCCCAGACGACGGTGGCAAATACCTTTCGACCGAGTTATGGAGCTGAAAACGAGTCCGGGGTCCGGAGGACTGCGTCCGGAGAACGAGTGGTAGCCGAGTGGTTGCCTGGAGAGAAAAGAGGAAAACGTTTCGATGTCTACAACGACCAATGTGCTCGTGCTGATTCCGGCGCCGTTGCGCCGCTATACGGGCGGAGAGGCCAAGGTGAACGTAAGCGGCGCCACCGTTGCCGAGCTCATCGGCAATCTCGACGCTGCCTATCCCGGAATCGGCGATCGCATTCTCGAAAATGACGGTGAGATTCGCCGGTTCGTCAATGTCTTCGTCAACGGCAACAACGTTCGCAAGTTGGATGGGGTCACCACGGCCATCAAGGACGGCGACGAGGTCGGCATCGTGCCGGCCATGGCGGGTGGAGCGCGGTAGTGCCGATTCTTCGGCTTCCGGCTGCAATGCGGGACGAGATCTACGCGCATGGCCGGGAGGAATATCCTCGTGAATGCATGGGGATGATCGGCGGGAGTGGCGAAGAGCTGATCGATCTCTACCGGATGGTGAACACGTCCGAGATCGACAAAGCCTACGCCGACGATCCGGTCGAGAATATCGAGATCGGGGACAAGATGGATGAGCGCGGGCAGATTCCGCTTGTCATCTATCACTCTCATCCGGGAACGGAAGCCTACTTCTCCGCCACCGACGAGCAGGTTGCCCGCGAAGGTCTGTGGGGACCGATCGTGTACATCGTTGCCTCGATCAAGCCCGATGCCGAGCCCTATCTGAAGGCGTTCCGCATCCCGTCTGACGATGCGCCGGTCGAGGAAGTCACGATCGAGATTGTGGAGAATCGCTGAGCAGTCAGCAGTCAGCAGTCAGCAGTCAGCAGTCAGCAGCCGAAGAAACGGCCCGATCCAACACGGATCGGGCCGTTTCTTTTTGTTTTGGAGGACCGGTTGTCAGGCGGCCGCGCCGGCGAGGGCGGGAACGAAGCAGCCGACCTCGGTGTATTCGATGTCGTCGAGTGATTTGTGACCATGCTCGCCGCAGATCGGGCAGTTGGGGTCCCGGTCGAGGATGAGTTCGCGGAACTCTTCCTCCAATGCGTCGTACATCAGCAAGCGACCGGAAAGCGTCGTGCCGATCCCCAGGGCCAGCTTGAGCACTTCGGTCGATTGGATCAGACCGACAGTGCCTGGAAGGACGCCCAACACGCCACCTTCGGCGCAGTTCGGCGCGAGGTCCGGCGGCGGCGGATCAGGGAAGATGCACCGGTAGCACGGTCCGTCCGGTGGGTTGAAGACGGTCGCCTGCCCTTCGAATCGGAAAATGCTGCCATGCACATTCGGCTTGCCGAGGAGCACGCACGCGTCGTTGATAAGGTAGCGGGTCGCGAAATTGTCGGTGCCATCGAGGATGATGTCGTAGTCCTCGAAGATCCCGAGGATGTTTTCTTTGTCCAGCCGGGTTTGATAGGTGATGACCTTCACATCGGGATTGAGCGCCTCGATCGCCGCCTTGGCCGACTCCACCTTGGGCATACCAATCCGGTCGGTGGTGTGCGCGACCTGTCGTTGCAGATTGCTGTCATCCACGATGTCGTCGTCGATGATTCCAAGCGTCCCGATACCGGCGGCGGCCAGATAGAGCGCGGCCGGCGAGCCGAGACCGCCTGCACCGATCATCAACACCTTGGTGTTGAGCAGCGTCTGCTGCCCGGCTTCTCCCACTTCTGGCAGCAGGAAATGGCGGCTATAGCGGCGGCGTTGATCCTGCGAGAAGGATGCCGGTTTTGACCAGGGAAGGGCCGCGGTTTTCCAGGCATTGAAGCCGCCGTCCATACTGGCGACATCGGTGTATCCGAGGTCCTCCAATGCCTTTGTCCCAAAGACCGAGCGTGCGCCGCCCGCGCAGTAGACGACGACCGGGGCCGATTTGTCGGTCGCGACCTGCTCGATGCGTGATTCCAGGAAACCGCGCGGGATATGCACCGCGCCGTCGACGATGCCTTGCTCGACCTCGTCCGCCTCGCGAATGTCGATCAGGACTGCGCCTTCGCGTCGCAACCGGTCGGCGTCGTTCAGGTCGATGTTCTTGATCTCTGCTCGTGTCTTCTGCAGAAGATCCTGATAGGTGTTTGCCATGTCGTGACTCCGTATTGCGGTTATGCGCGCGACCGCAATTCTCATTTCTTACTAAAGATAACCGGATTATCGCAGAAGTGCGAGACCGTGTTGCCGGGGTGAATGGCGACGTCGTGTGCCTGGGTGCATTGGATATGGTCGAGGTCGCGTTACCGCCGCTCTGTTCTGCCCACCGCCGGCAACCGGCCGGACCCAACGCCCGCGGTATATGCCTTCGGACGTTCAGGTAAAAGCGATCCTCCGCTGGTTTCGATGATGGACCGTTACGATTCGAAGATCGCCTGACACTCGCAGGTGATCGACTGACCAGCTGCGATGAATCGCTCGGGCTCGGTCTCGCCCCAACGCCGATGGTAGGGGGCTGGAAGCCAATAGGTTACCGTCATCGGTATCGGGTGGTCGCAGGTTCAGGAACGCTTTTCTGAGGCGTTGAAGCGGGGCAGTCCCAATGCCTCGCGCCGGGACGAACCGGGTGCGGATGCCTGTCGCAGGTTTGCGTAGGTATCGGCGCGACTCTCTGGGGACAGAACTCTTTCCAGCGATGCCGGACGGTTGTTGCTCCTGCCCTCGAGGTAGTCGAGCTGCATTCCCAACTCGTGCCTGATCTCGTCTTCGCGGTCGGCGTCCGCGTCCATCCGGCACATGGCGCTCCAGCAGAGCACCGCGAGGCATTCCAACGTATGCGAGGCGGGTGGGTCTGGCCACGTCTGACTGAGCATCCAGCCGCGGAGACCGGGGAGCGAAAACTCGGGATCGGTGTTGCGGCGATTGGCCAGGTATTCAGAGAGGCGATAGATGAATCGCTGCTCGAGCGAGACGACGGGATCGATCGGTGGTGATTTCTTGGAAGCAGCCACGCGTGCGGAGAACCTTCTACAGCGGCTTGCGAACTGGTTGATCCGCGCTCACGCATGTGGATCAGAGTGCAGGCGCCGCTGTGCCCTGCGATCGCCGCGTACAGATGATCGCGGCCGCCCGGCAATGCCGAGGCGGGGTCACGTGCACGTGACCCCGCCGGCGTGCCTTAGGAATCTGTTTCGCTCAAACGCACATTCTTGGCGCGGAAGCGGCTCGGGTCGCGTGGATCGGGCTCTTGCTCGAAGGTGACCGCCTGGCCGACTTGAAGCGAGTCGAAATTGCCATCGGTGACCGCGGAGCTGTGGAAGAAGAGCTCAGTGTTGCGCGATCCATCGGTCGAGATGAAACCGAAACCTTTGGCGGAAATGAGTGTCTTGATTGTACCGTTTGCCATGTAAGGGAATCCTTTCGAAAACAAGTGTCCGGGGACGCCAGTCGTCCCGTTAGAACGTGCGCGTGACATCCGCAGCCGCGTTGTCGCCCCTTGCGGAAGCGAGCGGAGAGCAGAATGTCGAGAATGGTCCTTTCGTGTCGGATCTCAGGGGGCGCCGCGAGGTGCGGGTCAGTGGATCGGCGTCCAGCCACGACAGATACGTGGGGGATGGGCTCACCATACACGGTTTCCGGGTGAGCCACAAACGAAGAAAGGATCGTCTGGAGCATCTGAGGCTTACGAACCAATGGGTCCGCAGACCGTGACAGCGGATATGCGCAGTGGGGCCAGTTGGCGGCCATGGGTCATGGGTTTCAGGTGGGAAAACGCGTATGGCGGCGACGGCCCACGACCGCGCCGCCATGCTGCCGCTTGAATGCTGAAACGCTATTCGCCGAACAGAGCGTCTCCGAGCTCGATTCCAGCTTCGATGAGATCCTCGGCGTGGATGATTTCATCGCCGAGGATCTCGCCGCCGTTGTCGCGGATAGCTCCCATGAGTCCACGGGCCCAGGTCTGCTCGAACGCAACGACGGCAGCCGCGCCGCCTACGGGAATCTCTTCCGCTATCTCGTCGAAGAGCTCCTCGCTGTCGACCAGATCGACGCCGGCTTCCTCGCCAAGCTCTGCGCCAACCTCGGCGCCGATCTCACCGGCGGCTCCCAGACCGATCAGTCCCCCGACGAGCGTGCCGAGCAGGGGGCGACCGGGAAGCAGCTCAGTATCGATGTCGATAAGCTCGAACTCTTCCTCGGTGTTTCGGGCCACAATAGCTACATCAATGATTGTGATGAAACCGCCTTCTTCCAGCTTCAGGAATTGGTCAGCAACCTGTCCGTCCCAGGAGGGGGCGTGTAGCAGGACCGTCATGAATTGAATAGGCCCGATCAGGGCGTCGCGATTTTCAGCCATGGTCATTCCTTTCGGTATTTCTTCTCGTTCGATGTGGGCAATCTCCCCAACTGAGGAAGCCTACCCCGTTCGATAAATTCGCCGTAGCGCCTGGTCCAAATCGGCGATGAGATCCTCGACATCCTCGATGCCAATCGAGAGTCGGATCAATCCCGGATTGATGCCGATGGCCACCTGCGCGTCTTCATCCAATGCCCGATGGGTGGACATCGGTGGAGAGACAGCCAGGCTATAGACATCGCCAAGCGAGGTTCCGGGGAGGAAAACCTCCAGGGCATCGAGGAAGCGGAACACTTCGTCCCGACCGGCATTGGCGATCTCGAACGAGACCATCCCACCCCGGCGATCGTCGTTGAAGACGGCGGCGGCTTCGGTCGAACAGGAATACCCGGGATAAAAGACACAATCGATCGCGGGATGCTGTGCCAGCCAGGCGGCAACGAGGGACGCACTCTCACTCTGCTGACGAACGCGTAGCGGCATCGTCTTGACACCGCGCAGCGTGAGCCACGCTTCGAACGGCCCAATCACGCCTCCGGCCAACCGGCTCACCCGGATTAGATCCTCGATCCGGTCGGTATCGCCGCAGATCACTCCGCCCAGGACATCGCCGTGTCCTCCAATGTATTTGGTAGTCGAGTGCATCACGAGATCGATCCCGAACTTCGAGGGATTGACGAGCACTGGAGTGGCGAAGGTGTTGTCGCAGATCACCGTCGCACCGACCGCATGACTCCATTCCGCAATCAAGGGAAGGTGCGCCACATTCAGCAAGGGGTTGGAAATGGTTTCGACCAGAACCGCCCGTGGCCGAACCGAGGCAATCGCCGATTCCATCTCTTCCAAGTCGAGCTGGTCGACGAAGATCGACTCGACCTCGAGCGAATCGAAGATGGCCTGCAACAAGGTGTAGGTTGCGCCGAAGAGCTCGCGTGATGCGACAATTTTCGATCCTGCGGTGACACAGGCAAGAATGGCGGCATGCAATGCCGCCATTCCGGAACCGAACGCAATGGCGTCGTCGGTTTCTTCCAATGCGGCCATGGCCACTTCGAGCGCGCGAATCGTTGGATTTCCGTGGCGCGAGTAGTTGTACCCTGCTTGCTCACCACCAAAGACGGCATCGAGTGATTCGAGATCTGGATGAAGAAAGGTGGTGGTGGGGAAGATCGGCGTTGTCGTCGACCGTTCGATAGGGAGGGGAATGCGTTCGCCCGCGTGGACCGCGCGGGTGGCGGCGCCACGCCGCCGCAGATCTTCTCGTTCGAGTTGTCGTGACACGCTTGTACTCCCCACAATCCGACCCAGCCGGTCAGAGCCGGGCACCCTGCCGCTGAGTATAAGAGTGACGCTTCTGTGCAATACGCCCACCATGACCGGGGACGATGTCGTCAGTGCGAGGCCGTTGCCGAATCACACCGCGGTTGGACAGCGGAAAGTTTCGAGTCGTTCGATACCAGTCACCACGTCGTCGAACGGACGGCGCACCTGATCGAGAAAGAGGATCAGATGCCACTGGTGGGGATCCTTTGGCGCGAAAAGTTCGGGAACCAGGATCGCTTCGGCGCCGAGCGCGTGGCGCAGGAATCCGCCGGTGGCCGATGCCAATGCATGCACGCGAAATGCGTTCGGCGCACCACGGATCCCCAGCTGCTCGGCTGCGACCGGATCCCGCAGATCGAACACTCGGACCAGATCCAAGTCGATGGCAAAGAGCTGCCGCGGCGCTATGTATTCCTGTAATGCGTTCGCGCGTCGCTTGTGCAGGTGCTGGATGAACGATGCACGGGCCAGATCGGGCGAGCTGGCAAAGGTGAAGGTCGGAAAACCGGCTGCAGCCCATCGGTTCTCGTTGGGACGAGCGGCGAACCGCCGGTCGAGCGGGCCGTACGGTGTACCTTCCGGAAGATGGCGATAGACACGTCCATTCCAGGGGCGGAGGCTATCGACGGCGACCATCTACAATCCGGCGCCTTCGTAATCGGAGGCCAACACCGCCAGCACCTCCTCCGCCCGGCCCCGTTCGACCAACTGCAGTGGAGTTGTCCCTTCGTTGCCTGGCAACGGCAGGAGCAGAAACTGGCGCAGACCCTCTTTCCCGTAGACGACGGTACCGAGATCGAGGATTTCTCGGAGCTCAGAGACCAGGCGGCGATTGGCCGCGGTGCTGGGCAACGTGTGTCGCGCCTCCCATCGCTCGATCGTCTTCGCGCTGACATCGAAGACCCGTGCCAGCTTCTCTCGGGAGAGGTGCAAGTCAGCCCGGAGCTTGGCGATATCGACGTCTGGGGGTTGCGCTTGCGATGTAGCGGCTCTGCTGCTCATGATTCGTAAGTATAGACAATAGTCGGAAACTTTGGTCCAGCGCGATGTCTCGTCCCAGGAGATCGTTTGGATAGAGGATGTCTTTCTGAGGTCCAGAGCCCAGTGCGGCGATTCATCCGGATCCATCGCCGATCGGTCGGTAGCGTCGCCACGATGAGTTCGGTGAATGTGGCCGTCATATTTGGACCGGTTATCGGCCACCCGACGAGCGAGATTCTTCACTGACGTTCAGAATGACAGTGGGGTCGGTACGCGATATCTCCGTATGGCGGTTATGTTCGCAACACTCGTCATGGCGACGCTACTTGGTGTCCCTACGCTCAATTGACAACTGTTTGGAGCTACGCTCTCGCGTTTGCTCTGGACAGTAGGCTGCCTCCCATCATGCGACGGAAAACTGCCGAAAACAACGAGGGCGCCGATCGGCGCCCTCGTTCATTCGCAGATTGTTGCTGGCTCGTTACTGCAGGTAGTCGCCTGCCACCCAACCAGTGCCGTATGGCGTCGAGACGCGGTACCAGCCGTAGGTGTTGGCGAAGATCGGACCGGAGAGAATCGTCACGCGCGTACCGCTTGGGAGCACAGCAATCGTGCTGTATCCCGTTCCGGCTCCAGAGCGAAGTCGCAACGATGCCGTCGTGTATGGCCGCTCACCCGGGTAGAAGCTGACATTGTTGTCCTGGAACGCCAGATATGTTCCGATCATGTAGCCGGCCACCGTTCCGTATTGGACGTTGTACCAACCGTTCGAGGTCGGTCCAGAGAGGACTGTGACCGAGCCGCCACTTGGGATCACCAGCAGGACGCCATAGCCGGTGCCCGCGCCGCTCCTCAGATTGACCGCGGTGGTCGAATACCCGTAGGCCGGATAGAGGAGCAGGTAGTCTGCAAAGGCCCAACCCGTGTAGTTGCCATAGGAGACGCGGACATAGCCGGTGCTCGTCGTGCCATCGGCGGGGGACCAGACCGGAGTCGCGCCGGCGGGCATGACGGTCAGAACGGAGCCCGCCGTAGACGGCGTAGCCCGGAGATTCAATGCTTCGGTGACGTACGCTGGACACCAGGTACACGATTGCGCGCTCGCCTGTTGCGGTTGCTGAACCGCGCCAAGCACCATTGCGGCGAGAAGGAGTAACGCGAGGAATCCTCTCTTCATTGCACATTCCTTTGTGTAGCCCGGCATGCACCAAGGTTGCGGGTTGGCGCATGCATCCCGAATTGCACAGCGTTCTATCGCCGTTGCCGGCGAGCGCGTAGTTCGACGGTAGCGAACACGTTCCCGCAAGTCAACTTGAACGTACGGGCAATGCGTCGGATTGCCTAAACCTTTGTTATATCGCCTCGTTGGACCGTGCCGACAAGACAGGATCGACCGGCCAATGGCGGCTCCTTGCAGAAACACCGGGATACGTACTTCGACAGATACCCAGGCTCGAGCGTGCAGGGTAGGTTCCAGGTATACCTGGAGAGGTGTTGACAGGATTCGACCGAGAAGGTGTTACCGCGTAGGGATGTGAGCGGCATGATGAGTCTAGCGAGATACATAGTCCTGGTGGCAATGGCGGTGCTTTCGATTGGCGTGGCCGTGGCCGGAGAAACGATCGTTCAAGCGGCTCAAACTCCGCAGATCGAATGGCAGTACCGGCCAGCCGATGGCGCGGTCTACGGAATTGGGCAATCGGCCGATGGCGATACGTTGATCGCCGCCATTGGATACGGCTTCGAGGCTGGTGGCCAAATCGTTTCGCTCGATCCCGCGACGGGTGCGGTGCTCTGGCAGCACGATACGCCTGAGGCTGCTTCGGCCGATCCGATCGTTGTCGATGGAGTCGTCTACGCGGGGATGGGAAATCTGACCGGAGGGGGCGCTGCCGTCTATGCGCTGGATGCGGTCCGTGGGGCGCAGCTCTGGCGAACCAATGTCGAAAACCGATCGATCCCGGCCACACCGGTGGATGCGGTGGTCTATTCGGATGGAAAGCTCTTCATCAATCGCGGTGATGCGGCCTTGCTCCAGATCGACGCCGCCACCGGTTCGATCGTCTGGGAGCTCGACCTGCAGAAACCGCCGCGCGGCGCTCCCTTTGTCGATGGAACGACCGTCTATGTTTCGACCGGGTTCGATGGCGGTCGGATCCTTGCAATCGACCTTGCCACCGGACAGGAGCAGTGGAGCGTCGAGTATCCCGACAATCCGGTGACCGGTCCGGTGTTCTCCGAGGGAATGCTCTATGTCCCGTACACCGACGGACAGATGATTGCGTACGACGCCCCTACTGGCGCCGAGCTTTGGCGTGCGATGGTCGGGCTTCGAGACGGAGAAAGCGACATGAATCCCAAGCCGGGTTTGCCGTTGCTCGCCGATGGTGTGCTCTTTACCAGCAGCAACGGGTTTGCCGGGGCGTTCACTGTCGCGCTCGATGCCGCAACCGGCCAGGAGCTCTGGTCGATCTCGACCGGCGAATTCTCGGCCGGGGTTCCAGTTTTGTCTGGGAGCACCCTGATCGTTGGCAGCGATAGCGGCGATCTGCTCGGTCTCGAGCCTGCGACCGGCGCTGAGCTCTGGCGGGTCACGATCCCCGGGAAGATCGATCTCGACCTGCAGCAGGCAACCGCCCCGTTGACCGCGAACGGCCGGATTTACCTTATCGACCGAGATGGTGGAGTTGTAGTGCTTCGGGGCGATGCACTCCGCTCGGGACGTATCTAACCGGAGAGACGCGCTGGTTTCATTTACTGCGGCCCATTCTCACCACCAGCGCATTGCAGAAAGGTTGCCCCTTTGTCGGCGGAGCACTGCATCGGACCGCCCGCTGCGGCGGGGAGATTCTTCCCGTTGGCCAGCATGACAACTGTTGGGTAGGCGCGCCGGAGTCATGCGATCCTGACAGCAATTTCTGGCTGTTTCAGGTTTTCCGGACTCCGGACTACATCTTGTTGACGCCTTCCATCAGCCCCTTGGCGTAGCCGATGGCGTAGAGGCGGCCCATGACGTCGTAGCCGGGGGAGAGATTGGCTTCGCCAGCCATCGTCGGGACATGGTCGACCCGGAACGGACCGGTGAATCCGCAATCGCGCCAGGCGCGCATAGTCTCGAACATGTCGGTCTGTCCCTCGTCGTGAAACGTCTCCCGGAACTTCCGCGGGTTTCCATCGACATCACGGAAGTGGATGAAGAAGACCTTGTTCTGCCCGCTGAACCGGCGAATCTCCCTGGGCATATCGACGCCCATGGTCGAGATCGATCCCTGGCAGAAGGTGATGCCATTGTTCGGGCTGGGCACGAGATCGATGACACGCTGCAAATTGTCTGGACTGGTGAGGATGCGGCCGATACCCCGAATCGGGGAGAGGGGCGGATCGTCCGGATGGACTGCCAGCTTGACCCCCGCATTTTCGGCGACGGGGACGACGCGCTTCAGGAAGATTTCCATTCGCTCCCAGAGGTCGCCTTCGGAGATCTCGCCGAATTCAGTGGGGCCGCCCCGTTCCATGAGCTCGTGGTCGTATCCGGTCACCAAAGCGCCACCGCGATCGGGAAGCGCCATCGATGTGCGGAGCCAGCCGAGCCCCGCCATGAAGTTGTGACACATCACCGAGATGCCCGCTCGTCCCATGTTGTCGATGAGCTCGCAGAATCGGTCCAGTGCCCAGTCGAATCGATCGGTTCCCTGCTTGATCGGCTCCATGAGCACGGCGGGCGCCGATTCGATGACCTGGAGATCGATCCCGTCTCCGGCGAAGTCCTGCTTCAGCCGGAGCAGTGTTTCGAATTCCCAGACCGGCGGATCGTCCGGTCCTTCGGGAAGGCTGACGACCGCGGTGGTAACCCCGGCTTGTTTGGCCAGCTGCCACATGATCGAACGCTGGGCGGGCAGCATGTCGGCAATCGTCAGACTCCAGGTCATGGGAATCGTTCCTCCATCGGATGAGGCTTCGGCTCGATGGTGGAATTCTCGCAGGTTTGCCGGCGAAGCTTCGGGGGAGTGAGGAGTTGGGAGCGAGGATCTGGGAGCTTGAATATCCGCTCGTTTCCAAACCCTAAATCCCAACCCCTCCGTTGTCTTCTGCTCAACGAGCGGGGCCAGTGCACGTTGGCAGATGAGGAAATGGGTGGTTTTTTGGCACGATTCTTCCTTGCTACAGTGATCGTGGGCAAAGTTGCCGCGCTGCGGCCGCGAAGATTCTTCGCAAAGCGGATGAGGCACGATCCACCTGGTCTTGAAGGCGACGAGATGTCGAGGATGCTTTTCGAGCATCGTTGTCAGGAGGGAATCGGCCGTCGGAGGGAGCCACTGAAGGTCCCCACACGTGTTTAGGGGTGAGGGCGTTTTTCTTCTTATTCTCGGTCTCCGCGCAGGGCACGGGATCCAGGACCAGCGGCATATGCGGTCGACGGCCGGGCGGTGTTCTGGTACAACCTGACCTGCCTTGTGGGGAGCGCCCCCGAGGCAGAGCGGCCTGCGGGCGTTCGCATTAGCACAACCGCGTAATGAGGTCATCACATCACCGTGCCGAACCGCCATAGAACGAGCCAATGCTCACCCTGAAGGGGCCCCCAGCGAGACTACGTCCGGGGCGGCAGATCTTTCTCGCCTTCGCGATTGCCGCGCTGATTGGCGCTGCACTGCTGATGCTCCCGATTGCGACCGAATCGCCCGGTGGGGCCAGTCTCTCCACCGCACTGTTCACGGCCACGTCCGCGATTTGTCTGACCGGCCTGGTGGTCGTCGAAACACATACGCATTGGTCGCTTTTCGGCCAGATCGTCATTCTGGTGCTGATCCAGCTTGGCGGGTTTGGCGTGATGTCGTTTGCGTCCATTGTTGGGATTGGCATCATACGGCGGTTCTCATTGCAGTCCCGGCTCGTGGCTGCCGCGGAATCGCGTACGACGGACCTTGCCGATATGCGCGCGGTTGTGCTGGGCATCATCAAGGTCTCGTTGATCGTGGAGATATGTACTGCCGTTGTCCTGGCCGCCCGGTTTTCCACCACCTATGGAGAGTCGTTGCCGCGCGCCGCCTGGTGGGGCGTTTTTCACGCGGTGTCATCATTCAACAATGCGGGATTTGCCCTTTTCGACGACAGTTTCATGCAGTTCGCCGGGGATCCAGTCATTTCGCTGGCGCTTTGCGGGGCGATCATTCTGGGAGGCATCGGCTTTCCGGTCATTCTTCAACTACGCAAATACCCGCGCACGCCGCGTTCGTGGTCGATGAACACGCGCATCGTTCTCTGGGCGACCGTATTGCTGTTTATCGGCGGGACGATCTTCATTACGGTGCTGGAATGGAACAATCAGGCGACGCTCGGTTCCCACGATTGGAGTGACCGGATCCTGGTCGGGTTCTTCCAATCGGTGCAAACGCGTTCGGCTGGATTCAACAGCGTCGACACGGGAGCCATGGAGCCTGCGACCTGGCTTGGGATGGATACGCTGATGTTCATTGGCGGCGGTCCCGCGGGGACCGCCGGCGGTATCAAGGTCACGACATTCGCCGTGCTTTTCTTTATCATCGTGGCGGAGATTCGGGGCGATGCCGTCGTCAATATCTTTGGGAAGCGACTCTCGCGGGCCGTTCATCGCCAGGCCATTACGGTGGCCTTGCTGTCGGTGGCGATCGTGATTGCCAGTACCTGCGTCCTCATGCTCATCACCGGACTCTCGCTCGATATCATCCTGTTCGAAGTCATCTCCGCGTTTGCCACGGTCGGACTCTCGACCGGCGTCACACCTGAGCTGCCGCTCTCCGCCAAGCTGATCCTCATCGCCCTGATGTTCATTGGGCGTTTGGGACCGTTTGCCGTGGCGTCGTCATTGGCCTTGCGCGAGCGCCACTTACTCTATGAACTGCCAAAGGAGCGTCCGATCATTGGCTAGACCATCGGCGAAACTCAGACTCTTTGGAGGAACCGATCCAGCTCACACTGCGTCCGCGGATGCAGTGCTCGTGGTGGGACTGGGACGATTTGGGCGCTCACTGGCGCTGGAGCTGATGGCGCAAGGGGCGGAGGTGCTTGGCATCGACGCGGACGAGGACATCGTGCAGTCGCTCAATGGGCAGCTAACCCATGTGGTCCGGGCCGACGCGACAAAGGAAGAGGCACTGCGGCAGCTTGCGGCCCAGGAATTCGAGCGAGCGGTCGTGGCAATCGGGAGCGATATCGAAGCCAGCATCCTGAGCGCATCGCTGCTGGTTCATATGGGCGTGCCAGAAACCTGGGCCAAATCCGTCAGCGATGCGCACGGCCGCATTCTTTCCCAGATCGGCGTGAAGCATGTGGTCTACCCGGAGAACGACATGGGGCGGCGTGTTGCGCATCTCGTTCGAGGGAATATGCAGGATTACCTGGAAATCGATCGTGACTTCGTCATGATCAAGACCACGCCACATGCCGCATTGATTGGCGTCTCCCTCCGCGAGGCGAGCGTTCGCACCAAATACGGGGTCACGATCAATGCCATCAAGGGCGCCAATCACGTGTGGATCCCGGCAACCCCCGACACCGTGCTCGAAGCGGACAACGTCATTCTGGTGAGCGGTCCGATGCAGCAAGTCGAAGCGTTCGGACGCATGCGCTAGCGAGCGCTCGCGTTGACAACGATGGGTCCGTGCGTGCAGACTCGATGATTGGAGCGCCGGGAAGTCTGGTCGGCATTCGCGACAACTGGATCGCGGGTGACTCGATAACCGACCAGGAAACCGGATGGCTGAATCTCGACTCGGCGCATTGCGCCGTTGGCTTTCGCTGGAAACCACCAGCGGCGTGCTCCTCCTCCTTGCCGCAACGGTGGCACTTCTTTGGGCGAATTCTCCGTGGCGCGACGCATATCAATCGCTGTCCGATGTGACCATTGGACCCGGCGCGCTTCATCTCGACCTGACGCTCTCCGCCTGGGCGGCCGATGGGTTGCTGGCCATCTTCTTCTTCGTCGTTGGGCTCGAGCTCAAGCAGGAATTGGTAACGGGAAGCCTGCGCAACCCGCGTGAAGCGGCCGTTCCGGTCTTTGCCGCCGCCGGTGGCATGGTCGTGCCTGCCGTTGTCTATGTGACCATTCTGCAGTGGAGTGGCAGCGATTCGGGTATGCGGGGTTGGGCCATTCCCACCGCGACCGACATTGCCTTTGCCCTTGCCGTGCTTGCGATCTTTGGCCGGGGGCTGCCGGTCGCCTTGCGGGTCTTCCTGCTCACCCTCGCTGTGGTGGACGATCTCCTTGCCATCATCGTGATCGCTCTCTTTTACACCTCGGGCGTGGATTTGCTTCCGCTCGGCGGTGCGTTGGCGGCGATTCTGGCATTTACCTACTACGTTCGGATCCCGCGGCCATCCGCGCTGGTTCTGGTCCTGCTCGCTTTCACGGCGTGGACCGCGATGCATGCTTCGGGCGTGCATGCCACGATTGCCGGGGCACTGCTCGGGCTTTCGGTCCCGGCCTTGCCGATGCATGGCGAATGGGACGCGCGAACGCAACGCTTCGAGCATCTCTTCCGCCCCTTTTCCGCGGGGATCGCGTTGCCGCTCTTTGCCTTCTTCGCGGCCGGGGTCAATATCGTCGATGGCGAGGGGGTAGGCTCGGTCATCCGGGAGCCCGTTGCTGTTGCCGTCGTGGCCGGATTGGTCCTTGGCAAGATTGCTGGCGTGCTTGGTACGACCGCGCTTGTCACGTGGCTCGCTCCTTTCCGGCTCCCCGATGCGCTTGGCGTGCGCGATCTGATCCCGGTCGGATTTCTGACCGGGATTGGATTTACCGTATCGCTCCTGATCGCTAAGCTTTCGTTTTCCGACCCATCGCTGGGCGCTTCGGCAACGATGGCGGTCCTCGTCGGGTCGTTGATCTCAGCGACACTGGCCGCCATCCTGCTTCGGTGGGACGCGCAGAAGAGCCGGAGTATCGATATGAATCGAGATGGAATTCCGGACATGGATCAACGCGTCTTGCAGGATCCGGCTGACTGGTAGCGCATCGTCTTGGGAGTTGGGAGTTGGGAGTTGGGGCGTGTTTGAACCCGCGACGACGTGTTTCCACCCGCGCGGGATTCGCCTGGAATCCGTCCATTCACGCCCCGACAGCAGCCCCCGGACCGTCGCAGGACCCAGGGCTCAGGACGCAGGACCGTCTCGAACACGCTCGAACTCCCACCACGCACGTCCTCACGAGCAATCCATGGGATGTTCACAATCTGCGGCTATCCTGAGCTGGAAGGCCAGGAGCGGCAATGGTTGCGACGATATTGGTCGTGGAAGACGAGCGTGAGATCGCCCAACTGGTGCGGGACTACCTGGAGCGCGCTGGATTTGGCACGACCTGGGCTGGAGATGGCGATCGAGCGGTGGAGCAGGTCCGCAACGGCCGGCCGGATCTGATCGTACTCGATCTGGGATTGCCGGGCCGCGACGGGCTGGACGTCATTCGCGAGGTTCGCGCGCTGGGGCAAACGCCCGTCGTCATTCTGACGGCACGAGGTGAGGAAACGGACCGTATCGTTGGGTTGGAGCTGGGTGCGGACGATTACATCGTCAAGCCGTTCAGCCCGCGTGAAGTGGTGGCGCGCGTCCGTGCGGTGCTCCGGCGCGCCGCCGGCCCGGATGATGACCGTCGAGTTCTCCGCCGGGGGACGATGGAGATCGATATCCCACGTATGCGGGTGATCGTCGATGGACGCCAGATCGAGCTGACCGCGACTGAATTCCAGCTTCTGGTGACGCTGGCGCGCCGTCCGGGGCAGGTGTTCACCCGCGGTCAATTGCTCGACGCGGTGCGCGGCGATGCCTTCGAGGGCTATGAACGTGCCATCGATGCGCATATCAAGAATGTGCGCCGCAAGATCGAATCCGATTCTGCCAAACCGATGTTCATCCAGACGGTTTACGGGGTCGGTTACCGCTTTGCGGAGGAGTAGCGGTGCCACCGCGTCATTCAGGCGCGCCACCCTGGTGGCCGGACGGCGAAGCATGGCCGCCGGAGGACTGGCGTGCGCGCCGTCGCCAGTTCCTGCCGCGTATCGTGGCGCTCATGCTTGGCGTCTTGCTGGTGGCGCTGGTTTTCTGCGTGATCGTGGGAGGGTTCTTGTGGTCGTGGCAAGGTTCTCCTGGAGTTCCCGGGCCGGGCGACCGGCACCGGGGGCCCGCTATCTTCCCGATTGTGGCGTTCTTCCTGTTGGCAATCTTGTTTCTGATCGGTGCGCGGGGCGTGCGATCTTTGCGGGAAAACGCGGTGGCCCTGGATGACGTGCTGGCAAATGTGAATCGGGTCGCTGCCGGGGATTATGAGGTGCAGACGACTGCACGCGGCTGGACCGAAACGCGCGAGCTGGCGAGATCGGTTGATCTGATGGCGACCAGATTGCGAACCGCCGAAGCGCGCCGGACCGCGTTCCAGGCGGATATCGCGCACGAGCTGCGGACGCCACTCTCGGTCATTCAGGGGACGACGGAGGGAATGCTGGACGGGGTTTATGCCCGTGATGACGAGCATCTGGAGCTCGTGTTGCGGCGTAGCCGGATGATGGCGAAGCTGCTGGACGATTTTCAGTTGCTTGCCAGCGCGGATGCGGGGGTGTTGCTGCTCCACAGGGAACCGATCGATCTGGCGGAGCTGCTCGACAAGATTGCGGCGGATTTCCGGCCGGCCGCGGCTGCAAAGGGTGTGCAAGTGACACGGACCGGGTTCGACTCGCTGGAGGCGGATTTCGACTCCGTTCGCATGTCCGAGGTTCTCGACAATCTCATGAGAAATGCGGTGCAGCACACGGACCCCGGCGACCGTATCGAGCTGGGAGCGGACGCGGTCGATGGATCGGTGCGCATCTGGGTACGGGATACGGGGACAGGTATCCCGCCCGAGCGGATGGCGACGATCTTCGACCGCTATGCGAAATCGGCAGATTCGGGCGGGAGCGGGCTGGGACTGGCGATTGCCCGCCGGCTCGTGGACGCGCATGGTGGGACGATTTCGGTGGAGAGCGCGGCCGGGTCCGGGACGACGTTTACGATGTTTTTCCCAGGTGAGCGTTGACGATCTGCATCCGACCGGCACGCGCGGTTCCACTGTGGAACCGCGCGTGCTGAGTGCCTGCGAAATGGGCCTGAAATTTGGTTCTGGGTCCTGAGGTCTGAGCGAGGCGCTCGACCAGAGCCTAAGACGGTGGTGTCGTGGGCGGTGGGGCGGGGCCGGCTGGCGGACCTGGCGCGGCTGGCGGCGACTGGTGCTGACGTCGATGCCAATCGTCCAACCATGCGTCACGTTCCTGCGGATCCGGACCGAACGGCGGGCCACCTCCCCACCGCCGGCGACCAAAGAGCGAGAAGATTCCGCCGATCACGAAGATCCAGAAGAGCGGAAAGATGAGGAAGAAGGGGAAGAACGGGAAGAATCCCCGGCGGCCGCCTTCCTGAATGATGAGGGTTTCCCCGTTCTGACCGGGGACGACGCGAGTGATCTGCTCATGGTCGTTCCAGCCGCCTCCGCTCCAAAAGCCCAGTGTGACGATCGCCACGATTGCGAGCGCCAGTACTCCGAAAATCAGAAATCTACGATTCATCATGCCTCCAAATCCTGCCGGGCCGTCTGTTTGCCCGGTGTTCTTTCAGCGTAGGAGCGCAATGTGAAGAGATCGTGGAGAGGTTTCGGAAAGCTTTGGAAGAACGACGGACGCCCGAGCGGGGAGCATCCGCCGGACGAGCTGCGGTGGATTCATGTCCAAGTGCGGGCGGCAAAAAACGAAGATTTGGGGGCGAGTCGCATCGACTCGCCCCCTGCGCTGTGCTCAGCCCGCACGCAAGTACTGGCTGCTGATCCAGCCGTCCTGGCCTCCGAAGATGTATCTGTGTGACTCGCTTCGACTTGGCCAGCGGTGCGCTGGAACCGGCGAGCGCGACGGAGAAAGTCCTCGCCCGCTTGGTGGCGAGGACTTTCCGGCGTAGTTGTGTGGCAAGCTGCTAGAGGTAGTAGTAGAAGATGAAGACCTCCCTGATTTCCCCATCGACGAGATTGACGGTGTAATTGCCCGCATACTCGCCATCGGCGCCGATGACCGTATAGGCGTCGCGGAGGACCGGCGCAAGACCGCTGAGCTCGACATTCATCGTCAGTGGAAAGGCGTTGTAGATGTAGGCGCCATCGTATTGCCGGTCGAACAAGGCGATGTTCATGCCGCCCTGGCCTTCGGCGCCCCAGAACAGAAACGATGCGTCGGGTGCGTCCAGTGGGATGGTGCAGTTGGCGAAAAAGTCGTGGGCGTAGGGATCGAACCCTTCCGGGCAGCCCCTGAAAGTCATCAGCAACGTTGCCGACTCGCTCGATGTGCCAGCGGGAGCGCCGGTGGGCACGTTGAAGAAGGTGACGGTTGCCTTATCCCCGCCGCCAGGCGGGACGCTTTCGGAAGAAAACGTGAGCGTATTCCTGATCGTCGTGTAGCCAGCGGGGAGGGTGAACGTATCTTGAGTGGCGATGAGCACCTCATCGAAAGGTAGACCACCTATCGAACAAGTGGAGGCTTCCTCGCCCCAGGCAGTTATCATTGGGTCACCAGTCGTACAGGATCCCAGCGTCCCACCTGCGGGGCGAACGATTCTGACCACCACCCCGGCTCCCCCCTGACAGTTCGGCTCGTTGCTACCATCGGGCATGGCGTCGCAGAGGTTCACCTGGATAGTGGCGGTCCAGGTCCATTCTGTCACGTCGACCGAACCGTCAGAGGCAACGCCTCCAGGAAGGTTGTTCGACGTCGAGATGGCGGAATCAGGTATGACCACCTCGACAAACACAAACTGATTCGAGGGATCATCCGAGTTGGTATTGACCGCCACCGAGGGGCCTGCCGTGCCACTCGTCACGAGTTGCCAACCAGCGGGGATGCCTGTGAACTCGATCGGATAGGTTCCCGATGGGACATCGAGAAAGTCAATTTGCCCATCGACCAAGGCGTCGTCGCAGGCCAACTCGCTGCCACCTGTGAACTTGACGCAAATGCTCGATTCGACCTTGGTGTGCGTGCGGCTATCGACGAACACGACCGAGACATTGCGGCTGCTCGGGGCGTTTTGCGCCGTTGCCTGCCGAACGACATAACCCAACGGGACCTGTGGGTATTCGTTGGTAACGGTTATCTGGAAATCAGAGACCGTTGGATATCCACTAGGCGTACGGGTCTGGTGCACGGTGTACACGCCGAATGGCACGTCCGCATAGGTGATTTGTCCGTCGCCATTCTCGTCACATCCTTCGTTGCCATATTCGAGCAGGATGTAGCACCCGTGGAAGAGGAGATGCCCGTCGTCCGGATCGCGGGTGATGAGGGCGATGTCGCGCGTGCCCGATCCCAATAGAGATCCAGTGTTGTTGACCTCGACTGAGAAGAAGTCGACGCCGGGGTACGGACCGTGTATGCCGGTCACGTTGATGGTGAGGTCATTGACATATCGACCAGCCCCAAGATCAGCGGTTTGGTGAACGGTGTAGGTGCCGAGCGGGACATCGGCGAACCTCACCTGGCCGTCGCCGTTGTCGTCACATCCAACGTTGCTGAAGTTGACCAGGACGTAGCAAGCGTCATAGACGGGCTGTCCGTTTTCCGTCGTTACAATGAAGACATTGGAAGTTTCGACAATGCTTCCGTTGATTGGAACGTTCGTGAAGTTTGCGCCGATGTTGTGCGGGCCGATCTCGTACGTCGTCGGGTCGAACGCAATGGGATTCTCGACGGGAGCATAGCCAGCGGGAATCGAGTCCAGATCCTCCCATACGAGCGAAATTCGATCGCTTGGCACATCGACCTTGCAGTTCCACCAGGGCACATCTCTATCGGTCGGCTCCAACGTGCATTCGCCGACATATTCGCCGTCCTCCGAGGTGACGGTGAAGCGCGCGTTGAAGGTATAGCCTGGATAGTCGGCACCATCCGTATGAGCAGTGATGCCCAATTGCCACAATCCGCCATTGGCGGCTTCTTGGGCCGTCTGTCGCCTGCCGGATGATCCTGATGCACTGGAACTGGAACTGGAACTGCCAGTGGAGTTGACTGTTGCACCGAAGCGTTCCCAGCCATCACTGGATGCCGCGCCAGTGACGGTGATCGTGAAGTCACTGACGGACCGGCCAGGGCCGAGATCGGCGGTTTGGTGCACGGTGTAGGTTCCCAAGGGCACATCACGGAAGGTGATCTTCCCGTCGCCATTGTCGTCACAGCCGATGTTGCTATAGCTCGTGAGTACGTAACAGGCATCCGTAACAGAGGCGCCATTCTCGGTCGTCACAATGGCGATGTCAGATGTCTGGGTGGCGACGATACCGCTAGTGACTGGCCAGTTCTGAAAGACAACGTCATGTGATGGACGGGTGACCGTATCAGGAGGCGACCAGAAGATTGGGTTCTCTTCGGGAGCATAGCCCGGTGTGACCGTGTCGACGTCTTCGGTAACGATCACGGATCCCGAGATCTCGAACGGAAAGGTCACAAAACAGGCAGCGACATGCGAGAGGTCATTGGGATCACCTTCGACGGTGCACGATCCGACGAACGTGCCGTCTTCGGTGGTGACGGTGAACTGCACGCCAATCTCTGAACGGCAACTGGTGTTGGGGGCGTCACACGTGAGCGCTCCGATGACTATGCCGCCGTAGGATTGCGCCGAAACGGATGGCACTGAGCCAATCCACCCCGGGAGGAGCAGCACGAGGATTAGGAGCATCTGAGCTGTACGTGTAGTCCTGGATATCCGATTTCGATCAAAGCGCATCTATTCTTCCTATCTCGTGTCGCTACGGAGCGCGGTGCTCAGGCAGGGGTGATCTGACCGTTTGAGTTTTCAGAGGGAGAAGAGATCTCATCGATGGGTAGGAGGAACATAAACTCTTTCTGCAGGTTTGTCGCTATAGCGAGCAACATCGTGTTAACGGTGTCGCGCGGTACGTTCAGATCACTGAACGCCAAATGAACACATTGTTGAGCGGATTCTTGAGATGCTGACGAGATCGGGGTTTGCTGAACGCGAGTCAAGGTGACGTCCCCTGCAGGGACCACATTCGCTTCGAAGAGCATACGGCTATCCGATCGGGTGTTGGTTATGATGCGACCGATGCCCATGCCATGTCGGTTCAGTTGTGCCAGGGTCAGCGAACGCACTCGATGGTAGATGGAGTTGCTAACTTTGGGCTCTTCCTCAATCACGCAGACATCGAGAGAAGGAGCGGAGGACCCAAGCCACACCTGGCCACGCGTGACGCTGGTGGTCAATTCAGCAGAAGTCACGCCGCTCGCTGGTTGCTGGGCATCCTTCGCGAGCGCCTGTTCGGCGCCTAGCGCGGAGCCGATTTCAGTTCCTCGGGTTCCTGGGTTGACGGAACTGGTCGCGGTAACGGTCAGCGCGTTGGCCGCACGGGTTCCCGGATGCACTTGGTGCGTCTTCGCTTGGGGAGAACCGTAGGCGGCGCGCGCAGTGACCAACTGATCCGTGTTTTGTGAACTGGGTACAACCCATGTCACGCCTTCCTTGGGGGGAGGGCCATATTGATTGGGTTCCTGATCGCCGGGTACGAACCCCTGAAATCCCAGGATCGCCAATGAGATCACTGCGGTGAGGAGTAGCCCTACCCAATAGATGCCGTCCGGCAGGTCAATGAGTTCAGCGGAATTTACAATGACGAACAAGTTGAGCGCGGCTAACCAGCCGGATTTATCCAGGTCATGCCACCTTCTCACCGAAATAGACAGAGCTCGGAGGCCGATTAAGAACACTGCCGTGAAGTAAATGGGCTTATTGGTGATATATGTGTGCTCTTGGAAGTCGTAGAAACTCACATAGCGGCGGACAAACATTTGGCTCAATATGACGTTGGCTGCCAAGCAAATCAGAAGATTGACCCAATATGTATACCGGTTTACGCGACCTTCGACACCAAAGATCCCTTGGAGTAACTCCATTTGCAGTGCACTCCGGATTACTTGAGCACGACCGGATAAGGCGCTTCGCACGCGGAGCGGTATCGACACCGTCGTTAACCCAATACCACTTTGAATTAGGGGATGGTATGACGAACATCACCAAGGGGCAAGAACGAAAATCCGGAGATCGAGAAGCAGTTTATTCGGATTTTCCGGATTTTCTTGGTTTGGGGATGCTCTGTTCGTGAAGAGAGGAATCGCGGTTTTGCATTTCGGAGCGACGCATATATATGGCGGCGTTGCGATCGAGAGATAAGCGGGTCGAATGTAGAACAGGAAACCCGGAATGAGAGTGTCCGGCAAGAGGCTGACGACCGCCGGAGTCCCAACGGGACTTCAAGTGCCGAGCGCCGCGGCTTTAGCCCGGCGTGGCCCTTGAAGACGTAGGAGATGTTCTGGGACCTGCTGAACAACGCTTGTTCCGGCGAGGATGGCCTTCGATGTATCCCGGGATGACCCGAGAGGGTGTTTCGCCGTCGGGCCGTGCGACCCAGCTTCGTTCGGTGTAGGCTGCGCCAGTGGCAATTGAGCGAGAGTCGCACCGTCGAATTCGGTGCTCAATCGATGTGAAATGGGGAACAACATGCTTCTTTCTATAGGCGCCTATACCGAAGCTGAGATGGGACACGCTAGCGGAATCGGGGTAACACGATTCGACCCGGCCACCGGCGTATTGGAACCGGCGAGCGTGACGATCGAGACACCCAATCCGTCCTATCTGGCACGGTCGAAGGATGGCGCATTTCTCTACGCGGTCAACGAGCTGGAGGAGGGGACGGTCACCGCGTTTGCGCGTGATCCGGAGACGGGAGGCTTGCGCCGGTTGAATAGCCAATCGACCGGCGGCGCGCATCCATGCTATCTCAGTCTCGATCCCACGGGACGGTTTCTGCTGGTGGTGAATTACTCCGGTGGCAATGTGGCCGTATTCCCAATCGCCGGCAACGGCACGCTCAGTCCGGCCAGTCAAATCCTGGCGCATGAGGGCAAGAGCATCGATCCCAACCGGCAGGGCGAACCGCATCCGCACATGATCGCGCCGTCCCCCGATGGCCGGTTCGTCTATGTGACCGACCTCGGTATCGACCAGATCGTTCGGTATCGACTGGATACCGATACGGGGCAGCTCGTCGATCCGGTTGCGACCAGCACGACGCCAGGCATGGGACCGCGTCACTTCGCATTCAGTCCTGACGGAAGGACGATGGTGGCGATCGGCGAGCTCGATTCGACGCTGGTGTCGTACGCAGTCGATGCCGAGGGGGGACTCACTCCGATCTCGACGGTCTCCACGCTTCCTGCGGATTTTGCCGGTGCGAATTCCTGCGCGCATGTTGTCGTTTCACCGGACGGTCGGTTCGTCTATGGATCGAATCGCGGGCACGACAGCATCGTGGCGGCGCGGTTGGATGCCGGGACGCGCGCCCTGGAGGTCGTCGAAATTGTCCCCACTGGCGGCGCGGAGCCACGGAACTTTGCCCTCGATCCATCCGGGCGGTGGCTCCTGGCCGCGAATCAGCAGAGCGACACGATTGCGGTCTTCGCGCGAGATCCCGAAACCGGTAGGCTCGCGCCCACGGGAAACGTCTTGGAGTCGAAGTCGCCGGTTTGTCTCACCTTTGCCGGTTGATTGCGCATGACGGAACGCCTGCAATGGGATGGACACGAGGGGGCAGACATGTCCTCGGCTACGAACCGAAAGACGGTCCCAAGCAGGGTGCTCGAGGAGTGAACGATGACCGGTGACGCCAATACATGTGACCTGGATGTGATCGCGCTCGGCTCCATCATGGCCGAGATCTCGCCGCCGGATAACCGAACCCGGGTGACGGACGCGGAGTCGCTGGTTATGGTGCAGGCGGGTTCGGCTACGACGTTTGCGCTGGCATTCCAGAAGCTGGGTGGCCGGCTGGGCTTCATCTCCCGATTGGGACAGGACGAGGTGGGTGCGTGGATCCGGCAGTCGCTGGAAGCCGAAGGGGTCGATACGTCCGAGGTCCGTCCGGTGCCCGGGCAGCTGACGCCGATCTCGCTGGCAAGCGTCGATGCCAGCGGCACCAAGACGTTCGCCTACTATAGGTTTCCTGGCTACAGCGAACCGCTTGGCACGCTCAAGTCCGAGGACGTTTCGGATGCGTACCTGCAGCGAGCTGCCATTTTCGATCTGACGGAAAGCAGCCTGCGCTCGGTCGATTCGCGAGAGGTCGGGCTCGACCTGGCGCGGCGTTGCCGCGCGCTTGGCGTCAGGGTCTGTGTCAATCCGAACTACCGGCCGACCGCCTGGAACGGGGGCGAGGCCGAAGCGATTCGCGTCTTGAAGGAGGCGATGGAGCTTGCCGATCTCGCGATCATGAATGGCGAGGAAGCGTCGCTGATCTCAGGGGAGCCCGATTTCGATCGTGCGATCGGCTGGCTGGCGGTCAATGGCCCGTTGCTGGTCGCGGTGACCCATGGGGAGTTGCCGGCCGCGTTGATCGTCGAAGGAGCGGTGCGCGAGATTCCAGCGGTGCCGTCGAAGGTCGTGTTCGATATCGGGGCGGGGGACACGTTTCACGCCGCGTTTCTGGCGCATTACACGGCCGGGAACGATCCCTACGAAAGCGGCCGATTCGCCGCGCAGGCGGCGGCCCTCAAGATTCAGCGTCCACCCACGATCGACCAGCTTCCGACTCGGGTGGAGGTGTTGGCGGCGCTGGAGGGATAGGATCTCGTTTCACGGTTCGAGCCGGGTGATTCCGGCTACGCGACGAAATTCCTTGTCGAAGGTGTAGATCTCACCGTCACAATGGGCCAGCGCCAGAACCGCGTGATAGCAATCGGCAAACGAGAGCTGCGCGTGTTCGCGATAGAGCGATAACGTATCGAGCAGATAGCGTTGCTCATTGTCGATGAATCGTACCCCTTTGGCTCCGGTCACGAGCTTGATCGAATCAGCGATCCAGGCCCGATTGTCCTTGTAACCGGTACGTTCGAGCACATAAACCGTTTCGAAGACCGCGGTCATCGAGAGTAGTCCTTCGAACGCTTCATCGGCTAATTGCTGGAACAGTTCGCCAGTGCGTGTCGATTGGTCGGGATCATCGAACAGAATGAGTCGAAGCAAGATATTCGTGTCCAGCAGGCGAGTCGGGATCACTCTTCTTCGATCCAGCGACGATAGCGCTCGGTCCAGCCGTCCGCGGCGACCTCTTTCATTTCCTCGATCGTAAGCGGTGACCTCAAAGGATCGGCTTGTGTGCGGAAGCGCTCGGTCATTTGTCGAACGTACTCGCTCGCTTCCATTAACTGCATTCGACCATTTTCTTCCCACCAGAGCAGGCGGTCACCTTCCTGAATGCCGAGTTTTTCCCGTATCTCGGCGGGAATCGTGGTTTGTCCCTTCCGCGTGACGACGGTTGTGTGTGTGAGCGCCATGGGAATTGTCCTCTTCGATGAGCCGCGGTAGTGCGATTGTGTATAGAGTACTGCGATCTCGCAAGGGGTACTATCCGGGGAGCAGTCGCATGGGTATTGTTCAGTTTAGTATCAAGAAGTACTATATGGGAATACATGGGATTCCGTGCGGAGTGATGATATGGTCGACCTCAACGCATTGCGAACGAATCAGGTCTTCATTGTCGCAACAGTAGCGATTGCATTCTTGCTCGGGGCGGACCGTGGCGTTTGGCTGATCGGATTGCTGGCGCTCTGTATGGCGGCTGGCGTGGTCTCTCCCGGAAACGGCCCGATCCAGCTTTTCTATCGGAAGGTTCTGTTGCCCGCCGGAGTCGTGAAACCGAATCGTGAAGCAGGGAGCGCCGCTCCGCATCGGTTCGCGCAAGCGATGGGTGCAGCTTGTCTGGCGCTGTCTGCCATCCTACTCGTTCTTGGATTCGATGTGGCCGGCTGGGTGCTGGGATTCATCGTTGTCGCCCTTGCGCTGGTGAATCTGCTCTTTGGTTTCTGTGCCGGCTGCTTCGTCTATCTCCAACTCGGCCGGTTGCGGAGCGAGCAGGCGGCGTGACCGATCGTTTGCTCATCCTCGTGCTGATCTTCGGGGGCATTGCTGCCGGTGGCTTGCTGATGCGCACCTACAACCGTCGCAGGAGAGATGCAATCATCGAATCGATGCGGCTGGAGCCGAGCGCTGCCGGGCAAGCACGGATTCTCACGTTCTATGGACCGTCGTGCGATGCGTGCGACCGGCAGAAGTCGGTGCTTGCCGACCTGGAGCGGGCGTACCCCGGCCGGTTCTCGTCCGAATTCCGCGATGCCACCGTCGATTACGACTATGCCCAGCAGTTCGGATTGACGGTGGTGCCCACGACGGTCGTGATTGGATCGAGCGGATCGATAGCCGCCATCAACAGCGGGTTTACTTCCAGGACGGCGCTCGAAGCCCAGCTCGACGCTGCCTGAATTCACGTAATTCCTCGTTCTGGCGATAGCATGGATGCGAGTACGAAAGGACTTGCATCATGCCATACGCCAAACGATCCGAGCTTCCCGATTCGGTCCAGAACGTGCTTCCCCCGCATGCGCAGGATATCTACAAAGAAGCGTTCAACAGTGCCTGGGATGAGTACAACCACGACGAATCGCGCGCTCATGCAATCGCGTGGGGTGCGGTGAAGAAGAAGTATCACAAGAACGAGAAAACCGGAAAGTGGGAAGAGGGGCCGTCAAGCGAGTAGCGTCTCGCTAGCAGTCAGCAGGCGGATTCGCTGGACCCTGGACGCATTTCGATAATCTCCGGCGCGTGTGATGGCAATCTGCCATTCTGTCGCAAGGTTTGGTCCATTGCGAGAGAGGGTCACATGCTCGTCGACATCACACCGGTTTCGAAGATCGATTGGGAATCGAAAGGCGCTCGGGCGTATTCGGTGCCGTTTACGTCCGATGGGTACTGGGCGCGGTCTCGTATGCCGCTCTATGTCGCCTCGTCGGGCAAACCGGGCAGGACGATCGTGGCGATTGGCGGAACGCACGGGGATGAGTACGAAGGACCGGTTGCGCTCAAGAATCTGATCAATGGGTTCGACGCGGACCGGTTGGTCTCTGGCCGGTTGATCGTGGTCCCGGTCTTCAGTGTCACGGCCTTCTATGCCGATCAACGGGAAGCCGCGGCCGACGGAATCAACATGAATCGCGCCTTCCCCGGGAAAGCGGATGGGTCGATCAGTTACCGGATGGCCCGCTTTCTGACAGACGAGGTGCTTTCCCGGTCGGATGTGGTCATCGATATCCATTCCGGAGGGCGGGGTTTTCAGATCGTGCCGACGATGTCCTTCCATTCGGTCGACGATCCCGAGCTGAAACGGCAGTTCAAGGAAACGGCGTTTCTGTTCGGGACGCCGTTCACGATGATCTACACCAGCAGTATGGGAACCGGGTTGCTCACCGAAGAGGCCGAGAAGATGGGCAAGATCACCATTGGCAGCGAGCTCGGGTACGGCGCCTCGACCGATTTGGATGGGGTACGCTGGGCGCAGCATGGCGTGCTGAACGTCATGCGGCACTACGGACTGCTGGATGAACCCGTGGAAGATCTCCGACTCCCGGACAAGTGGGGACCGGCCCAGCGGCTGGTCCAGAATATCGACATCGATACCTGGGTCACCGCGCCGATCGCCGGAATCTCGGAGCCACTGGCGCCGCTGGGGGCGTATGTCACCGCGGGAACGCCAGTTGCCCGGATCCACGACTTCTATCGCTGGGATGAGCCGGGGATCGATATCGTTGCCGACCAGGACGGCTTCGTCCTTTGCCGGAAGTTCCGCGCCAAGACCGAGCAAGGCGATGTCGTGATGGTGATTGCCCGAGAGGTCGACTAGCCCATGGGGCAGGAATGTGAGGTTGGAATGCTACGAAGATGGCCCCGGGTGACATCGTTGGGCTTCGCGCTGATTGGCGTGGCATGTCTCGTGTGGGTACTGGGCACATCCGCGGCCTCGGCCATCCAGGTCTCGACACCCGAGGCTGCGGACGAGGCAATGTACTACGATCCAAACGGGCTCTTTGCCGCGCCGATTCCGACCAACTGGATTGCCGAGGACCAGGATGGCTACGTACGCATCGTGACCCAGGATGAGCAGATCTCGATTTCGATCGTGGTGGTGGCAGGTTCGAGCGCGACGACGGCGATTGGCGACGCCATCCAGATCGTCAGCGACGATTTCCAGGGGACGCCAGTACCCGATCCGCAGGCGACTCCGGCGGCAGGTGACGATTCGGTGGCGCTCTTTACCTTCGATGATGGTTCGAGTGGCGGCACCCTGATTCAGGTGTATGCGCGTGTGGTGGGGGGCAACGTCTTCGTGATGGTCCTTCGGGGCGATCTGGAGACGATCAAGCTCCGTCAGGTGCAGGTCGACAAGATTTGGCAAGGTGTGCTGATCGATACCGAAGCCGCCGCGACCCCGGTCGCCTGAAAGGACAAGCAGGATGAGCGCGGGTTCACAACGATGTCCGGTTTGTGGAGCGCCACTCACCGCGGATGACCGCTTCTGTGCGAACTGCGGGGCGCAGCTTGGCCCGGCGCTGGTGCCGTTGACCGCGCTCGAGCAGGTGCGCGCTCCGGAGGATGTCTCGGTTTGGCCATCGAGCGATCCGTTGCTGGAGTTCGATGTCGAGTATCCCGAGCGTCTCTCCCGCTGGCTCATCTTCGTCAAATGGTTGTTGGCAATTCCACATTACATCGTCCTGGGATTCTTCGGGATGCTGGTCGGCATCATCGCCTGGATTGCCTGGGTCGTGATTCTCTTCACCAAACGCTATCCCGAAAGCCTCTACCGGCTGGTGTTGACGTATATGCGCTGGACGGCCAATGTGAATGCGTATGTGATGCTCCAGCGGGACGAATATCCGCCGTTCGGGGAGGGGCCGTATCCGGTCCGGCTCGAGCTGCCCTACCCGGCCGAGCTCTCTCGCTGGTTGATCTTCATCAAGTGGTTGTTGCTGATCCCGAATCTGATCGTCTATGCGTTCGTTGGCATTGCACTGTTGGTCGGACTCTTCATCGCCTGGTGGGCGATTCTGCTGACCGGCACGATGCCGCGGGGTCTCTTCGATTTCATCACCGGCGTGAACCGCTGGGGGTACCGGATCAATGCCTATAGCTGGTATATGACGGACCGGTATCCGCCCTTTGGGCTCGACTGAGCGCAAACGGGGCGTGCGCCAATGCGTCACCGGAGCCGAGGACGTGCCTGCTCCTGCATTTCCGTGCAGGAGGGCAGAGACGCCCTCGGCTCCGGTTTGGCGCGCTCGCGCAGGACAATTGCCGAAGCGCCGAGCGCTATCGAATCTCGACGGTGACCCGCGCCGTGGTCTCCTCGAAGCGGGATATCCGGATTGGTATCTCGACATCCCACAGACCGGTCGATGGGAACTGGACTGTGGCTGTATACGTTCCGGGAGATTCGCCCTCGGTCGTTTCGAACTCAAACGGTCCAATATCAGTCGCGCGGAGGCGCATCTTCACCACTGGTGGCGCGGCTGCTTCGAACGGCTCGCCGTGTGCATCGGTAAGGGTGATTGTCAGCTCGCTCTGGCCGACCAATGCTGGGTCGATTGTTCCCGTTAGCTGGTTGTCGCCAACGGCGACCTCGATCTTGGCGATCGGTGGAGGTCCGCCTGGCCCGGCGGCCGAGGATTCGAGCGGGTTCTGATTGACCAGAAATCCGGTGACCAGGGCAACGACGCACAGCAATGCCGCTTCGGTGGCGACCGTGCGCCGGAGCTGCATCCAGACCGTCGAGCGGTCAGGGATTTTCTCGATTGCGGGCACCAGCCGAAAATGATTCCATGCCGCAACCAGACTCGCGGCCAGCACCAGCCCGGCCTTGATCAGCACCAGCCGCCCGTAGTCGGTTGTCCAGAGGGCATTCAGGGATCCCAGCGTAATCCACGCGCTGGTCACCGCGGTCGCCAGAAGAACTGCCAGGACCACTCCCGCAACTGCGCTGAAGCGCGTGACGACCCTGGCCGATGCACCGGGATCGCCGTCGTTCTGGTCTTTCGCCGGTCGTAACAGCAAGAGGATTCCGATCAATCCACCCAGCCAGATCGACCCGGTCAGCACGTGAAGCACATTCGAGGTACGGAAGACCCAAATTGGAGTGAAGCTGTTCGTGTGGCCCGAGAGCGTGGGAGAAATAACGGCAATTGCTACCCCGGTCAGGGTTATCGCCTCGGTGCCAGTTGGCGTTGCCTGACGACTGGCCAGGAGCGCAATGAGCAACCCCACGATCAACGATATCAACCAGTTGACCTGATTGGTATCGAGCTCGTCGGTCCAGCGGGCGGGGGTGAACAGGCTTTGCAGGCTGTACCCAAACTGCCGCGCGACCGTGAGTGGGAGGGTGAGCGCGGTGGCCACAATCGCGATACCGGCGCTCCATGCGGCGATGGTCCACGTCGATGCCCGCGGCGCGACACCGGCGGATACGGAGAGTACTCGGAAGATTGCCAATCCTGCGGCCATGAGCAATCCAAGGTAGGCGAATCCCTCGGCAATATCCAGCACCCACTCGACCGAGCGCGCGGTGGTCGATGGTGGCTCGGTTGGGATGCCGGTTTCACTGACATATCCGATCGAAAACGTGAACGCTCCGGAAACAGGATGGCCGTCGGCAGAGATGACCCGCCAGCCGACGACGTGTGTGCCTTCGGGAAGATCGCCTGGCAGGGCGACTCGCACGATCGGTCCGGATGCATCGAGCTCCAGTGGACGTGACGTCCCATCGGAATCGAGCAGGACGAAGGACTCGGTCACGGGATCGATCGGTTCGTTGAACGTGAACGTCACCGTCGCCGGCGCGGTTGCCAGGAGCGAGCCATCAGTGGGATCAGTCGAGATCAGCGATGTATGCGCCAGCGCCGAGCCAGGGCCGAATCCGAGGCTGAGGATGACGGTCGCGATGGTCGCTATTCCGGACAGCAACCAACGAGTGCCAAGGCGCGAAGACCGATTTCGGTCTTCGTTCATGAGTTCCCGCCTTTCACAAGCTTTCCACTGCGCTACGAGAGCAAGGTGAGGGATATCCGGTCGTCACCGGATATCCCGTAGCTCACCGGAGGGATCGCCTAGTGTCCGCTGCCCTCGACGGCAGCGGACAGGGTTACGACCGGCGCGGGCGTGTCGAGATCGTCCGCGCTTTGACCGTCATCCGGAATCTGGATCCAGGCTGATTCGCCGGTTTCGCAGGTCTGGATCACGGGAAATGCGATTGCATCGCCCTCATTCCCGTCTGGAAGCTGAACCTGGATCTGGACCGAGGCGTAGTAGCCGTCCGGTACCGGTTCATTGGCGGTGAAGACCACCTCGGAAATCGGGGCGTGTCCCGATTCGGCGGTCGCGTCGGTCTCCGCGCTGACGGTCTCGATGGACCAAAGCGCATCGATCGCCGGCCGGACGATCTCGACACCCTCTGGAATCTGGATTGCAAGCTCGGTGGTGGCGGAGCCATCGCAGCCGTGACCGAACGAGAACGTCAGGAGCGAATACGACCCGGCAGCGGTCGACGACGGTGAGACGACGACATGCGCGCTGGCGGGGAGAACCGCACCCAACGCGAGCGAGCCGGCAACGCCGGCGGTCACCAACAAACGTCGAATGGAGCTGAGCTCGAACATCGAATGAAAGCCCTTTCTTCTGAATGGTGGAACGAAGTGAGCCGTCTCGAATCACCCGCGATCGCGGGGAGATGCTTCGTTCCTCGGCATGACAACCAATCTGAGAACGTCTGTGATCGCCTCCGATGTGGAGGCAATCGACGGCAATGCCCGAATCCCGCCCGGTGTTCACCGAGGCGGATCCAGACGATTTCGACCTGTTGTTTGGAACGTCACTATTGGGGTGGGGGCGTGACCGGACCAGGAGCGTCCTGCTGGATCAGGCGATCCGAGCGGGTGAAAAGCGCACGCGGTTGTGTTGCGGCGCGATCAAGACCGAGCGGAGCCGGCTCACGGACGTTGAACGGCGCATCGAAACCGCTGCCGGCGCTGCGTTGCGAGGCAATATCGGTTTCCCCCTCGGAGGCGTGATGGTGATGATCGGCGCCGTGCGAGCCCGACGCGCTCTGTTCGCTGTGATGAGCGGATTGAGTGGTGGAACCGGGGTGCTCGTGATCGGTATCGCCAGCGCGGGCGACACCGGCTTCGACCGGGCTGAGAAAGACCGAATGCGGTCCGACGGCCGCATCGCATTGCACCGGGATCGACAGAAACGCCAGGATCACGATTGCGACGACCATTCGGTCGAAGAAGCTACGCAGACTGATCAGCAGGCTGGCGTTCACGGCATCGTCAGTACGCTCCTGGTGCGAGAAGGAGCGAAGATCGAGCGTCCGCAGCACACGCCGGAAATCGCCACGCTGGACACTGGATGCCGGACATTGGACCCATAGATACCCATGTTCGCGTGCTGCCTAGCTTCGGTAGAGGCGAGATGACCTTCCCCGCCCGGCCGAACATCCAGAAAGAAAGCGGCAAGCCGATTCCGAGGGTGCAGATCGTGATCAGGTAAGCGGCCAGCAGCCAGATCGCCCCGAACCACCAACCGATCAGGATCAACCAGGGAATCCGGATGAGCCAGGAACGTTGCCGGACCTGGGTGCGTTCGATCTCGACCGTTGCCCCGTGCTGATGGACGGAAACGAGCTGGGTGGGGGCACGCAATGTCATGATGCGCGGCAGACGATTCAAGAGCGCGATGCCGAGCGGAGCGGGGATGACCAGAATCAGGCAGAGATAGCCGGCAACGATCGCCCAGAACCCAAGCCACCAGCCAACGAGCAGGAACCAGAGAATGCGAAGAATGATGTTGGGGTTGTCCCGTTCTGCCTCGACCTGGACGGTTCGATCGACATGATCCAATGCAGTCATAGTGCTCCTCGAACACGCTTGTACCAGTTGCACCAGTATAGTCGGCTTGCGGATGAGTCATTGCCTGGGAGATGGGAGTACGAATGATGGCCGACCCTCGAATCGAGAAATGGGCTGATGTCCTGACGCGGTATTGTGTCGAGGTTCAGCCGGGGCAAACGGTGGTCATCCAGGGAGGCGTAGCAGCGGAACCGCTGCTACGCGCGATCTACAGGCAGGTCGTCGCGCGCGGGGGCTATCCCATCCTGCAACCGGAGCTCAGCGGGCTGAGCGCAACGCTTATTGGCCATGGGTCGGACGATCAGCTCGGTCACATCAGTCCAGTCGAGCAATTCGACCGAACGACCGCCGATTGCAGTATCCGCGTTATGGCGGAGATGAATACCCGCAACGCGTCCGCGGTCGATCCGGCCAGGAGCGCGGCTTATCTCAGGGCCCGCAGCGAGCTCCGGCGGATCGGGATGGAGCGTGCGGGGAAGGGCGACTACAAATGGTGTCTGACGCTCTTTCCCACCGATGCGTACGCGCATGATGCGGAGATGAGCACGGAGGACTACACCGAGTTCATCATGGATGCCTGCAAACTGAACGAGGATGATCCGGTGGCAGCCTGGACGGCGATGCGCGCGTTTCAGGCAGACATCGTCGATTGGCTGACCCCACGCTCGGAGTTGCGATTGATTGCCCCCGGAACGGATTTTCGGTGCTCGATCGCGGGACGAACATGGGTGAATTCCGACGGCAAGCGGAACTTTCCGTCCGGGGAGGTCTTCACGGGGCCGATCGAGGATTCCGCCGAGGGTGAGGTTCGCTTTTCGTTTCCGGTGGTGACGCAGGGCCGGGAGATCAACGATATCCGGCTGAAGTTCGAGGCGGGCCGGGTGGTCGATGCCAGCGCCGGGAAGAACGAGGCGTTCCTGGTCGAGAGCCTGGATAGCGATGAGGGCGCCCGGCGGTTGGGGGAGATTGCCGTCGGAACCAATTTTGGCATTACGCAGTTCACGGGCCAGATTCTGCTCGATGAGAAGATTGGCGGCACGGCGCATATGGCGCTCGGTGCGGGGTATCCGGAAACGGGAAGCACCAATACCTCGGCCATTCACTGGGACATGATTTGCGATCTGCGCCAGGGTGGGCGGATCGAGGTCGATGGCGAACCGCTCCTGGTCGACGGTCGCTTCGTGATCTGAGGCGGAATCCGGATGATTGCTTGGGGGATGATCCTAGCATTCTCCAGCCGATTTCAAAATGGTTGACGCTCCGAAACCCTGTTGTCATCCTGATCATGACACGAGAATGCGGGCTGGTAGATACGTCCGACGGAAGAGATGCCTCCCTGTGGTCAGCATGACAAATGGGGCAAGGTGGCTTCCGTGGGACGTTGCTTACCACTATCCCATCTCACCTGTCCGACAATCGTTTCATACCTGATCGTTTCCGCAGAACCCGCCTGTCATGCTGGGGAACGAAGCCATGCCCTGAGCAACGCCGAAGGGATCTCCCCGCCGCAGCGGGCGTTTCGGCGCTGCAAACCTCCGACGAAGGAGCAACCTTGCTGCAATCCGGGCGAAAGGGGGACCTGGATCAGCAGACCCAGGTCCGCACGCATTGTGGTCCTTTTGCCGGCGAGTTTTCTTCAGGACGCGGAGGTCCTGCACTACGCCGGGGATCGAGGATGAGTTGTTACGCGCTGTTGCTGCCCTGCAGGAAGCGAAGGGTCGTGAGCATGGACTGGTCGTCGCCGAAACTGCCGGCTTTGGTGACGACGGGAAGGTTGGGCCGCACGCCTCCGTGCAGCCGGCCCCAGGGGATGGCCGGCAGGACCTCGCCGCCCAACCAGATTGCCTCCGCTTCGAGCCGGTCGCAGACCGCTCCGGCGACATCGCCGCCGGTCAGAATCAGGGCGTCGAAGCGTTGTCTGATTCGGAGATCGGTTGCAATTGCGGCGAGGGCCTTCGCGATCTCCCTGCCGGGGAGCGGCGAGCTTGGCGTATCGCAGGTCGTGACGGTGACCGAGCGGCTCTCGTCGAAGGCGGTGCTCAGGCGATCGACGGTGCGTTCGGTAACCGCCGGGTCAAGGTGCCCGCGCTCGAAATCGAGTCGCACGGTTTCGATGCCGGATGCTTCCAGGGTGGCGACTTGACGGGCCGAGACCGAATGGCGGCTGCCTGCGACGGTCAGCACGCATTGAGCGCCGATCCCCGCGTGAGATCCGGTGGGCTGGGCGGAGCGAGCTCCCAGTACGTTTGCGATCTGCTTCGAGAACCCTGCCGAGCCCGCGAGCAGATACGTTGGCGTGTCGATGACCGCGTCGGCCAGCGTGGCAAGGTCCGCATTGGTTTCAGCATCGACGACCACGATCGGACGGACGACCATATCGAGTGCCGCCCGCAGGCGCTCCGGTCCCGAGCGAACGGTTTCGAGTCCGATCGTGCGCCCGGTGTCCCCGGGTAGACCCAGCAGCTCGATGACCGACGAGCTCGATCGTCCGGTCCCAAGCGGGGTTTCGGTCAACAGGACATCGCCGGCATAGACGTCGCCATCGACAGTGATACGGCCTTGATCCGGCAGCGCGGGGGCGACGATGACCGCGCGCCGTCCGGTTTTCCGGAGCAGAAAGGCGATTTCGGGACCGGGATATCCGCGGAAGACCGAATCGACCTTGGCGTACCACAGGGTGTTCGAAGCCGTCTCTGGCACGAGCGAGATCGCCTGTTTGAATAGGGATTCGATCCGGTCGCCGGAGGCATCCCGGGTGTTGTTGGAGAGGGAAATCACCTCCGCGCCCGCCGGGGTGGACCGTAGGGGAAGTGCCGTCGCGAATCCCGCGCTGGCGAATGGCGCGCCGGCATCGGCCGCGCCGGTCAAATCGTCCGCAACGACGATCGCCAGTGGTGGTGTCATTCCATACTCGCGTTTCTCGCTTCGACCATCTGCACCGCCACCTCGATTGCGGCCAGCATGCTCTCTTCCCGGGCAATGCCTTTGCCGGCAATATCGAAGGCGGTACCATGATCGACCGAGGTCCGGATCACCGGCAAGCCGAGACTGACATTGACGCCGGAGTCGAATGCCAGCAGCTTCATTGGAATATGCCCCTGATCGTGATACATCGCAACCACGATATCGTAGGCGCCCTTGGTCGCGCGTAAGAAGACGGTATCCGGCGGTTGCGGATCGGAGACATCCATCCCCTTGGCGCGCATCTCGGCAATGGCCGGTTCGATCTCGGTCGCTTCCTCATTGCCGAAAAGACCGCCTTCGCTCGCATGCGGATTGAGACCAGCCACCGCAATGCGTGGATTCTCGATTCCAAGCGCCTGGCAGGCGTCAAAGGCAATCTGGATGACATCTATGACGCGTTGTTTCGTCACCCGGCGAATAGCTTCGGTCAGGGCGACATGGGTCGAGACATGGACCACGCGCAGCTTGGGCCCGATCAGGAGCATACTGACCTTTTCGGCACCGGTTCGCTCGGTCAGCAGCTCGGTGTGACCAGCATAGTGAAACCCGGCGGCGAACATGGCGGCTTTGTTCAAGGGGGCGGTGACGATGGCATCGACCGCTCCGGCCATGGCCATATCACAGGCAGCGAAGACATAGTCCACCGCTGCCTTGCCGCTGGCGGCCGAAATCTCACCGAGGGGGCACTCAGCCGGGTCGGCATCGCGCAGATCGATCAGCGTCACCGTGCCGGGTTGAAAGACTGCGGTCGCCGGTCCGCCGGCCTCGTCGATTAGCAGCGGTTCGATGTCGAGCGCGACCATGGCGCGGTCGAGGATGCGCCGGTCGCCAATGACCAGTGGATCGCATTTCTCATAGACCTCGGGATGGGCAAGCGCCTTCAATACGACTTCCGGCCCGATACCGGAGGGGTCGCCCATCGTGAGTGCCAGAATCGGTTTCTGCGTCTCCATGCTCCGCCTTTCTCCGTGGGCGGCATCGTACCGTGAAATGAGCAGGGGTGCGTAGAGAGCAGACAGGTTGAGGAAAATCAAAACCCCCTGGTCGTCGACCTGATCGAAATCAAGCCACGGTACCAAGGGGTGTGTAACAGTATTCTACCATATCCGAACATTCGCGCTGACAGACTGAGCGAGAGAGAACACGTGCACACAGATCTCTACAGCGCCCTCGAGCGGATCGCGTCCATACCTCGTCTCAGCCGCTACCGTGCCAGCGCGGACACCGATTTCGACGTCGTCGCCCTCTATTGCTGGAATATCGCGCTCGCCGAATCATTGATGCCAGCGATAGCGATCCTTGAGGTCACGCTGAGGAATTCCGTTCACCGGACGATTACCAACCTGGAAGGCACTGAATGGTGGTTCCAAGAGATCCTCAATCCGCGTTCCCTCGCCATTATCGAAAAGATCCAGCGTGACCTCGAACGCCGATCCGGTGTTGCGCCATCAGTCGGAAAAGTCATTGCCGAGATCAACTTTGGGTTCTGGCCAAAACTCTTCGCAAAGAGCTACCACAAGTTCTGGTGGCGGTATCCGGATCGGCCGCTGGCACAAGTACTCGCCTTTCATCCAAACGTAGCGAGGGATACCAGAGCAACGTTCGAGATGAGACTTGAGTACTTCGCGGCCCTTCGGAACCGAGTGATGCATCAGGAAGCCGTCTTCGACGGTGTCACAGCTATCAATCGCCCCCGGATGGATCTGGACACGTTGCATCACCGGTTGCTCGAAACGATTGGCTGGCTCGATCAGGATGCACTGTCAATTCTGATGTGTCTCGATCGATACCCGGATGTCGCAAGCGAGGACGGGCGACAGCACATCGTCGATCTCCTGAGAAGGCTGTAGCTTCCTATTCTTGGGAATTGGTGCCGCCCCTTACTGTACTGGGCTGTTCGTCAACCAGACCTGCAATTCGGCAAGCAATCCCTCGATTGCGGTCTGGATCGATCCGCCGCTGGCTTCGATGAAGTACTGCACCTGCAGGTTGACGATCGAGCCGGCATTGTCGCCCGCGAGCCGGAAGTCGGTGCGTACGCCGTAACAGCGCTTCCCGAGCCCAAAGGCGTAACCGATCTCCGCGGCAGTGCCGGAATCGACATCGACGCCGTCCAGGATCGCGACGAGGCCGTCCGCATCGCGAATCGCTTCGGCATTGGAGCGGCCGAGCTCGGTATTGATCTTTGCCAGCGCCGCATGCGCCTCGGCGCGGCTATCGATCTCGGCGATACGGGCGAATTCCTGCTCGAAGCGTTTGTCGTCCCAGGGATTCGAGACCTCGACATGGGGATCGAGGCGTTCGATCAGATGCTCCATGAAGTGCCGGGTCGAGTCGGCAAAACCGAGGGGCGAGGCGAGATAGACGCTTACCATTCCAGCGTTTCCCGTTGGATGCCAAGCACGGTTTCATGTTGCGGCAGCGCTTCGGCGACGTGCTCGTCCCAGTACTCCCAGGTGTGTCCGCCCGGATGCTCGGCGTAGAGATGTTCGACGCCGAGATCGTCGAGGAGATGATGGAAGTCGCGGTTGCTTTCGATCAGCTCGTCATCGACGCCGCAGTCGAAGGAAATGACCGGCAGATCGGTGCGACCTTTCAGTCTGGACGCAAGCTCGTAGATGCTGGCATCCTCGATCTCGGCCAGGGCAACGGCTGGTAGGACATCGCCGATCACAAATGCCGCCGAGTGTGCCCAGATGGAGGCGAACTTGTCTGGGTAGCGCAGTCCAAGCCGCATCGCGCCGTATCCACCCATCGATAGTCCGCCGATGGCCCATTTCTGCCCGTCGACATGGAAGTTGCGATGCACCTCATTCCAGAGATCTTGGACGATCATGGTCTCGTAGAACTGGCGGTTGAGCCGTTCGTGGGATTGGGACGGCCAGTCGAGGTAGCCCGAGGTGGCGCCGTCCGGCAGGATGACGATCACCTGGAGATCTGCGACATAGTGGACGAGCTTCGATTTGTGAATCCAGCTGTTGTGATCGTCGAAGAGTCCATGAAGCTGGAGCAGGACCGGATACGGTCCGGTACCGGTGTCCGGCAGAATGGCCTCGTAGGTCGTGCGCCGTCCCAGCGCGTGACTGTAGAACTGAACCGTCGCAACTCCCATGACTCGCTTTGTCCCTCCGGCGCTCGGCGCTTTCTCACGATGCGCCGAACGGTACTGGGGCGAGACGGTGGTGTCCAGTTGGAGGATTCTGAGCGCTGAGACGTCTGGCTCGCAATTGCCCAGACAAATGCCTCATGAGTCAAAGGTCTGAGACGCCACGAGGGGAGCGACGCTCGCTCCCCTCGTGCATATTCGACAATCTCCCAGCCTGCTGCCTGCTACGTCAACCGGCGGGCGCCGAGGTAACGCGTCGAGTAGTAGTTCGAGGTCAGCGAGCTGATGCGGACGCCGGTGTTTTCGTTCTCGGCATGGATGAACTGGTCGTTCCCGATGTACATGCCGACATGGGAGAGACCGGTGGTGTAGGTATTCTGGAAGAAGACCAGATCGCCCGGTTGCAGATTTCCGTACTGAATTGGCGCGCCGGTGCCCCATTGGGTCCAGGTGCCCGCGCCGATATCGCGGCCGAGGACGTTTTTCACCACCCAGTAGGTGAACCCGGAGCAGTCGAAGCTGTTCGGCCCGTGGGTCGCCCAGACGTATGGGTAGCCGAGATAGCGCATCGCATAGGAGACGAGCGATTGCCCTGATGCCGACCCCGAGCCGGACCCGGCTCCTGAACCGCCGCCGGTGCTCCCACCGACGCCGCTATTGGGTCCCGTGGTCGAGAGTGCAGCTGTTGTGTAGGTGAGGTAGTCGCCATGCATGTATCCGGCGGTTCCGCCCCACGTCACCGGATAGAACCCACCGCTGGGTGAGCCCGTTACGCGGACGACCGTGCCGATTGTGGCCACACCCAGTACCGAGGCGGAATAACTTGCGCCACCACGGAAGTTGAGCGTGTCCGTGACGCGGGCGTTGTTGCCAGCGCCGAGACCAGTGCTCCCGACACCGGATCCCGATCCACCACCGGGAGACGGATTGCGACTCGTGGAGAGGTAGTCGGCGTAGACGAATCCATTGCGACCGCCATACGTCACCGCGGTCCAGCTTCCGACGCTGCCGGTGCGCAGGGTGACCGAGGTGCCTTCCAGCAGAACCGCGATCACGGACCCGTCATAGCCGGCGCTTGCGCGGAAACGGACTCCATCGCCATTGGTGCCCGAGACGACGGCGGAGCCGGCGGTCGAACCAGAGCCACCGCCGCTGTTGTTTCCGCCGGAGGAGGTCGTGCCGATGAAATCGGTATGCACGAACCCGGCTTGTCCGGCGCAGGTGACCGGCTGCCAGACGCCGGCCGCGGCTCCGCGGGAGATTACGGTCGTTCCCTCGGACAGTACGGTGATGATGGAGGCGTCGTAGCTGGCGCCGGTGCGGCAACGCAGCCCCACCCCTCCGGTGTCGCGCACCACCCCGGTCGAACCGGTCAATGTGGCAGAGGTGTCAACCGATCCGTCGCCGGTCGACGAGCCCCCGGCCGTCTGCAGGAAACGTGCGGCCACGAACCCGTTTCGACCACCGCAGGTAACGGGTTGCCATCCATTGCTGGCGTTGCCGGTCAGGCTCACGGTTGCCCCGAGCGGCAAGACCATCAGAATCGCGCTGTGGAGCGAAGCGCCACTCCGGCAACGGAGTCCGCCCGCGCCGGTGTTGTAGACCGTAGCCGCGCCGACAATCGAGGCCGCGAAAACCGGCTGATCGTCGACCGACACGGTTTGTCCGACCGTCTCGGTGTCGATGACTTCGGGAATAGCCGTCTCTTCCACCGGGGTCGCGGTTTCCTCGACGACGGTTTCGTTTGGTTCGGACGTTTCACTGGGCTCGGTTGTCTCGCTGACCGGAGTCTCGGTCTCGGTGACTGGAATCTCCTCAGTTGCCGCCGGTTCTTCACTCGTAGGAGTTTCGGTGATAACCGGTTCCTCGGTAAGCTCGATGGTCTCTGTCGTTTCCGGAAGCTCCTCGGTGGTGGTCTCCTCCGGGATCACGACCGTTTCGATGACGTCCGGAATCTCCGTCGGCTCGATGATTTCGACGATCTCGGTCTCTTCCGAGATGATTTCGGTTTCGATCGGAGCGGGCGTTGGCACGTGAGCCGGATCGTAGACCATGCTGGACGGAACGTATCCGAGCTGCGTGGCGCACATCACCGGTTGCCAGCCATCGGTCGGTTGACCCGCCAGATCGACCAGGCTGCCGCTCGAGTAACTAAAGATCCAGGCGCCGTCCCAGGATGGAGACGCAACGCATGCAATTTCAGCCCCATCTGTGCTGACCACGACACCGTTGCCGGTGACGACCGGTGGAGCTTCGGTTTCGATGACCGTTGGGGCGGTTTCTTCGACTGTGCCCCAGCCGAGATCGCGTTCCGCGATGTAGCCAACGACTCCGGAGACCTCGATCTGGTACCAGAGCAGACCGTCGGAACCGGGCAACGGCCCGGCGACGATGGCTGCCGGGAGGCCGTTGTCGACCTGGATGATCTCGACCGCGGCCGGATCTGGATCTGATTTGATCGAGGCGAACGGCGCGCTCTGGCTCGCGATCGTCGCAGGGGCGCCGGGATAGAGATCGGACGCGGCGGGCGTTTCCAGGATGGGGAGCGCCAGCGTCGCGGCCAGGACGACCGCTATCGACATGCGAATGAATCGGGAGAGCTCCGTGGGCACCAGCAATACTCCGAACGCGATATCGGCGAATCGGTCGGGGATGCCCATCTGACGCAACGAGTCGGGGGGAGTGCGTCAGGAGCCTGCGCCTGCTCTGTATTTCTGCGACGACAGGAGACGGATCCTGCCATCCCCTAGACTACGGTTCTGCGTGAGGCCGGTCGAGGCGATTGGATAGCCCGATGGTCCTAGATGCGTCCTGCCATTTCGGTGAGAAGACGAAACGAATCGAGGATAACGATGTCAACGGTGACGGAAACGCGAACGTTGGACGTCATCCGGTGTGTGGGAGCTCCGCTCGAACGGGGAACGCAAATCGGGGAAACACTGCGCCAGAAGATCGAGGAGGGTGTGGGAAGCTGGCTCGAAACGATCGGACAAGTGCATCGGATCGACCCGGATGCATACGTCGACGAGTTCTTGCACGAAACCCATCATCGTGAGATGGTCCGGCGGTTTGCCCCCGGTCTGTACCGAGAGGTCGAAGGAATGGCGGCCGGTTCGGGACAGCGGGTGGAGCGGCTGTTTGCCTACTCGATGCTGGACGAGGAGTGGTGGTATTCGACCTCGCGCCGGGGGGAAGAGGCTCCTGGATGCACTGCGGTCGGGGTGCGTTCCGACGGTAGTCGCCCCACGCTCATTGGGCAGACGATGGATATCCCTTCGGTCCACGATGGCACGCAGGTCGTGGTGATCCATGAGGAGCCAGGAGCTCCAACTCAGGTGGTTTTCACGGCCGCAGGGATGGTTTGCCTGATGGGAGCGAACTCCGCGGGCGTTGGTGTGGTGGTCAATAACTTGAGCGTGTTGCCAGCGTCCAGTACCGGTATGCCGGTTACCTTCATCGAACGCCTGGCGCTCGGATGCCGGACGGCCGATGAGGCAGCCAGCAGGCTGGAGTCGATCCCCCATGCGATCGGACAGCACTATCTGATCGGCGACCCAGACTCGCTGGTTTCCTACGAGGCCGACGCGTCTCGTGTAATCAGCGGCGCGTATGAGGACCGGGTCGTCGCGCACGCCAACCATCCGCTTTACGATCCGCCAGCGAACCCTGAATTCGAAGTGGTGTATGCCGCCTCCGCGACGCGGGAACGACTGGCATGCATGATTCAGCTATCCGAGGATGCGGCCTCGCTCGACGATATCGAGCGGGCGTTACAGGACACGACTGCGCCGATCAGCCGGGCGGCAACGACCCGATTCATGACATTTGGCGCAATGGTCGCCGAGCTGTCGTCACCGCCGAAGGTCCGGTGCACTGCGGGACCACCGCACGAGCACGCGTTTGTCGAGATCGAGCTGGCGTCCTGAGAGAACGCGGTTTCGGTGAGTGGTTTGGGGACCAGGCGCCGGCACGCGCGCGGATACGCGACAATTGCGCGTACGACGTCATCGAACGTGACGATGGTCAGCCATCAGGAGGGAAGAGAGAGTGGCGCAAGCGGATTACGAGGTGCTCGACGAACGTTTTGGCGCCTGTATCAATACAAACGCGACGGTGGAGAAGCTCTATACCGGGTGCCGCTGGGCAGAAGGACCAGCCTACTTTCCGGCAGGCCGCTACCTCGTCTGGAGCGATATTCCAAACGACCGGATGCTCCGTTTCGATGAAACGGACGACATGGTAAGCGTCTTTCGCTTTCCGGCCGGGTACACCAACGGCCACACGATCGACCGGCAGGGGCGGCTCGTCTCCTGCGAGCACGGCGGCCGGCGCGTGTCGCGTACCGAGTTCGATGGATCGGTGACGACGGTTGCGGACTCGTTCGAGGGAAAGCGGCTCAATAGCCCGAACGACGTGGTCGTCAAATCGGACGGTTCGATCTGGTTTACCGACCCGACCTACGGCATCGATTCCGATCTCGAAGGTTTCCGGGCCGAGAGCGAAATCGGAGCATGTCACGTCTACCGTGTCGATGGCGAGACCGGAGAGGTCACGATCGCCACCGATGCGCTGGTGCGTCCGAACGGACTGGCCTTCTCTCCGGACGAGCAGTTCCTCTATGTCTCCGATACCGGCGCATCGCATGTGAAAGGGCACCCGGCGCAGATCCGCGTCTTCGAGGTCGTCGACGGTACGACGCTTCGTGGGGGCGGGGAGTTCGCAACCTGCACGAACGGGTTCTTCGACGGGTTCCGGCTCGATACCGCCGGCCGTATCTGGACGAGCGCGGGAGACGGCGTGCATGTCTACGATCCGGATGGCACGCTGCTCGGCAAGGTCCTGGTGCCGGAGGTCGTTGCCAATGTCGAGTTCGGCGGTCTCAAGCGCAACCGGCTCTTCATCTGCGGCACCACGTCGCTGTATTCGGTGATGGTTCCGGTTAATGGGGTGAAGAAGGTTTGATGAGGAGTTAGGATCTGGGATTTAGGAGTTGGGAACGACGTGGGATCGTTATTGCGAGCTTGTCGAGAAATCTCTCGTTGCCCGAATCTCGGCTTCCGGTCGGCCCGAAGGCAGAGAGCCAAAGAGACCAGGAATAGCAATGCTCGGCTCTGCAGTCTTGGAGTTTGCGGTTTGTGGAGTCCATGACGCGGCTTCGGCCCGTCGTGCACATCCCTCGACAGCCACCTCCTGCACCACAATTCCTTTCCCAGTTCCCAGTTCCCAGACCGGGAATTGGGAGCGTTTCACTATTCCTCGAATGCCAGCATTTCGACGGCTTCCAGAATGAGCTGGCGTAGGCCGATTGCGTTGATCTCCCAGATTGGGTCGTAGATGACCGCGGAGATCGAGAACCAGCGACCGTCAGATGCCCGTTGCAGCAGGAAGTTCTCCGACATAACGCCGGTTTCGTAGCCGCCTTTGTACCCGACGAAGCTCCAGATCCCGGGGTCGAAGACGATCTCCGGGTTGAGGGACAAGGCGTTCAGCACGGATTGCATCTCCGCCCGTGTGCCCTGGTGCTGGAGATAGGCCAGGGCGCGACAGAGGTCGCCCGACGATGCGAACCATTCGATCTCGGACGCCCAGGCCGATCCCGGCCACGGTTCGGTTTCGAGGATGGTGCCGGCAACCGGGCCGGCCACCTCTTCCAGAAACGCCAGCCGTTCCGCATCGTTCATTGCAAGAAACTCGGCTAGTTGCTCATCGGTGAACCGCATGCGTAGCGCGAACCATTCACGTGTGAGCATGAGGGGGACGTTGACCGTGGGATCGGCCTGTCCCATAAGCGCGAAGGCCGCTTGCACGTCCTCCCGGCCGAGACGGCCGATAAGATGGTCGGTGGCGGTGTTATCGGATTGGGAGATCATCTGCTCGGCGAAGTGGGCCAGAGTGAACTCGGCCCCCACCGGCGCATTGCGCATCTCGCCATTGGGTTGACTGATATAGCCGGGATCGATGGGGATCAGCTCGTTCCACGATGCCTGGCCGTTCTCGACCTGGTGCGCCAGCTCTCCAAGCACATAGAGCTTGAACGAGGAGGCAACCGGCAGGATCAGCTCAGGATCGACCCGGGCAATGGGATCGCAGACGCCATCGCCGAGCTCGGCAATGGTGACGCTGACATGTGGCGCAAGGCGGGAGAGATCGCGCTTGACCTCACTCCAGGAACGGGCGGGAGCGAGTGGAGTGGTGGTTGTGTAGACCGGCTCGAACCAGAGCGCATCGATCTTGTGCGGCTCGTTCGGGGTGACGCCCAGCTCCACGCGCCAGTAGCCGAATGGGCCCTGCAGAATCGCATTTGCCCGGAGCTCAGTCGCTCCGCCCTCGTAGCGAACCACGGTCATCGGAGCGTACGGGAAGAGATAGTCCCGAAAGTACCCGATCAGCTGGGCCGGGGTCACGACCGCCAGGTAGCCGTCCGAGAAGTGTTCGGCGATGGTTTGCTCGGTGGTTCCGAATGCGCCGGTATCGACCTGATCCAACGCCCAGGCGAGCTGAATGCCGGCGGGATTGTCGGGAATGGCAAGATCCGCCATTGCCGGCTGTTGCGAGGCGACGAACGGAAGTCCCAGCAGAGCGCCAAGCAGTACGAATGTCAAAGAGAAACGACGAACGGGCATGCGGTAACCGAGGAAACGTGGGGCAACGACTGAATGCTCACATATCCGAATACGCTTCGAAGAGCGTCCAGGTTTCCCAGCGCATCCACAGGTGCGGAATCCGCCGGAAAACCTGAGTCAAATCGGTGCAAATGCTGAGAATCCGTGACTTTGGGTCATTCGTACACCCCACTGACCAGTATTCGTTTTGGAGAGACCGTCTGGTCCGGTCTCGCGTATTCCGCGGAGGTTGCATGACTGGCAACGAGGGAAGTACCGCAATGGCCGCACCCCTATGGGGCGGCGGTCCAGTGGATTGGGGGAGGACGCGTCGTTGGTTGGCGACGTTCCTGGTTGCGTTGACGGTGGTTTCGGCCGGAAGCGTTGTGTTTGCAGACACGACCACCGCACAAATCGAAAGTGATGCAGTCCTGCGGTGGCTGCCGGAGATCCAGACTGCCGCGGCGGCGACGGGTGTTCCGGCCGAGGTCATCGCGGCGGTCATCCGGGTCGAATCGGGCGGCGATCCGAACGTCGTCTCAGTGGCCGGGGCGATCGGACTCATGCAAGTGATGCCGTATGAGTTCCAGAGTCAGGGAATTCCGGAGTCGTCGTGGTACGACCCGGCGACAAATATCATGGCTGGCTCGACCGAGATCGGCCGGTTTCTGGCTGAGACGGGTTCCATCGAACAAGCGCTGGCGACCTATTTCGGATCGGGTTGCGATGCGGTCGGCACCTGTACCGATGGCTACATTGCGACGGTGATGAGCTATGCAGCGGCGTATGCCACCGCGATTGCCACTGGAACGGCTGTCGACCTTTCCGGTGTCTCCGTGTCGACTGGTTCGGGCACGACTGCCGGGGTGGGAACGGTCGATTCCGAAATCGGCAGCAGCGACTATGGTGCTGGGGACGGGGGTGCCTGGCAGGGCAACCCACCGGCTTCTGGCGATGAGAGCTGGCAGGGTGGTCCGGGCGGTAATGACGGCTGGCATGGCGGGGCGCCTGAAGGTGACTCGGCGGCCGATCCAGGCAACCAGGATGAGCCAGGGCCCGGCGATGACTCCTCGACGGGAGACCAGGGACCTGACGACGGCGAATTCGAGTTGCCGCCCGATGGCTCGGAGGCGGTCGGATAACCTCTCTTGCCGTGAGATCCCGACAGGATTTCGCACGACAGCGGAATCCAGCGTGGGAGCTACCTTACGTGATCGCTATACGGCGGCGTGCCGGCAACGGTTCAAGTTTCATTCTATAAGGGACACCCCGGGGCCGATTTTCGGCCCCGGGGTGTTTTCTTGAAGGGCGACTATTCAGACGATACCCAGCACGGTGGCGCTCTGGAACGATTTTGATGCGAGGGTGGGCTCGAAGAGGAACTGTACCCAGGTTTGCGGCAGGACTGCCGGGCTCGGCGCTCCAAAACATTGAGCGATCGTGCCGCGGTGGGATAAGATGGCATCGTGGGAAGTGTGCATTCAAGTCACAGGATATGTGGTGTATCTGCATAGCTGACATTGAACTTCCTCAAAGCACACCAGCGACAACCGCAATCGCTGGGGTGTGGCCATTCGGGTCCGCAACCGGGGGCAGTGGACATGGGAAGAAGAATTCAGCGAGCCGGGCTCGTGGTGACCGTAATGCTCATCGTTTCGATGGTGCTGAGCGTGATCCCGCTCGAGCCGCGTACTGCCGTGGCGCAATCGGGTATTCCAGTCGGCAGCGTCGTCCAGGTTACGACCGCAACCAATGTCCGCTCCGGTCCATGCACCACCTATCCGATCCAGTACACCGCTCCGACCGGGACCCGGTTTACGGTCCTCAATGGCGGACAGCTTTGCGGCGGATATCGGTTCATTCACGTACGCAATAATTCCACCTCGGCAACGGGCTATCTGGCGTCCGAGCTCGTGGCGGTCGTGACCACACCGGTTCCCACCGCTACGCGGACTGCGACGCCCCTGGGTGGATGGTCGGCTGGGGATCTGGCGCAAACGACGACCGGTTTGAATTTCCGGACGGGTCCAGGAACGACCTATTCTGTCATCCAGGTTCTTCCAACGGGGACCCAGCTTCTGGTGACCGGTCCAGCACAGGTCGGGACCGCCGGCGTCTTCGTGCCGGTCCGTCATGGCGGCATGAATGGATGGGTGGCGGATGCCTGGCTTTCCAGGATTGGCGTCGCAACGGCAACACGCACGGCGACGACGACGCGAACCGCGACTCGCACGCAAACTCGAACGGCGACCGCGACGCGAACCGTGACGGAAACACCGACGGTCACCTCGACGCCAACCGAGACGTTGACTCCGTCCATAACCCCGACCCCGAGTGAGACATTGACGCCATCGGTAACGAGCACGCCGTCGATCACGTCGACGCCTTCGAACACTGCGACGATCACGCTCACCCCGACCAGAACGCTGACCCCCCCGGGTGGATTCGGACCGGGCGATATCGTGGAGGTGCGCGAGGCGCTCAACTTCCGGGTAACGCCGGGCGGCGCCATCATTCAAGTGCTGCCGGTCGGGGCACAGCTGCTGGTGACCGGTACCGGATTGACCTCGGGCGGGTTCTTCCATATTCCTGTGCGGTACAACGGGGTCGATGGATGGGTCGTTTCCAATTGGGTCGACAACGTCGGCCACGCGACGGCGACCATCACGTCTACGGCCAGCCGGACGCCGACGATTACGCGAACGCCCACCGAGACGAGGACGGTTCCCCCGTCTTCGACGCCGACTGAGACGCGGACACCGACCGTCACCCAGACACCACAGGGTGGGTTCGCGGCTGGCGATCTGGTGCGTGTGAACACCGCGCTCTTGCTGCGGCCGGCGCCGAATACGAATGGCAATCCGATTGCGACCCTGCCCAGCGGCGCGATCCTGCTGGTGACCGGCGCCGGGCAGTCTGGCAGTGGGCATTTCTTCATTCCGGTGGTCTACAACTCGTTGTCCGGTTGGGTGGCATCGAGCTATGTGACCAGGATTGGGGTTGCGACGCCAACGGCAACGCCAACCGCGACCAGGACGGTTACCACGACGCCAACCGCGACCGTGACACGGACGCCGAGTCTCACGCCAAGCGCGACGCCGATCGGCGGTTTTGGGGGAGGCGAAATTGTCCGGGTGACAAATGGGGTCAATCTGCGTTCCTTCCCGAGCCTGGGCGGTACGGTGCTGACACTCATTCCAAGCAATACCGAGCTCGTCGTCCTGAGTACCGGCGGCTATGCGGACGGATATTTCTGGATTCCGGTGCACTACGCCGGGTACAACGGCTGGATCGCGTCCAACTATGTAACCAAGGTGGGTGTTGCCACCGGTACACCCACGAGTACCGCGACAACGGCTATTTCACCGACGACGACGATGACGCCGACAGTAACGAACACACCGAGCGTCACGAACACGCCAACCGCGGGGCCGGGCGGATTCCTGCCGGGCGATATCGCGCATACGACAGCGGGTATCAATCTGCGCGTGGCGCCTGGAACGGCGAGCACCGTGATCCAGCTCCTGACCTCCGGTACGCAATTGACCGTGACCGGGTACGGCCAGCCAGCCAGTGGCTATTTCTGGGTCCCGGTCGAAACGACTGAGGGGGTCGAAGGCTGGGTCGCCGACAGCTATCTGACGCCGGGTGTGGCGCCCGCGGTGCCGGAAACCGAAACTCCATCGCCCACAGAAATTCCGGCGGTCGATGAGCCGACCCTGGAGATTCCGCCGACCGAGGCTCCTCCAACCGAGGCGCCGCCGACCGAGATACCAACACTGGAGATTCCGACCGAGACGGCCACCGAAGATGTCCCAATCGAGGACCCGGCGTCCGATGGCGTGGACGGTTCCGGTTCGGACCAGGAACCGGTCGGATAGGCCGAGCCGGCTCATGCAAACGCCCTCCCGTCACGACGGGAGGGCGTTTCTTGTTTGGGTAGGGTTCCTGGGAAATGGGAAATGGGAAATGGGAAATGGGAAATGGGAAATGGGAAATGGGAAATGGGAAATGGTGCGGGTTCGGTCACAGGCGCGCGCCAGCGTGACTTGTGGTGGTGACAATGACCTAAAGGCTAAACGTTCGATCCCCCCAGCATCCACGCCAAACGCGGTCTACAGTTGCTCTGGGCTCTGGCCCCCAAGCATGTCCAACTCCCGCATCCCAGCTCCTCGTCAGACCGGAGGCCAGGTGAGCATCCAGCCGCCATCGACATAATGCGTCTGTCCCGTGCAGTAGGATGCGGCGTCAGAGGCGAGGAAAAGCGCCATCCTGGCAATATCGTCCGGTTGACCGGCGCGTCCCAGCACGATCTGCTTTTCGGCGTTGTCCAGGTATTCCTGGTCGCTGATCGCGCGGTGGTTCATCGGCGTCAGGATCATTCCCGGCGCAATGACATTGACTGTGATGCCATACCGGCCGAGCTCGGCTGCCGCGGTGCGCGAGAGATTTCGCAAGCCACCTTTGGACGTGTTGTAGGCGGATGCGCCCGCAAAACAGGCTTCCTCGTGGACCGAGGTGATATTGACGATCCGGCCGCCATCGCCTTGCGCAATCATCCGGCGCGCCGCTTGCTGGATCGTGAGAAACGGTCCGAAGAGGTTGGTTCGGATCACGCGCTCGAACAAGCCGAAGTCCTGGTCCACGATCGGCGCGTCGATGGCGAGGCCAGCGTTGTTGACCAGAATGTCGATACGTCCAAATGTCTCGTCGACGGTGCTGAAGATCCGCTCGACCGTCGCGGGATCGCCGATATCGCCTTGTGCAATGAGTGCGTTGCGCCCCACGGCTTGGCATTCGGCCGCGGTTTGCTCGGCGCCGGCGCGATCCGAGTAATAGCAGACGGTCACATCCGCGCCTGCTTCGGCCAGACGGAGGGCAATGCCGCGCCCGATTCCGCTGTCGGCGCCGGTCACCAGGGCTACTTTGCCATCGACACGTAGTTCCATCCTGTCCTCCGCTCATGCGATTTGCTCGCAGGATATTCGCACGGGCGCCTCTCTCATGCCCAGACGGCTGGTAACATCCCCAACGGTGAATTGTTGGAGCGTTGCCTTTTTCGGGCAGCTTGGGATCGAGAGGGCAGACACGCCCTCAGTTACAACGAGACCGGGGCACGAACGCCCTCGGTTACAGCCGGACTGGGGCGGGGATGCCCGCAGCTATGACCAGGCGGAACTCTTATGCGGAGCCGGAGTTGCCCGCGACATGAGCATTGGAATGAGGAGAGGAGACGACGTGTCGATCGAGGAAAACAAGCAACTGGCGATTACGTTCTTCGAAGAGATCTGGAATCAGAAGGACGAATCGGCAATCGACCGGTACGTTGCCGAGACTGCGGCCGGGAACGATCACGATTTTGGCGTCGGCCGCGAGGACTTTCGCACGCATTGGAAGTCGTGGATCGCCGCGTTCCCCGACCTTCACTTCGAGATCGTCGATCTCGTTTCCGAGGGAGACAAGGTTCTCACCCGTTGGGTGCTGACGGGAACATTCGCGGGTGAGCTGCTAGGCGCTCAAGGCGATGGCCGCACGATTCGGGTCGAAGGAATGAGTCTGGACCGGATCGAGAACGGGATGGTTGCCGAGGGATTCGATGGCTGGGACAACTACGGTTTCCGCAAGCAGCTTGGGGTGGTCGAGTAGATGCCGGAGCCCGCGCGACTCTATTTTCTCCGCCATGGTCAGACGACGTGGAACGCGGATGGCAACCGGTATGCCGGTGCGAGCGATGTTCCGTTGACCGAGATTGGAATCCAGCAGGCGAAGCAGGGCGGAGCGTTGCTGCGTGAGCTGGAATTCGATGCGGTCTTCTGTTCGGGGCTTTCGCGGGCATTGGAAACCGCGAAGCTGGCGCTGGACGGGCGGGACATCCCAATCGTACAGGATCCACGGCTGAACGAGATGAACTACGGCAACTGGGAGGGGAAGACCCACGCCGAGATTCTGGACGAGCCTGGCAATCACTGGCATGACTGGGCTGCCGACCCGGACGCCTGGCGTCCGGGAGAAACGGGTGAGCTGGCCAGTGAGCTCGTGGCTCGGGTGACGGCGTTTCTCTTCGATGTGCTGCAACCGGGCCGGACGGTACTGGCCGTTGCGCATCACACGACCGGACGGTTGTTGATCGCGCATACCCTGGAAATGCCGCTTGCGAAGTACCGGCGGCTCCAGCTCGATAACGCGAGTCTCAGCCTCTTCGAGCGCTCCGACCGTGGCGATATCTGGCATTTCATCAATCGTACTTGACTCAGCACGCGGCAGGCAGCACGCGGCACGCAGAGATAGCCTCCGATTTCATAGAGAAAGACAGAGCGACCAGCGACCCAATTTTGGGTCGCTGGTCGTAAGCATCTTCGTTTCTGCCTGCTGCAAGCTGCGTGCTGCCTGCTACATTCGGCTCATTGCCCAGTAGTTGTACGTGCCGATGTTGACCGGGTTGATGAAGATTCCGGTGACATCGTTGCGGAAGTAGACGACCCACGGCGGTTCGACGTAGTAGATGGCCGCTGGATCGTCCTCCTGCAGAAGATTCTGCATCTCGGAGATGGCGGTCATGTACGTTTCGTCATCCGGCGCATCCTTGGCGGTGTCGAGCAGCTCCTGTACCCGATCGTTGCATAAAGCCCGCATATTCGAGCCGGCCGATCCTGCGCATCGCAGGAAACCTGCGGGTAGAGGTGGTTCCAGGCATCGTTGTAGTCGGGCCACCAGCCCCACCACATGAGGTTGGGCCGCTCGTCCGGGCCAGCGTCGCCGTAGACCAATGACGTATAGGTCGAAAGATCGATCACGTCGATCGTCAGGTCGATACCGAGCTGCGCCAGGTTCTGCTGGAAGAGTTCTGCGGCAGCCTTGGGTTGATCGAGCCCGGTCTGCATTGCCAGCGTGAGCTGCGTGCCTTCCTCGACACCGGCAGCTTCGAGCAGCGTCCTGGCCCGTTCAAGGTCGGTGGTGTAGAGGAGCGTGTTCTCGTCGTGTCCGCGAATTTCCGGGGGCACCGGACCACGGGGCTGCCGGCTACGTCCACCGTAGACTCCCTCCAGAACGTCGGTCCACGGCCATGCGAAGTTCATCGCCTGGCGGGCTTCCGGCGTTTCCAGCGGACCAGCCACGGTCATCGCAAAGTACTGGTTGCGCGTGACGAACTGCGACTGGATGGTGATGTCCGGATTGTCCACGAGCGCATCGTATGCTTCGACATTCAGCGCGTCGACGATGTCAGCCTCGCCTTGCTCCAGCAGTTGACGGCGGGTTTCGGTCTCGCTGACGACGCGAACGATGACCTTGTCGAAATGATTGCCGTCCCAACCGCGCCAGTAGTCGTCGAACCGTTCCATCTCCAGGATCTGGCCGGGTTCGAAGTTGGTGATCCGGTACGGTCCGCTGCCGGTCCCTTCGGCGTTGGTCTGCGCCCAGTAGTGTCCCCAGTCGCCGTCTTCTTCGTGCTCCCGGAGCAGCTTGGCGTTGACGATGAGGGGACCATAGGTCGAGGCAATGGCCAGCGGGAAGATTGGCTGCGGCGAGCCAAGGTCGAAGACGACCGTCGATTCGTCCGGAGCGGTGATCCTGGCCGGGTCGGATACGAACCGGCTCAGGACGGCGACGGGGCCGAGCCCGAGCGTCAGAAATCGCTCGTAATTGAGGCGGACGGCTTCGGCATCGACCGGCGACCCGTCCTGGAAGGTGATTCCAGGTCGAATCTTGAAGGTCCAGGTACTGAAATCCTCGTTCGATTCCCATGACTCGGCGATGATTCCTTCGAGCTCGGTCGTGCTGTCGCCCTTGAGCCCGATGAGCCCTTCGTAGGCGCCCAAAATGGCCATGACCGATTGATAGTCGTAGGACGAATGGGGGTCGAGATCGGACGGCGACCCAGCCGCGGCAACCACCAGCGTGGCGGGGTCCGATTGGGCGCGCAGTCGGACTCCCGACGTGGCGCCCGGCGCTGCCATCCCCGTTGTTGGCGTTGCGACCATGCCGGCAATCCCGGCTGCCCCAGCGCCTTTGATAAGCGTTCGCCGGTCGACACGCTCTCGCAAAAGATCCTTCTCGATCATAGGCTCGTCCTCCTGACGGAATTGGCCGCTCGATTGTGTGCTTGCGCGTTTGGAATGATAGCAGGGGCATGCGAGACGAATCTGGCCGAGACGCTCGGGTATCCTGACGCAGCATTCGGTGAAGACGTTTCAGAAGGAGTCCGACGACGACGATGCTTACGACCCTGATTGGCCTGCCGATCGAAGAGCTCGATACCCCCGCGGTGTTGATCGACCTCGATGCGCTCGAATCGAATATCAAGACGATGGCCGCGGATGTGAAATCCCGCGGCTCGAATTGGCGACCGCATTCCAAGTCGCACAAATGCCCGTCGATTGCGCATTTGCAGGTCGAAGCGGGTGCGATTGGCGTCGCCTGCGCCAAGCTGGGCGAGGCCGAAGTGATGGCTGCAAACGGGATTCGCGACATTCTCGTGCCGAACCAGGTGGTGGGGCCGATCAAGGCGCGCCGGGTGGCAGCGCTGGCAACGCAGACCGATATCTGCGTTTCGGTGGACGCGATCGAGAACGTGCGCGAACTGGACGACGCGGCGCTGCGCATCGGGACGCGGCCTCGCGCTGTGATCGAGGTTGACACGGGAATGAAGCGCGCGGGCGTTCTGCCGGGAGATGCGGCCCGGAAGCTCGCCGAGCAGATGGCCCGGTGTGAGGGATTGCGCTTCGCCGGTGTGATGACCTGGGAAGGACATTGCTGGTCGATCGACGATCCGGACGAGCGACTGGCGGAGATCAACCGCGCGGTCGGCTCACTGGTCGAAACCGCCGAGCTGATTCGTGCCGACGGTGTCCCGGTCGATATCGTTTCGGCGGGTGGCACCGCAACCTATCTGACAACATCCGGGATCGACGGCGTGACCGAGATTCAGGCCGGGGGCGGGATCTTCGGTGATATCGAGTATCTGCAACAGGGCGCGAATGTGCAGCGTGCGCTCTCGCTGATGACCCAGGTTACCAGCCGTCCGACGCTCGATCGTGTCATCGTCGATGCTGGCCGCAAGACGATCGATCCGGGCAATCGCCAGCCCAAGCCGCGCGGTTTGACATTGGACGGCGATATTGCCTTCTCGGCCGAGCACGGGATCCTGACCCTGGCCGAGCCGTCGGCCGAACCGCGGGTCGCCGATCGACTCTTCTTCAATGTTGGGTACTCGGACCAGTGCAACCACCTGCATGAGCATTTCTACGGCGTCCGCAACGGTGTGGTGGAGGCTATCTGGCCGATTCTGGGCCGCGGGAAATTGCAGTAGGGAGTGGATTCTCAAGAGCGGTTGCAGCCACAGTGTGACAACGTACAATGAACGTACGATGGTGGAGCTATGCGAAAGGCAAGCATCGACAATGCACCGATCGTGAATCCTCGTCCGGACATCATTTCGGACGAGTTCGTGGCGTTGATGAAGGACGCCGGGGTCGTCGAAGCGTTTCTCTTTGGAAGCATCTCGCGTCGTGAGGAAGGACCGGCAAGCGACATTGACGTGCTGGTTCGATTCGGCCACGACGTCAGGCTCGGGGAGCAGTTGAATCTTATGGTGAAGCTCTCGCGCCTGACTGGTCGCCAAGTCGATCTTCTTACCGATGTCGACCCCATCTTTGAACCCTATATCATGCCGACGCTTGTTCCTATACCATTGTGAGGAAGCGGGCAGCGCCGTATTTGCTCTCAGCGGAACGTGCGTTCAATAGACTTGAGACGTATGTTCCGGACAGTGCCCAGGTCTTCCTGGAGCAGCACGTTCTGCAGGATGCGATCCTGCTCCAAATCTTTCAGATCGGCGAGAACCTGTCGCAACTTCGGAGCCGTTTTCCAGAACCATATGCAAAGCACGCTCCAGAATTCTGGGACGAGATTATTGGGTTTCGGAATACTATCGCCCATGGTTACGAACGAGTAAGAATCCACGAGGTGGGGGGGTATCTTGTCGAAGACCTCGAGCCGCTTGGCTCTTCACTGCGTGTCGCGATCACCGATAGCTGGTTCGAGTCCTCCGATGAAATGCCCTAAGCGGGTGGGGCATTGAACCGCTCGATGTAGGTGTCGAACTCGGCGAGCTCGCCGGTGGCACGGTCCGCGGACCAGCCGAGATGAGACTGGCCGATCCGGGCGGCGCCGCGGGCGGCCGACCGGCCCAGGCCGGCATTCCAGGCGGCAACGGCGCGACGCATGACGGCGTCGCTCAATCCGACCGCTTGCTCGTTCTCGAACGCCCAAACGATCTCAGCCCCCGTTACGCACTGCCCTTCGGCCAAGGGCGCTCCCAGCGCCGGATCGGATGCACCGAGCGCAGCGATGTCGCGTGCTCGCGCGCCGTAGATCGAGGTCAACCGCTCCGCAGCCAATCCCGAAATTCCGAATGAACCGATCAGCTCTTCACGTAGCGCCTCGACGTCGTCTCCTGGCGAATAGGCGAAGGGGAGATTGCGGGTTTGACACGGCGCTCGATTGCCAAGCTCGTGCGCGATCTTGTCGACGACCTCTTCGGCCAAACTGCGATGCGTGGTCAGCTTGCCACCGACGACAGAATAAAGACCGTCCCGATTGGGGGCATGATCGATGAGGAAATGTCGCCGGGTGATTCCGCCCGGGGACGAATCCGAGGTTGCCGGCAGGGGGCGCACGCCTGCATACGTGAAGAGCACTCGACTACGCGATGTATCGAGTCCGGGGAGCAACCGTCCGGCTTCGGCAAGCAGGTAGTCGATTTCATCATCGGTGGCGGTGACCTGGTCGAAATCGCCATCGAATGGAAGGTCCGTCGTTCCGATCATCGTCAGGCCGTTCCAGGGGACGATGAAAAAAGGCCGTCCGTCGGTTGCTGCTTCAGCATAGATTGCGTCCGTTGGCGTGTCCGCGGTCGCTGCCAGAAAGATATGCGATCCCTTGGTTCCCCCGATCTCTCGGTTTGGCGCCGGATCGAGCGATGCCATGACCTGATCCACCCAGGGACCGGCGACGTTGATGACGGCGCGGGCCCGGACCTTATGCGTCCGTCCGGCAAGCTCATCGACAACCGTGACTCCCGTTGCGACTGAACCGTCCATGTCGATCGAGGTCACTCGGGCATAGTTCATGGCGACCGCTCCGAACGAGACTGCCGAAACGATCTGCTCGATCACCATCCGTTCCGGAAACGTCACCTGCGCATCGAAATAGCGAAACGATCCGAGCAAACCTTCCATTGTCAATTGTGGCCAGCGGATGCCCGTTTCCTTGCGCGAGAACCAGCGGTGTTTCGGCAGTGCATCGCCACGGGAAAAGAAATCGTAGACATGCATGCCGGTTCGCAGCTTGGTGGGGGCGTGTTTGCCGGCTCGAAAGACCGGAAGCACGAGCGGGAGCGGATCGACGAGATGGGGCGCGTTTTCGAGCAGCCGCCCGCGTTCCACCAGCGATTCCTGCACCAGCCGGAACTCGAAATGCTCCAGATAGCGGAGACCCCCGTGGATGAGGCGGGTGGCCCAGCTGGTGGTTCCCGAAGCGAAGTCGTCTTTCTCCAGCAGGATGACGGAGAGACCACGCAACGCGGCATCGCGTGCGATGGCCGCGCCATTGATTCCCCCGCCTATGATGGCGAGGTCATACCGTCGGGTGTCGAGATCGGCAGGCAGTGTTCGTTTCATACACGCAATTGTCCGGCCAATGGCGCGCCTGCGCTAGCATTCGATGCGATCGATTCGATGGAGTGGTGGAGGACAACGGGGAGTGCAGGCAGGATTGCAAGAGCGCAGCGCGGTGGTCACTGGCGCTGCAAATGGAATCGGTCGAAGCATCGTCACGCATTTTCTCGAGGCAGGTGCCCGCGTAACCGCGTTCGATATCGAAGCGGGGGCGCTCGAGAAACTGGCGCAGGAGCTTGGACATCCGGCGGATCTCGCGCTCGCGACCGGCGACGTTCGCTCCAGAGCGTCGGTGAAGAGCGCCATCGACACAGCGTGCGAACGGTTCGGATCGCTCGACATCATGGTCGCGAACGCCGGCATCGCGGTGGGACAGCACTTCCTGGAGATCGATGACGAGACCTGGACGCGTATCCTGGAAACCAATCTGAACGGTGCGTTCTACTGCATCCAGGAGGCGGCGCGGGTGATGGTGCCTGCCGGGAAAGGCTCCATCGTCGTGACCTCATCGACCAACGCCTTCTATGTCGAATCGACCCTGGCGCATTACAACGCGTCCAAGGGTGGGATCGACGCCCTGATCCGTTCGGCGGCGTTGGAGCTGGCCGCGACCGGGGTACGCGTCAATGGAGTTGCGCCCAGTATGGTGCGTACCCGGGCAGCATTCGTCACGGCCGAGTCGGATACATCTTCCAGCTATCTGGAACGGGTGCCGATGGGCCGGCTCGCCGAACCGAGCGAAGTTGCCAACGCCGTCGAGTTCCTGGCGTCCGACCGATCGTCGTTTTGCACCGGTCAGGTGCTGGTGCTCGATGGCGGAACGACGCTGGGCATCATGCTGCCCGAGTCAGAGGTATAGGGTCGTCGATGGACAGCCGGATCACGCGCCGAACCCTATCCGCCGGAGCGCTTGCGACGGCGGTGCGTCTTTCGCTTCCGGGACGTCCGACGTCCGGACAAGAGGAGGAGCGGGTACTTCGTATTCTCGGTTGGCCCAGCTACTTTCCCGGCGAGCTGACCGCCGCATTTCGCGAAGCGAACAATGTCCGTATCGAAGTCACCGGTATTGCCACGCCGGACGACACCATGCTCTTTCTACGCGCGGGCGGGGTGGGGCTTTACGATTTGGTGGCGCCGACGATCGGAATCGTGGCGCCGTTGGGGGCGTCCGGGTTGCTGGCGCCGCTCGATCTGGCATCGATTCCGAATTCCGTGGACCTGCTTTCTCCCTTTGGGGAGCGGCCGGAAGTGATGGTTGACGACCAGCAATTCGGAATGCCGCTGCTCTGGGGTACGTTCGGACTCGTTGCTGCCGTCGAGGTGGAATCCGCCCCCGAGAGCTGGCTCGATCTCCGTGACGAGCGTTACACCGATCAACTGGTGATGCCGGATGACGGATTGACGCATATCACGCTCTGGAACTGGGCTCTGGGCGCCGAGGATCCGTTGCGTGTGAGCAAGGACGCGCTCGACGAAACGACCGGTGTGCTGATCGAGCTGAAGCAGACCAGGGCAGCTTCCTTTGGTGGGAGCGCCTACGACGCGATGATGCGGGTGGCGGATGGAGCTGCGCAGTTTGCGACGGTCGGATGGCAGTCGGCCCCGCTGTTGACGACCGCGAACCAGCGCGCGCTGGTTGCATCGCAACCGTCTCCCGGTGGATCGAGCTTCTGTGATTGCATCGCCATGGTTGCCGATTGCCACGATCCCGAGCTGGCACAACAGTTCATTGACTTCATGATCTCGCCCGAGGCCCAGCGTGATCTGGTCGATCGCACACGCTGGGCGACGGTCGCGGAATCTGCCACGCCAATGATCCAACCGGATATCGCCTCGCTCTATCCCTATGATGCCCTCGACGCGTGGTTTGACCATTCGCCGATTCGGGGATATCCGCCCGTTTCCGACGACGGAAACGGTACGGCAACCTATCTGGACTGGATCCTGGCCTGGGACCGCGTCCGCCAGGCCAAGTTGTAGCGGGCTTCCGGAGAAGCATGCAGCAGGCAGCACGCGGCACGCAGATGGAAACGCAACGGGGCCGCGAGCGGGCAGACACGCTATTGGTGACAACTCCCCACACAAGGGGTGAGACTTCTCCGGGCTCCGGCGGCGAGTGGCATACTTTTTCGTCGAAACGACCTGCGCTTCACGCACCGAGGAGTACATCCACCGCACATGGAACACCAGACATCGATTCCCAATCCGCTTTGCGAAGTCGGTCGCACCCATCCACGTGACAAACACCGGATGAAACCGGTCGAGGGCTACACCGGCGTTTGGGAATGCACCAAGCACGGTATCTACGCCACGGTCCTTCCCGAAGAGGTGGCCGATTCGATCGAGCGCGGTTCGGCGTACACCATGCACAATGGGGCGCAGGGCGTCGCCGGGCGGACCGGTGACGACCGTCCCGGCGGGATCGTGTTCTACTACCGCCCGGAACGCGGGTAGCAGCCGGTTCCGATGCGGTTTGCCCTGCAGCTTCACCATCGAGCGTGGGCGCAGGGCGGCTCCAGCGCAGCGACGCTCGCCCTGGCGCAACGCGCTGACAGGGCGGGGTTCGATGCCCTCTGGGTGACCGAAGATCCCGATGGGTGGGATGCGTTTGCGTTGTTGGGGGCAATTTCGCAACAGACACGCCAGATCCAGATCGGGACCGGTGTCACCAATCCCTATGTGCGCCATCCAAATTTGATCGCTGCCTCGGTGGCGACACTCGACCGGCTTGCTCCCGGACGGACCTTCCTTGGGTTGGGACGCGGGCAACCGGAATGGTATGAGCGCGCCTTGGGGATGGAGATCGGCAGCCCGGTCCGCCGGCTGGATGAGACGATTGCCCTCCAGCATCAGTGGTGGAAAGACGGCATCGCATCACTCGACGGCGAGTTTCGGATCGACCGGTGGATTCGTGTGGTGCGTCCAACGCATACGCCACCTATCTACATTGCCGCGGCCGGTCCGAAGGCGCTCGATCTCGCCGGACGCGTGGCCGATGGCGTCCGATTCAACTTCCTTTCGACGCCGGACTATCTGAAATCGGCCATCGCCCGGGTGCGGGCGTCCGCCAGCGCCGCGGGTCGGAATCCAGCCACGCTTGCATTCATTGCGGACGTGGGTTTGGCGGTGACGGACGACGTAGCTCTGGCATTGGCACGTCGCAAGCGATTCGTTGCGAATGTCCTGGCGTTGCCGGGCATGGAGGTGCTTCTCCAGAATCCGGAGCTCGACGTGGCCGGTATCATGCGACGCGTCCGGCTGCACATGAGGACCGACGAGCTGCTGACGCGTGGCGGCGCGTTTGCCGATTTTGCGCTGGATGGCGACGTGCACGCCGCGATTGCCGAGATACCCGATGCGCTGGTGGCGCCGGGCAGCATCGTAGGTGGGCTCGATGAGGTGCGATTGCGCATTCGCGAGTTTGCCGAGATCGGCGTGACCGAGCTGATCGTCTCCCGGACCGATCTTCCGGCCGGGATCGACGAGATGCGTACCCTGCTGAATGCGCTTCGCGTCTAAGCGGCGAAACGATCTTCAGATTTCTCGCGTTTCAAGAGCAGTCGAGAAACGATGGACTTGTGGAACCCGAGGGCTCGGGTATGATGGATGTCCACGATGTTCGGCGCGCGCGACGCCGGCATCTACACTGCCAAACTCGAAGCCGGCCCGGATTGCCGTGTCACGTATCGGATTGGCACGTGACAAATCTCATTCTCGACCGGGAAGTTTTCCATTCTGTTACTGGCCGATGGGTCAGACGGTAACGCGAAAGAGCAACGGTGTGGAGCGGAGGAAACGTATGCGCGCCCGCAGATCACGATCGACAATGATGTCCGCCGCGAATGGCCGGCCAGGACCAGTGCCGAAGCCTCCTGGGGCGGGATTGGGACGAATCGTCAGTTTCACGACGGTTCTGCTGCTCGTCCTGGGCATGCTCGTGCCCTTTTCCATGGTGCAGCCGATCGCGGCCGCGCCATTGGGCGATTCCGATCTCGCGGTCGAGGGCGAGGCGCTGCAGGGAGGAAGTCCTCCCTTGCAAGGCGTCTACGCGGTCACGATTGGCGGAGACGTCGCGAATACCGTAGGACCGGTGCAACTGTCCAATCAGGGCAACGGCATCTGGGGTGGGACTGCTCCGCTGCCTCCTGGGTCGTACGGCTTCGATGTCACCGTCGCGACGAATGACGGGGATGTCTATGCCGGTTCGTCGTCCGTCAATGTGACGGATGACGCGGCAGGCGCGGTCTTCCAGTTCGATTCGAACACCGGGGAAATCGCTGCCGGGCCGTTTGTCGTCAGTTTGCAAACCGACTACGGCACATTCCCGATGGTTGCTGCCGGTGGCGGGAACTTTGTTGTGACCTTTGACGCTGGGCCGGGGAGCCCGGTCAATGTCGAAACGGTTGTGAACGGACTGCCGACGGGCATCACCGCCCAGCCGGTTGGTGGCAATGGCGGCCGGGTGCAGGTCGTGGCGGATGCGAGCGGCAATATCCTGCAGGCGAACGGAGTCGATTCTGGCCAGCTTCAGGTCACCAAGACGACGATCAAGGTAATCCGCAACCGGGCGCCTGTTTCGCGGTGACCAGCGGGGGCGATACGGCCAGTCAGGGACGACTTCGGATGGTAGCCTCGACGGGAATGTCAGTCTCAACTTCCCCAATGGTGTGCCGGGCAGCGGCACCCTCGTCGAGACGTTCACCCCATCCGGTCAGGAAGCGGCGGATTCGCAGCAGGTTGACCTGCAACCTGGCTTCAATCAAGCTCAGGTCACGGTTGCCGGTCCGGGAGGCGGCGAACCGGGCGATGAACCGATCGAAGACGAGCCGATCGAGGATGAGCCCACTGACGATATTCCGGGTTCGGCCAGTGTCAGCCTGGTCGCTATCGACCAGAACGGCAACGTGCTGCCGGGCGCGTGTTACGCGATCGAAGGCGTTGGCCAACAATGTGACGACGATTTCGACGGTGTCGTCACGTTCCAGGGTGTTCCGTTTGGTCCGAACACCGTAAGCGCCATCCAGGCGCCGGACGGATATTCGACGACCCAGCCGAGCCAAATCGACGTCCAGGGCGATCAGCAGTTCACGATCCCCTTCCAGCAGGAGACGGCGCAGACTGGTTCGATCCTGGTAACCGCGGTCGACGAATTCGGCCAGCAGATCCCCAACGTCTGCTACAACCTCTCCGGTTTTGGACAGCAGTGTGACGGTGACGACGACGATGCCGTCATGACGCAGGACGAGGTTCCGGCGGGTGACTACACGGTCGAGCTGGTGGTGCCGGATGGGTATCAAGCCGTTGGCTCGACCCAGCAGCAGGTCACCGTTCAACCGGGCGAGGCGGTAAGCGTGCAGTTCCAGGTCCAGACCGCTGGACCGGAGAGCTTCACCGTTACGATCGTGACCGTCGACCAGAACGGCAACGGGCTGGGTGGCGCGTGCTACCAGATCGACGGCGCCGGGCAGCAGTGTGACGATGACTTCGACGCGGTGACCACGTTCACCGACGTCCCCGCGGGTTCGTACAACGTCGTCCAGATCCAGGCGCCGCAGGGATACGATCCGGCGGCCCCGCAGACGATCGACGTCCAGGGCGACCAGCAGGTCACGTTCACCAACCAGGAGTCGCAGGTCGAGCCAGCGGCTACCGAGACCGAAGAGGTCATTCCAGGCGAGCCGACCGAAGAACCGACCCAGGAGATCCCGGTCGAACCGACGGACGAGCCGACCGATGGATTCTCAGTCGGCCTGGTTGCGCTCGACCCAGACAACAACTTCGTTCCGGGAGCTTGTTATCAGTTCGATACCGGCGCCCAGCTTTGTGACGACGACGGGGACGGCGTCGTGACCTTCACGGGGGTTCCGGCCGGGAGTCACACGGCGACCATGACCCAGGCGCCGGCCGGGTTCGAGAGTGCCGGTACGGTTGGTATCGAGGTTCAGGGCGACCAGCAGTTTGCCGTCCGTGTCACCCCGAGCCAGGAAGAGCCGGGCGGCGGCTTTGGCACGCTGGCGTTGACCGTGGTCGATGAAAACGGACAAGCCATCCCAGGAGCCTGCTTCGAGATCGTCGGAGTCGATCAGGACTGTGACGGTGACGACGAAGACGCAATCATGACCCAGCCGGATGTTCCGGCCGGGACGTACACGGTGAATCTTATCGTTCCGGATGGCTATACCGCGACCGGTCCGGCCAGCCAGCAGGCGACCGTCACAGACGGCGAGACGACCAATGTGCAGTTCCAGGTGAGCTCGCAGGTCGAGGCGCCCACCGAAACGCCGGAGATTCCGGTCGAGGTTGCCACCGAAACGCCAGAAATCCCGGTCGAACCGTCTCCAACCGAAGAGAGTCCGGTCATCCCAGCCGATGGCTTCGGCTCGCTTCAAGTCGTGGTGACCGATGAGGGCTTCCCGATCATCGGGGCCTGCGTGAGCTATTCCGGTCCCGCAAGTGGCGAGGTCTGCGATGGCGATCAGAACGATGCCGATCCGGCCCAGGCGAGCATCCTGATCCAGGATCTGCCGACCGGTCAGTATCAGGTGTCGATGCCGAATCCACCGGTCGGATTCGATCCGGCCGCGCCGGTGGATGCCACCGTCACCGATGGCCAAGTCACCAGCGTGACGCTCCAGACGGGCGGCGAGGTCGTTCCGACCGAGGAGCCGACGCTCGAACCGACTGCAACCGAGATTCCGACTGAAATTCCAACTGAGATTCCAACCGAGACCCCGACCGAGGTCCCAACGGAGACGCCGCTTCCCACCGAAACGCCGACTCCGGAGCCGACCACGGGTGATCTCGTCATCAGTAAGACCGACGAGAACGGCGCACCGCTGGTGGGAGCCTGCTTCTCGCTCAATGGCAATGCACCCGTCTGCGATAACGGTGAGGGCGATGTCGATCCGGCCGATGGCTCGATCCGCATCGAAGAGCTGACTGCCGGTGACGTAACGATCACCGAGACGCAGGCGCCGGAAGGCTATTTGCCGGCCGATCCGCAGACGGTTTCCGTTCCCGCGGGTGGTGAGGCCAGCGCTCAATTCGTGAACGCCGAAGCGCCACCGCCGGTTGGATCGTTCCGCGTCGTCAAACGAAACGCGGATGGCAACCGCATCGGTGGGTCGTGTTGGACGCTGGTTGGCGCCGAGAACTTCGGGCCGTACTGCGACAACGATGAGAACGACCTCGATTCCCGAGACGGTGTCATCGAAGTTGCCGATCTTCCGGTTGGCGACTACACCCTGACCGAATCGACGGTGCCCGAGGGCTATCTAGCGGTTGCCGATCAGACGATCACCATCACCCAGGGCGAGCGCACCGGCGTTTCGCTGGTCGATGAAGCCGCCACCGGTTCGCTGGTCATCACCAAGACCGACGAGCAGGGCGCCGCGCTCGGCGGGGCGTGCTTCGCGGTTGGCGATATCAGCGTCTGTGACGACGGTGAAGGCGATACGGCCAATACCGTGCCGGGCACGATTCAGGTCGATGGACTGGCTGCCGGCGAATACCAGGTGACCGAGACCCAGGCGCCGGAGGGCTACGTTGCCTCGGCCGATCCAATTACGGTCAATATCTCGGTGGGCGAGCAGTCCGTAGCGACGTTCCAGAACGGCCTTGCGACCAGCTCGCTGCAGATCGTCAAGGTCGATGCGGCTGACGGTACGACCACATTGGGTAGCGCGTGCTTCAGCGTCGACGGTGGCGACCCGATTTGCGACAACGGCGATGGCGACACCGATCCCAACGCCGGTTCGATCGTGATCGCTGGTTTGCCGCTCGGAACCCATGAGGTGACCGAGACCCAGGCGCCGGAGGGATACACCGCTGCGGACGAACCGCAGTCGGTGGAGCTGACGGCGGACGGACAAGCCAGGCTGACGTTCGAGAATACGGCGGCGCAGGGACAGATCCGCATTCTGAAGGTGGATCAGGAGACCGGCGAAAGCCTGGGTGGAGCCTGCTTCACGATCGACGACGGTCTGCCGGTTTGTGACAACGACGCCGGAGATCTCGATCCCGCCGAGGGTGTGATCCTGGTCGATGCCGCGGCGGGTGAGCGAGTCGTGACCGAAGTCACTGCTCCCCAGGGGTACGATCCGGTGCTTTCCCCGCAGACCGCCACGATCGAAAATGGCGGGACCGTCGACGTTACCTTCGAGAACAGCCAGTTCACCGGATCGGTGCAGATCACCAAGACCGACAACCAGACGCAGCTCCCACTGGGCGGCGCATGCTTCACCCTGACCGGAGATGATGATCAGAGTTTCGGTCCGGTTTGCGACAACGGTGAGGGTGATTCCGACCCAGCCGAGGGTGCGCTGGTGTTGCAAGGCGTCACCGCCGGAACCTACGACCTGATCGAGTCGACCACGCCGGATGGCTACGTTGTGCCCGACGGTCCGGTCGCGACCGGTGTTCAGGTGACCTCTGGTTTGGCGGCCGAGGTGTCGGTTGGCAATGAGCCGATCGATCAGCCAACGCCGACGCCGCTTCCGGCCGGCTCGGTCCTGATCGAGAAGGTCGACGGAGAGGGCAACCCGCTGGGTGGCGCCTGCTTCCAGTTGTTCGGCGCGACCAATGTCGGCCCTGTGTGCGACAACGGAGCGGCGGATACCGATCCGGCCGAAGGGATGATCGGGATCGACAATGTGCCGGACGGGACGTACACGCTGTCCGAGACCCAGGCGCCGGCTGGCTTCAGCCAGGCGGCGAATCAGGAGATCACGGTCGCCGTCGGCGAGACGACCCAGGTGCAGGTCGTCAATACCAGCACGCAACCGGAAGTGGGTGTGCTGGTCATCGAAGTGAACGATGGCGAGGCCAATCCGCTGGGTGGCGCCTGCTTCACATTTGGCGGTACCAGCGTCTGTGACAACGGAGCCGGCGACGAAAACCCGGCGCCGGGTGTCATCCAGATGTCCGGCGTTCGCGTTGGAAGCTATCAGATCACCCAGACAGTCGCCCCGACTGGATTTGCCATTGCCGATGCGCAGCCGGTCGAGATCGTGGCAAGCGAAACGAGCACGGTCGAATTCATTCAGACGCCGGCCGAGCCGGAGACCGGCGGGCTCCAGATCGACCTGACCGATGAGAACGGAAACCCGGTCGAGGGCGCCTGTATCTCGGTGACGCCGGCCAGCAATGTGACCGGCGGCGAGACCATCGTCCTCTGCGATGGTGGCGATGAGGATTCGGATCCGACGCCGGGCGTGCTGGTGGTCGACGATCTGCCGGTCGGTACCTGGACAGTGAGCCAGGACTCGATCCTGGGTGGCGAGTCCGCTCAGGCGAGTGGCGTCAGACTGCTGGTCCAACCGTTCCAGGGCGACTCGATGGCCGCTGGGGCGATTGCAAGTAACTCCAGGACGGTGACGGTCAAGGCGAACGTTATCGTCATCGTGATCATCATTATCATCGTCAACCCGCCGACCGAAGGCTCGTTGCAGATCGTCAAACGCGCCGAAGATACGAATCTGCTGCAGGGTGACGCCTGTTTCCAGGTCACCGGTCAGGGCAATGACATCGAGGTCTGCGACAACGACGGCGTCGACCAGAACATGACGGTTGGCGTGATCCTGCTAACGCAGCTGGCGGAGGGAACCTACGATGTTTCCGAAACCCAGGCGCCTCCGGGGTACGATCCGGCGCCGGACACGACCGGTACGGTCATCGGTGGGATCACCACCTCGATCACCGTCAAGGATCCGAAGTCGGATACACCCGGCCAGCTGACGATTCTGAAGAGCGACTGGTTCGGCGAGCCGGTGCTCGGCACCTGTTTCTCGCTGCGGCAGGGCAACACCACGGTCTATGGCCCGGTTTGCGACGCCGACGACGGCGCAAACGATGGTGAGATCACATTCGTGGATGTCACGCCGGGGAACTACACCCTGCGTGAGACGACCACTGCCGGACCCGAGTGGCAGCCGATTGGCGATGTCGCGATCACGGTTCTGGCGGGCCAGAACCCGGATCTCGCCGTCTACAACACCCTGAAGACGGGGAGCGTTCGCATCACGAAACAGAATCAGGATGGCACTCAGCAACTGGGTGGCGCCTGCTTTGGCCTCGACAACGGCGACGGTCTCGCGTATGTCACTTGTGACAACGGAGTGGGCGATGCCGATCCCGCGGAAGGCATCATCCTGATCAATAACATTGCTCCGGATGACTACGAGCTGATCGAAACGCAAGCGCCGGTCGGGTATGACATTGGTCCAAATGTCGATATCACGGTCGCGCCGGACGAGACGCTTGCGGTCACCGTGCAGAACGCGCCGTACACGCCTCCGACCGACGTTGGCGACCTGACGATCCTGAAGAAGGATCAGCAGGGGAACCCGCTCGCGGGCGCCTGTTTCGCGCTGAAGCAGGGGAATGTGACCAGATATGGCCCGGTCTGCGATGAAGGCGACGGCTCCAGTGACGGCACGATCTCCTTCACCGATGTCGGCGTGGGTGACTACGCGCTGGTCGAGACGCGTAAACCGTCGGCCGACTATCAGACACCGCCGGTGCTCTATGTCACGATCGCCAAGGATCAGACCACGACGGTCAATGTGATCAACACGCTCCGGCCGGGCATGATCCAGATCACCAAGGTCGACCAGAAGGGCAATCCGCTGACGGCCGCCTGCTTCCGGGTCACCCCCGGTAACTTCGCGGTCAAGTGCACCGACGGTTCCGGTGTGGTGGTCTTCCAGAATCTGCCACCGGGTGTCTACACGGTGACCGAGACGAAGGCGCCATACGGATATCAGCTCGCGCCGGCCGTGACCAATGTCGTGGTCAAGCCGGGGCTGACGACGCCGTTGACCATTGTCGACAAGCTGTTGCCGCCGCCCGCGGATGCCGGTTCGCTCAAGCTGATCAAGTTCTTCTGCCCGCAGACGGTCAAGGGAGAGGCGACGACCGTCTTCGACTCGTCGGATGCAGTCCAGGCGCCGCTGGCGCTCACCGCGAACTGCAAGAAGGGCGATGCGACCTTCACGCTCTCGCGCAAGGACGGCACCGGTACGCCGATCACCTTCAGCACCGGACCGGATGGCGAGGCCCACCTGACGTTGCAGGCCGGGGTCTACGTCCTGACCGAGAAGGGGACCGCTACGACGGTCGAGCTGACCGTCTTCGTCGGACAGCAGACGACGGTGGTGGTGCTCAACTACCTGCCGCCGCCGAAGCCGACCCCGGCAAGCATCGAGGTCCGCGCCTACACGTGCGATGCGGGCTTCCAGGGTCAGTTCTATCTGGACTTCATCAATGCCTGTGGCGCTGCCAGCTCGTTGACGAATGGGATCGAGGTGCGCGCCTCCGGCTCGACGGTGAACCAGACGCGATTCACGGGTGACTCCGGATCGCCGGGACTGACGCGGTTCAATAATCTCCCGGTTGGGGCGTATTCACTGCAGGCGGGTGTGCCGGCAAACTCGACGGCCTTCGTCTGGTGCGGTGTCCAGTTGGACAGCTATGAATACGGCGCCATCGGAAGCATCATCAACTTCCCGCTCACCGGCGGCGAGACGATGTACTGCGCGTACTTCTTCGTTCCGGATGTGGTGACCGATACGACCGGCACGATCGTGGTGGAGAAGTACGGGTGTGAGCTTCCGGCGGTCAAGCGGCCGGCGAACTTCGACTGGTTCGCCAACTGCGCGCCGCAGACCGGTGGAGTCCGCTTCACGATCTCGAAGCTGGTCGATGGACAGTACGTTCCGACGCTGGCGGGTGTGACCGACGCGAACGGACATGTGAAGTTCACCGATCTCGCGCCGGGCATCTACAAGCTCCAGGAAGTGGGCGCCGACTGGTGCCATGCTGAGTCCGATGCGGTCAACGCGCAGGGCGATGTGGTGGTTACCGCCGGTAAACGCTCGACAGTCTGGATCTTCAACTGCGTCCCGACCAACCAGCCGCCGAATACAGGGGTTGGCACAACAGCCGGGATCGTACTCCCCGGTCTGGCTCCTCCGGGGGCCGGATCGGGCCAGATCCTGCCGCAGGGCGGAGTCGCGCTCGACTGGCACCGGCGGGTGAGCGGCTACTTTGCCTGATCGCCCTCCGTTCGATCTATCTGACGACGCCGGAGCAACATTGCTCCGGCGTCGTGCCGACTGAAGCAACGATGTGCGGAGACCGTCCAGATGAAGCGTACGTATGGGTAGCCCACGGGAAGTCACATGCGTATGCTAAGGGCGACAGGAAACTCGCAGCCCCATGGCACAACGCAGGGCGGAGAAAGGGACGGACGTTCGGGGGGATCGACCTCGAAGGTCCGGATTGGGATGACTGAAATGATCGAGCGGAACTCAGGAGCCGGACGAATCTGGCGTCGTTGTCTGGCGCTGGTGACAGTCCTGACGCTTGTTCTTTCCGGATTCGCCGGCACGGTGCAGCCAGTGCAGGTGGCGGCCCAGGCAGAGCAGATTCTGTATGGCAATGTCATCGTCGTTCTGCAGGACGGGCTCGATCCGTCGGCGTTTGCCTCATCGTCTGGGGTGCAGCCGGCATTCGTCTATGACACCCTCATTACGGGGTTTGCCGCCAATCTGACGGCCGAGGCGGCACGCCGGCTCGCGCAGGTTCCCCAGGTGGAGGGAATCTATCCGGACTACCCGGTGGAGCCGACCGCGCAGGTGATTCCGACCGGGGTCGAGCGTGCGAATGCTCCGCGCAATCCCTTTTTCCCATTTTCGAATGGAAGCGGCGGCTCGGTTGGCGGCACAGTCGCGGTGGTCGATTCCGGCGTGAGCTCGCTTGCCGATCTGAATGTCGTCGGTGGGTACAACTGCACGTCGCCCGATCCGGGTGCCTATGGTGACGAGTTCGGTCACGGAACGCATGTGGCCGGCACGCTGGGCGCCATCAATAACGACGATGGCGTCGTTGGCGTGGCGCCGGGCGTCGGGATCTTCTCAGCGCGTATGCTGGATGCGGGCGGTTTCGGAACGCAGGCCAATCTGATCTGCGCGCTCGAAGCCGTCTACGAACATGGTGGCATTCGCGTAGCCAATCTCAGCCTGACCACGAACGATTCTGCCCCAGGGACGTGCGCTGTCAATCCGTCTCCGCTGCATGACGCGATCTGCACGCTGGTCGGTAGTGGAACCACGGTGGTGGTCGCGGCGGGAAACTTTGCGTCGGAAGTCGTGTCTACGTCGATGGCTGGCTACCCGGAAGTCATGACCGTCTCTGCGCTCCAGGAGTTCGACGGCAGACCGGGCGGATACGGATCTACGCTCTGTTCGAGCGGTACGATCGACGATACCCTCTGGGAAAGCAGCAACTACGGGGCTCTGGTCGATATCATGGCGCCCGGCGGATGTATCCGCTCGTATAACCAGAGCGGCAGCCAGGTCTATCGCAGCGGCACCAGCATGGCGACGCCCCATGTGTCGGGTGCGCTGGCGCTCTATTACGCTGCCAACCCCGGTGCGTCGGTCGGCGCGGCGCAGGACTGGCTGTTCGGTTCCGCCACGCGGTCTCAGGCGGCGGCGGGTGTTTCCGGCGGGAAGTCGGGTGAGCCAGTGCTCAATCTGGGACAGGATCTGCCCACTCCCACCCCGACACCCTCGAATACCCCGACACCTTCGAATACCGCCACGCAAACGCGCACGGCGACCGCCACGACGACGCCGTCCAACACGGCAACCGCGTCCTCGACGCCGAGTCTGACCTTGACGCCGAGCCTGACGTTGACGCCGTCGAATACGCCGGTCGTAACGAGTACGCCGACGGCATCGACGACGCCAACGGTGACGTCGACCCGCACGCCGACGCCACCCAACGGGCTGGCTCCGGGCATGGTCGGGCGTACGACGACGGGGCTCAATCTGCGGTCCGCTCCATCGACGAGTGCATCGGTGGTGGCGCTGTTGCCAACGAATACACATATTTTCGTGACTGGCTATGCGGTTGTCGCCGATGGGTACACCTTCATTCCTGTATCGACACCCTTGGGTGACGGATGGGTTGCGTCGAACTGGGTCGCGGTCGTCGGCACCGCAACGCCGACCCGTACGGCGACGGCAACGCGAACTGCGACGACGACCTGGACGGTTACCTCGACCCAGACCGTGACCTCGACGCCGTCGGCAACGCAAACCGCCTCGCCGACCGTGCCGACGAATACCCCAACGTTGACCAGTACCCCCAGCACTACGCCGACGACGGTGCCCGGTGGGATTGCCATCGGCAGCACGGTGCGGACGACCACCGGGGTCAATATGCGCACTGGGCCCGGTACGGGGAATTCGGTTATTGCCGTCTTGCCGACCAACACGACCGGCACGGTGCTGGCTGGGCCGGTTGCCGCCAATGGTCATCAGTGGTATCAGCTCGATGTGCCTGGCATCGGCACCGGATGGGTGGCGGGCAGTTACCTGGCGGTTGTGTCCGGACCAGGCGGCACCGCAACAGCAACCAGGACGCCCACGGTGACATCGACCCCGTCCGGGGGAATCTCGGTTGGCAGCACGGTGCGTACGACCACCGGGGTCAACATGCGAACTGGACCAGGGACTGGAAACGCTGTGATCGCCGTGTTGCCTACGAATACGACAGGCACCGTCGTTGCCGGTCCGTCCAGTGGGTCGGGCTTGCAATGGTTCCGTATCACCGTTCCAGGGGTAGGCACCGGATGGGTCGCCGCGAACTATCTGGCCGTGACGACGCCACCACCGCCGACTGCCACCGCCACGAGTGGGTTCCCGTCCGGAAGCACCGTTCGGACGACCGATGGTGTGAATATGCGGACGGGGCCGGGAACGGGCAACACGGTGATTGCCGTCATCCCCTCCGGTACGAATTGCACGGTGCTGAGCGGTCCGACATCTGCGACTGGATACCTGTGGTATCAGCTGACGTGTCTCGGTCAAACAGGCTGGATGGTCGACAACTGGTTGACGCTGGTCTCGGCGGCATCCGTACCGGAGTCGACATCGACCCCGGTGCCGACGGAAACGAGTGCGGCGACTCCGATCGACGATCTGGCTGCGACCGAAACACCCGCTCCCACAGAGCCTCCGGTGCTGGCCGAGACGCCCGTTCCGACACAGACGCTGGCGCCAACCGAGCCAATCGAGCAGGCGACCGTCATGCCGCCGAGTCTCGATCCAACTGAGACACCGACGCCCGAAACCGAGATCCTCGGACCGCCGCCGGCTTCGCCGGGTACGGGCGAGGAGCCGCTGGAGACCCCAACGCTAATTGCCGTTGTGGAGATACCGCAGATTCCGGTGGTCCGTATCGAACGGAGCGCGGGGTCGAGCGAAGGACAGGTGCTGGTCGACAATAGGGAAAGCACCGTCTGGACCACGGACGGTACCTCGATCGTGCCATTGGCGGCGTTCATTCTCGATCTCGATTCGGTGCAGTACGTCAGTACGCTTTCCTGGCAGGTCGGGACCGGAGGGATTGCCGGAACGTTGTACGTGTCGATTTCGACCGACAACGAAAACTGGACGGATGTCAATATCCCCCTCATTGCCGGTCCATCCCAATGGCAGGACTTGCCGATTGGCGCGGAAACGCAGTACATCCGCTTCGTCTTCGTGAATGACGACGCGCTCGACGCCGTCGGCGGCATTGCAGAAGTCGAAGTGTGGCCGTAGGTGGGGAATTGGGAGTTAGGATCTAGGAGCTGGGCCGTGGGTGACCTAGATCCTGTGTCACGTGCCCGGTGAGAACTATCGCGACAGCAAACGCTCGCTACCCTGGACCTCGACGTCAGGAGATGGAAAACCCTAACTCCTAAATCCCAACTCCCAACTCCTCGAATGGCGCATACTTGAGTCGTTGCCCGTGACCGCATATTCCATTATCATTTGGTAGAATTAGAACAGAAATTCTAATTCTCCTGCTGAGGCTCCAAGGGGTGGGGAGCCCGATCCACAAAGGACACGACATGGCTCAAGTAGAACGAGATCGCGCGCTGGATCTTGCCATCGGACAGATCGAGCGACAGTTCGGTAAAGGCTCGATCATGAAGATGGGCGAGGCCCATTCGATGCAGATCGAGGCGATTCCGACCGGCAGTATCGCGCTCGATCTGGCGTTGGGTATCGGCGGATTGCCGCGCGCCCGCATCACCGAAATTTACGGACCGGAATCGTCTGGTAAGACGACGCTGGCGTTGCATGTCATCGCCGAAGCCCAGCAGATGGGGGGAATGGCGGCGTATATCGACGCTGAGCATGCGCTCGATCCCATCTATGCATCGCGGCTGGGCGTCAATCTGGAAGAGCTCCTGATCTCCCAGCCGGATACCGGCGAGCAGGCGCTGGAGATCGTCGAAGCGCTGGTGCGCTCGAACGCGATCGATGTGATCGTGATCGACTCGGTCGCCGCGCTGGTGCCTAAGGCTGAGATCGATGGCGACATGGGCGATTCCCATGTCGGGTTGCAAGCTCGATTGATGAGCCAGGCGCTGCGCAAGCTGACCGGTGCGATCAGCCGTTCCAAGACGTGTGTCATCTTCATCAATCAGCTTCGTATGAAGATCGGCGTGATGTTCGGCAACCCGGAAACCACCACTGGCGGAAACGCGCTCAAGTTCTACTCCTCGACCCGGCTCGATATTCGCCGGATCGAGACGATCAAGAGCGGGACTGATTCGGTCGGTTCGCGGGTGCGGGTCAAGGTGGTGAAGAACAAGGTTGCGCCGCCGTTCCGCCTGGCTGAATTCGACATCATGTACAACCAGGGCATCTCGAAGGAAGGCAGTGTGCTCGACGTTGCGACCGATATGGGCATCGTTCGCAAACAAGGGGCCTGGTTCTATGTCGACGAAGACCGGCTTGGACAGGGACGCGAGAATGCCAAGGAATTCCTCCGGCACAATCCGGATCTCATGGACGCCATCCTCGATCGGATCAAGGCCGGGTCGCCGGAGCTCAACCGCGTGGTCATCGAGCCGGAGGACGGTGTCGTGGCCGGCGCGAACGGATTGGAAGAGCCGGCGTTTTAATGAGGATTTAGGAGCTGGGATTGAGGAGTTAGGCTTTCCCAGCTCCCAGCTCCCAGCTCCCAGCTCCCAGCTCCCAGCTCCCAGCTCCCAGCTCCCAGCTCCCAGCTCCCAGCTCCCAGCTCCCAGCTCCCAGCTCCCAGCTCCCAGGGTCGCTACACGATCTGGTCGATCTTCAAGATTCCATTGTGGAAAACCAGGCGATAGACCTCTGGAGCGCCGTTCGTGTAGGCAGCACGGACCGACATGGTCGATCCGGTCGAACTCACGAGCTCGACCGATCGCAGGGCCGGGGCGTCACCGGCGAATACCGCCGATGCGAGACGATCGTCGAGGTTCGCGATCGGTACCCCAAACTGGTCACTCAACTGCTGTTGCATTGCCGGGGTAAAGAGGGCCGAAACGCCGTTTAGATCCTTGCCGCGTCGTGCTGACAGTAACGATTCGATCAGCGCGGCAGCCTCGGACAAACTCCCGGGTTCGACCGGCATCGTCACGCCGGAGAGCCACGCGGGAGACGGCGATTTCGGAGGAGAAGGCTCTGGCATCGGGCGGGACACCGCGCTGCGACGTGTTTGTTCGGGTTCCCGCTCGGATTCAGGGCGTGCGGGCGTCACATCTCGATGGCGCCCCTCCAGATCCTCCGCAGACTCGGTTTGTCGCTTCGACAGAACCGCCAGGGCAATCATCGACACAATGAAAATGACCACCAGGACGAGGGTAAGGGTGTCCAAGTGGGAGTCATTGGCAACGGGCGAAGTTGTCTGAAGCGCGAGCAGCGACACGCGGGTATCCAGAACGCAACGGAATCGACGATACGATCATGGTCGACTGTAGCGTATTGAGAGGATTGTCCGCACAGGACATCGTGGGGGAGGGCCCTGGATCCGGAGGCTTGTCCAGCGTCCGGAGTCCAGTGCTTGACCTTGTGCTGACCGCTGACTGCACCATTCTGCGTGCTGCGTGCTGCGTGCTGCGTGCTGCGTGCTGCGTGCTGCGTGCTGCGTGCTGCGTGCTGCGTGCTGCGTGCTGCGTGCTGCGTGCTGCGTGCTGCGTGCTGCGTCAGCCGGCGAGGTTTGCGATCTCGAGCTCGGCCACCTGGTCGGCGGGTTCGAATCCGAAGACCTTGCCCAGGAAGATCAGGGTGCTGTCGAGCGCGTAACGGATGTTCTCCGCCTTGCGGAATCCGTGCTGCTCTCCTTCGAACATCACCAGCGCGACCGGGAGCCCCTTGGCCTTGACCGCGTCGTACATCATCTGCGCCTGATTGGGCGGCACGATCTTGTCCTCCGTTCCCTGGAGGATCAGCATCGGGACGCGAATATTGTCGACTTGGTGGATTGCCGAGCGTTCGATGTAGCGATCCCGGCGCTCGGGGTACGGCCCAATCAACCCGTCGAGGTAGCGCGATTCGAACTTGTGCGTATCCTGGGCCATGGCCTCCAGGTCGCCGATGCCAAATGAGCTGATGCCTGCTTTGAAGAAGTCGCGGAAGGCAAGCGCGGACAGGGTGGTGTATCCACTGGCGCTCCATCCCTGAATGGCAATACGCTCGGGATCGACCAAGCCTTCCGAAATCAGGTATTTCGCCCCGTTGACGCAGTCATCGATATCGACGATGCCCCATTTGTCGTTGAGCCGGCGGCGGTATTCGCGTCCGTAGTTCGCGCTGCCGCCGTAGTCGACATCCAGCACCGCGAAGCCACGGCTCGTCCAGTATTGAACCTGCGGGCTGATCGCGGTGGAGGTTGCTCCGGTCGGACCGCCATGACTTTGCACGATGAGGGGCGGCAGCTCGCCATCCGGGGCGGCGAAATCCTTGTTCTGCGGGGGGTAATAGTAGGCCCAGGCGGTCTGGCCGCCGGTGGTCGGGAACTCGATGGCTCCCGGGACCGAGACATAGCCCCGGTCCGGCTCATTGTCCGACGACGAGCGCAGCTTCGTCAGCTTGCCGGTTTCGACCTCCAGCCGGACGAGTGCGGTCGGTTCGACCGGCGATCCAGCAATGAAGGCGACAACGCCGTCATGGGCATGGACCGAGCCAAGATTGGTCGACGGCAATTCGATCGGGGCTTCGGCGCCGGTCGAGAGGTCGATCGTCGAAAAACCCCAGCGGCCGTTCGCAAACGAGATGGCAATGATGCGGTTCGCATCGAGGAAATCGAAGGTGGAAATCGAAAAGACCCACAGGGGCTTTGCGAATTCCCGCTCCGCCGCCAGGACGATTTGCGGACCGTCCGCCGTGTCGCGATAGATGTTCCACCATCCGGTTCGGTCCGAGGCGAAGTAGAGCGTTCCATCTGGCGACCAGGTCGGCTGAAAGATCGATTCGTCCCGTCCGCCGGCGACGAGCCGCTGGTTGCCGATCGTGCCGTCCGCGCCGATCGAGCCGACCCAGAGCTCGCAGCCATCCCAGGGCATATTGGGGTGGTCCCAGCTCAGCCAGGCGAGCTGCGTACCATCGGGACTAACGCGCGGGTTTGCGAAGAAATCGTGCCCACCGATCAGCACGTCTCCGGTCATCGAGCCGTCGAGGGGAATCGTGCCGATCGAGTTGACCGCTTCCTTGGCGCCGGTTGAATGATCTTCCCGGACCGCTATCAGGCGGTTGTGCGCCGCGTCGAAAGCGAAATCGGCATGACGGATATCGCCTTCGGGGGTCAGTGGAGTCGTCGCGCCGCTGGTATCCAATCGGTAAACGCGTTGGTCGGCATCGTTGGAAAAGTAGATCGTGCCATCGATGACCGTGAATGCGGCGCCACCATATTCATGCACGCGCGTGCGCGCGCTGAGGGGAGCCGGAAGCAGCTCCTCGATACCGCCGTCGCGCGTCCATCGCTCGATGGCATACCGGCCCTTCTCGTTGGGATGCTGCTCGGACCAGTAGACCGCATCCCCGTCCAGAACCACGTCTTCGAAGCGAATCGATGAGGCGGTGATCGCCTCGGAGGTAATCGGTGACTTCCAGGACCCATAGGGGGCGATCGTGACCACGAACAGCTTGCTCCTTTCGCGCCAGTTCGGCGCCTGTGCCGTCATTCATACCAAAAGCGGACGGGACACGCTGGACCGCACATCACGAAAACGAGTGCTGAGTCCCGAGTCCTGGTCCTGAAGAGATCGGTTTGGCCAGCGCGAGTGTATCGTCTCGACCTTTACTCGTCCCTCCGTCGCCGCTGCGTTTCCCTGCACATTCGAACTGACCCTGTTCATCGGGGGTCGCATCCGCTGGAATGGGTTCGATCGGGCGGCGTGGAATGTTGTTGTGCGCTACGACGACGTCCTTGGGTGCCCCCGTCGAGGCACGCGCAGCCTTTTGTGTTGCTCCGTCCACGTGAAGCGGCTCCGCGCCAGGCGGAGGATCCTGGGCGGGTTGGGCGGGGGTTCTCCAAAGCGTCCGGAATGTTGACTGGCTGCTACAATCCTCGGCTGCGGCCACAAGCGTCGCTCATTTGTCAGGAGGCCGCCATGCCGAGCTCGCGCACGATGTCCGTTGCTCCCGTGTTGTCCATGCAAGACCTTGCGACATTCCCCGTGCAGCAGCTGGGAACCGCGTTCACGGCCGGTCCGTGGCAACTCACGCTTTCCAATCTGGTTCGCGGGGCGGATGCGGCCGCACAGATCGCCGCAGCGAGCGATCAGAACGATGCGCCGGCCGACGGGATCGACTATCTGCTGTTTCAGGTCGATGCAACCAACGCCGGCTCCGAGTCGATCTGGATCGATTTCGATGATTTCGCGGTTGTTGGGTCGTCGGGAATCGTTCGGCGGTCGCTCGAGCTGCTGCCGCCGGAACCGATCTTGCAGGGGACAGTCGAGCCGGGGCAATCGATCTCCGGTCTGGTGCCCGGCGCGGTGGAAGGTGATGACGCCGCCCCGGCCATTCTCTTCGACAGCCGGTTGCTCACCGGAACCTGGGCCGATGCGGCCATTGCCACGGCGGCGGATGGAGCCTTTCCATCTTCGGCATTCCAACCGGTTGCCGTCAACGAGATCGGCGCCGATCCCGCCGCTCCTGCGGCAACGAACGAGACGATCGTCACCGCCGATTGGCAAATCGAGCTGTTGCAGGCGGTCTTTGGGCAGGATGTCTACGAGCTGAGCGATTTCCGTACGCAGGCGGTGGGCGACTCCGATCCCAGCTACATTCCGCTTTGGGCGGCGGTTCAGGTGCAGGTGACCAACAACCGTCCCGGGTCGGCGGTTTCACATCTCCCGGTAACGGCATTCAGCCTTTCCTATAGTGATGGGGAAGAGATGCTGGATGTTTCGCGTTTGACTCCACCAATTCCGGATATCTCTGGCGACTACCTCCCGGGCGCTACCCGGACCGGTTGGGCGGCATTCGAACGCCCGGCCGATTTCGCGGGGTCGGTCGTTCGCTTTCAGCCGTATCGCACCGATGCCGATGTGCGTTATCTCACCTGGGGTGACGGCACGGCTCCCACGAATTCCCAATCGACGGCGGCTCAGTCGGAAACGACGCCTGTTCCTCCCGGCGAGACGTTCGCATCTGGCACGACCGTGACCACCAACGAGGCCGATGTGAACCTGCGTGCGGAACCGTCCACCTCCGCCGATATCGTCGAGACGATCGCCCTGGGAACCACGCTCACGATAACGGGCGACCCCGTGGAGGCCGATGGGTACACCTGGTATCCGGTCGAGGATCCTGCGACGGGAAATACCGGGTTTATGGCCGCGAACTTCCTGAGGGTAGCTGGGTAGGCCGGTTATGACCTGGCAGCGCTCGATCCTGATCGCCGCCATTCTGCTCTTTGCGGTGGTCTATTACGGGCTTGCCTTCGTGACCCTGCGCGATCTTGTGCGGCGACCGGCGGTCCGTGGGCTGAACAAGACCGCCTGGGCGCTGTCCATTCTTTGTCTGCCGCTGCTTGGGGCGGTGCTGTACGGCTACTTCGGTACGGGGAACTCTCCCTCGCGCGCCAGCCGGCCGGTCGGCGTGGAGCCAGAGTTCACGCCATTCGAGCATCTTTTCGAGAGCGACGACCGCTGGGAAGATTTCACGCGATGACGCGCACCACCCTCTACCGTTCGTCCCGATTTGCCGAGCATGACGACCCCTCGCATGTCGAGAACCAGCGTCGCCTGACGGCAATCGACGCCGCGCTGGATCGGTCCGGGCTGCTCGAAGGGCGCCCGCAACCAGAGCTCATCCCGGCGTCCGTCGAGCAGCTTGCGCGAGTCCACGAACCGGCATATATCCAGGCGCTTGCAGAGGCCGCGGCCCAGGGTGGGGGTTGGATCGACGGGGACACGTACATGGGCTTCCAGTCGGTCGAGGTCGCCGCGCTGGCGGCAGGTGCATCTGTCCAGGCGGTCGATGCCGCACTTTCCGGGTCCGCCGTCAAAGGATTCGTTCTGGCGCGTCCACCGGGACATCATGCCCGCCCGATGATCGGGATGGGCTTCTGTCTCTTCGACACCATCGCTATTGGCGCCGCCGAGGCGCTGGCGCAGGGAATCGAGCGGATCGCCATCGTCGATTGGGACGTTCACCATGGCAACGGCACCCAGGAGATCTTCTATGAAACCGATCGGGTCTTCTTCACGTCGATGCATCAGTGGCCGCTCTATCCCGGAACCGGCGCCGCATCGGAAACGGGATACGGAGCCGGCGCGGGATACACGCTGAACGTTCCATTGCCGGCAGGTTCCGGCAATGATGACTATCTCCGCACGCTCGACGAGTTCGTGCTGCCGCGTCTCCGCGACTACCGGCCGGAGCTGGTTCTGGTCTCCGCTGGATACGATTGTCACCGGGACGATCCTCTGGGGAGCATGCTGGTCGATGAAGACGGGTTTGGCGTGATGACGGCGCGCTTGGTGGATCTGGCCGAAACCTATGCCGGTGGACGGATCGTGCTGGTGTTGGAAGGCGGATATCATCCGGCCGCGCTGGCCCGAAGCGTGGTTCGGACGATTGAGGTGCTCGATGGGGCGGTATAGTGTGTGCACTGTCTGTTCGACCCTGATGATGCCCAGAGTACTGCCCTGATGAGTGATTACGGATCGTTTCCCCCCCAGGGTGGAATGTCGCCATACCGGCAGGATGATGAGCGGAAACGCGAGCTTGCCCGGCTTGCCACCCTGCAAAACCAGATCGACGAGCTGCGGACCGCCTTGCGCGAGCTTGCGAGCCGCCAGGTGCGGCTCGAAGAAGGCGTCAAGCAGATGGAGGGCGGCAGCGCCGAAAACCGCATCCTGATCGAGCAATCGCGACAGGAGAGCCAGGTTTCGGCGCGTGCGCGCGCGATCGATGAGAACCGGACCCGGCAGCAGATTGCCGACATGGATCAACGGCTGGAAGACGCCGTGCGGCCGATCCGGTCATTGCAAGCCCACGTCAGCGAGCTGCTGGAAGCGTCGCGGCGGAAGACCGATGACACCGGCAGTTACAACCGCCGGTTCGAGGAGATCCGGGCTGCGCTCGAGCACCAGCAGGCGGTGGGCGATCGCAACACGATCGCGGCGCATCAGCTTCGGGAAACGATCGAGAGCTCGAAAGGGGAGCTGGAGCTCGTCCGGCGCGATATTTTGCGCAATGAGGACGCGGTCAAGATCGTCGATCAGGAGATGCGCCGGCGCATCGCCGAGGTTGCCCAGGCGAGCGAGGGGTTCAGTGCCCGGCTCGACGATATTCGCGCCGATGTTTCGCATGGGCTCGATCTGATCAGCGATCTGCAACGCGCCAGCGCAAGTGTCGAGCCGAACTTCGAAGAGCTGCGCAAGGTCGACGCCGATATAAAGGCCGAGGTCGCGCGGGTCAATCAGGTCGCCATGGAACGACATGAGACGATCGTCGACCGGATCGACGATTTGCGCCAGGCAACGGACGCGCAGATTGCCGAAGTGCGAACGTCACAGGACCAGCGTTTCGAACGATTGGGCGAGCGGATCGACGAGATCAACGAGCAGTATCGCGAGCTTGGCGTTCGGATTGCCGCGTTCGTCCATCAGCTCGACGAGCTGCGTCTGGTCGACGAGTCGTTGCGACGCGACCTCTGGCAGCTCCACGAGCAGCGGGTACGCTTGCGCCTGGAGCAGGCGCAGCAGGAGCTGGACCAACTGAGTGGAACGCGGCGCGAATCGGAAGATGCCGCGCGCCGGCCGGTTGTGTCGCTTCCGCGTCCGGCCGATCGTTGATCTGCTGCGCGATTCTCATCCGATCGTCGATCTCTCGATCGGGAATGAGCGGTAAGGAGCAATGGTGCGCCGCCGACATCGAAGTCCGCTCGAGATCCGGCGTCTTGCCTACGTCCTGATCCTGCTTGCCACCGTGGTTGGCGCCTACAGCGGGTATCGGGATTCGCCGCTGGGCGTTACCACCTCGTTCGCGCTGGCGGTGGCGGCGACCGTGGTCTACACGCGAGCGGCCGATTTTCTGATGGATTTCGACCTGCGCTCGGTCCGTCGCCAATCGACGGTCTTCCTGGTCATCGGACTGCTGACCGCCATGCTTGGGTGTGTTGTTGCATCGCAGATCGTTGATGGCGGACGGAGCGCCATGGCACGCGCGTTTGGATACGGGGCCATCGGCGGCGGCGCCGCAGTTGGGCTCTCCGGATTGGTGGCGACGCTCTGGTCGTTTACGGCAACGTACGCCGGTGAGCAGATCGAAAAGCGGAGTCTGGAAGATTGGTAGCCCCAGCGCTCCCGGATGCGACTGCCCCACTGCCATCGCGATGGCGTGCTGACGTCCTCGGCCGGCTGACGGCCGATCATTTCTGCCTGGGCGTGCTTACCGCTGTGCTGGCTGTCAGCTGCTGGCGGATTCTGGCCGGTGGGGTCACCGCCGGCCAGGATGCGATGACCCAGTTCTATCCCTGGTACTCGTATCTCGGCGAGCGCCTGCGCGAGTTCGGCATTCCATCCTGGAATCCGTCCCAATTCTCGGGCGCGCCGTTTGCTTCCGATCCACAATCGGGGTGGTCGTATCTGCCGGCAATGGCGTTCTTTACCGCGTTTCCGCTCGCTATTGCAGTGCCGATCTTCATCGTCTTTCATCTGGCCTTGGCGGGATACAGCGTCTATGTCCTGGCCCGGATTCTGCGGATCCCGCCATTGGGGGCGTTGGCCGCTGGATCCGCCTATATGCTCTCCGGGCCGATCTTTAGCCGGTCGGTCTGCTGTCCAGCGCAGCTGCAGGTGGGGGCGTGGGTGCCGTTGCTCCTCGTCGGTGCGGAACTGGCGTTGCAGCAACCGATTTTGCGGCGCCGGGTGCCGTGGATTGTCGTTTCCGCGCTGGCAATGAGCCAGATTCTGGCGTCCTGGTTGGGGCAAGGGTCGTACTACGCGCTGATGCTGGTCGGCGCGTATCTCGGTTGGCGGGCGCTCATCCAGCCGGTCCGGCCAGGGGTTCCGTGGCGGGAGCGGTTCTATGACTTCTTCTCGACCTCCATTGTCTTTGGCGCATTGGCCGCCGGATTCAATGCCATGGGACTCTTGCCCCGGCTCGAGTACAACCGCCTTTCGAATGTCGCCGGCGGGAGCTACGACGGGCTGGGCGACTCCGCGGCGATCACCGGCGGGTGGCAAGCGGGGCAGACGGTGTTCGAGCATGTCACCCGAAACTCGTACTACCCCGGCGGAATCGCGGTTGGCCTGGCGGTCGTTGCGGTCATCCTGACGCGTGGACGCAATCTGACCGTGTTCTTCTCCCTGATCGTCGTGGGCGGGTTCGTGCTCTCGTCGAGCCGGCAGACACCACTGCACGACGTTCTCTTCACGATCCTTCCGATGTTCGAAGGGCTCCACTCCCATTGGCCGCAACGGATTGCCCTGGTGGTTTTTCCCGCAGTTGCCCTACTGGCCGGAGCCGCGATCGGTGCATTGCCGAGCTGGGCTGGCCGCCAGCAGGGGGTGTGGTCGATCGCGCTTCTTCCAATAGGAATAGCGGTGGTGTTCGCCGTTGGTCTTCGCCGGGCGGGGGATGCGTTGCCGTGGGTGGTCTGGCTGAGCGTGGCGGCGGTGGCGCTCGCGCTCCTGCTGCTCGGCGCCAAGCGGTGCGAGGCAATCTGGCGCTATCTGCCAGGGGTGGTGACCGGATTGCTCATTCTCGACCTGCTGGCCGCCAATCGGGAGATGCTGGCCCACGGCGACTATGGCGGATTCCACAAATTCGACATTGCCGCGTACTACGAAATCACACCAGGGCTCCAGTTCATTCAAGGCCGAACGGGGGATGAGGCCGGGCGCTATTTCGGGTTCGACCCGATGTTGCGACATTCCGAAACGGAACGCCCTGCGCTGTACCGGTTCCAGTTCCCGAGCGACCAGGTTCGCCAGCTTGGGGTCAACAATCTGGCGACCGTACACCGCATGTATGACGTGCAGGGGTACAACCCGGTCCAGCTCCAGGCGTATGTCGATTTCATGCATGACATCAATGGAGAGGCGCAGGAATACCACGACGCCAATATCTACCCCGGCGGGCTCGATTCGAATCTGCTGGATCTGCTGAACGCGCGGTACATCATCGTTCCGGTCGAGATTCCCGAGGGGCGGGCAGACCTGCAGGCAGCGGTCGATCTCTTTCCGACCGTCTATCAGGATGACGATATCCGCGTCCTGGAGCGCAGCTCGGCGGCGCCCAAGGGATGGATTGTGCACGAGGCCCGCAGCGCACAGGCGTCCGTTGCCCGGCTCCTGGTCGAGAACAGCGAGATCGATCCCTATCAGGTGGCGCTGATCGACCGCGACAGCGATCTGGTGGGGGATGTGCCAGTAGACGGAAATGACACGGTTACGGTGTTGGAGTCCGAACCGGAGATCATGCGATACGAGACGGTGACCGCGGCCCCGGGCATGCTGGTCACCAGCGAGATCGCCTATCCGGCCTGGAACGCGTATATCGACGGTGAGCCAGTCGAGATTGCGACGGCGTTCGGACTTCTGCGGGCGGTCGAGATTCCAGCCGGGACGCATATCGTGGAATTCCGCTTCGAATCGCCGAATGAAGTATGGGGAATGGCGCTAACCATTCTCGCAATATTGACCGCCGGTGCCTTGCTGGCATGGTGTCGGTTGGAAGGAAAGCCTCAGTAGTCTTGCGGGAAATCCCCAGATGGGGCAATCACGAAAATGGATTGTCAACAATGTTGCTTGACACTGCCGTCACGGTCTGCTAGCTTCACGCGTATCCCAGCAGTGAGACGCATCAATGTGCGTCTCATGTGTCACTCTGAAAAGAGGGATACGCGGAGGGAGACGACGGCTCCGAAGTGGCTATCGGTGTCGTCATGTGCACTGGGGCTACCTTGGCCGGAGCCCCGGTTTTCGATGGAATGTGGCGTCTTGGGCGCCAAACCTCGTGGGAGGTATTCGACAGGTTTTCCGAGACCCGACACCTGCGGGCTGATCAGGGGGCTGCCTGATTGGGGGATTCACTGGAGGGAAGACTTTTGGCTGGCATTTCCAAACGAGTTTCGCTGGCACTCGTTGTTGCATTGATCGGGGCCCTGAGCGCCTCGACGTTTATCCCAACCGCCACCTCGGCGGACACCAACCTGATCATTGGCCAACAGGCTGTGATTTCCTACGCCAACGGCGATCAGGTTCGATTGCGTCAAACTCCTGACTACGAAGGCACACTCATCGCCATGTACGATGAGGGGACCTATGTCACGGTTCTCGATGGACCGTTGACCGACGCAGCAGGTAATTACTGGTATCAAGTTTCAGTTGGATCGAATGCCGGCTACATCGTGGCCGACTTCCTTGCGCTCGAAACCGGCGTCCCCCTCGAGGTTATTGCAGAAGCCACCGAGGAGCCAGTCGTCGACGAAGCGCCGGTCGACGTGCCGATCGCCGAAGTTCCGGCGGAGACCGATCCGGTTGCCGTTGTGCCCGAGGCTCCGCTTTCGGGCGAAGTCGTCGCCTTTGCCTGGGTTGCCGGGACCAATGGCGATGGCGTTCGTTGCCGCGTCGCGGCCGATGAGAATGCGCCGGTGGTGACGGTCCTTCCCGAAGGAACGTCCATCGAGATCACCGGACCGGTGAGCGGAATCTGGCAACCGATCAACTGCATGGGCGGTGGCGGCTTCATTGCTGCGCAGTTCGTGAGCTATACCGATCCGGCTGCTCCGCCGGTGACCGCGCCGGATGCCGGCACGGGTGAAGAAGCCGTCGAAGGCGAAGAAACCCCAGTGGCTGAGACCCCGGTTGAAACTCCGGTTGAGTCGGAGACTCCGGTTTCCACGGAGACGCCGGTTGTCGATACTCCGGCCACCGAAGAAGCGGTCGAAGCTCCTGTCGAAGCTGACGTTCCCGTCGAAGAGGAAGAACCGGTCATTCTCGACGAGAGTCTCGTTTCGGGTATGGCCTATGTAACCGGCACCAATGGTGACGGCGTTCGCTGCCGTGCCCGCGCCAGCTCGACCTCCAATACGGTCACGATCATGCCGGAAGGATCGGCGATTCAGCTCACCGGCGTTCCGACGGGCGTCTGGCAGCCGGTGTACTGCAATGGCACGGCCGGCTTCATCAGCAATATCTATCTCGGATCGGGGGATGCCCCGTCGTCAACTGACAGCGGCGAGGTGAGCTCCACCGATTCCGACGCGGTTGCGACCACCATGGCGGTTGGCGGACCGGTGTCCGCGGCCGCCACGACCGGCAGCGCGGTCGTCAGCGGCACCAATGGCGACGGCGTTCGTTGCCGCACTAGCGCCAGCATCAACTCATCGATCATCACCGTCCTTGGTGAGGGCGTGTCGGTTTCGTTGCGGGGGCTGGTCTCTGGTAGCTGGCAGCCGGTCGTCTGTGGCGGCTCCAACGGCTGGGTCTATGTCGACTATCTGAGCACGACAGGTGGCTCCAGCAGTGGCAGCTCCAATGGGGGCAGCACCGGCAGTGCGAGCTCCGGCGGCAGCAGCACCACGACCGGCTCGGCGACGGTCAATAGCGCGCCCGGTGGACTCAACTGCCGCACGTCCGGCAGCTTGAGCGCATCGGTCATCACCGTGCTCAGCCACGGTTCGACCGTGAGCCTGCGCGGCTCCGCCAGCAACGGTTGGCAGCCGGTCGTCTGCGGCGGCCGGAACGGATTCGTTTCGACGGACTACCTTTCCACCGGTAGCACCTCCGGCGGTGGCAACACGTCGGGCGGAAGCACCTCCGGTGGCGGGTCCAGTAGTGGTTCCTATTCCAACGGCAGCACCGTCTATGTGAGCGGCACCGGTGGCGGTGGTTTGCGCCTGCGCTCTTCCGGCAGCATGAGCGCCAGCATTCTGTCGATCGTTCCAGAGGGCGCTTCGATCACCGTTCGGAGCGGCAGCACCAGTGGCTGGGTCGCGGTGACCTACAGCGGCACCAACGGATTCGTCTCCTCCGAGTACGTTTCCACCTCGGGCGGTACGTCTGGCGGCGGTTCGACCAGTGGCGGCGGCTCCACCTCCGGCGGATCGAGCAGCTCCGGCAGTCTGGTGAATGGCAATCACGCCGCAACCACCGCGTCGCTCAACCTGCGCTACTCGGCCAGCTTCAGCTCCGGTGTGGCCGCGGTTGCTCCGTCCGGCACGGTCGTTCTGATCACGGGCTCGGCGTCCAATGGCTTCTACCCGATCGACTGGGACGGTCTCACGGGCTACATGTCCGGTCAGTATCTGACCAAGACGTCGGCTGCGCTTTCCGAGCGGGGCGGGTCGGGGAATGGTAGCGGCAGCAACAATGGCGGTAGCCCCGGCGGCAGCACCAGCGGCGGTGCGTCTGGGAATGCGCTGGTCTCGTACGCGATGCGCTACCTTGGCTACCCATACGTCTGGGCGACGCACGGTCCCTCGAGCTTCGACTGTTCCGGCTTCACCTACTGGGTGGTTCTGAACGTCCTTGGCAAGAACATCGGCGCCGGCACTTGGACGCAGGTTTCGGCCGGTGCATCGGTTTCGCGCAACAACCTGCAACCGGGTGACCTGGTCTTCTTCCAGAACACCTACACCACCGGTCTTTCCCATGTCGGCATGTATGTTGGCAATAACCAGTTCATTCATGCCCAGAATGAGTCGACCGGTGTGGTCATCAGCGATCTGAACTCTTCGTACTACTCCAGCCGGTGGTACGGGGCGGTGCGGGTCTCCTAGACCAGGATCGGATGTACCCGATTCCCGGGACATGGAAAAAGAGGATGGGCCAAAAGCCCATCCTCTTTTCTCTTATTCGGGGCCATCACGATTCACAGGATGTGACAATCCAATTGTGGCTCTCCGCAGGTAGCAAACGCCGAAACGAGTGATGACCAATGTCCGATGAGACTGCAACCCAACGCTGGCTCGAACGAGCGCGCATGACCTGGGATGAACGAGCCGAGTCATTCGACGTCACCTCGTCCGCCAACGCAACGGGTCCAGACCGGAAGGCTGAGATCGACTTCGTCGTCGAGACGCTTTCACTGCCGGCTGGAGTCCGCATCCTCGATGCCGGGTGTGGAGTAGGACATTTTGCCATCGCGTTGGCCGAGCACGGGTTTCAGGTCGATGCCGTCGACCTCTCTCCGGCGATGATCGAGCGGTCGCGTGTCAACGCGGCAACTGCCGGCGTATCCATCGCGTTCTCCGTTGGCGATCTCGCGTCCCTGAGCGCGCCAGATGCTGCGTATGGGGCGATCGTGTCGCGTGTGGCGCTCCAGTTCTCCCCACACCTGTCAACGGCGCTCGACGAGTTCGAGCGCGTGCTCACGCCGTCCGGGAAGATGTGGCTGGCAGTACCGGGAGCGCTTTCGCCCGTCTACCGTCATTCGTGGCGTCGTTTTCTCGATGACGAACCCGACGACATGAACTATGTCGTTCCCTGGGAGCTCATTCACCTGTTGGAGGCGCGCGGTTGGTTCATCGACGCGCAATGGGGCAGCTTCGATGCGATCGGGCGCGATGCCGGCAACCCGGTGGGGGCGTACGACGTATCCCAGCTCCCGCTGGCCGTGCAGCAGGCATCCGCCACGGTCTGGAACATCATCGCGACCCGCGCCGGGTAGAGGCTCGAATCTGTGCGGCGGGGTAGACGTCGGTGTGCAAGCGCAGGCTGTAGACGCCGGCCCTATGTGCCGGCGAAGCATCGCGGCACAGGACCGGCGTCTACTGACCCAGCTTTGCTGCCCCAGAAAGTGTTCGCAAATCGGACCTGTCGATCAAGACCGGTGTATCGAGAGCAAGCGGGCCATACGCTCTCCACAGGACGCAGGACGCAGGACGCAGGACGCAGGACGCAGGACGCAGGACGCAGGACACAGGACCTTTTCAAGGACGCAGGACGAAGGACGCAGGACGCAGGACACAGGACCTTTTCAAGCGATTCCGAACGATATCCCGGATTCTGTATTAGAGCAGAATCCGCAACCATGACCAACGTCATCGATAGCCCGCATGCCGGAAGCAGGCACGCGCGGTGGCGGCGGTCACGGCGTTGAGGCCCTCGCCGATGGCGTCCATCAGCGCATCGACCGTGCGCGCCGCGACCGAGCGCAGATGGGCCTTGAGTTGGCTGAAGATCAGTTCGATCGGATTGAAGTCCGGCGAGTAGGCCGGCAGGAACCGCAGGTGGCATCCGGCGGCTTCGATGGCCTTCCGGGCAGCCGGGGTCTTGTGCACGCTCAAGTTGTCCAGGATCACCACCTGCCCCGGCCGCAGGGTGGGCACCAACTGCTCGCGCACCCACTGGGCGAAGACGACCCCATTGAGCGCCCCTTCGAAGGTCAGGGAGGGACCGACCCCGGTGGCGGTCAAGGCGGCCAGACAGGTGACATTGGGTCCGTGGTTGCGGGGAACGGCGGCCACGAGCCGCTTCCCGCGCGGGGCGCGGCCATGGCGGCGGGTCATGGTGATCTGCGTGCTGGTTTCATCCAGAAAGACCACGCCATCGGAGGGGAGGCTCGCTTGGTCTGCTTCCCAGGCGGCCCGCTGCTCGGGGTCGCGTTCCGTGGCGATCAGGCTCTTTTTTTTCGCGGCCGGTCCAACCGCTCAAGCGTGCGACACACCGTTCCCCAGCCGACCACCACCTGGTGCTCCTGTGCCAGCCAGGTCCGCAACTCGGCAATGGTGGCGTCCGGCACTGCATCGATATGGGCTTGCAGTGCCTGCTCCTGGGCCGCCGTCAATCGGCGCGGACGACCGCCGGTCGGCGTGGCCGGTGCCAGCGATGCGGTATCGGCCTGCCGGAGCTTCCAATCGTAGATGGCATCGACACTGACGGAAAAGCGTTGGGCGACCTCGCGCCGTCCGCCACGGCCGCCATCACCCGCTCACGGAGATCCACCGAATACGCGCGGGGCATGCGCTCAGTTTGACAAAACCAGTGCTCGGTTGGCAAGGGTTCCGGATTGCGCTCTAGACCGGGGCAAGCTCTCCGGCGACGACGGTACGGTCGACGGCCTCCGCGATCTTGGCCAACCGTGGCATGAGGTCGGCGAACTCTTCGAAGTTCAACGACTGTTGACCGTCCGAGAGGGCATGATCCGGGTTCGGATGCACTTCGATGATTAGACCGTCCGCTCCGGCGGCGACACCCGCCATCGCCAGCGAGGCGACAAAGGGACGCTTCCCGGCGGCATGGCTCGGATCGACGAAGATCGGCAGATGCGAGAGCTTCTGGGCCACCGGAACCGCCGCGATGTCGAAGGTGTTGCGCGTCTGGGTTTCGAAGGTGCGAATGCCGCGCTCGCAGAAGATGACGTTCGGATTGCCCTGCGCCAGCACATACTCTGCTGCCAGCAGCCACTCCTCGATCAACATGCTCATACCGCGCTTGAGCATGACCGGTTTGCCCGTCTTGCCGACTTCTTCCAGCAGGTAGTAATTCTGACAGTTGCGCGCGCCGATCTGGAAGATATCGGTGTACTTGTAGACCTGCTCGACATCGGCTGGCGTCATCACCTCGGTGATGATGGCCAATCCGGTTTCCTCACGCGCGGTCGCCAGGATTTCGAGTCCCTTCTGACCCAAACCCCGGAACTCGTACGGCGACGTGCGCGGTTTGTAGGCGCCGCCGCGCAGCGCCTTGGCGCCGGCTGCCTTGACGGCGCGGGCAGTTTCCAGGGTTTGCGCTTCCGATTCGACGGAACAGGGGCCGGCAATGACGACGACCTCATCCCCGCCGATCTCGAAATCGAGCACCTTGATACGTGTCTTCTTTGGATGGAATTCCCAGCTTGCCAGTTTGTATTTTTTGGTGACCCGCATGACCTGTTCGACTTCGTCGAACGCCTCGAGCATCTCATCGAGCGTAGGGGGAAGTGGAGTCGTCCCGACCACGCCGATGATGGTGTTGCTCACCAGAGAGATGTGCGTCCAGGTCCAGCGATCGAATACGCTCGACCACGGCGTCGACGGACGATTGGGCCGCGCCCGGCTGCATCACAACGATCATTTCTTCCTCCAGACCGCGACCGTGGTTTCCAGCGACCGATGTGCAGATAGTGCGAACGGACAATACGGTGGTCAACCGCAATTTCAGGAGACGGCGGCTTCGTCCTCGTCGTACGCCCATTCGGGCCGGAGCTGACGTGCGCCCTTGAGATAAACATGCCGGATTTCCGACGCGCTCTTGGTCGTATTGATTTGAGCAGCACGCGGACAGCCTTCTGCAACGATGCCGGCACATCCATTTCGTGCGCGCACATCAACGGAACCTCGTACCAACCGATCTCCCGGGCGGCCACTGCCGGAAAGGTGGCGTTGAGATCCGGCGAGGTGGTGAATATCGCGCTCACCACATGCTCCGGTTCCAGATCGTTGAGCCGGATGAGGAGATTCATCATCTCCGTGGTCGCTTCGAGAATGTCCTCCGCGGTGTTGGCATCCGCGGTGGTCGCCCCCCGAATCCCTCGGCAGACCAACGGTCGCAGATCGCTCGCCGGCTGGCCGTTGTACAAGGTTCCCGCCATCGATTCCTGCTCCCTCACGCGCCTGGCTTATTGCTGCGTCCGCGAGCTCGCGGACGAATCGTGTTGCCGCCGCTGGTTGTTCGTTCGACGGCAGTGTATCCAGATAATTGATCATTGCACTGGCGACGACGACTCCGTCGCCGATTGCCGCCGCTTGTTGATACGGTCAGGTCGAAATGCCGAACCCGATCGCCAGCGGGATATCGATCTGGGTCCGCACCCGGCCAATGTACTCGCTCAGATTGTCGGCCAGACTGGCGCGCGCTCCCGTAACGCCCGTCAAGAGACGCAACATGAACCCGCTCGCACGCTGGGCAACCTCGGAAATACGCCGGTCGGTGGTGGTCGGCGCCACCATGTAGATCAGGTCGGCGCCGCCGGCTGCTGTGGGGAACGCGAAAGTCGTCGCTGCTTTCCTCGATGGGAAGATCGGCAATGATGAATCCATCGACCCCGACGCGCTGGGCTTCGGTTGCCAGGCTCTCGATTCCGAACTGGAAGAACGGAGCCGATTTGGCCCATGAAGACGATGGGAATCTCGACCCTGTTGGCGCGGGCATATTCGACCATCTCGAAGGCGGTGGTCAGCCGGCGCCGTTCTCCAGGGCGACCTGGCTGGTCCGTTGCACCGTGGTGCCGTCGGCGAGGGGACCGGAGAAGGGAATGCCGATCTCGATCAGGTCGGCCCCCCCGGCCACGATCGCCATCAACCAATCACGCGAGGCTTCGATTGTCGGATAGCCGGCGGTCAGAAACGGCATCAGCGCCGCGCGATTTTCCGCGCGCGCCTTCTCGAATGCGGCGGCAATCCGCGCGTTGGGAGTGGGTACGGTCACAGGTCCACCTTCAGTGATTTTGCGACCGTTTCGAGATCCTTGTCCCCACGGCCGGAAAGATTGATGACGATCACATCGGATTGCGGCCGAGTGCTGGCTTCCTTCATCCCATACGCAATTGCATGGCTCGATTCGAGCGCCGGAATGATCCCCTCGGTGCGGCAGAGGGCCTGGAAGCCTTCCAGCGCCTCCTCGTCGGTAATCGCGACATAGCGTGCGCGACCGGCATCGTGGAGCCAGGCATGCTCCGACCGACGCCCGGGTAGTCGAGCCCGGCTGAGATCGAATGCGTTTCGACGACCTGCCCGTTGTCGTCCTGGAGTACGTACGAGCGGGAGCCGTGGAGCACGCCTTCGCGGCCAGCGGTGATCGTCGCTGAATGGAGCCCGCTCTCCAGCCCGTGACCACCCGCTTCGACGCCGATGAGGTCGACATCCTTGTCCGCGACGAACGGGTAGAACATGCCGATCGCATTCGAGCCGCCGCCGACGCAAGCGATAACTGCGTTCGGGAGCGCTCCCGTTTTTTCGATGATCTGAGCCCGCGCTTCACGGCCGATGACGGCCTGCAGATCGCGGACGATTACTGGGTAAGGGTGCATCCCGGCGGCGGTCCCGAAAAGATAGAAGGTCGAGTCGACATTGGTGACCCAATCGCGGATCGCTTCGTTGATCGCGTCTTTGAGGGTCTTCGAGCCGGAGGAGACCGAGCGAACCTCGGCCCCGAGGAGCTTCATGCGGAAGACATTCGGTTTCTGGCGCTCGATGTCGATCTCGCCCATGTAGACGATGCATTCGAGTCCGAGCAGGGCGCAGACCGTCGCGGTGGCCACGCCGTGCTGTCCGGCGCCTGTCTCGGCAATGATGCGCTTCTTGCCCATGCGCTTGGCCAGGAGACCCTGGCCGATGGCGTTATTGATCTTGTGCGCGCCGGTATGGGCCAGGTCTTCGCGTTTCAAGAAAATGCGCGCGCCGCCGACTTCCGCAGCGAGCCGCTCCGCCTCGTACAGGGGAGTGGGCCGTCCGACATAATCTCGGGCCAGACGCCGGATCTCACCGAGATAGGCGACATCGTGCTTGGCGTCTTCCCACGCCGCTTCGAGCTCTTCGAGGGCGGGCATGAGCGTTTCGGGCGCATATTGTCCGCCGAACCGGCCACGCTCCTGCTCATTCGGATAGGTGGGTCAGATTCGCTCGTTCGACCGTTTCGATGACCATGTTTTGCTCCGGTCGCCGGAGTAGCGCGCAGCAATACCCCGGCGTTGTAAACGCAAGGTGGAATGATACTCGGCTTGTGGCGACCGATCTTCGGCGGTCCGAGATTTGGGCATGAAAACATGCCCAGTGCAGAATCGGAATGGCCCGCTCGGCAGTTTCGTGCGTGAATTCCTAGCAGGGGGATTTGATCGAGTGAGCCGGTCGACCGGGGGTCAGGACGGTGTCGCGACCGAAAAAGACTCCAGCTCGGTCTGCGTATCTGAATCGTATCTGGCGAAGATTCGCCGGTAGAGGGCGCATCGGTCCAACAATTCGTCGTGCGATCCGACATCGACCACTTCGCCCTTGCGCAGGACGACCACTTTGTCTGCCCAGCGGATTTGTGACAGGCGGTGCGTGATCAGGATCGTCGTACGTCCTTCCAGCACGCGCCGGATGGCGCGCTGGATTTCATCCTCGGTTTGACTGTCGATAGCACTGGTCGAATCGTCGATGATGAGGATGGCCGGATCGGTGATCAATGCGCGCGCGATCGCGATACGCTGCCGCTGGCCACCAGAGAGGGTGACGCCGCGCTCGCCGATGACGGTTTCATACCCGTGCGGCAAGTCCCGAATGAAGGCGTCGGCCTGCGCGTCCCTGGCCGCGGCTTCGATCGTTGCCAGCTCCACATCCTGACCCAGACTGAATCCGATGTTCTCGACCACTGGGCGGGAGAAGAGGACGATGTCCTGCTCGATCGTCGAAATCTGCGAGCGGAGCGAATCGAGCTTCCACGCGCGGACATCGATTCCATCGACCAGCACATGCCCGGAATCGACATCGTAGATCCGGTTGATCAGCTTGGTCAGCGTGCTCTTGCCGGAACCCGTTTCCCCGACGATTGCCACCGTCTCGCCCGGAGCGGCATGGAACGAGACGTTTTTCAGCACTGGCTCGCCACCGTACGAAAAGGTGACGTTCTCGAACCGAATATCCCCGGCGATCTTGCCCACATGTCCGGCAGCGTTGCTGTCCAGGTCGGATTCATCGTTCAGGATGTCGAGAATACGACGTGCGCTGACCAGGCCGATTTGCACCAGCGAGAAGGTGAAGATCGAGATGAAGGTCGGAAAACGCAGGAGTGAGACAAGGCCGATATAGGTGATCAGCTCGCCGATCGTCAGCTGGTCGCGCGAGTGGAAATAGATGCCCAGCAGCAGCGAGCTGGCGATCGTCGCGGCCAGCAGCAATGGTGGAAGATAGCGGGCTTGCACCATCCCCTGTTCGACAAAGGCATCGCGGTAGGCGGTCGCATGCGTATCGAACTTCGCGTCCTCCTGCTCTTCCTGCGCCATCGATTTGACGACTTCGACGCCGGTCACGGCTTCGGCGAGTCCGGAATTGAGCATGCCGAAGCTCGTGCGCATGGCGGTCGATGCGGGCGTGAGGCGCTTCATGTAGTGACGAAGCGAGAGGAAGAAGAGCGCCGTGAAGATGAGTGGTGGTGGCAGCAGCTTCGGATCGAGCAGCGCGATGGTGACGATGGGAACGACCAGCGCGGTGAACGAGTCGATGATCAACGCCGTTCCCGGGTTGACCATCATGCCAAGCTGCCGGACGTCGTTGGCCGTGCGGGCCATCAGGTCGCCGACTTGCTGGCGGTTGTGATAGGTCTGGCTCTTGCCGAGGAGGCTGACGTAGATCTCGTCTCGCGCGTCGCGCGAGAAGCGCTGGGCGATGGTCTCGTTGGCGAGACTGGCGCCGAGATCGAGCAACCCGCGGACCACGATCGTGACGAGCACGACGATGGCGATCGTCGTCAAGCGGCCGCCGTCGGGCGGAGTCTCGAGGACCGCGGTGAATGCCGCTCCGACGAGAATCGGAAGGACGCTGCCCAGGATGTTCTGGGTAATCATCCCCCCAACGGCCGCGAAGAGCAGCAGCTTGTACCGCGTGAGATGCCAGCGAATCCACCTGCCGGCGCTCCGGCGATTGCTCAATTGTTGTCCTTCGACCGAAAACTCTGTTGCTGACACGCTGCGCTGCTTTACGAGTGGCGTCACACGATGACCGCTGCCAACCTTGCTGGCAATGCTGACCGGCGGTGACGTCTGCCGCCGGAGAAGATCAGCCGAGGTTAGCCGGAAATATCGACTGGTTCGCCGTAGCCGTAGATGTCGAGCCGTCGCACGACATCGTTCGAGTCGTAGGAAACGAAGCTCCCGCCAATCCGAACAGACGAGATGAGCCCATCTTCATTGATTGCGACATCAACGGGACGCGCGCCGAGCGACTCGGCATATCCACGAACCGCGTCATCCTGAATGAGGGCCGGATTGAACGTCCCAGTGATCCAGATGATCCGCGCTCCCGTTTTGGTCGTCTCGATGGAAGAGACGACCGGGTTCTCAACTGCCCCGACCAGATCGGGCAGCAGGAGCACCGGGTCGGCAATGATATGCGCCAGACTGCTGGGAAGGGTGTAATCCTCGTTGATGCCGACCGCACGCACTTCTGCCTTGTCGCCGATGACCGTTGCCTTGATATTGATCTTGACGAACCCAATCTTGGTTTGAACCGTTGCCTCCATTTTCCCCGGACGCTCGATGGCGCCGGACGCTTTGGTCATCTTGATGCCGGTAAAGAGATTGGTGCTCCCTTTTTCGTAGACCAGATCGAACTTCATGGTCTGGTACCCGAGCATTCGCTCGGCGGCATCCATGAGCAGCTGCTCGGCGGGATCGCCCACCTCCTGTGCGGAGACCGGCGGTCCGAGCGTGAGGCCTCCGGCGAAGCTGGTGGCAGCCAGAATGACGATCAGAATAGCTGTCGGGAATCTGCGCAGTCGGGACATCGTCGTACGTCCGCTCACGTTAGGAAGCTGCTGGATTCTGGATCGTGATGTCGCCGTTGAAATTGGAGAACGTAATCGAACGGACGATACGTCCAGTTCCTTCCTCGAAGCTGAAAAGCGGGCCGACGAAGTCGATCCGGGTGAGCCGGTCCTGATCGTCGACCCAGAGTTTGACGTCCAGCGGCTCGCTGGCAGCAGCGATCGTAAAACCTTCGCCTTCGATCGCGGGCGTACCCGTGCTGACCAGACGCGAGGGATCGAAGGTTCCGGTTATGACAGTCATCGTTTGCCCGTCAAGGTCTTCGGTCCCGGCGAGTGCTGGATTCTCCAGGAAGCTCAGCGCCGATTGAACCAGCGCGTCGGGATTGATGAGATCCATGGGGGGAAGGTCGAATTCCGATCCGGCGCCGGTGAGCTGGATGAACGAATCACCGCCACCGATCGGGTTCTTCACCCAGATCGTGCCGTCCAGACCGACGACTTCGAGGGTGAGATCGAGAATCGCAACATGCACCGATACCTTCGCCTGAAAATCGGATGGGCGGACGACATCTCCCTCGACCCCACGAAGCTCCACTGCGTCCTGGAAAACGGTCTTGCCGGCGGTGGTTTCCAGCGCGAAGTGGAACGACTGCAGCTCCAGCATGGCCGCGGCCGTTGCGTCGAGCTGTGCCTGGGCGTCGTCCTGGGCGATCGTGACATGCTCCGGGACGGCGAGCAGACCGAGGAGGAGCAAGAGCAGAAGAGAACGTTTGAGGAATCGATTCATGTGAGCTCCGGGATTCGATGCAAGATCATGTCATAGATAACTCGACCGACGATTGTACGCGCATGCGCGCTACCGTACGGGGATTTCGTGGTCTTTTCTCGCCCTATGCTCTGGATCGGACCGCATAGTGGCGGCCAATCGCCTCGATCGGGACGCTCCGTGGGAGCCTGTGCGCTGAATCGGCGCCCCGATCGGCGAATCGCGTAGTCGCGCACCGGTTCGGGTTTCGGTTTCGATCACTGCCAATCCAAATCCACGCTAGACTTCCACTCTTGCCCGGGAGCGGGCTGGAGGGTTTCTTCGTGGGCTTTATCATGGAGGGGCTCGACGCCGAATCGTACGACCGCACGTACGATGACCGTGGCTTGATCGAGCGCATTCTCAAGTACTTCACACCGCAACGCCGCGCCATGGCAGTCATCGTTGTGATGATTCTGCTCAATTCGGCGATGGACGCGTTGCTACCCGTGCTGATCTCCAGCACGATCAACCAGCTCGATGGGTCGGGCGATCTCTTCGGTCCCCGGCTCTACCTGCTCTTCGTCGCGATTCTGGTCGCTGGGGGATGTTCCTGGCTCTTCAACTATGGTCGGCAATCGCGCTCGGCGCAGGTAGTTGGCAATGTCGTTCGCAATCTGCGGGTGGACCGCGTTCAAAGCGGCCATGCGCCGCGATATGTCGTTCTTCGATGAGCAGCAGTCGGGCCGTATCGTCTCCCGGGTTACATCGGACACGGACGAGTTCGCCAATGTCGTCACCCTGACGCTCAATCTGGCCAGTCAGGTGCTGTTGGTGGTGTTCGTCGCGGGCTTTCTCTTCTACCGAAACTGGAAGCTGGCGCTTATCGCCTTAGCGATGGCGCCGGTCATCATGGCGGTTGCCCTGGCATTCCGAAAGATCGCGCGCTCGACCTCCACCGGCGCCCAGCGGGCGATGGCCAATGTCAACAAGACGATCCAGGAGACGATGCGCGGGATCTCGGTGGCCAAGAACTTCCGGCAGGAAGCACAGGTCTATCGAGAATTCGATGACGTCAACCGGCAGGCATATGACGTCACCCTGCGGCAGGGCTACATCTACAGCGGGATCTTTCCCATTCTCCTGATCGTTTCTGGGTTCGGCACCGTCGCCATCCTCTATTTTGGTGGACGGCTGGTCGTCGACGGCTCGATGAGCGCGGGAGACTGGTACCTCTTCCTGCAGGTTATTGCGCTTTTCTGGTTGCCGCTCACCAGTATTGCTTCGTTCTGGAGTCAGTTCCAGCAGGGGCTTTCGGCATCGGAGCGTGTCTTCGCGCTTATCGATGCGGCGCCGCGTGTGGTGCAGATCGCCGATGACGAGCTGGTCGATTTTCAGGGAGAGATCGAGTTTCGCCATGTCGATTTCGCCTATGTGGAGGGGCAGCCGGTTCTCCAGGACTTCTCCCTGCATATCCGTCTGGGGGAGATGGTTGCCCTGGTTGGGCACACGGGCGCAGGCAAGTCGACGCTGGGCAAGCTGATCGCGCGCTTCTACGAGTTCCAGGGTGGCGAGATTCTGCTCGATGGTAAAGACATTCGCACCTTCGATCTGCAGAGCCTGCGGCGGCAGATTGGGATGGTGCCGCAGACGCCATTCCTCTTTTCCGGAACGGTGGCCGACAACATCCGCTATCCGCGTCAGGATGCGACCGACGCCGAAGTGAACGAGGCGGCGCAGCGAATTGGCGGCGGCGACTGGCTCGACGTGCTCGAGAATGGACTGGAAACCCAGGCCGGCGAACAGGGACGCGCGCTCTCGATGGGCCAGCGCCAGCTCGTGGCGCTGGCGCGGTTGCTGATCCAGCGCCCACGGGTGGTCGTGCTGGATGAGGCGACCGCCAGTGTCGATCCATTGACCGAAACGCAGATTCAGGAGGGGCTCGATACCGTCCTGGACGATCGAACTTCGATCGCGATCGCACATCGCCTGGTGACCGTACGCCATGCCGATCGGATCGTCGTGCTCGATCACGGCCGGATCGTGGAGCAGGGGACTCACGACGCATTGATGCGCTCGGGAGGACAGTACTCGGAGTTGTACAACACCTATTTCCGCCATCAGTCGCCCGACTACCGTCCGCCCGAGGTGGATTCCATGGCCGAACCAGCGCCGGTACCGCTCAGGGCTCGACCGGCCGACTTCACCGTCTAGAGGGCCAACTCCCAACGTCCAGTGCGGATTTTCTGGACTCTGGGACATCGCACACTGGACAATCCTCCGGGCTCCGGGCTCCGGGCTCGGGCTCCGGGCTCCGGGCCCGGGCTCCGGCGCTGGCCTGGGCTCCGGGCGGCTCCGGGCTCCGGGCTCCGGGCTCCTCAAACTGCGCGCTCTGTTATCCTACGTACCAAGCTAATCAAAAGTTAGCCATTGTCGATTTCTTCTTTATCGAAAAAGGAGCGCAACACGCGTGTCTGAGCACTCGGTTATTCCTGCGTCGCACCAGGATCTGCTCGATTCGACCGCCCTGGCGGATATCGCCACCATTGGTCCGGACGGCTCCCCACAGGTGAACCCGGTTTGGTTCGGATGGGATGGCAAACGGGTCAGCTTCAGCCAGACCAAGGCGCGGCAGAAGTACAGGAATCTTCACAAGGACAATCGTATCGCGTTGTCGATCGTCGATCCGGCCAACCCCTATCGGTACATGGAGATTCGCGGCAAGGTCGTCGAATTCATCGAAGATCCCGACAAGGCGTTCATCGACTCGATGGCCAAGAAGTACCTCGAGGCAGGATAAGTACCCGTGGAATCAGCCAGGTGACGAGCGGGTGATCGTGGTGGTCGAGCCCGAGCGCGCCCTCACGATGGGATAGGGATGGGTGGCGAGGTCCTGAGTCCTGAGCGGACGACGGGCCCGAAGAGAAACCCGGTATCGGAGATCGACGTGTTCGGGTTCCTCAACGTGCCCAATATACGCAGCCACAGATGCAATGAACCCGGGAGGCTTCCCGGGTTCATTGCATCGAACGAGGACTGCAGTGCGACAGATAAACCGTCCATGGCGTACGCCTGCGTGAGCTCAAGCCAGTTCATCTTCTCAGGACACGAGACCCAAGACTCAGAACCCGGTTACATTCAATCGTCCAGCATCGAAATCAGCAACCCGATCAGGTCCGCCGGGTAGTCATCCACCGCGGCATCGGCCCGGAAGGGGCCCCAGATTTTCACGTCGAGCGTAAAGTCCCCCGGCTGCGGCTCCCAGAGATCGCTCCCCCAGCTCGTCCGGCACGCCAGTTCTGCATTGCGCACCAGAAGAGCGACTCCGCCCTCGGATCGGCGTTTCGGGTGGTTGCATTCACCCAGACAGCTTTTCGATCCAGAGACATGATGAATACATGTGCCGCACCTGCGGAGTACCGGCATCGCACACCCCTTGTGACCCGTCGAGCGGGCCGCTGCCACTCCCAAGCTTCCCCACCCCAGGGAAGTAAATTCAGGCTCACGAAGAGAAGGGCCGCGCGCCAGGGCGCGAGCGCCACCCTCTGCTCCGTTTCGCCTCAATGTCAACGATGCTATCGGACAAGAACGCGATCTTCAACTGAACGAACGGGCAAGTTGGCAAAATTGCCCTATGCGCCGGCTTAGACGTTGGGGAAGCAATCGTGTTGCCGTGTGAACGGACATGCATCCGTGCCTGAAAGGCACGCGATTTGTCGCATACGACAATATGAGCTGCCCGGTAGAATGCCCCCATGACGATCGTGTTCGAACAAAAAATCGAGGAGTAATCGATGTCAGAACAGCGCGCGCGAATCGAACGGGACAGCATGGGCGAGATGGAGGTCCCGGGCGATGCGCTCTACGGCGCCACCACCGCCCGGGCCATCCTGAACTTCCCGATCAGCGGAGTTGCCTTTTCGCGGTCTTTTCTGCGAGCGCTCGGCCTGATCAAGGCCGCCGCGGCGACGGTCAACGGCGAATTGGGACTGCTACCGGCGGAGAAGGTCGATCTCATCGTCGCGGCTGCGCAGGAGGTGGCCAACGGAGACTGGGACGACCACTCTTCGGATCGACATCTTCCAGACCGGGTCTGGCACCTCGACCAATATGAACGCCAGAGGTGATCGCCAACCGCGCGAACGCGATGGCCAAGGGCGCGGTCAAGATCCACCCCAACGACGATGTCACCATGAGCCAGCAGCAATGATGTGATCCCGTCCGCGATCCACGTTGCCGCGGCGCTCGAAGCAACTGAGCCCGATCCCGGCGCTCAAGCACCTGCAGGCGGTGACCGAGACGTGCCGGCGAGCTCAAGGAGGCCGTCAAACCGGCCGCACGCATCTCATGGACGCCACGCCGGTGACGCTTTCGGCCAGGAAGCCGGGGGCTGCGGGCGCGCAGCCGAGCTGGCGATCGAGCGGATCGAATCGACGCTGCCGCGCATTGCCGAGCTGGCGATCGGTGGCACCGCGGTGGGGACGGGTATCAATGCCCACCCGGAATTCGCGAAGGGTGTGGCTGCCGAGCTTGCAAAGATGACCGGATTCCCATTCGTCGAGGCACGCAATCACTTTGCTGCGCAGGCGACGATGGATTCGGCGGCCGAGCTAAGCGGTCAATTGAAGGCGTATGCGGTTGGGTTGATGAAGATCGCCAACGATCTGCGCTTCATGGAATAGCGGGCCGCAGGCTGGGTTCGCCGAGATCGTACTGCCGCCGCTGCAACCAGGCTCCTCGATCATGCCGGGCAAGATCAACCCGGTCATTGCCGAAGCGACCATGATGGTCTGCGCCCAGGTGATCGGTAACGACACCTCGGTTGCGATCGGCGCGCAGATGGGCAACTTCGAGCTGAACGTCATGCTGCCGGTGATCGCGCAACCTCTTGCACCCGGACGGAGCTGCTGGCCAGGACGTCAGAAGTGCTGGCCGACAAGGCGATGGCGGGCTTCACGGTCAATACCGAGCATATTGCCGATCTGGTCGACCGCAATCCGATCATGGTGACCGCGCTCAACCCAATCCTCGGATACGAGTTGGGCGCGAAGATTGCCAAAACCGCCTATGCGGAGAATCGCAAGTGGGTCAAGGATGTCGCCAGGGAGCTCTCCGATCTCTCGATGGAACAACTCGACGAGCTGCTCGATCCGCTTTCCCTGACCGAAGGCGGGATCAAGGGTGGCTGATCGTGCGGGCAAGTTCTGGAAATTAGGAAATGGGAAATAGGAGATAGTGGCGGGGCTGGAAACATTGAGTTCCCGGACCCGTTCGCTGCGGCGAGGAGGCCTCTCCACTTCGGTCGAGACGACGGAATGTCCAGAAGCAGAGCCCGATCTCAGGCGACGGAGCGCACCCCAATGATCGTAGCGCTGGGCGTCTCTGCCCGGCGATCGGCCGCAGGCCGATAACGGCGTGGCCCCGTAGACCGGCTCAACGTGGCAACCGTTTTGGTCTGCGCGCTCCCAAATCCCAACTCCTAACTCCCCGGTATGGCACAAGAGAACTCGGAGTACGCGATTCCGGCCAGGGTCTTGGGCCCGTTGGGACCGCACATCGGGCAGTTTGGATCTTTGCGGATCGCGATCTCGCGAAATGTCATGGGCAACGCGTCCAGGGTCAGCAGGCGGCCGATCAGCGGCTCGCCGATTCCCAGGATCAGCTTGAATGCCTCCGCCGTCTGGATCAGCCCGATGATCCCCGGGAGAACGCCAAGCACTCCGGCTTCGGCGCAGTTGAGGGCGGTGCCGGGCGGCGGCGGTTCATCGAACAGGCAACGGTAGCACGGACCGTCCGGAAGCGAAAAGACCGTCACCTGTCCGCGAAATCGGTCGACGCCGCCATGCACGTTCGGTTTGCCAAGGAGCACGCAGGCGTCGTTGATCAGATACCGGGTCGCGAAGTTGTCCGCCCCGTCGACGACCAGGTCGTACGAGCCGACCAGATCGAGCACGTTGTCGCTTGACAGGCGTTCGGGAATCGGGATCACTTCGACATCTGGATTGAGCTCGGCGATCGCCTTCATTGCCGATTCGACCTTGGGAGCACCGATATCGCTGGTTCCGTGGATCACCTGGCGTTGCAGATTGCTCTCGTCGACCAGGTCGTCGTCGATCACTCCGATATGCCCGACTCCAGCGGCGGCGAGATAAAGGAGTGCCGGCGAACCGAGCCCGCCCGCGCCGACGACCAGCACTCGACTGGCGAGGAGGCGTTCCTGCCCCTCCTTGCCAACTTCGGGGAGGAGCAGATGACGGCTGTAGCGCGCGGTCAACGCCGGAGAGAACGGCCCGGGGGTGACCCACGGGAGCCCAGCGTTCTTCCATCCGTTGAAGCCGGGTTCCATCGAGATCGGATCTTCGTACCCGAGTGTCTTCATGATCTCGGCGGCCGCGTACGAGCGGACCCCGCCGGCGCAGTAGATCAACACGGGGGTAGATTTCTCGGGAAGCTCGCTCGTTATCCGATCCGCGACCTGGCCCAGGGGGATGTGAACCGCTCCCTCCAGCATCCCCTGTTCGACCTCGACCGGCTCGCGGACGTCGAGAACGGGAAGATGATTGGCGATCAGCGCCTGAGCCTCGGCGAGACTAACTTCCTGGATCTGATCGGCAGTGGAATTTGGTGGTTGGTGGTAGTTTTGCGACATGATCGGGTTCCTTTTGTGGCGTTCAGGTGCCACCTGCAACCCTACTGTATTGGTAAACCATTGGTAAACCATTCCGCCACGGATACGACCTATGACCGAATCTTTGTCTGGTACCCCACTTGCCGTTCGCGACGATCACAACTGTTTCGGTTGTGGCGCGGACAATCCGTGGGGGCTCCATTTGACCTTCATGGCCGAACCCGATGGCGCGGTCAACTCGCATTGGACTCCGCAGGTGAACCATCAGGGATACGACGGAATGGTGCATGGCGGCATCATCTCGACGGTCTTCGATGAGGTTATGGCCTGGGCGGTGACCAATGCCGGCATCTGGGCGGTTACCGGGCGGCTGAGCACGACCTACCGCAAACCGGTCGAGATCGGCGTGCCGGCCATCGCCCGCGCCGAGATCGCCAAGGTCACCAGTCGTACGGCGGAGGTCACGGCAACCATCCGCCGTGCATCGGATGGACTGCTCCTGGCCGAGGCGACCTCGCTCTTTGGCGGGTCTCACCTGAGCAATCGGCTGCCTGGCAGGAGAAATACGCCCGCGCCGAGGCATCGACAGACGAGTAAGGTGAAGGGCCGGAGAATCGTCCAGTGTCCAGTGTAGGTTTGTGCTGACTGCTGACCGCGTGCCTCAAACCGGATCGGCGCCGTTCTGGTCCGGCAGCCCGGCGCGGGCCGACTGCACCATGAGATTCAGCACCTGCAGCAGCTGGCGGATGTTGCTTTCGTCCAGGAGGAAGAGCGCCAGCCCGGTCTCCTCGGCATGGAAATCGACTTGGTCGGCTGATTCGACTTCGCCGGAGAGCTGCATGGCCGCCAGCCAGTCGCGAGCTTCTGCGTTGGCTTCGGAGAGGAGCCGGAGCAGATTGGCCGCGGCCTCCTTGCGGACGTTGTCGCGTTCCTCTTCCGGGATCTCTTTCGGCGTCTCATCCGGTCCAGCGCCGGTCAACGCCCGATGCGTGGCCGGGGTGGTTGCCAGAATGTACGCCTCGTCCTCGGTTACGGCATGCGCCAGAATGCGCGGCCCGGGAGTGTTCAGCGTGGCAGCGCGTTCCAGTGTGCGTAAGTCGCTCTGGAACAGTTGTCGTCCGGGCTGTCCGTCCTCGTCGTTGGTATTGAGCTCGTAGTGATAGATCAGAAACGCCGCCGGTCCGATCGACGATTCGAGCTCCACCGTCGAAATTCCGGCATTCAGATCCTGCTTGAACGGCAGGATCTCCTCTGCCAGGGTATTCAGGTCTTCCTGCAGATCGAGGGCTTCGTTGAGAAAGGCCGCTAGGCGGAGAGAAATGGGTACGATGGGATCGGTCATGATGCGTGGCTTTCCAGACGATCGATCGGTCGTTCGGTCACAAAGGATAACGGGTAGAGGAGCAGGCAACGTGTGCGCGAAACCGAATGATGACATGGTCCAAACGCTCATGGACGCCGCCGTTCGCGCGGCTGAGCAGGCATACGTACCATATTCGAACTTTCCGGTAGGCGCCGCGCTCCTGGCCAACGATGGCACAGTCGTAACCGGGTGCAATGTCGAAAATGCAAGCTATCCGCTGACCAACTGCGCCGAGCGGGTCGCCATCGGCACGGCGGTTGCCGGCGGAATTCGCACGATCCAGGCCATTGCCGTCTATGCGCCGCGCGTGGAGACCGTGACGCCGTGTGGGGCCTGCCGCCAGGTGATCAACGAATTCAAGCCAGAAGACGACGAGCTCTGGATGATCTTCTCATCCATCGCCGGTCCCATGCTGGTTCCGTTTTCCGAGCTGTTGCCGCGGGCATTCGGCCCGCGCGATCTGGAAGACTGGGGTTCCGGCCCCCCGGATTGGAAGGCGCCCCAATAGAACAGCCACGGCTCCTATTGGACGGCGTTCACCAATGCGTCCGATAGCGTTGCCCAACGCGGCGGCACGAATGGCCAGAGATGGAACGTGGCGCGGTTGGCGAAGATAGCGGCGGCGAGATCGATGGTCGGATCGGCCCAGAGCAGTGTCCCCGCGGCGCCGAAATGGCAGAAGGTCTGGGGCGAGGTCAGATTCCCGGTCCAATGCTTTGCTTTCTGCCCTTTGATCTCCCAACCGAGTCCCCAGGAGGCAACCGGCCATTTGACACGGGCTGCCTGGACCTCGCCCGGCAGCCCGTGGACCTGGTCGGCGATCATCTCGGCGGCCAGCTGGGGCAGGATGAATCCGTCGCCGTGTCGCAGGAAGGTCGCCGCGAAACGCACGGCGTCGTCCGGGGAACCGTAAAGTCCACCCCAAGGGATGGCCAGATCGCGCCAGTACTGGCTGTTGTACGACTCGGTCGGTCTGCCTTGACCGTAGACATCGCGGATGCGGGCGATACGGTCATCGAGCTCCGGACCGGGCCGCGCGATCGTGTCGTGCAGCTCCAGCGGTTCGAAGACATTCTCCCAGGTGAGATCCCAGAAATCCCGGCCGCTGACCGTCTCGACCAACCGGCCGAGAATACCGTACCCGGTATTCGAGTAGATTAGCTCGGATCCCGGTTCGGTCCAGAGTGGCTGTCGCAGCATCGCATCGGTGATCTCCCGAAGGGTGGGCGCCTCACGACTACTGAATGTTCCCCGTGGGAGGTCTTCCGGTAGTCCAGAGGTGTGCGAGAGGACCTGTCGCACCGTGATCGTTTCACGCAAATGGCGGAGGGTATCGTCGCTCGACGACCCGGTCGCGAACTCGGGGAGGTAGGTCGCGACTGGGGCATCGAGATCGATCTCGTCGTTCTCGACCAGCGTCATCACGGTGGCCGCGGTCATCGGTTTCGTTACCGAGGCCAAACCGAACAGGGTCTGCTCATCGACTGGTACATCGGGCTTGGCCTCGCCTGCGTAACGACGACCGGCGATCTCGCCCCGGTGCCAGATCACCGCGGCGGCGCCGGGAACCCCGGACTCCCCGATCCAGTCATCGATTTGTTCGAGTGCGGTTGCGATCTTGCTGGATATCGACATGGGTAGGGCGGTCCGATTCCTTGATTTCGTAGCGTGCGCGATACGCCAACGGTCACCGGCGGCGAATGGTCGAAGCGCGGTTGGCCGTGCCGGAGCGCCGTCGCTGCAGGGTATTATCACCGGCTGATGGATAGACGGATATGAGGGAGTGAGCTTCGGGATGACGCAGGATCCCACACTGGTGATCGTAAAAGATGCGGGCGAGATGAGCCGGATGGCGGCCGAGATCGTCACCGAGGTGCTCACCGCGCGACCAACCGCGCCAATCTCGCTCCCAACCGGTAGTACGCCGGTGGGGATGTTCGATGCGTTGATCGATGCGTCCCGGAACGGCACGCTCGATCTGACGCGGTTCGAGCTCTTTTGCCTCGACGAGTATCTGGGTGTGACGATCGACAACCCCAATACGCTCACGGCATGGTTGAAGCGGACGTTGATCGAGCCGGCCGGAATTCCGATGGACCATGTTCGCACGTTGCCGGTCGACGATCCCGATCCCGATGCGGCCGCGCATCGATACGATCAGGCGATCGCCAGCGCGGGCAATCTGGCGCTGGCGGTGTTGGGAATCGGCAACAACGGACATATTGCGTACAACGAGCCTGGTTCCGAAGCCGATTCGCGTACCCGGGTGATCGATCTGACGCAGGAATCGATCGATCAGGCTGCTGGGTATTTCGACGGAGCGACCGTGCCAACCCAGGCCATGACGGTCGGGGTCGGAACCTTGCTGGAAGCGGACCGGATCGTCCTGATCGCCCATGGGGCCGGCAAAGCCGAGATCATCCGGCGCGCCCTGCGTGATCCGATGTCCGCCCAGGTCCCGGCCTCGTGGTTGCGCTTGGCCCCCGACCGCGTCACATTCATTCTCGACGAAGCCGCCGCAGGTCTTCTTTAGGAATCAGGAGTTGGGAGTTAGGAGTTAGGCCGTGTTTGAAAAGCCGATCGTGCGCCCTGATGGACGCCGCGTTTCGGGTTCTTCATGCCATTGAGACTCCGAAACGCGTTGCTTAGGTCTCCTCCGGGCTCCGGACTCCAACTCCTAACACCCAACTCCCACCACCGAACTCCTAAATCTCAGCTCCTAACTCCTCTTCGATCGCGTCGACGACCCGCCGGGTGGTGATGGGATCGACTGAGAAAATGACCCCGCGCTCGTTCCGGGGGATGCGCTTGTTGTAGTGGTGGAGGTTTCCCCGGAGATCGGTCATCGAGCCGCCGGCTTCGTGGATGATCAGGTCAGGCGCGGCGAAATCCCACTCCCAGGCGAAGGTCTGGTCATCGATGGTGCTTCCCAGTTTGTAGCCGACAACGGAATCGGCGGCCTGACTCCCAGGCATGATGCGCCGAACCGAGATGCCGACCTGAGAGACCTGCGGCGCGGGGGCGCCGAGCCGGACCGCCATTCGCTCGAAAAAGGAGAAGTTCTCTGGATAACCAAGCCAGACCGAGGTCATCAGCCGGGGTGGTTGATCCTGGGGCAGTGGAATCAGCCGGAGTGCTTCCTTTGTTCCCTTGCGCTCGATGCCGGCGCCGTGGCCGGTTGTGGCGGAGAGCAGCAAATCCTCGGTCGGCTGATACATGACGCTGACGACCGGCCGGCCATCGATGACGAGCGCGATCAGCATGTCGAATTCGCCCGTTCGGCTGACGAACTGATTGGTTCCATCGATGGGATCGATGATCCAGACCCGCGAATTGGAGAGACGCGCTTCGTCGTCAGCGCCCTCTTCGGTCAGGAGCGCATCGTTCGGAAACGCGTCGAGGATCGTTTCGCGGATGATGCGATCAGCGGCGAGATCCGCATCGGTAACCACCGATCCATCTTGCTTGACATACGATTCGGCCGATTGCGCCGTGTAGAAGTCGAGCACAGCCGCTCCGGCCGTGCGAGCTGCATGTTTTGCGACATCGAGCTCCTGGGCATAGATGATGGACGAATCGCGCATGTGCTTCGTTTTCACTCCTGGACTAGACTCTCTGGAGTTGCCCGCTTCGCGTTCATACTCCGCGCCACACAGGCGTCTTGCGTTATGCCCGGATTATCAGACAGCCAGCGCCGCATCGTTCACTACGAGCGACTCGATCGGCATATGCTGGTCATCGCCCCACCCGGCAGCGGAAAGACCCACACCATTGCGCAGCGTATCGAATGGCTGATTCGGACGAAGCACGCCGAACCGGAAGAAATCCTCGCGCTGACCTATACGAACAAAGCCGGCCGGGAACTGAACGCACGTATTTCTGACAACGCCAGCCCGCATGTGCGTGCGTCCACGCTGCATAGCTGGGCGTACGATTTCCTGCGTAAACACGGACCGGAGATTGGCGTTTCCGAGCATTTCCAGATCTGCGACGATTTTCGCCGCGCGGATCTCCTGCTGGCGGCGGGGGTCAAGGCGGGCGTGCACGGTGACCGGCCGGATTGGGTGCGCCGCGCTGGATATTGGATCAGTCACCGCAAATGTAATCCCGGTTCGGCGGGGCAGAAACCGCCGTTCGACCAGACGGTGATGGAAGCTATCGAGGCCTCGTACCTGCAACAGATGCGAGATCTCGACCTGCTGGATTTCGACGATCTGATCGTGAAATCCGCCGAGCTCGTCTGGGAAAGCGAAGGCGTGCGCGAGCCGCTGCACGACCAGCTCCGCTTCGTCTTTGTCGATGAGTACCACGACCTCTCGTTCGAGCAATATCGCCTGCTGAGCGCACTGGCGCCGGGAAACAGACCGGGCCGGCAGGTTCTGGCAGTGGCCGATCCGAATCAGGCGATCTTCGGATTTCGCGGCGCTGACGCCGGAGCGATGTTGCAGCGGTTTCGATCGGACTACGCGCCGGTGTCGTTCGAGCTCACGGAGAATTTCCGGTCTGGCGCGCGCTTGGTGCAGTCCTCGAACCAGCTGATCCGGTCCGGAGACGGATCGGTCGACAGCCGTCCGGTCAATGACGGGATGAACCCACCCTGGGTCAAGCATCTTGTCTCGGATGTCGACGAGGCAAACTGGATTCTCGAAGCGATCCAGACCGGCAAACGCAAGGGGAAGGCGTACGGCGACTTCGCTATCGTCTATCGCACGCATAACCGTGCGAATGTGATGGAGGATGTCCTACTCGGGAACGACATTCCGGTCACGCGTGTCCAGCAGAATCGCTTCTATGACGACCGTCTGGTGGTCGAGGGATTTCGCTATCTGCAGCTGATCGCCGCGCTCGACGACCGCACCTTCGAACCGGCGGTCAACTGGCCACGGGTGCTGGTGGACGAGCTCACCATGATGCAGCTCCGGACGGCTGCCCGGGGAAACGATCTGCGCTTGACCGAGCTGGCTACCCGCCCCGATCTTCTCCGGTCGACCGTGACGCCGTTGGGCGCTCTGGGGATCGAGCGTTTTCTGAAGGCGCTTACGGTCGAGGTCGGCAGTGTCGACGATGCCCGGTCCGGGGTCGAACGGGTATTGCCCCTGGTGCGGCGGCGGCGCGATCCGATTCCCGCGGTGGAGCGGGGCAACCTCCTGGCGACGTTGCACGAGCTTTCGAAAGCGGTCGATTCGGTGGCTGAGACGATCCATGAGGTTGTCCAGGAGGGGATTCCAATCCGCCTGGTCTTCGACGAGGACAATCCCGACCACCTGCTGGCCGGATCGATTGTCAAACGGACCATCGAGGACGGATTCGGCATCGTCGTCTCTCCGGCGGAGCTCGGCGGGCCGGTCTTCACCTTTTCGCTGTTCGATCTCGAAGCGCATGCCAGGTCGTTTCCCTGCACGGCGCTCGTCTACCGTCTGTGCCAACGGTTGGATGAGCTCTTCGATCGCTCGCGGCGGCAGCGGTTCGTCGTCTTCGATCTGGAGTCGACCAGCGCACATGTCGGTTCGGCCGAGCTGTTGCAGATCGGCGCGGTAGTCGTCGATGACGGCCGGATCACGGACGAGCGCTTTTCGATGCTGGTGCGGCCCTCTGGCGCCGGTGCGATCACCCAGCAGGTGACCAATATCACCGGGTTGCGCTGGCGCGACGTCGCCGATGCGCGGGGGCCGGGGGAGGCAGTCGCGGCATTCCTGGAGTTCGTGGGCGAGACGCCCCTGGTCGGGCACAACATCGACGGGTTCGATCTTCCCTTGCTGCGGCGTCTGTGTACCGAGCACGGGTTGCTGGCGCCTCCTCGCTATTCGATCGACACGATGAAAATCTGGAAACGGCTGCATCCGGACGAGCGCTGGAGTCTCGATGCGGCATTGACCAAAGAAGAAGCCGCGGCGCGCAAGGAGCATCGTGCCGATCTGGACGCCCTGCTGACCGCGCGGGTCTTCGTGCGCTTGATGAAAGAGATTGCCCAGGAGCGCCGGTCGACCCTGCTCAGTGAAGAGCTCCCCTTGGTCGCCGCGTCGGTCGCCTTGTCAGGGCGTAACGACTTCGACAGTCAGTTGCTGAGCGTGGTCGGACGGCGGGCGTATGCGTTGGGGCAGGGAATCGATCCGTCGTCGGCTGCCGACGTGCTGGCGCTTCCTGGACGGCTCGGGAATGCGACGCGGGCGTTGGATGCAATCGACGTTTTCCAGGAAGCGTCCGATGCGAACTGGGAGCGGATCGAACGGCAATGGCTCGAATCGGTCGATGTCTACGAGCGGACCCATAGCGATCGTTCGCTGCAGGGATTCGTACGATGGTTCGAGCTGGCGGTTGCGACCGATGTCGAACATGCCGATGAGGACCGAGTGGCGATGATGTCGATTCATGCCGCCAAGGGCCGCGAGTGGTCGGTCGTGATCATGCTCGGCTCCGAAGACGACCAATACGTCTTCCCCTACGAGCCCGATGTCGACGAAGGACGGAGGCATTTCTACGTTGGCATGACGCGGGCCCGGGATTTGCTGATCGTGACGCACGCACGTCAGGTCAACGGCGAGCAGCGGAGACCGAGCCGGTTCCTGGCGGATCTGGGATTACCCGATTGAGTCCGGGTTCCCGGCGCGAAAAACCCGCTTCGTGTAGCCGCCGGCATAGGGTGGATGGGCCGGAGGTTACAAAAGGTGCGTTGCACGTTCCAACGCGGCGTCGTACGGAACGTGGTTGAGTTCGCGCATTCAGCATCGGTTATCCCCGGCCGCCGGACTCTGCCCGCAGCCGCGGCGCGACCTCCCGGCCAAGGAGCTCGATGCTTTCGGTATCGCTGGCATCCTGCGTTTGCATGACGAAATACTGCACGCCGGCGTCGATCAGCTCGGCGCAGTAGGAAACGATCTGATCGGGAGTTCCAAAGATACGCGTGTACTCCTGCTCCCTGGTCAAGCCGTTCGGGAAGTACTTCTCCTTCTTCGCTTGCACGTCGCGCTCGTTTTCAGCAATGAAGAACCAACCCGTGAAGTGGGTGCGCAGAATCTCTTCGTATGGACGGCCGATCTCGTCACAGTGCTGTCGCAGGACGGCATAGCTTTGGGCGACCGAGTCGAGACCTTTGACCGAACCGGTATTCGAGCTCGCTCCGAAGTTGCAGGCATCCGCGTACCGGGCGACTTGTCGCAGGGTCACCTGTTTGCCTCCCCCGGCAATCACGAGCGGGGGCCGGGGTTGCTGTACCGGCCGTGGGGAGATATGCGCTTCACTGGTCGAGAAGGTCTCACCCGTGAAGCTGAACGGTTCGTCGCCGTAGACGCCGTTCACGATCTGGACATACTCGGCGAGCGCCGCTTGCCGTTCCGGCACCGGGGGAAGCGTCATACCAAGCCGGGCGAATTCCGGTTCGTTCCAACCGATACCGAGACCGATCATCGCTCGGCCTCCGCTGAGCCGGTCGAGATCGGCAATCTGTCGTGCGAACATCACCGGGTGCCGGTGATAGATGCAGCAGACGATCGAGCCGAGCGTAATGCGCTGCGTCTCCCGCGCCAATGCGGCCAGATGGACAAAGACCTCCGGGGAAAAGCCCGGATGATCGGCGAAGAAAAAGCCGTCCAACCCGAGCTCCTCGCAGAGCAGACCGGCGCGCATGATCGTACCGGTCGGATCGGGATCGGCTGCCGTTGGGCCGCCTTGCACCGCAATGCCGATTCGAGCTTGGTATCGCTCGACCCAAGGATGCATCGTCATAAACCTTCTCCTTCGCGTTTGTCGGAGCGTATCTCGCGGACATAGTCACGAAATGCCTGCGGTCCCTGAAGATAGTGCGCCTTCAGGTGATTCTCGGAAACATCGGCGGCGAATGCGCGGTCTTTCCCGTCGCGGCCATAGGCGGCGATCCACCACAGTGTCTCAGCTTCGTGCGCCACGATCTCTTCCTCGAGCACGACGCCGTTGGGCAGGATCGTGCAGGCATTGACGTAATAGCAGGCGGTGCCCTCGACTGCCCGTTGGATATGCGTAGCCTCGTGGGCCAGGATGGCCGCGATGACATCGGGATAGAGCCAGTCGACATAGTAGTCGCCGATCACGATCTCGCTGTCGGACCATCCGGACTCCGGAGACCAGCGCGATGTGGCGTAGGCCGAGTTGAAATCGAGATCCTGGGTTCCGATACAGACCCCATTCTCGACCACGATATCGTAGAGCGCCGCGCCCTCGTCCGTGGCGCGCAAGAGCGCTACACCTTCAGCGAGCGCCTTCTGGGCCGAGGCGGTCACGCCATCGCAGAAGAGCACAGGAGCGTCCGGATAGGTCGGTATCAAGGCGGGTTTTTCGCCGATGGCCGCGACTCCCACACGCCAGGACGCCGAAACCCGGGTGGGCAGGTCGGGGGCGGCCTGGATGAACGGAGTCTGGCTGAACGACCAGATCAGGAATCCCTGGGACGCCAGCAGGATCAACGTCAACGCGATGGCCCATCGCGAAATCCGCTTCCGATACGGGCGAGACTGCGAAAATTTGCTAGGCTGAGTAAGCACGAACGGTGTTCCTAATCAGTGACGGTGTTCCGAATGGAAACGAGACCGGCAAACTGAACGTAACCGGAACGCCACGTGGCACAAAGTGCCGAGTGTGACACTCGAGCATCTTCGGTGCAGAGGATGACGAGTTTTCGTGGCATTGAGCAACGATTTCCATTCATTCGAATTGGGTCCCATCGATCCGGCCGATCCGACGCCGCTCTATCAGCAGCTACGTGATCGATTGCGCGGGAAACTCGTGGAAGGATGGCCGAAAGAACGGCCGATACCCTCCGAGCGGGTTCTCATGCAAATGACCGGACTCAGCCGGATGACCGTACGCCAGGCAATTGCCGAGCTGGTGCATGAGGGAATGCTACGCCGCGATCACGGACGGGGCACCTTTGTCGCAGACTCGCGCGTCATGCGGCTGCTGACCGGGCATTCGACGTTTCGAGACGCCGTTCAGAAGCTGGGAAGCACCCCGGTCACGCAGGTTATCCGCCGTGAACGGATCTTTGCCAATCCCGCGCAGGCCACCTTGCTCCAGATCGAACCCGGCGAGGCCGTGTTCAATATTGTGCGGCTTCGCAAGGTCGACGGCCAACCGGTCATCGTTGATTTCACAATCGTGCCCGAGCGGATCTGCCCCTGTCTTGGCAGCGCGGATCTCACCGGGTCCCTCTATGAATACCTGGCCGGCACCTGCGGCGTTCCGCCCGACCATTCGACCGATACCATCGAAGCGGTGGCCGCTTCGGGTGAAGTGGGAGAGCTCCTGGAGGTCGAGGAAGGCGCGCCCGTGCTGCTGTTGCGCCGGCTGGCTCGATCCGTCCACGATGTGCCGATCGAGATTACCGAGGAATTCGTTCGCTCGGATCGATGTTTGTATCAGCTCGAGAATCCGTCCGGGACGGCCGGCATTGCGCTTGTCGGCATCCTGGATACCAACCTGGAGGACCGTTCATGAGTTCAGCCGCGTCTGTCGAGTGGCCCACTGGTACCGTCAATGGATATAGCTATCGCGATATTGCCAAGGCAATCGACCACTCGCTGCTGAAACCGGAGCTCACCGAGCAAGAAGTGGAGGCGGGGTTGCAATTGGCCGTGCTCTATGACGTGGCCTCGGTCTGCTGCCGGCCGTGCGATGTCCCCCTGGCGTCCCGGTTGCTGAGTGGCTCTGACGTTCGAGTTGGCAGCACGGTCGGTTTTCCTCATGGCGCCAATACGACAGAGACCAAGGTTGTCGAAGCGGTTCAGGCGATGGACAGCGGCGCGGCCGAGCTCGACATGGTGCTCAACATCGGCCAGCTGCGCTCCGGTAATATCGATTTCGTCCGCAGCGATATCGCCGCGGTGGTCGAGGCGGCGCGCGGCCGGGCCCTGGTCAAGGTCATCCTCGAAAATGCCTATCTGACCGAAGACCAAACGGTCACTGCCTCGAAAACCGCTGCGGTTGCCGGTGGAAACTTCGTCAAGACCAGCACGGGATTTGCCCCAACAGGGGCGGTTGTTTCCGATCTGATCCTGATGCGTGCGTCGGTTCCTCCGGACGTTCGGCTCAAGGCGGCTGGCGGAATTCGCTCGCTGGATGCGATGCTGGAGGTACTCGATGTCGGGGTGACGCGAGTGGGGGCAACGGCGACCCAACAGATCCTTGACGAGTTCAAGGCCCGAGCTGCTGGTCTGCCGGCTCCTCCACCGCCGGTTGAAGCCTCCGACGACTATTGAGGCAGGGGCGAGCGGATGCCTTCGACGCGACGACGCGATCATGCGGAACTCGTCGAGCGATCTTCTCGCAACAGTGCGTTGTTCGGATTCGGATCGGTGGGACGTGCAGGCAACTCCGCTTGCAGCCGCGTTCGCCAGCCGATCGCCTGAGGGAGGAACCGATGACCAGAATACTCAAAGCCGCGGTGATCGGGACCGGATTCATTGGTCCGGTCCACGTCGAAGCGTTGCGTCGCATCGGCGTCGAGGTCGTCGGCATTCTCGGCTCCTCACCGGAAAACAGTGCGGCCCGCGCAGACGCGATGCGCCTGCCGCGCGCATTTGGCTCGCTCGACGAGCTGCTGGCCTATCCGGGGCTCGACGCGGTGCATATCACCACCCCCAACTACCTTCACAAACCGATGGCGTTGCAAGCGATTGCGGCGGGCAAGCATGTCATCTGCGAAAAACCGCTGGCCATGGACGCGGTCGAGGGACAGGAGCTGCTCGATGCGGCGACCGCGGCGGGAATCGTCCACGCGGTGAACTTCAACCTGCGATTCTATGCCCAGTGTCATCAGGCGAAGGCGTTGGTGCAAAGTGGCGAGCTTGGCCGGGTGCTGCTCATGCATGGGCGATACCTGCAGGATTGGTTGCTCAACGAAACCGATTGGAACTGGCGGCTCGAACCGGGACTTGGCGGGGAGATGCGGGTGGTGGCCGACATTGGCTCCCACTGGCTCGACCTGATGACGTTCATTGGGGGCAAGCGGCTCACGGAGGTCTGCGCCGATTTCGCCACGCTCATGGAAACCCGCAAGAAGCCGACCAAACCGGTCGAGACCTTCGCCGGGAAAACGCTCGATCCGAGCGACTATGACGAGATTGCCATTACGACCGAAGACTACGCGTCCATCCTGTTGCGCTACGAGGATGGCGTCCACGGTGTCTGCACGGTGTCGCAGATGAGTGCCGGCCGAAAGAACCATCTCGCCTTCGAGGTCGATTGCTCCAACGCGTCGGTGGCGTTCAACTCGGAGAATCCGGAAGAGCTCTGGATCGGCCGTCGCGACCGGGCGAGCGAGACCCTGTTGCGCGACCCAGCATTGCTGGCGCCGGCGGCGCGCACGACCACCGACTATCCGGGCGGTCACGCCGAGGGGTTCCCCGATACCTTCAAACAGCTGTACAAGAAGGTCTACGCCGCCATCGAAGCGGGCGGGCCGCCCGCGCAGCCGGACTATCCGACCTTCGCCGATGGCGTCTATTCGTTGCAGGTGGGCGAGGCGTTGCTGCAGAGCGCGCGCGAGAACCGGTGGGTGCCGATCCCGCCGGTTTGACCGAGGGATCCGGAATCCGATCAGCTTCTTCCCGGGGCTCCGGACTCCGGCCCCGGACCGAACGGAGGTTTGACACGATGAAACTTGGGCTGTTGACCGCGGCGCTGCCGAAGACTCCGCTCACCGAGCTGGCCCCTTGGGCCGCGGAAAGCGGGTTCGACATGCTGGAGATCGCCTGCTGGCCGTTGAGCAAGAGCGACCGGCGTTATGGTGGCGTCACCCATATCGATGTCGATACGCTCGACAAAGCGGGCGCCAAAGAGATCGTTGCGCTGATGACAGACAACGGGCTCGAGATCTCCGCGCTGGCGTACTATCCGAACATCCTCGGCGTGCAGGGAAACGAACGCGAGGCGCAGATCGCGCATCTCAAGAAGGTGATCGATGCTGCCGTTCTGTTGGAGGTGCCGATCGTCGGAACCTTCATCGGCGCGGATATGACGACGTATGCAGATGAGAATTTGGAGGAATACGCTCGAGTCTGGCCCGCGATCGTCAAGTACGCCGCCGAGCGGGAGATCAAGATCGCCATCGAGAATTGCCCAATGCTGTGGGACGATACGTGGCCGGGCGGCCAGAATCTCGCCTATTCCCCGTCGATCTGGACCAGGATGTTCGAGATCATTCCGGACGACAACTTTGGGCTGAACTACGATCCATCACATCTGATCTGGCAGTTCATCGACGAGATCCGCCCGATTACCGATTTCAGGACCGGATCTTCCATGTCCATGCAAAGGACATGCGGATCGACCGGGAAATGCTCTATCGGGACGGGATTCTGGCGCCTGGATTCCGCTGGGCGATTCCACGATTGCCCGGATTGGGCGAGGTTCGCTGGCCCGAGTTCATGGCGGCGCTCTATGCGGTCGGCTACGACTACGTGATCTCGATCAGACATGGGGATCGCACGTTCGAAGGCGCAGTGATCTCGTCAAGCGTGGGTTCTATCTGACCCGTGACGTGCTCAGTCCATATCCGTAGCCCAGGAAGGGAAGCGGGTGGATCGGGTCAAGGTCGGTATCGTCGGTTCGCGGTTCATTGCCGATATTCATGCGGAATCGTTTGCGCGCGTGCCGAATTGCGACGTTGTCGCGGCAGCCTCTCCGAACCTGCACCACGTGGTCGATTTCGCGAAGCGGCACGATATTCCCGCGCGCTGACGAACTTCCGCGAGAGCTCTGAAGAAAATCGACGAGATCAGTGATGCTCATCTCGATTGCATTGCCGAACTGATCTGCATGCCGAGGTGGCGATTGCCGCGGCCGAAGCTGGTAAGCATGGCAGAAACCGCTCGCCACCACGCTCGAGGACGCCGACGCTATGATCGCCGCGTGCGCGGAGGCGGGCGTGCAGCTCATGTATGCTGAACTCTGCTTCGCGCCGAAAATACGTGCGGGCCAAAGAGCTTGTGAACAGCGGTGCGCTGGCGAGATCTTTCTGGTCAAGCAAAGCGAGGAGCATTCCCGGACCGCGCAGCCCTGGTTCTGGGATGTCAGCCGCTCCGGTGGCGGCGTGCTGATGGATATGGGGTGCCACGGCATCGCGTTCGCCCCGCTGGATGCTGAACGATGCGGCTATCACGCATGTGACCATAGCCTCGGCACCTTCGTCCATGGCGACAAGACGCAGGGCGAGGATCATGCAGTCACCGTGCTCAACTTCGACGGCGGCCAAATGGCCGTGATCCCGAGAACTCATGGGCCAAGGGAGGCGGCATGGACGATCGTGCAGATCCCATGGCGCGAGAGGACACACCCGTGCGGATCTCATTCGCAGGAACTCGCTGGTGACCTACTCCGATGTCGGATACGGCTACGCCGTCGAAAAGTCCGGCGGAACGACTGGCTGGACCTACGGTCTACGAAATCTGGAACTACGGCTTCCGCGGAGTACAGTATTTCATCGATGCGTGCAGAAGGACAGGCCGAGTTTTATCGCCGGCATAGATGTCGGATCGCGCTCGAAGCAATCTACGCGGCCTATCGTTCCGCGGGGATTGGCGCGACTGTACGATTGCCCTTCAAGATTCCCAAGAATGCAGCAAGCCCATCGATCTGTGGATCGGAACGAGCGCGACCTGATGCCCAGCTCGAATTCTTGTTATGTCGGGGTCATTAGCCGGTACGACCATCAGAAATTGCACTGATCGACAACGACGGCGAGGTCTTGCAACGGAGTCGTAGTCAGACCGACGAGGATGGCCATGATGCCGTGCTCGAACGGATGATCGCCGGAGCGCGGGAGATCGTCGGTCTGGCCGAACCCGATCAGGTCATTCGGGCCATCGGGGTAGCGGCGCCGGGTGTGCTCGACATGGACGGCGGCTACACGATCTTTCGCCGAATCTTCCGGAACTGGCCGATGGTGCCGGTCGGGCCGCGCATGACCGAAGCATTGGGTCTCCCGGTCTACCTGATCAACGACGTGCGCTGTTCACGGTCGCCGAACTCGAAATCGGCGCCGCGAAAGTCTGCAAACCGCTTTGCTATGCAATCGGCACCGGAATCGGTGGCGGGATCGTGGCACGGCCGGGTCAATATGGGACTTGGCGGAGCCGGGAAGTTGGGGCACATGGTCGTCAATACGAACGGACCCTGCGGATGTGGTAACCGGGGCTGTGCCGAAGCGTACGCCGCAGGACCGGCCATCATCGGTGAGGCGGCGAACCGGTTGATCGTGATGGGGGAGACGACGACCCTGCGCGAGATGATCGGCGACGATCTCAACAAGATGACCCCTGAGCTGGTCAGTGGGCCGCAGCCGACGGCGATCCACATCGCCCGGCGGGTTAACTCGACTACGCTGGGTTTCACATGAGGTCCGCGGTCGCGAATGCGATCTCGGCGCTCAGCAATGTGGTGGTGCTCGGCAGTGGTGTCCTGAAGCCGTATGGTTACTACTGGAGCCAGATCGAACGATCGGCCCGGGGAACATTGCCACGTCACCGAGATCGACAAGATCAGTTTCTACCCGCCAGAACTCAGTTTCGAAGCCGGAGTGGTTGGCGCGGCGCTTTGAGCCAAGACCGCCTATGAGGCGCGAGGAAGAAGACTAGATCGATGCTGCCGAGAGCCCGGAAGCCAATGTCCAGTGAAGATGAAACGTGGGGTTGCGGGCTATGAGCGCGGAGTCGGCGTCCGGCCGGTATCTGGTCGAAGCTGCGAAGATCGTCGAGCGGATCGCAACGACACAGTTGGAGGCGATCGACGCGGCCGCAGCGATCTGCACCCAGGCGATCGGGACCGGAGGACTGGTGCATGCCTTTGGCACCGGACATTCGCGCATCCCGGTCGAGGCTCTTTCCACGGCATGGGAGCTTCCCCGGTTTTTCACCCGATCGTCGAGCTCTCCTTACCAATCACACGCAGATCGTCGGCGCGAATGGGCAGCGGCAAGCGGCGATGTGGCTGGAAAGATCGAAGGCTTTGGCAGAAGTCATTCTGCGTAACTTCGCGTTTGGTCGAACGATGCGATGCTGATCTTCTCCAGCAGTGGGGTCAATGCGGTGGTGATCGATGTGGCGCTCGGCGCTCGGGAACGCGGTCTGCCGGTGATTGCCGTCGTCTCGTTCGATCACTCGAGAAGTCCTCCCGGCATTCGTCGGCAAAGAAGAAGCTCATCGAGCTTGCCGATATCGCCATCGACAACTGCACCCCCGCTGGGGATGCGATGGTTTCGATCGATGGTCTGGACGACCCGGTCGGACCTGGCTCGACCATCGGATTCGCGGCGGTTGCGAACGCCATCAAATCGCAAACGGCCGAGGCCCTGGTTGCACTGGGAACGCCGCCGCTTGTGCTCTCATCCTCGGTTGTCATTGGAGACGCCTCGGCGCAACGGTTCGACTTGATTGCTACGATGAGCAATCCCGCCGGGTATCTCGCCTCTACGACTGGCCGCGTTCCTGAAACCGCTTGGGGAGATGTGGCAACAACCATTCCGTGATCTGGTGATTGAAGATCAGCAGGATCCAAACGACCTGTCCGAAACCGGGAACATCAGCGAAATCGGAATCGAGAAGAAGTATTCCGCAGGTGACCAGATGCCTGGTCTTCGCGCGTGCGAAATCGTAGTTCCTGCCACCGCGTGTCATGGGTGGCGATTGCGATCCATGTGGTCGATCATCACGATGAACAGGACCGAAATCATCGCCAGAATGACGGCATAGAGAATTGCAGGAAATGCCAGATTCCCGTATTCTCCGAGCGTCCCGGTTGGGAATGGGAGAAGGCAACGAGCAACAGGAGCGCGATGTTCAGTCTGACGAGTCGTGCATCGAAGTCCTGAATGCGGGCAAAGTTTCGCCGGTGAGGCCCACAGAAAGGCGATCACCAAGAAGCCAACGATATAGGACAGTACCTGCGGCCAAAGATCACAATGTCATGGTGCAAGCGGGTGCGGGCAGCCTCATCGGACATTTGCGGCACCTCGACCGTAACGACCAGCAGGGTCATGGCGAAGGCAAAGACGCCATCGCTCAAGCTGATCAACCGGTCCAGGCTCTCCGACCCGCTCTTTGCCTTCTTCTCCGGTAATTTCCGAACCGTCCGGCGGCGGGCTTTCGTCCCGGTCGACCATCACGCATTTCCGCAAGCTACGTTGTCGCGTACGGCGTGGAGTTTACGCGGCTGCCGCCCCGGGCGGTGTGTGTGGGCGAGCGGATTCATGACGGATTGCTCCTCCTTCCATCGCGAGATGCCTGCAGTATGGTGGAATAACGTCAGCTCGAACGCTCGATGGAGGCGCACATGCAAGGAGATCAGATGATGATGACCAATGGACTGCGCCCTGGTGTGCACTGCATCGCCGCCACCCCGTTCTTGCCGGACGAATCGCTCGATCTGGCCACGGTGTCGGTGCGCCTTGATGGACTATCTCATCGCCGGTGGCTGTGATGGAGCCCTGGTTTTGGGCGTGCTCGGTGAGGCCGACCAGTTGAGCGATGACGAGCGTGACCAGGTGCTGGCAACCGCGCTCGAACGTGGGGAGGCAAGCTACAGATATCGGTTGGTGTCACACCACTCGACCAGGGTGACCAAGGCGCGCGCGGATGCTGCCCAGGCGGCCGGCGCCGCGGCGAAGTCATGGTCTCCCCGCCATCCGGGAAGCTCCGCTGGCCCTTGCGCTGAAGGAGCATTTCAAGCAGATCGCGGCCGATCTCACCATTCCCCTCGCCGTGCAGGACCATCCGACCTCGAGCGGGGTCAAGATGCCGGTCGAGTTCATTGCATCCCTGTACGAGTTCTTGCCGCCCGGCTCGGTCTGCAAACTGGAAGATCCGCCGACCGCGGTCAAGATGAACAAGCTGCGGGACGCCGAACCGGGATATCAGATCTTCGGCGGCCTCGGCGGTGTTTCGCTCTTGCACGAGCTCGATGCCGGTTCGGCCGGCGCGATGACCGGCTTTGCCGTGGTCGAGGGCTGGTGGAGATCGTCAGTCTGCATCGGAATGGCGACCGGAGCGGAGCACGAGCGGCCTACGAGCGGACGCTGCCATTGCTGGTCTTCGAAGCGCAACCGGGAGCCGGGGTTGCATTACGCAAGGAAATTCTCCGGCGGAGGAGGCGCCATTGCCCATGCAACTGTCCGGCAGCCGGCCCCGACACCCGACGCCTTCGCATTGAACCTGCTCGACGATCTGCTGCGGTCGCGCGCGACCGACTCCGGTTGTCTGAGTAACAGGGAGCAGCGCGGCGGTTTTCCGATGAACGATTCGCCGAAGAGATAGGTCGTGGTCAAACTCTGGGGGTCAGATTTTCCCGGCTTGAGCTTTTGAAGCGAGCCGGCCGGCTCGATCAGATGTGGGGCGTTTGGTGACGCTGGGTGATGGCAATGAGCGTGGCGTGCGGGTGTTGGAGTTCGCACCGGATCCGGCTTCGTCTTCGAAGTCCTGGTCGATCGGGCGTTCGATATCGGCCGGGCCGAATTTCAGGGCATCCCGCTCGGCTGGGAATCACCGGTGGGGTACGGCGGTCCCTGGTACGGCGAATATCAGGACAACGGGTTTCTCCGCAACTGGGGCGGTGGTTGCTGACCTCGTGCGGACTCGATCATGCCTTGTTCATGGCCGAAGATACCGCCGAGCAGTATCACTATCCACCGAAAAAAATCGAGTCGTTCGGGCTTCATGGGCGTGTCTCGAACCGTCCGGCGCGGTTGACCGGTTACGGAACCCGCTGGGAGGACGATGCGGTCCTTTTTGGGCCGAAGGCGAGATCTCGCGAAGCTTCGGTATTTGGGGAGAATCTGCTTCTTCGCCGCCGCATCTGAGGCTCGTGCCGGCGATTCGAGTCTGACCTTGCACGACGAGGTCATCAATGCCGGCTGGGATCAACCCACCTTATGCTCCTCTATCACATCAGCATCGGGTTCCCCGTGGTCGATGAGGGTTCGGAGCTCCTGGTGCCGACCCGGGCTGCCATTCCGCGCCGGCGATTTCGATCCGGGCAACTACCGCACATTTACTGCACCGCAACCTGCCTTTGTCGAGGAGGTTGTCGAGCACGACATCATCGCCGAATCCGATGGACGGGCGCCAGTCGGTATCGTCAATCGCGTGGGATCGGCGCGTACGAGATTTTCGACATCGATCAACTTCTGCCCACTTCGTCTGGCGAATGATGGGAGGGAACCTATGTGGTCGGGATCGAGCCATGCACCAACCGTCGGCGGGGCGACTCGATGCTCGGGAACGCGGCAGGCTCATCATATTGCAGCCGGGTGAATCGCGGACATACGACCTGGAATTGGGCGCACTTACGACCAGATCGGAAATCGATGGATTCGCGGAGCGCGTCAAGCGTTTGGGAGGAAACTAGGTGGATCTGGGACTCAAGGACAAACGTTTCCTGATTTGGTGGTGGTAGCCGTGGATTGGGCAATGCGATTGCGCAGGTGCTCGTGGACGAGGGCGCTCATGCGCTTCTGATGTCGCGGGATGGCGCTTCGCTCGAAAGGCGGCCGATATCGGACCAGCTGCCAGCTGGGTTGCCGTCGATATCGCCAGTCCGGGCGCGGTGGAAACGCTCCAGACGGCCGTCGATGACAAGCTCGAGGACTCGACGGCATGCTCATCAATGCGGGGGACCGCCTCCGGGTGGTGCTGGGCGTCACCGACGAGCAGTGGGCGCAGTCCTTCGAGCTGCTGATCGGGGGCCGATTCGGATCCTGCAGGCGCTGACTCCGAAGATCGAGGGGAGGTTCGGTGCTCTTCATCCTCGTCCTCGGTGCGGCAACCGATTCTGGCGGATACGTCCGTGTTCTCCGCCCAGGTGTCGCGGCAATGGCAGAGGTGCTGGCCCGGGAGCTGGGACCGAAGATCAGGGTCAATAGTCTGGCGCGGGACGGTTCGATACCGACCGGGTGCGCACGCTGGACAAGGACGCGCCGAGGCGCAGGGGATCACGGTCGAGCAACAGGTCGCCCAGATGAACACGACCATACCGCTGGAGCGCGCCTGAAGACCAGTGGAGATGGGTCGCATTGGCACCTTCCCTCCTGTCGCCGGCGGCGTCCTATCTCAGTGGCATCTCGGTGCAGGCCGACGGAGCCATGGTGACCGCAATCCCGTAGTCCGGAGCCGGCAGCTAGGGCGTGTTTGAAAAGCCCACCGTGTGGCGTGATGGGCGCCGCGTTTCGGACTCTTCATGCCGTTGAGGCCCCCGAAACTCGTTGCTTCGGTCTCCTCCGGACTCCGGGCTCCGGACCCCTTTTCAAACACGCCGCAGGAACCCACCGCCGTTATCCCGACCGCAGTGGGGGATCCCTGCTGCCTGGTCGCCGACTTCCATGCCAGGAATAGGGTCGCGAGCAGCAGGAGATCTCCCAAACCGCCGGGATCGACGACTCGTACCGGATCCGCGTGATTGCCTAGCGATGCGAACCAGCGGGCGTCTTTTCGTATTTGTCGCCCAGATAGACACCCTGCCGAACCATCATCTCCTGGAGCTGTTTGACCGGGACAGCACGCGGCTCCGATCCATATTCGATGGCGAGTGCCGCCGCGGTCCCCGCCGCCTGTCCCATGGCAAACACCGGGGGCATCACACGTACCGCCGCCTGCGCCTCGTGGGTGGCCGAGAGCGATCGACCGGCGACCAGAATCCCATTCAGATCGCGCGGAACCAGCGATCGATAGGGAATCTGGTAGATATTCGCCGTTGCCAGTTTGCCGTCGGTGCCGCCGCTGTCGTCGGTTGGGCTGTGAATGTCGACCGGGTAGCCGCAGAGCGCGATCACATCGTCGAATTCGCGTGCGGTCGCCAGATCGTCCAACTTCAGCTGATATTCGCCGACGATCCGGCGGGTTTCCCGGACGCCGACCATGGAAGCGGTATCCAGGAGCTCCACATTCTCGAAACCGGGCAGCCGCTTGCGGAAGAAGGTGAGCAACGCCTTCACTTGCTCGCGTCCGTCGATCTCGCCCTGGGTCAGATCCTCGACGCTGGTGCCATCCAAACGATGGAGCCGGGTCGTGTTGATTCGCCAGACGCCGTCTTCCCCGGTGCGGTACATGCCGATCCCCTTGCGAGGAATCGGGAATTCGCCCGCTTCGCGCGCTTGCATGACCAGCGACTCGAATGGACGGAAATCGTCGGTATGGGAATGCACGTACTCTTCGACGACCGCATTGTTGACATTCTTGACGCGGAAGAAGAGCGTCATCGGTTGCAGCAGACCGTCTTCGTCGCGTCCCTTTTCGAAGGCGGCGCCGGCCCGAGCGGCCACATCGGCATCAGCCGAGCAGTCGACGGTGATCTGCGCTTTCAAGGCCTCGAGTCCTGACTTGCTGGCCGCAACGACCCCGGTTACAGCGCCGTCCTCGACGATTGCATCGGCGACGAAGGTGTGGAGCCGGAGCTGAACGCCGGCTTCCCGAACCATATCGAGCGCGACGAACTTGGCGGTCTCTGGATCGAAGGGGGTCACCCGGGCATGGCCGTAGGAGATGAATCCGGCCTCGGGACTTCCGGCCGGGAAATTGCGTGGATGCTCCGCGCCGCCGAGCGATTCCATCCGGTTGACCATCTCTTCGAAGATCCCCTTGATCAACTGGGTCTCGCCGTCCAGGCTATAGGAAGTCATGCAGGGTCCGACCAGTCCGGCGGTCAGATTCCCACCCAGATAGCCGAACCGTTCGACCAGGGTTGTGCGGGCGCCGTTGCGGGCCGAGGCGATCGCCGCGGCGATACCCCCCGGGCCACCCCCCACGACCAGCACATCGCCGGCGTCGATGACCGGAAGTTCACGTTCGTAATGCATCGTTGCGGACACGGTCGTTCTATGCTCCTTGTTTTGCGGTTGCCGTTGCTTTGCTGGTTCCTCCGGCCGGGAGGACATCGGTCATGCCGGCCGCGTTCTGCATGATCGTATCGATGGCGGCGAGATCGGCCGTATCGAGCGTCACCTCGGCCGCGGCCACGCAGCCCAGAATCTCGCTGGTATTGCGCGCGCCGGTCAGGGCCACGGTGACCGGCGCGTGTGCCAGCACCCAGGCAATTGCGAGCTGCACCAGGGAGACGTTCTTTTCGGCCGCGAAGCCAGCCAGCGTGTCGATGACCTGCAGGTTCCGTTCCCGGTTTTCAGGGGTCAGCAGCGGCTGTCCAAAGATGACGCCAGCCTTCCGCCAATCACGATCGTCGAAGGACGTTTCGCGGGTGTACGCGCCGGTCAGGAGCCCGTGCGCGAGCGGCCCATAGGCCATGACGCCGATTCCGAGCTCGTCGCAAAGCGCGAAGGTCTCATTGGCCCACCGGCGATCGAGCAGGCTGAATCCAACCTGGCTCGCGACGATCGGCGAATCCGTCGCCGCACCGGCAATTTCGCGTAATTGACGCTTGTCGAGATTGCAGACGACAACGGCGCGAGTCTTGCCGCTTTCCACGAGATGCCCAAGGCTGGCGGCAATGTCAGCCAGGGGCGTTTCTCCATCCGGCCAGTGCAGCAAGTAGATGTCGACATAGTCGGTCTTCAACCGTGCGAGACTCTCGTCGAGCCCTCGCGCCAGATGTTCCCGGCTGCTATCGAGACCCGTGATGAAGGCATTCTCGTCTGAGATCATTCCGCCTTTGGTGACCACGACTGCCTGATCGCGCCGGCCGGTCAGCGCAGTTCCGAGCAATTCTTCGGCATGACCGTTGCCGTAGGTGGGGGCGGTATCGAAGAGGGTGATGCCCGCGTCGAGCGCGGCATGAATGGCGGCAGTTGCCTCGGCGTCGTCGCTCGGACCGTACCGGGCTCCGCCGATCGGCCAGGTACCGAACCCGATGACCGACGAGCGCAATGCCGAATTTCCAAATCGGCGGTGCTGCATGTGTGCTGGTTATCCCTTCTGCATACGCGGGTCGAGGTAGTCCCGCAACCGGTCTCCGAAAACGCCGACACTAATGACAACGAGGCAAAGCGCAATGCCGGGAATGGTCGAAATCCACCAGGCATTGTTGAGATAGTCGCGTCCTTGTGCAATCGTCTGACCCCACGACGGTTGGCTCGGTGGAGTGCCGAGTCCGAGGAAGCTGAGTGATGCCTCCGCGATGATGACGAGCCCGATCTCGACCGTTGCGATCACGATCAAAGGCGCAATGATTGATGGGACGATGTGCCGGGTCAGCTGTCTCGGGGCATCGGCGCCAATCGCTCGGGCGGCGGTAACGAACTCCTGCTCTTTGACACTCAGGACCGCGGCTCTGGAGATTCGTGCAAAGACGACCCAACGGGTAATGGCGAGCGTGATGATGACATTGACAACGCTCGGTCCAATGACGGCCGCGATCATGATCGCAAAGATGATCGATGGGAAGGCGAGTTGAATATCGGCCAGCCGCATGAGCAGGCTGTCCAGAAACCCGCCCCGATACCCAGCGATGACCCCGACGAACATACCGATCAGACCAGCCAGCACAACCGTGGCCGCGCCGACCAGTAACGAGATGCGCGCGCCCTGCAGCACCTGCGCCAGCATGTCCCGTCCGACCTGATCGGTTCCCAGCCAGGCGGTGGAGCCATCGCGCAATACGGTTCCGGGTGATTTCAGCCGGTCGCCGGTCCGCACGGTGACCGAGTCATAGGGCACGATCATCGGTCCGAAGATCGCAATCAGAATGAAGACGATGATCGGAACACCCCACAACACCAGCCGGATCTGCCGCTTCCGGCGTTTGCCGCGCGAGCGAGTCCCAGGATCGGATTCGGTGAGCGGGATGTAGTCGATCTGTTCGTCGGCTGCGGTCGTAATGGCAGACATCAGCGTAGCCGAATCCTGGGATCGAGGTAGACGTAGCTCAGGTCGACAATGAGATTGATCAGCACGAATGTTGTGGTAATGAACAGAATGGCTGCCTGGACCAGCGGATAGTCTCGTTTGGTGATGGCGTCGACCAGCAAGCGGCCAATACCGGGCCAGCCAAAGACGGTTTCCACGATCACGGCGCCGCCCAGCAGATTGCCGAGCTGGATACCGAGCACGGTAATCACGGGAATGAGCATGTTGCGCATGGCGTGACGGGTCAGAACCGCATGCGGGGCGATCCCTTTCGCGCGGGCGGTGCGAATGTAGTCCTCGTGCATGACTTCGAGCAGTCCGCTGCGCACCAACCGCGTCAGTACGCCGACGAGCGGAAGCGCCAGCGTGATCGCGGGCAGAATCAGATGCTGAGGCGTTTGGGATCCGGCTGACGGCAACCATCGGAGCTGTCTGGCGAAGATGAGAATGAGCATGATGCCGAGCCAGAAGCCGGGTACCGATTGACCGATGAGCGAGAGCACGGAAACCGCGTAGTCGATCGGCCCGCGTTGCCGGAGCGCCGCGACGATACCCAGCGGAAAGCTGATCGCCACCGCAAGGATGACCGCGGCGATGGCCAACCGGCCGGTCGCGGCGATACGCTCTCCGATCGAGTCGAGCACCGGGCGACGCAGCCAAAGCGATTCGCCAAAATCGAGCCGGGCCGCCTCGCTCATGAAGCTCACGTACTGCTCTGGTAACGACGCGTCGAGGCCCAGATTCTGGCGTAGCGCGTCGATCTCGGTTTGGGTGGCGCCGGCGCCCAGCATCATCGAAGCCGGATCGCCCGGCAGGATGCGCACCACCAGGAAGATGACCGTCAACGCGCCCCACAGGACGAAGACTGCATAGAGAAGCCGTTGCAGAATGTAGTGCGCCATGGCGATCTACTGGGGACGGGCGATGGAGTCGCCCGTCCCGTAGAGACTCCTATTCCGCGATGGTGACCGTCGCGAAGTTCGGGATCGTGCTGGGAGTTGGCTCGAAGCCCTGGATCTTCGTGTTCATGACGTAGTTGGTCTGCAGATCGAAGGGGAAGATCCCGACTGCGTCGTCCCAGATGATTTTGTTTGCCTGGGCGTAGAGCTCCAGCCGCATGTCTTGATCCGATTCGGCCGCGGCAGCCAGCAAGAGCTCGTCGAGCTCGGGATTGGCATAGCCAGTGCGATTGGCGGACGAGGTGTAGAGACGGCGCAATGTGAAGTCCGCATCGCCGGTGCGAACCGTGTTGGTCTGGAAGTCCATATCCCAGTCGAGCGCGAGCAGCTTCTCCAGCCAGGCGCCCTGCTCCATCTCCATGCTCTCGACATTGACGCCAATATCCGCCCAGTTTGAGACGAACGAAAGCACCAGCTCCCGATCCTGCGGTCCTGATCCCGGTACCCAGATGACATGCGTGTCGAACCCGTCGGGATACCCAGCCTCCGCCAGGAGCGACATGGCTCGTTCCGGATCGTAGGTATACGGAGTTTGCTCCGACCAGCCGAAAATGGTTGGCGGGATCGGTGCGGTTGCGACCACGCCGACGTTCTGCAGCAAGTCATTGGCCAGCGTTTCGCGGTCGAGCGCGTAATTCATTGCTTGCCGTACGCGTGCATCGGTGAATGGCTCGCGCGAGGAGTTGAACCAGTTGAAGTAATAGGCATATGACGGCGTGCTGTCGATGACCAGATCGGGATTCTCGGCCAGGATCGGCAGTTGATCGGCGGGAAGACCCCAGGTGAAATCGATCTCACCGGTTTCGATGGAGGTTGCCTTGGCGGCGACTTCCGGAATGTCGCGGAAGACCAGCGTGCCGACGGCCGGGGCGTCTCCCCAGTAGGTATCGCTGGCAACCAGCTCGATCTGCGAGTCACGTTCCCAGGATGAGAATTTGTATGGTCCCAGCCCAACCGGATTGTCGAAGAACCCGTCTTCGTTGGTGCCGGCTGCCGGAGTGATGTAGAGCAGAGTGGCGCTCGCAGGGACCGTGCCGAGCGGTTCACTGCATGTGATGGTTACGGTCAGATCGTCCGGGGTCCCGATTCGGTGACCGTCGCCCAGAGGGGACCGAGCGGGCCTTCGAGATCGATCACCCGTTGCAGGGAGTTCTGGACATCCGCCGACGTGAACGGCGTGCCGTCTTGCCAGGTGACGCCCTCGCGCAGCGTGAACGTCCACGTGTTGCCGTCTGCCGACCATTCGGTGGCAAGGGACGGAAGAATGTCGCCCGAAGCACTGTCGCGCGTCATCAGCGTGCCGAAGATGTGTGTGGCGATGACCGCGGTCGGTTCCTCGACACTCTGGGCTCCATGCGGATCGAGCGAAACCAGCACGCGCTGCATCGCAATGTTGAGCTGCCCTTCGGGCGCGTCCTGCAGCGCGGCCAATGCGCCGCGCTCGAACGCCGATGCCAACGGCAGGCTCAATCCGAGCGCGGTGGCCGATTTGAGAAACGTTCGCCGGGAGATGATTCCCTGCCGTCGCCGTTGAATGAGCTCGTTCACATGCTGGGTGACGGTCGTGTCGATCGATGACATACGCTGAACCTCCATCGTTTCCCCGGCAACTGCGCCGGTTCATGACTCGTCCTGCCAACACCGTGCCGGCAGGGGAGCTCCGGGGCGCCGTTCCGCACGGCGCCGGAGCTCATTTCAATCGCGATTCAAGACCTCCATGAAGGCGTCGAGCCCTTCGGTGACATGCAGGTGCATGGCGCTGGCGGCGGCGGCGGCATCACGCCGCTCCAAAGCAGCGATGATCGGCACGTGTCGCCGGGCTGTTGGAATGACCAGGAACCGGACGTCGAGCAGGCGCGCGCGGTAGCCCTCGCCCCGGTCGGCAAGATTGTCGAGCGTGGAAATCAGTAGCGGCATCCGCGAGATGCGCCGGAGCCGCCGGTGAAAGTAGATATCGATACCGCGCAGGTGGCGGAGATCCGGCTCGGCCGACGACTCTGCGACGCCAAGCTCGTCATTGATGCTCGTGAGATCGGCAATATCGGACTCGGTCGCGTAGGTGGCCGATTCGCGCGCGGACAGCGCCTCGAGCTCGGCGCGCATCAGATAGATCTGCCGAATATCGGCTGCGTCGAGCGGGGCGACGATCGCTTCCTTATGCGGAACGAGCCGAATGAACCCTTCGGCGGAAAGGCGTTTGAAGGCGTTTGCGACCGTGATGCGGCTGACTCCCAGCTCTTCGGCGATGCGGCTGCCGACGAGAGGTTCTCCTTCAGCCCAGCGGCCCTGGATGATCGCGCTGCGGAGCGCTTCATATGCTGCCTGCTCCCGGGTCTTCACGTCGACCCGGAATTCCGTTGCATATTGCATGCAACATACAGTACGCAATAGGGAACGGGGTGTCAAACTCAGAGTCCGGCTTCCGGGTGAAGCGTGGGGCATCAGAATGGCGGACGCGGATGCTCGAAGGGGCGTTCCGAGGAATGGGGTGCGGAGCCACTTTGCGCGGCCCCGCGCAAAGGGTGGACTAGTCGATCGAGACGTCCGGGTAGTCTTCGACGTAGAAGTTGCCGTTGGTTCCGTAGTAGGTCACATTGCGCGCGTCGAAGTCGACGACATATCGAATGACCCCGGCCCGCCAGATGGCCTCGAGAAACGCCTGAAACGTGCTTTGTCCAGCCTGATCGGTGCGCAACGCTCTGATGATCGCGTCGCGATCGAAATCAGGGATGTCCTGGACGCCGCTGGCCACCGGAGTGCCCATTTGGACGACGGGACCTGCATCGGTGTAATAGACGCTTTGGGCGGCAGGGAGTGTCCACTCGTTGCCACGAACTCCTGCTCCGCGCAGAACTGCGGCCAGGGTCGGAAATCCTCCAATCTTGGGGCGAATCGACATGGCATGTCGTTGGGCGGCCAGAAGTGTCTCGATGGCGGTACTCATTCAGTCGTGCCTCTTTCCAGGAGCAAATTGTCCGCCTGTTGGTCGAGCCGCTGCAGCAGGCTCATGAGATATGCGTGCTCTTCCGGTGAGAGCTCGCCAAAGAACGACGCATCGTTGCGGTCCGCTTCGATCAAGAGACGCGGCGCCAAGGCAAGACCAGCATTGGTGAGCACGATGGAGACGCGCCGGCGCGAAGCTGGATCCGCGCTTCGGGCCACGAGCTCCTTGCTCGCCAATCGATCGACCAGCCGCGAAACCGCCGCCACATCGATCTGCAGGTAGCGGGCGATCTCTCCCACCGTTGTCCCTTCGCCACGATAAAGCGTGACGAGCACGTTCCATTGCGAGACCGTGACATCGAAGGCCGCCAGCTTACGCTCGAAGCTGACGTGAACCTTGTCTGAAAGCCGTCTGAGCCAGAATCCGAGATGATCGTGCAAACTCGAAGAAGAATCGTCCATAAGAGCATATTGACATGACAACTATTGTCATGTCAATAGTCCTGCTCGCATTGTTTTTGGCGTCGATGCTGGGCCGATATCCCGAGACGTCGTCGGAGTCGAGGAGAGGGCTCGGGCTTCGCTCCGGAGCGGTCGGCGCCCGTTAGTACGCCGGGACGTAGCTTGGATCAACCGCGCGGATGCCGCCCTGGGGCGGGGCGTACCCGTAGCCGGCGATCGTATCGACAACCTGTTGGATGACCTGGTCCGGGGTCGAGGCTCCGGCGGTGACGCCGACCGTCGTTTTTCCATCGAGCCACTCGGGCTGAATGTCGTCCGGCCGCTCGATATGGTGACTTTCGACACCCATATGGGACGCGACCTCCGCCAGGCGTGCGGTGTTGCTGCTCTTGCGGCCGCCGATGGCGAACACGATGTCGCAATGATCGCGGTCGATCAGTCGCTTGAGGGCATTCTGGCGTTCACTGGTCGGTTCGCAAATCGTGTTGCACAGCCGGAACTCGCCGCCAGAGGCACCACCATTGCCTGGAGGTCCATAGCGAACTTCATCAGCTCGTCGACATTCTTGGTCGTTTGGCTGACGAGTGCCACCTTGCGCGGGGGGCTGATCTTGCCGTCGCCCTCTTCGCCGCGTTTGGCATTCCAGGGGAGATCTTCGATGTGCTTGGCCGCCACCGATTTGCTGGTCGCGGCCCAGCCGAGCACGCTTTTGACTTCCGGATGATAGGAGTCGCCGTACACGACCAGGAAGTACCCCTGGCGGACGAGCTTCTGCGCCAGTCGCTGGACTTTGGTCACCAGCGGGCAGGTCGTGTCGATGAGCTCCAGGTGTGCCTCACCGGCCTGCTGGGCCAGATGCGGTCCCATCCCGTGGGCGGTGATGGCGACTCGCTTGAACCCTTCGCGGGCGGCCGTGTCGACCGAATCCGCGCCGACGACTCCACGCTCACGCAACCGGGTGACCACCTGCGGGTTGTGGATGATGTCGCCGATTGGGGCGATAGGCGATGCGGGGTCGGCGGCCTCCTCGATGATATCGAGCGCGCGCCGGACGCCCCAACAATAGCCGAGCTCGTCGGCAACGACGATACGCCGCTCGGTGGCGTTCTCGGGTTCAGGTGATACGGAGGCAGTCAATGTTCAGCTCGTTTCTTAGGGCGAACGACGGGAGCAATGGGCGCTCGACCGGTCAATGCCGACCATAAAGTATAGCGGCTGCCGGGAGGTCTGTTGTCCTGGCAATGATGCCGTTATTGATTCCGCACTTCCAACCGGGATGAAAGCTCTTGACAAGAATTCGTCTCCAGAGATAATGGGCGCCGACGGTAAATTACAAAGCACCTTTCGGATTCTTGCGTTTGGATGAAAGGGGCAACGATTCGCGGTCCCCGAGCGTTCACGTCTGCTGACGAGCGCGGATCCGGGATCTTGACGAATTTGCGTGGTTCTTTGTATTCGAGGAAGGGACGGCATGCACAAGTTCGAGAAAGAGGTCTACGAATACACCCGGCAGTGGGCGCAGTCGCTCAATCGACGGCAGTTGTTCAAAGGCGCTGGTGCGCTTGGAGCAGCAGCTGGGGTTGCTGCCATGAGTCCAGCGGCGCTTGGCGCCGCGCCTGGAACGTCGAGTGCGTCGTTGCGGCGCAACCAGGATGGCGCATCAGTCATCAAAATCGCACGCGGGCAAGTTTCGGACACGCTCGATCCACAGAAGACCTCTGGTCTGCTTGTGGCACACGAGGTCATGTGGCAGATCTACGATTCGCTGATCTACCTGCATGAAGACGGGACGGTCTACCCTGGTCTGGCGACCGAATGGGAGATCGCCGAAGACGGCTTGTCGGTGACATACCACCTGCGTCCGGATGTGCTTTTCCACGATGGGACGCCATTCAATGCGCAAGCCGTGGCGGATACCGTGGCCCGTCATCTGGACCCAGCGATTGCGTCGCCCACGTCGTCCTATCTCGGCCCGCTCGCCGAGGTGCAGGTAGTCGACGACCTGACGGTGACCTATATCTACAGTGAGCCGTTCGCGCCGATGTTTGTCGGTCTCGGCTACTCGTATTGCGCTCCGATCAGCATCGCGGCGGCGACAGAGCTTGGCGACGATTTCGGTCGGAATCCGGTCGGTACCGGGCCGTACAAGTTCGTCGAGTGGACCGCGGACGACACCATCGTGCTCGAAAAGAACCCCGAGCACACGTGGTCGACGCCGTTCTATGAGACGCAGAAGGAGCCCTCGATCGACCGAGTGGAGTTCGTCGTCATCCCGGAAGACGCCACGCGACTGGCCGCCCTCGTAGCGGGCGAGGTCGATGTGGTTGCCGGAACCGATGCGGTGCCGACTGACAAACTCGGTTCATTGTCGGAAGAGCCGGGCATCGAGATCTACACGCGACCAGCCGTGGGGGTCTATTACGCGTACTTCAATCAGGCTATCGAACCGCTGAACGACGTTCGGGTTCGCCAGGCGATCCAGCACGCCGTTGACCTGGAAGCCATCGTTGCCCTGGTGCTCGATGGGCATGGAGTTCCTGCAACCAGTGCGCTCGCGTCGGCGTTCGGAGCCTACAAGGACGATCTGCCGCAGTATCCGTACGATCCGGAGCGAGCCAAGGAGCTCCTGGCCGAAGCTGGCTATGCCGATGGGTTCGAGCTGACGTATCTCAACATTGCGTCGCCGGTCTATCAGCGTGTGGCTGAGGTGCTGCAAGAGTTCCTGGCCGAGGTCAACATCGAGCTGGCCGTGGAGTCGTACCCGGTGAGCGAATTGACGCCCAAGGCCGCCTCCGGCGAGTACGGCATGACCTTCTTCTATTACACCTACAGCGATCCCGACATTCTGCACCTTATTTTGCGGACCGGCTCGCCGTTCGGTTGGTGCAACCACAATGACGATGAGTTCGACGGTTGGCTCGATCAGCAGCGTGTCACGATCGATCCAGATGCTCGGTTGGAGCTCTTGCACAACGCGCAGCAGCGCGTCAATGAACAAGCCTATGTCCTGATGCTCTGGGAGGGTGTCTATGCCGCGGCGATGAAGGAGTCCGTCGAGGGCCTGGCTATCGACTTGGTCGGATTCATCCACCTTCAGGAGATGTCTCTGGCGGAATAACACCGCTATCCGTCAGATCAGCAATGATCCTATTGCCGCAGTGGCCTCCCTGGCCACTGCGGATTCCGGCGCCCGGTTGCGCCGGTCGGCAGGTCCATGGGGCGCTTCCTGATTCGCAGGCTGATTCATATGTTCGCCGTATTGGTGGCGGTGCTCATCATCGTGTCGCTCCTTTTGCGGTTGATCCCAGGCGACCCGGTTGATGCGATGATGGCCGGCAATCCGGGCATGTCGCAGGAAAACATGGACGCGGTTCGGGAGCAGTTGGGGCTGACCGATCCGATGTACGTCCAGGTGATGAGTTACTCGCTCGATCTCCTTCGCGGAGATATGGGCGAGTCGCTGCGGTTTCGCTCTCCGGTCTTCCCGCTGATCATGGAGAAACTGCCCGCGACCATCGAGCTCACCGTGTTCGCCATGATCATGGCGATCCTGATCGCGATACCGCTCGGTATGATCACCGCGCTCCAACGCGATCGTCCGGCGGACTATCTCGGATCGATCGTGGCGGTGATCGGCATCTCGATTCCATCGTTTCTGCTTGGCATTCTGCTGATCCTGGTCTTTGCCGTGGAGTGGCGTATCTTCCCGGCAGCCGGCTACGGTGGCTCGTTGACGGGATCGATTCGTCATCTCGTGACCACGGGCGATCCGTCGCCCCTGGGGACAAGCCTGCGATATCTCTTCTTGCCGGGGATCACCCTCGGCGTCGCAGCAGCGGCCTACAACGCGCGCATGGTCCGCTCGGCCATGATCGAGGTGCTCGGGCAGGATTACATCCGTGCCGCGGAGGCCAAGGGACTTCCGCGGCGCACCGTAGTCCTGCGTCATACACTGCGCAATGCGTTGATCCCGGTCATTACGATCCTGGGGCTGCAGATCGGGTATCTGCTAAGCGGAGCGTTCGTCGTGGAAAACGTCTTCGCCTGGCCCGGTATCGGACGGTTCTCGGTCCAGGCCCTCTCGTGGCGCGACTACCCCACGATTCAAGGGATCGTGATGATCACGGCCCTGATTTTCCTGACGATCAATCTGCTGGTGGACGTCCTGTACGCGATGCTCGATCCAAGGATTCGCATCGGATGAGCAATGCGCAGATCGCTCAACCTGCGGCCGGCGTCACCTCTCCCCAACATCGAACCGGGGTGCGGAGACTTCTGCGTGAATTGTTTCGCAGCACCAAAGGGATGACGGGAGCCATTCTGGTGGGCCTGGCAATCCTGGCAGCGATCACCGCTCCGGTCGTTGCTCCACACAGTCCCACGAAGACATCGGTGCGAGCAAAGTTCGCCGAGCCGGTCTTCATCGATCGCAGCTCGGATTTCCTATTGGGCGGTGACAACCTGGGCCGCGACACCTTCAGTCGCATTCTCTACGGCGCGCGCGCCTCGCTTGCTATTGGCTTCCTGGTCACGCTGGTCGCATCGGTCATCGGATCGTTTCTCGGGGCAGTTGCCGGGTTCCGCGGGGGAATCGTCGATACGCTCATCATGCGCGCGGTCGATCTGCAGCTATCCATGCCGTTCATCCTGCTGGCGATGATCGTGCTGGCCGTGCTGGGACCAGGCTTCTGGAGTGTGGCTATTGCGCTGACCCTGGCACTTTGGGTGAACTACGCCCGGTTGGTGCGAGGCGAGACGTTGCGTATTCGCGAGATGGAGTATGTCGTTTCGGCACGCGCAATCGGACTCGCCGATCAGAGGATTCTCACCCGGCACATCCTGCCGAACATGCTGCATTCCATCCTCGTGCTGGCGACGCTGGACATGGCGTTCGTCATCATCTTCGAAGCGTCGCTGACATTTCTGGGACTTGGCATTCAACCGCCTACGCCGACATGGGGTTTTATGCTGAGCGAAGGGCGCAACTATCTGTCCGAAAGCCCGTGGATGACCGTATTCCCCGCGACGGCGGTCATTCTCACCGTGGTTGGAATCAATCTGCTTGGAGACTGGCTACGCGATACCTTCGATCCGAGTCTGCGCACCCGCTAGCTGCGTGCATGCGTGCATGAAAGAGAGCCTTCGATGACGAACGAACCCGTTGCCGCTGTTCTAGCCGAGATCGACGCTATGGAAGGCGAGATCCTCGAAGCGCTTTCAGAGCTGGTGCGCATCCCGAGTATTACACCGAAGTATCCTGGTCTCGACTACGATGCAAACGTCGGTGGAGAGTCTCGTTGCAATCAAGCCCTGGGCGTCCATATGCGCGCTGCCGGCTGCGAGATCGATCTCTGGAACAAGGAACCGGGTCGGGATAACCTGGTTGGCGTCGTTCGCGGCGCGGGCGAGGGAAGATCGCTCATCCTGAACGGTCATGTCGATACCGTTCCCCCTGGCGATCCCGACACGTGGATGTGGGGCGATCCATGGAGCGGGCGCGTCGAGGACGGCAAACTCTACGGTCTTGGTTCGGTCGATATGAAGGCCGGGCTCGTGGCCATGACCAAGGCGGCCGATGCGCTCCGGCGTGCCGGTGTCACGCTGGCGGGAGATCTCATTCTCGAGAGTGTGGTCGGTGAAGAGACGATGGACCACACCGCCGGCGTGTCGGCCACGGTCGAGCGCGGATACCGCGCGGACGCCGCCATCGTGACCGAACCCAGTGGCTTTTCCAGCGCTCCGGTCGTGGCTCCTTGCTCTCCGGGAACCTTCTGGTTGCGGATCACGGTCCCCGGCAAAGCGACGCATGTGATGGTGCGTGGCAATCTCATCTGGCCGGGCGGCGAGGGCGAGCGGTACGGCGTCAATGCCATCGACAAGGGGTACCTCATCTACGACGCGTTGCGGCGGCTCGAAACGGAGTGGGGGTTGCATCGAAACCATCCCCTCTTTCCCCCGGGACATTTCACGATTGGGTTGAACCTGCTGTCGGGACGGCCGCCCGGACCTCCGGTGCCGTTCATCGTGCCGCATGAATGCGTCATGGACTACATCGTGATCTATCCTCCGGACGACGACCCAGAGGAGCTGAAAGCAGAAATCACGGCGTATCTGGATCGCACATTCGACCAGGACTCCTGGTTGGCGATCCACCGGCCCACGCTCGAGTGGATTCATCACTGGCCAGCGTATGACACGCCAGTCGATCATCCGATCGTCTCGACCCTGTCATCCGCCCATAGCCGGACATTGGGGGTTGTTCCGAAGATCCAGGGGTTTCCGGCAGTCGATGACGCAACGTATTTGCAATTGGGAGGTATTCCATCGATCAGTTATGGCCCGGGAGACATCATGGTGGCGCACTCGGTCGACGAGCATGTCTCTTGTCGAGAAGTGATCGACGCCTGCAAGGTGCTGGCGTCGACGATCGTCGATTGGTGTGGAGTTGCCTGAAGCGGCGAAAAACGGAGGAAAGACCCAGACGGTGAACGATCAACCAGGAACGCATCCATACATTCCGAATTCGGCGCCCGCCAGCCGCCAGGCAATGCTGGACGCGGTCGGCGTGAAATCGGTCGATGAGCTCTTCGAGGCGATTCCAGCGTCGCTGAAACTCGGCCGGCCGCTGAACCTGCCGGATCCGATTCTGTCGGAACGTGATCTGAAGCGCACCCTGGAAGCGATTCTGTCGCGGAACACGCCGGCGACATCGGTGATCAGCTTTCTCGGAGGGGGATGCTGGCCCCATGACATTCCGGCGGTGTGTGACGAGATCAACAGCCGCGCCGAGTTTTTGACCGCCTACGGTGGCGATACCTATGCCGATCTCGGCAAACATCAGGCCATCTTCGAATTCCAGTCGATGATCGGCGAGCTGGTCGGTATGGAAATGGTGAGCGCGCCGGTCTACGACTGGTCGGCAGCAATGACCAGCGCATTGATGATGGCGGCGCGGATCACGGGGCGCCGCAAGACCTTGATCACCGGGACGCTGCCGGGTGACCGTCGGTCGAATATCGACCTCACCGCCGGGGAATGGATCGATCCCGAGTACCTCGCATTCGACCAGGCGACTGGATTGATGAACTTGGACGACCTCCGTCAGAAGATCAAGGATGACGTCGCATCAGTCTATGTCGAAGTTCCTTCGTATCTGGGTGGAATCGAGTCCGATGTCGCGCAGATCGCCGAGATCGCGCATGCGGCGGGAGCGCTGCTCGTCGTTGGTGTCGATGCGATCTCGCTCGGCGTGCTCGCTGCTCCGGCGGACTATGGTGCCGACATCGTTGTCGGCGAAGGGCAGGCGCTCGGCGTGCACATGATGTACAGCGGGGGGTTGTTCGGATTCATCGCTTCCCGGGACGAGCCCAGATTCGTTGCCGAGTATCCCTATCTGATGGTGTCGATCGCGCCCACGCGCAACGGCGAGGGGTGGGGGTTCGGCTGGTCGTCGATGGAGCGCACCTCCTACGACTTGCGTGAGAACGCGCCCGACTACACCGGGACGACGCAATGGCTGTGGGGGATTACCGCGGCCGTCTATCTGTCACTGCTCGGCCCGGTTGGAATGCGCGAGGTTGGCGAGGGTATCCTCCAGCGCTCCGCCTATGCGATGTGCCGGCTTGGTGAACTGCCGGGCGTGCAAGCGCCGGTGTTCGATAGGGCGCATTTCAAGGAGTTCGTGGTCAATTTCGATGCTACGGGCAAGACCGTTGCCGAAATCAATCAGGCGCTGCGCGCGCGTGACATCTTTGGCGGCCACGACCTGAGTCGGGATTTTCCGCAGCTCGGGCAAAGTGCGTTGTATTGCGTGACCGAGGCGCACAGTAAAGCAGATATCGATCAGCTCGTCTCCACACTCGAGGAGGTTTTGGCGTGACCCGGGTTCGAAATTTTCATGCCGCCCAGTGGGATGAGCCGTTGATCCTCGAACTGGGATCCCCAGGCGAGCGGGGGTACATTCCGCCCGCCGTGGAATCGGGAATCCAGGACGTTGTCGGACCGGCTGAAGAGCTCGTTCCGGCAGCGATGCGCCGGCAAGCGCCCCCGCAGCTTCCGGAAATTTCGCAGCCTGGTGTGCTCCGGCACTATCTGCGCCTCTCGCAGATGACCATGGGATGCCATATCACGCCCGATGCCAGTCTGGGCACCTGCACGATGAAGTACAGCCCGCAAATCAATGAGCACCTGGCGCGCTCGCCGCAGATGAGCGATCTCCATCCGCTCCAGGACGATGAGACAACGCAAGGCATGCTGGAGATCATCTACGGGCTCGAGCAGATGCTCTGCGAGATCTCCGGGATGAGCGCATTCACCTTTCAGCCCGCAGGCGGCTCGCAGGCCATCTTCGCGAATGCGTGCATCATTCGCGCCTATCACGAGGATCGCGGTGAGGGAGACCTGCGCGACGAGATCATCTCGACTGCGTTTTCCCATCCGATCGATTGCGCCGCCCCAGCGGTTGCCGGATTCAAAGTAATTACGCTCATGCCGGGACCGCACGGCTATCCAGAGCTCGATGCGCTCAAGGCCGCGATCTCCCCGCGTACCGCCGGCTTGATGATGACCAATCCGGAAGACACCGGCATCTTCAATCCGTATGTCGAAGAGTTCACCCGCCTCGTGCACGAAGCGGGCGGTCTTTGCGCCTATGACCAGGCGAACGCGAACGGCATCCTGGGGATCACCCGTGCGCGAGAGAATGGCTTCGACCTCTGCCAGTTCAATCTCCATAAGACCTTCTCAGTACCGCACGGTTCGACGGGTGGTTCCTGCGGCGCCGGTGGATGCACCGAAGAGCTGGCGAAGTACTTGCCGTCACCCAAGGTCGAGTTCGACGGCGAGCGCTACTACTGGGATTACGATCGGCCGGACAGCATCGGCAAAATTCGGTCGTTCCACGGAAATCTCCAGGCCGTGCTCCGGTCCTATGCCTGGATCCTTGCCCATGGAAGCGAAGGATTGCGCCAGGTTGCCGAGACGGCGGTCCTGAACAACAACTATCTCCAGCAGCTCATTCAGCAGATCCCAGGCGTCTCGATCGGGTACGACGCGCCGGGGCGTCGCTTGCAGGAAGTTCGGTATAGCTGGGAGCCGCTTCTGGAAGAGACCGGCGTGTCCTCCGAAGACGTACGACGGCGGATGGTCGATTTCGGTCTGCAGGGGTATTTCACCAGTCATCATCCGATGTTGATTCCAGAACCGTTCACATTGGAACCCTCGGAGAGCTGGTCGCGCAGCGACCTCGAAGAATACGGCCGCGTATTGGGCCATATCGACTCCGAGGCGCGCGACGATCCGGAGTTCGTGCAGAGCTCCCCGCATCGGGCGTCGATAACCCGTATCCATGAGGATGCGCTCGATACCCCGGAGCAGTGGGCCATGACCTGGCGTGGTTGGAAACGGAAGTATGGAGATGTCGCAACCCCCAATGCCTGAGGGACCGGACTGCATGTGGATGAGCACGAATGGAAACCGGAGTGGCCGCTATTGATGCCGCGCGTCCTCGGGTGGGATTGATCGTCAACCCCATTGCTGGCATGGGCGGCCGCGTCGGCCTCAAAGGAACCGATGGACCCGACGCCGTCGAGCGGGCACGTTCGCTGGAGGCCGTGCCGGTCTCTGGCGAGCGTGCCGCCATCGCACTCGCGACGCTCGGCGAGAAAGCTACTGGCGGGGTCGATATCGTGACCGCGCCGGGAGAGCTTGGGGCGTTCGTTGCCCAGCGCGCGGGGTTCGAGCCAATCGTGGTTGGAAACGAGTCCGAGATCGCTGGAACCTCGCACGACACGATTGCCTATGCGCGCGCGATCGGCGATGCGGGTGTCGATCTCCTCTTGTTCGCCGGTGGGGACGGAACCGCTCGGAACATTCACGACGCTATCGGAGTGGAAATTCCGGCGCTCGGCATCCCGACGGGAGTGAAGATGCACTCCTCGGTATTTGGCACCAATCCCCGCGCTGCCGGTGAGCTGGCGGCACGTTTCGTCGAGATGTCGTCTGGCCCGTGCCGGGAGTCGGAAGTCATGGACATCGACGAAGACGCCTTTCGGGAAGGGCGTGTTTCGGCTCGGCTCTTTGGCTATCTGCGGGTGCCATATCAACGGAGTCTGGTGCAGGGACTCAAGTCTGGAAGCACTGGCAACGAGCTCAGTGTGCTGAACGGCATTGCGACCGCGATTGGTCAATGGATGACCGACGATGCGCTCTGGATACTCGGTCCCGGAACGACCACGCGGCATATTGCGACCGTGCTCGGACTCCCGAAAACGCTGCTCGGCGTCGACCTCTATCGAAACCGGACCGTCGTGAGCCAGGACGCGAACGAGCAGGAGATTCTGCGCCAGCTCGACGCAACGCCTGCGCGACTGGTCGTGACGCCAATAGGGGGACAGGGATACCTGTTCGGGCGCGGCAATCAGCAACTGAGCCCGGCAGTTCTGCGCAGGATCGGATTGTCGAACATCATCGTGGTCGCCACCCCCGGAAAGCTGGCTGGGCTCGACGGCGCCTCGCTGCTCGTCGACACGGGAGACGCCGCCCTCGATGCCGAGCTGCGCGGATATGTCCGCGTGATCGTCAACCAACGGCAGGAATCGATGCAACGCGTCACGTAGTACGTGGGAGAGGCAACACATCGTGAGAATCGCTGCGGTCGACGCGTTCCTGGTGGAGATTCCGTTCCGCGTACCCTTTGTCGTCTGGCGTGGCACGGTTCCATCCAAGCAGCACGTCGTCATCAGCGTCACGACTGATGACGGCATTGTCGGCTGGGGCGAGGCTGCGCCGTTTCTCTATTACGCACCCGAGACGGCTTCGGACGTGCGCTCTTTCGTGTCCGATGTGATGGCGGACGAGCTCGTCGGTCGCGTATTCGCGGATGTGCGATCCACCATGCAGCCGTTTGCCATTCTCGATGGGCACGAGTTTGCGAAAGCGGCGGTGGAAACCGCGCTTTGGGACGCGTTCGGGAAGCGGTTCGGCTTGCCCGTCTATCGACTGCTTGGCGGAGCTGCACACGATCGGGTTCCGGTCTTGACCGTGCTCCACGTTGCCGATCCAGCGGAGATGGCCGACGAGGCGGAAATGCTTGTGGCCGCGGGATTGCGTCAGCTCAAGCTCAAGATCGGCTTTGGCGCGGATGCGGACGAAGCGATGGTTGCAGCGGTGCGCGAGCGCGTGGGACCAGAGATCCGGATCCGTGCCGATGCTGAGGAAAGCTACCCGACCAAGACCGCGTTGCAGGTTGGACGCAGGTTACAGAGGTACGATCTGGAGCTGCTGAGCCAGCCGGTTCCGCGGACAGACTGGGAAGGGATGGCGTTGCTTCGCCGATCGCTCGATATACCGATCCTCGCGGATGAGGGCATTCACAGTTCCCATGATGTGTTGACCTGCGTACGCGCCTCCGCGGCGGACATGGTGAACATCAAGGTGCTCAAGAGCGGCGGCGCGACCGAGGCTCTGGCGATGGGGGCGATTTGTGCGGCAGCGCACCGGCCGGTCGTCATTGGTAGCATGATCGAGGCGGGTATTGGGTCGTTGATGGGCGCGCACGTGGCGATGGCGCTGTCGCCGGTCTTCTCGACCGAGCTCTGCGGTCCGTTCCTGCTGGCCGACGATTTGCTGGAGGAACCGCTTCAGGTCCGGGATGGAGCGCTGATCATGCCAGGCGGCCCAGGGCTGGGCGCAGCCGTGGATACGTCGAAACTGGAGCGCTACCGAATCGTCTGATCCGCATTCCGCGTCGCCCAAATGATCCTACGCTTACGCAGGACCGTTTCAAACACGCCCTAATACTCGATGAGCTGCTTGCCTTCGGACTCGATTTTCTCCGTGTCGAGCAGGCCCACCTGCTCCCCCGGGAGCTCAGCGGGGACGGTGATCGTGTCGGGATTCCCATCACTCGTATAGAGCAGATCTGGTCGTGCGAGGAACTGGCTGAACCAATAATCGAGGAAGAGGTTGCCCTCGCCTTCGGACGGCTCATCCTTGGCGCCGATGCGCGCGATCGACATCGGATCGAAGTTGATCGAGTTCGGAGATGGGGCGGGTTCCGCGCCGGCGGCCAGCAGGCTGATGAGCTGGATATGCTGACCGTCGTAGTCGAACCCATTGCGGACCATTCTCCATTGGTCCAGTGCCTCGGGGTTGATGTCCGTATCGGGGAAGAGGCCGTAGGGGAGTACCACGGCTCCGGTAGCGCTCTCCTGGCCGGATTGCTCCTGCAACCAGAGGGTGGTGCCACCAACTTTCTCCATGAAGATCTCGGTGGTCACATTGCTCAGATCCTGATGATCTTTCGTGTGATTGGCAACCTCATAGCCGTTGTCGACCAACCATTGCAACTTTTGCTGGCAATACTCGGTCTGGTCTGGTGCTTCGAAGTCGAAGCACCAGATCTCGATGACACCGAACATGGCGGTGTGGCCGAAATCGGGATGAGTGGAAAAGAAGTCTTCCAGGATCCCGATTGCGGAGTGCGGGTCGATCGTCACCGAGCCATCTTCGGCAATGTTGTAATAGAACTGATTCGGTCGTGAGTCATCGAAAACCAGAACCGCAGGATGTTTACCCGCCGGGGCAGTGATGCGGTTCTCGATGTATTCGCGGTAGGTGATGATGTAGAAGTTGTTGTCGTAGAGAAACTGCAAGTCGTCCCGGAACTCGGCTTCGGTTCGGAAGAGGACGTCGCCTTCCTCGCCGGGACCGTACTCCTGCACGATGTTGTGATACATGAAAACGGGTACCACTCCCAGCTCATTGGGCTGGTATTGCTGCAGTTGCTCCGGAGACAGAATCTCCCCGGTGACCACCGGTTGCGTCGGCTGGATTGGCGCCGTGGTTGGGACTTCGGTCGGAGCTAGCGTTGCTTCTTCCACGGCACCCTCGGTCGGTGCAGGCTCTGCCGGAGGGTCGGTCGCTCCTGAAACGTCGGTTGCCGCAACGGTGGGCTGCGTTGTATCGGCGTTCGCCGGCGGGGCAATGCCTTCCGCGGGGCGGGTCCCCTGCGTCCAGGAGATTTGGCCGCCGGAATCGTTCGAACTGAACCCGCACGCGGCAAGGATAGGAAGGAGCAGGAACACGAGCGCCGCAAGCCGCAACCATGGCTGCCCGAAGAGAACCTCGCGACCGGGGCGGGTGGAACGGGTGAGTATCGAGGAGATCAAAGCGACCCGGAACCTCCGCCGGAATCTCGGGCGCCAGGATGCCCGCAGAACCAATAGTGTACGATCCGCGCCGCCCAGCGAACGCACCAGAATAGAGTACAGGATTCTCCAACCCAAGTGGCAGCAACGGGTGCAATGCAGATTGTGGCCTCCGTCAGTCGCGCGCTACCGGCTCCTGGAGCCGCCCCCCAGCCTCTCACTGTGTCCGAGCAATCTCCGAACGTCCGCAAGGTCCCGGGCGATCCAGGTGGGAGGGGGAATCGGCGCCGGCCAGGCGTGATCGTGGCGATTCATCCACACCGTCGGAATTCCGGTCGATTCTGCGCCGAGCATATCGTGATCGGGCGAGTCGCCAATCATGATCGAGTGAACGGCGGCCGCCTCTCCGAGCCGGAGCGCCTCCAGGAAAATCTCGCGATCTGGTTTCCAGAACCCAAACTCATCCGAAACCAGGCAGAACTCGAAGTACGGTCGGAGTCCCAGCAAGTCGATCTTGGCGGATTGCACGTCGGCCGGACCGTTGGTGACCATTCCGATCCGTCGGCCGGGGTGCGCGGCTCGCACGACTTCGAGCGTTTCGATTGCATCTGGAAAGAGCTGCAGTCCGTGGAACCGGTTGCGGACGTACCACCGGACGGCGGCCTCGGCCGCTTCCTGGCACGCGATGCCATGCCTGGACAGCAGGTCCGGGAAGTGATCGACTCCATGGGGCTGGATCCGAATCGACTCCGCCACGACGTCGTCCATCGGCGCATCGAGCGTTCGCCCGGCCGTCTCCTCCGCGAGTCCGAACGCAATGCGGAGGCGGGTCACGCGCGCGCCACCGTAGTCACACAGGGTGTCGTCCAGATCGAAAAGGACCAGGTCTGGTTGTCGGGAGATGCGCATCACCGGGTCACCTGTCGAACGAGATGGGAGAGCAACGGCCGGGAGTTGCGATCGGTGGGGAGATGGTTCCCACAAATGACCCAGGCCGATTCGAGCGCAGCGCCCGCGGCCAGACATTGGAACGATCTCCGCAATGCGCTGGGAGCGGCGTTACGCCAAAGAACGGCGAGCACATAGAGATGTCCGACGACCGCGGCTGCCCGAGCTGAGTCGATATGCAAGGCGCCGAACACGTGATACCGTCTCCATTCGATCCCGAGCAGAACGCAGCTGACCGCCAGTATGGCTGCCAGCGTTCGCTTGAGCGGTCCAATCGCGCCGGGGCGACAGAGCGCCAACCAACCAAGTGACGAGAGCATAATCGCCCCGTCGGCAATCGTGTCGAGCTGTCGAGCGTAGGTCGAACGGCTGCCACGCAGGCGGCTGATCAATCCGTCACCGATGTCGGAACCGGCCGAGAGCACAATTCCGGCCGCCACGAAACGAGGTCTTTGCAAGAACGCCGGAACCCACAAAGCCGCGGCCAGCACCAGCCGTCCAAACGAGAGCCATTCGTCTGGTGTGCGCGGAAGGCGTTGTGGTCGTTTGGCGGAATCAGGCGACGAGCTCACGGTGCTGATCCTCGGTCAGATGCTCTCCGGCTTCGATGATCGCCTGAAGGGTTTCGACGGTCTGGGCGATGTCTTCGTAGCTGGTGTAGAGCGCCACCGGCGCGATGCGTATGACGTTTGGGGCGCGGAAGTCCGGGACGATCCCCCGCCGTTTCAACGCGCGGGCAATCGCGGCGGCGGACGCATGCTCCAGCGCAATATGACCGCCCCGCCGGTTGGCATCCAGTGGCGTTCCAATCGCGATGTCGTAGGGATGGTCGAGCAATCCGCCGTCGCTCAGCAGGTCGACCAGAAAGGCGGTCATCTTGAGTGACTTGGCTCGAATTGCTTCGATACCCGCCTCATTGAAGATGTCCAGCGATCCTCGGAGGGATGCGCCGGACAAGACCGGGGTGGTGCTGATCTGCCAGGCTCCGGCGCCGGGAGCACCTTCCCAGTCATGCACCATGTCGAACTGGCGCTCTTTCTGGTACCCCCACCACCCGGCGAGTCCAGGATGGACTCCGAAATGCCTCCGATTGACATACAACGCGCCAACACTGCCCGGCCCGGCATTCAGGTATTTATAGGTGCACCAGAACGCAAAATCGACCTCCCACTCGTCGAAGCGGTGGGGGACCGAGCCGGCGGAATGTGCGCAGTCGAATCCGGCAATGATGCCCCGTTCGCGTGCGGACTGGGCGATCCGTTCGATGTCGAGCAGCTGTCCCGACCGGTAAAGCACCGATGGCAGGAGAACCAGCGCGACGTCGTCCGACATGGCTGCGACGACATCGTTCTCTTCAATGGTTCGGCCATCGCCGGATGAAATCCGGATCAGGTCGCGCCGCGGATCGCCGCCATGAAGCAGAATCTGGCTCTGGAGCGCGTAGATATCCGAAGGGAAATCGAGCTCGGAGGCGATGATTCTGCGACGATTGCCCTCGGGCCGGTAGAAGGTCGCAACCAGCGCATGTTGGTTGACCGTGGTGGTGCCGGTCGCGACCACTTCATCCTCGGATGCGCCCACGAGCGGGGCCAGCATGGCGCCGAGTTGCTCGCCCAGCGAAAACCAGCTTGCCCCGGGCGCCATCCAACCGTCGATACCGAGGGTCTTCCACTGCTCCAATGCGGTCCGGATGTGCGTTTCCGAATCCTTCGACATCAGTCCCAGCGAATTGCCGTCCATATAGATCTTGCCCGGCAAGCGATAGAATCGGTCCCGATAAGCGCGAAGCGGATCGGCGGCATCGAGCTCCAGCGCTCGGTCACGTGCGGTCATCGTCTATTCATCCTCCGACGAAGATGGTTGCGTCGTGGGTAGTATGCCGGTTCCTCGGGCTCGACAATCGAATGCTGGATTCCCGGCCCCGAGGCACGGAGGCGACTGATCCGGAAACGGGTGGATTCCGTAGTATTGGTGCAGGGTTCTCGACCGATCGATCTGCGTTGTGCCCCACGTGAGGTTGCTGCGCCGGCGCCGGCACGTCTGTCGCCAGGGACGACGGTTTCTAAGAGCCGGCATTCCACGATTTCTGCCGTATCCTTCCTATGGAACGACAGCACCATGCGCTCCCCGATTGCAGTGGGTGAGCGCGGGAGGTATCAATATGTCTCTACTCGATAACTTGTTCGGTGGACGAAAGACCGAGATGATCGCAGCCGATCAGGCGCTTCCCGGTAGCGATGCGCCTCGATTCGATGTTCCCGCCACCCACGCCGTGCTTGGCACCCCGATCCAGGGGCCGTTCCCGCAGAATCTCGAGATCGCGTATTTCGGTCTCGGGTGTTTCTGGGGCGCCGAGCGGCTCTTCTGGCAGCTACCGGGCGTCTATTCGACTGCCGTTGGATATATGGGAGGATTCACGCCGAATCCGACCTATGAAGAGGTCTGCTCCGGCAAGACTGGCCATACCGAGGCAGTCATGGTCGTGTTCGATCCTGCGCTCGTCTCCTACGCCGATCTCGTCAAGACCTTCTTCGAGGAGCACGATCCCACCCAGGGCATGCGCCAGGGGAACGATCTGGGAACGCAGTATCGTTCGGCCATCTACCCCACCTCGGACGAGCAAGATCGGACGGCGCGCGAGATTGCGGAGAGCTTCGGACCGAAGCTCGAGGCGGCGGGCTATGGTGAGATCACGACCGAGATCGCACCGGCCGGCCCCTTCTACTACGCCGAGGATTATCACCAGCAGTATCTGCACAAGGTGCCGAATGGCTACTGTGGCCTGGCGGGGACCGGGGTCTCGTGCCCCGTTCCCTGGGCAACGGCGCCGGTTTCGGGAGGAAGCGACGAGGTCGATGTCCTCGATCTGAAGCTGCCCCAGTCTGACGACGAATGGCGGGAGCGCCTGACACCGATGCAGTATCACGTCCTGCGCGAGGCCGGTACCGAACGGCCCTTCACGGGCGAATACGTCGATACCGAAACCGATGGCGTCTATCGTTGCGCGGCCTGTGGCAATCAGCTTTTCGATAGCGGCACGAAGTACCACTCTGGTTGCGGTTGGCCGAGCTTCACCGAAGCGTTGCCGGGTGCAACCGAGTACCTGACCGATACCTCGCACGGCATGATCCGGACCGAGGTCCGTTGCGCCCGTTGCCACTCACATCTGGGACACGTCTTCCCGGATGGCCCTCGCGAAGCCGGCGGAAACCGCTATTGCATGAACTCCGTCTCCCTCGACTTGATCGAGAAGTAATCGCGTTGGAGCCGGGAGCTGGGAGCTCGGGCGTGCTCGCAACCTCGACGACGTGGCTCCGCCAGGGCTGGATTCGCCCGGAATCCGTCCGGTCACGCCCCGACCTCAGCCGCCCAGATCGTCGCAGGGCCCAGGGCTCACGACGCAGGACCGTTTCAACCACGCCCGAAATCCCAACTCCTAAATCCCAGCTCCGAGCTCCCCCACGGGGGCTGGTATCCTCCTGCAAGTGCTGTCGCGCTGCCGGTATCCAGTGTGAATTGACAAAGGACGTCGCATGAAACTGGTCATCGCCACCGAAGAAGGTGACGCGTATTTCGGATTGCTGGACGGAATTCCTAACCTGACTGTCGTTCGGACTAGTACCCGTGAGGATCTGCTGAACGAGATCGTCGACGCCGATATCTACTACGGCCGTCCCGATGCCGAGCTGCTGGCAGCGGCCGGGCAACTGACCCTGATCCAGGCGCAGAGCGCCGGCGTCGACTTCCTCATGAACTTCCCCGAGCTGGTCGAGAGCGACGTCATTCTGTCGAATACACGTGGTGCGCATGCCCCGTCGATTGCCGAGCATGCGTTCGGATTGCTTCTGTCATTGACTCGCAAGATTCCTGTGTCCATCGATTACCAGCGCAAGCATCAGTGGCGTTGGGACAACGCATACCGAGAGCCTCGTGAGATCATGGGAAGCACCCTTGGGATCGTCGGGTATGGGCAGATTGGCCGGGCTATTGCGCAACGTGCGTCGGGTTTCGAGGTGCAGACCCTGGCCGTCGATCTCCATCCGGGGGGAGGCGACCGGTTCGTCGAAACCGTCTGGCCGATCGACCGGCTGCACGACATGCTGGCATTGACCGACACTCTGATGGTCGCCGCTCCCCTGACGCGTGAGACCTATCACATGCTGGGCGCCAGAGAATTCGAGGCGATGCCGCCGAAGTCGATCGTGATCGCGGTTTCCCGCGGCGGAGTCATCGATGAGGACGCACTGATCGCCGCACTCCAGTCCGGGCATCTTTGGGGCGCCGGAATGGATGTCAATGAGATAGAGCCGGTTGACGCGGACAATCCGTTCTGGGATCTTCCCAATGTGGTGATGAGTCATCACCTGGCCGGGGCGAGCTGGCAAAAAGAAAAGCGGTGCGTTGAGATCCTGGTCGAGAACGTTCGCCGCTTGCAGGACGGCGCTGAATTGATCAACGTGGTCGACAAGCAAGCAGGTTTTTAGAATGCAGGCGAGGAGCCGGGAGCTGGGGTCGAGGAGTTCGCCCGCGGTCCGAAATGGTCGCCAGTTGCGCTCCGGAACAATTTGCCCTAGTTGTCTGCTTGGAATGTGCGCTCGGGATTGGGGGCTCGGTCCGGTCTCCAATGTCCAAGGTCCGGAGGAGATCGTGGCTGAGGACCTCGGTGTCCGCTCGTGGACGGGCCCGATGCAGATGTTCTCTCGGGTCGGAAAACCGGGGGACTTATACGAAATCCGCGTGATTGCTTGGGGATACAAGGTATGGGGTAGCCGCCGGGGGTAGGCATCCTTGGGTATTTATTCGGATTCCGTATTACAGACAAAGCCGCTCCGAGACTGGAATTGCTCCATATCCCCCGATCCGGGCGAGTCTTGACATGATAAGAACTTTTGTTCTATTCTATTGGCAAGCGGCACACCGGCGGATGGTGCGGGCCTGGGCAGCGCAGTACCACATCCGTCGTATCGCCAGCCTACGGATCGCTGGCCAGGTCAGCGGACGGCTCGCCAGCCGTGCTCGCTCCTGCCCCCTGCCCGGCCGACCAGGGTCCCGGCGTCGGACGAGGAGCTGGGAGTTGGGATTTAGGAGCTAGGAATGTCGTTTATTCCGAACTCCCAGATCCTAAATCCCAACTCCCCCGTCGGCGTGTTTCGAGGTTGATCCCACCGGAGCAACCCAGGCGTTGTTCGCAAAAAAAACGAACACGTCCCCGTTTTCCAGCTCCCCGGTGCATCCGCTTGCCATCTCCCCTCTCCCAGAATTGGGAGAGGGGCCGGGGGTGAGGGCCAAACGCAGCCCAGAATCCACGCCCTCCCCATCCCCACGCAGCCCACAGCCCTCCCCGCTCCCCAGAGGGAGAGGGGTCGGGGGTGAGGGCCGAACCGCTCCCCACAACCAGCCATCCTGCCACCAAAATAGGATTACCGACTCCTCGATCCCAATTGCTTGCGTTGCGTCGTTGCTGGTATTCGCTCTTCCCGGACCCCGGACCGTCGTTTCCTAACTCCTAAATCCCGACTCCTAACTCCCCACCGTCCACGTATCGACGCGTTCCGCGGCGATTCGAATCGCCATGGTCAGATCGTCTTCAGACGGCAGCGCCGGCCAGCTTCGGATGAGCTTCTGATTGGCTGGGGCAGCCGGATCCTGCAGCGAATGCACGTTCCCCACGAGGGCGGTTTCCCCAGATTGCCGGAGAACGACGGCGATGGTTCGGGTGGCTTCGCCGGATTGCCAGATAAGTGAGGCAACCGTGCCTCCGCTGCCACGGTCGGTGCGTGTCGTCGCTCTGTGCGTCCAACCCGCTGCGACGCGCTCGACGGCGTTCGCGACGATCTTGTCATTGCCGGTCAGTTGTGCTGGAGCGATCCTGGTTGTCGACGAAGCTTGCTGATTCTGATACGCGCCAAGACTCATGCGTAGGCTCGACCCTGAGGGAAGTCCAGTGAGCTTGGCGATGCGATCGCGCATTCCCGGATTGCGCATTCCCCAGACACCCGCGGCAATGAAGCCGACCTGAATGACAACGATCACCGCGGTCAGCCAGGGGATCCCGCTCTGGTACATCTGCGACCAGTCGCCCGAGATATCGAGCAAGAGGTCTATCGCCGGATAGAAGACGAGCGTATTGATACCGGAGATGAAGACGAACTGGAGCAGGAGCTCGTTCCAGGGCGCGCGCAGCGGTGGTCGTTTCAGGAAGACCACGGCCACCGCCACTACGATCAACACCAGATTGACGAAGGTGCCGGCGAATGCGACCAGGGTTTGCTGGACCGCCGAAAACCCACGTGGGTCGTAGGAGACATACCCGGAGAAGAAGAAGAAGCCGAAATCGAGCACCTTTCCACCCATCAGCCAGATGGCGACGGCGTGGCCCAGCTCGTGCAGCGCAACCGAGATGGGCAGCAGCAGAAAGAATGCGGCCTGTCCGAGCATCGACCGGTCGTATGGAGTGAAGTTGCTATCGAAGATCTGCTTGCGTCGCGGAATGAACTGAAACAGAAAGCGAACGCCAAGAAACAGGTAGAAAAGCGAAATGAGCCCAAAACCGCCCAGGGGCATCGTCTATCGGTCCTTCTCGTATCAGGCCAGACTCAGTGGGCGGCGTTTCGAGATCGCGCGCGCACAAGCTGTTGCGGACTGACCTGGAGGCTCCGGACCAACCAGATCGCGCTCAGCGTGGTGATGATACCCCCCAGAAGGATGGAGACCGAGGTGTTGGCTGCGCCGGCGACTGCGCCGGCAAGGATGGCGCCCAACGGAGCGACTCCGGCCGAGACCATGATGTAGACGCTCATCACGCGCCCGCGCAGCTCGTCCGGGGCGGTCGATTGCACGACGGTGTTGGCCATCGCCATGGTCGAGGTCATCCCATAGCCGACCATGGCGCTGATGACCATTGCCAGAATCAGGGACGGAGCCAGCTCGGTTGCGACACCGAGCAATACCTCGGCTGTGCCCAGGATGAGCGCCGTCGCAACCATACGACTCAAACTGAGGTTCTTGCTGCGGAATGCAAGCGTCAGAGCGCCGGCGAGCGATCCGATACCGAGCGAGGACATCAGCAGGCCGAATCCACCGGGCCCGGTCGAAAGCTCCTGCTTGGCGAGGAGCGGCATCCAGACATTGAAGTTGATCCCGAAGACGCCCACCATTCCGGCGAAGACCACGATCGAGGCGACGACTGGGGTCGAGCGAACGTATGCCAACCCTTCGCGGAGCGAGTCGAGCGGGTTCGCGCGTTGCTTCGATTCAGACTTCGGCAGCCGGCGCATCATCAGCAGACTGACGATGACGGCGACATAGCTGAACGCGTCGATGGTGAAACAGGCGGCAACGCCGAATGCGCCCAGTATCAATCCCGCAAGCGCAGGGCCGACCAAGCGTCCCATATTGAACAGGGTCGAATTGAGTGCAATTGCATTGGGGAGGTCTTCCCGATTGTCGACCATCTCGGAGACGAATGCCTGGCGGGCTGGCATGTCGAACGAGTTGTTGATTCCGACGATGAGCGCCAGCAGATAGACGTGCCAAAGATCGATATGGTCGGTCCAGATCAGCACGGCGAGAAAAATCGAGCAGATTGCCGCTATCGACTGGGTCAGCACGAGCAGCGATCGTTTCGGTACTCGATCGGCGACCACGCCGGCAACGAGTCCAAGGAGAAGGGTCGGAGCGAACTGAAGCACGTTGACAAAGCTGAGTTTGATGGCGGACGGCGTCAAGGAGAGAACGAGCCACGACATGGCCAGGCTCTGCATCCAGGTCCCGGTGACCGAAACCGCCTGACCGAAGAAGTAGAGCCGGTAGTTGCGGTGCTGGAGCGCGCTAAAGCCACTGGGCAGCGAGAGATTGCGAAGGGAGAGGCGTGCGATGCGGTTGTTGATCTGTGGTCGCATAGCGTCCCGGAGCGTTCGTGTGATGTTCGGACGGGAATCCCGCAACTGCCCCCGGATTCATTCTCCCACGGATGTATTGGGGAAGGGGATTCGATATGCCGAGCGATAGTCAGTATTGGAAATCAATGAGCGGCAGCGATTCACATGCGCCAGGTCATACGATTGGTTCTCTTGGCAGATCGGGCAATGCCGACCATTCGGCCCATCCTCGATCGTAGGTGAGGACGGTCGGGAAGCCTGCTCTGGAGAGCACCAGCCAGCTCAATGCGGTGTCGACTCCAAAGCTGCCGTAGATGATGATCTCGCGCTCGGCTTCCAACCCGAGGGTTTGTGCGTGCGCGAAGACCTGCTGCGCATCGCGCAGCCGGCCGCTGTCATCCATGAGCTCGACCCACGGGAAGCGAATCGAGCCGGGAATCTGGCCGGCGGGCATCATACCGTCGAGCGTCTCCGCCCGTTCGTTGTCGGTACGAATGTCCACGATCTGTGCATCGGTGCGTCCCAGGCGACTCGCGACCTGCTCAGTGACGAGATAGAAGCCTTCCTGTGGATCGACTCGGGGCGTCGTCGATGTCGTCGAAGCGGAATCGATCGTGAATGGAGTCCGTTTCCAGTCCGTATAGCCTTCGGTCAGCAAGGCCGCTCGCTGGAAACCGAGAAATCGGAGAAACCAAACCAACCGGGCGGCGCGGAACCCCTCCTCGTTGTCGTATACGACAACATTGTCTCCAGCCAGGAGACCCAGCGAATCGAACACCTCCTGTCGATAGCGTTGCTCGTCCCCCTGGGTCAGGACCGCCCCGAAGACCGGATAGTGGGGATCGACCGTGTCGCGCCACCAGGCATGTTCCGCGCTGTCGATATGTCCATCGCGCCAGACATGGAGCGGCGAGACATCGAACACCCGAAGATCGGCGCCAGTGGCGCGGTCCGCGAGCCAGGCGAGGTCGACGGCCAGCGGGTAGGGATCGCTTTGCGCACGAGCGTCCGACGCAGTCGACGTCACGAGCAGCGTTCCAGCCAACGCTCGCAAGAACCGCCGCCGGTCGAGCCGGCGACTCGAAACGAGTCGCGTTCGGGTCATAGTCGAGATATCTTGTAGCGGCGTGTCTTCTCTCTGCATGATCGATCGACGAGGTGCAATGACGACACGGGCAATGGTACGGTGCCGGAGCAACGATCGTGCCACAGTGGAGTTCCGGCCGCATGGCGGCGCCGACACGGGAGGAGCTGACCATGGGAAACACATGCACCGTCGACCCGGCATCGGTGGTGCCTGGATGGGGATTCGGCACCGGTATCGACGATTTCGGCCTGATCTCAGCCGTAGCGACCGATTCCACGGGGACGGTCTATGTTCTGGGCCGCTTCCCCCAAGGGGTTATGCATCGATTCGATCCCGAAGGCCATTGGCTGGGCGACTGGGAGTTTCCGTTTTCGTCGCCCCACGGACTCTGGATCGGTCCCGATGACCGCATCTTCGTGACCGATACCGGCGAGCATGTCGTCTACGTCTTCGACCGGGATGGCGCGCTCTCGCAGACTATCGGGACTCCAGGGCAGGTGGGGCGACCGGGAGAACCGTTCAATGAGCCGACGCGTGCCGTGCAGGGACCGTCGGGCGATATCTACGTGTCGGACGGATACGGCCAGCATTGGGTTCATCGTTTTTCAGCCGAAGGCGAACTCATCAAATCCTGGGGCGGCGAGGGTTCCCAGCCGGGTATGTTCCAGACACCGCATGCCTTGTGGGTCGATGCCGCCGAGCGGGTCTATGTAGTCGATCGCGCGAATGGGAGAGTCCAGGTCTTCGACAATACTGGTGCGATACTCGCCATCTGGGGCGGGTTCTGTTTCCCACACGATATTTTTCAAACGGCGCATGGAACCTTCATCGTTACCGACTGCGCAACGCGAGACGATGACGCACGGCCATATCATGAGCAGATGCCACCGCATCCGCTGATCGAGCTCGATGCCGATGGAAACCGGATCGGTGCGACGGGAACAAGCGGATTAGGAGCCGGAGCGTTCGCCGATTGCCCCCACTCGCTCTGGATCGCGCCCAGCGGCGATATCTACGTCTCCGAAGTGGTGAGCCACAATCGCCTGCAGAAGTTCCGCCCCGCCGCACGGTAACGGGCCCAGATTCCAGTAATCGCTGTGACGGTAGACGTGTCTGTCCATTTTGGCCGGGGCGTTCGGGATGCCTACGCGCTGGTGTGTTTGGCTCGGACAGAGAGAACGGCGAAGCGGGGCTGAGACGCTTCGCCGTTCTTTTGGTTGTCAGCGGTGGAATTCCCCGTCACCGCCGATCATCGTAGAGTGCATCTCAAGGACTCAGGACTCATTTCAGATGAGCTGATAAGTGACCGTCACGTCGACTTGAATGGTCGCGCTTCCGGCCTGAATTGGAGCTGCGGCGCCGGCTGCGTCCGCGCGGGCGACGCCACCCATACCGTAGATCGGTCCCGAGCTATATCCCTCGACGATCGACACAATCGGCCCGAGCGTCATCCCAGCTGCTTCAGCGAGCTCCTGCGCACGCTGGTTCGCGTCGTCGACGGCCAGCTTGCGGGCTTCGCTGGTGAATTCGCTCGAATCGTCGACGTAGAAGTTGACCCCGTAGACGGTGTTGGCCCCGGCGGCAACGGCATCGTCGAGCACGGCGCCGACGTTGTCGACATCGCGGATGATGACGTTGACCTGATTTTGAACCTGGAAGCTCACCACTTCGGACGGGTTGCCGTTGCTATCGTAGTTCTGCATCACCGAGACGTAGTAGTTCGACGTCTGGATGTCCTTGTCCTCGACTCCGGCATTCTTGACTGCGGCGATGATCTCCTGCATTTGGGCCGAGGCCTGTTCCTGGGCATCGGCCAGCGTCTCGGCAGTGATCGTCACGCCGAGCTGGACCGAAGCCGTATCGGGCGATGTGGTGACGATGCCGCTCCCCTGAACGGAAACGGTGGCGGTATGTTCGCCGGCAACCGGGGTTGCTTCCTGCGCGAGGGTTGGGTGCGTACCGGCGAAGAGTGTGGTTGCGACGAGCGCGATTGCTCCGATCTGGGCAATCGTGCGACGGGTAAATCTCTGCGCGTTCAACGATTCCTCCAAAAGACCGCTTATCGGTCATTGCCTGGTGCTGCCGGTTCGGTCGATTCCGAACCGGCGGTTTGCTTGCTGAGAAAACGCCCGAAGAGGACGAACGGTTCCACTCCGGCATGTTCCACATGGATCGATCATGGGTTGGGCGCGTGGATTGCCCGCGCCCTCGCAACGAGAATCCCGTGATGCAGACATGATTGGCGATCGAAGGTGACTCAGTCCGTGGGGGCGTCGTTGCTGGTGTCGTTCGAAGACTCCGGCTCGTCACTCATGCGAGAACGACCGACCCAGGAAACGATGAGCCAGCCGAGCAGGAGAAGCAATCCGAGCTCGGCCACCCGCCACGGAGACATCGACGCCACGTCCACCTGTGGAGGGGGTGGGGGTAGCCGTTGGAGCGGGTGAGGGCTCGGCGTTGCCGTCGCGGTGGGAGCTCGACGTAGCGGTCGCTGACGGGCTTGGCGATGCCTCCAGGATCATTGCCGGCGCCTCCTGGGCGGGCATTGCCTGAGCGGGCATGACCGGCGCTTCAGGGGCATCTTGGTCCACCGCTGAATCCTCGCTTTCGGCCAGTATGGGTTCGTCCGCGCGCTCTTCGACTTCGCCAAGTGCGATGTCTGACTCGCCGAGGCCGGTATCTGTGCCGTCCAAATCGGATGCTTCGCCGGCTGATGCACCGTCCGGGATCTCTCGGGCAGTGCTCCCAGTCTCCGCGGTGTTGGTTCGCTCGACCGCGGCTTCCGGCGCCTGAATCTGGGATTCACTCTGTGCTGGATGTTGGGCGTCGTCCTGCATGGTCGTGACCTGGCCGTTGTCGCTCACCGAGCTCTGATCGGTCAGCACGTCGAATGCCGTGACTGAGATCAGCAGCAATGCGACAGCGATCGTCGCGGCCTTGATCGCGGGAATTCCCGGTATCAGCAGATTGGCGAACCGGTCGAATCGACTTGGTCTCTTTTCCGGGCGCTTCGCCTGCTCCGGTGTGAGCTGGAAGGACCGTCGAGGCATCAGACTCGGTGCGTGCTGCAACGCATCGACCGTTGCCAGCAGGGTCAGATACCGGTCGTTGCATTCTTCGCAACCAGCCAGATGCTCTTGCGCGGCGACGCGATCTTTTTCCGCCAATGTCCGGTCGACGAGCTCGTTGAGCTGGGCATCGGTTAGGTGGTTGACACTCTGGTTTCGGTGGCGGTCGCTGGCTGGCATCGTCATTCGCTTTCTCTCTGAGAGAAACGATCTCCACGGAGGAGAAGTTCCCGGCCAGCGGGCGACGCTGTCAGCAGGTCACGCAGCTTTGCACGACCGCGGAAGAGCCGTGATTTGACCGTTCCGAGAGAGATATCCATGACCTGGGCGGCTTCGGCAAGTGGTAATCCTTGAATATCGCAAAGCGTGACCGCCAGACGCTGCTCATCCGGGATTTGGGAAAGCGCCGCTTCCAGCATACGGCCAAGATCGCCGGTTTCCGCAAACTGCACCGGATCGACCGGATTGCTCTGCGTGCTCCAGTCGGGTTCGGTTTCGAACTCGATCGCATCGAGCGAACTGGCCGGCCGACGCCCTTTCGACCGCAGCACGTCGTAGCAGGTATTGGTCGCAATGCGAAGCAACCATGGCCGGACCGCCCCACCCTTGAACGATTTCGCGTTGGTCCAGGCCTTGATGAACGTATCCTGGCTGGCATCCTCTGCTTCGTGCTGCGATCCAAGCATCCGCCAGCACAGGTTTAGCACCGAACGCTCGTGGAGCACGACGAGCTTGTTGAACGCATCCAGGTCTCCACGCGCGGCCGCAAAGATCAGCCGCTCGTCCTGCTGGGCCGCAGGATCGGTTGGCGGATTCGCGTTCTTGCCGCGGCGAAAGACCATGACGGACCGGCTAGCTCGGCGTCCACGGACGCAGATCGACTTTTTCGGTCACACCCGGATTGGCGACCGTGCGCGGGAACATGCCACGCAGCACGCTCAGGGCGCCATCGAGCGCATCCTTGCGAACCTGCACAATCGACCGCTCGGAGTAATACGCGTTGTGTGGTGTCAGGATGACGTTGGGGAGCGAGTAGAGTGGAGAATTGGTCGGAAGCGGTTCCGGCACGACCACATCGAGCCCGGCTCCGGCCAGCCGGCCCTCGGTCAACGCCGCTGCAATGTCGTCCATATCGACAATCCCGCCGCGTGCAGTGTTCACCAGCACGGCTGTCGGTTTCACCAGGTCGAAGAATGCCGAATCGATCATGCCCCGGGTCTCATCCGTTAGCGGGCAATGCAACGTAATGATGTCCGCTTGCCGTGCCAGCTCCTCGAGCGAGACAAGCTCGACTCCGGCGCCGGCGGCAATAGATGGATCGATGTACGGATCGCTGACGACGATGCGGACACCGAACGGCGTGGCGCGACGCGCAACCGATTGACCAATGCGACCAAATCCCACGATACCGAGCGTTTGCTCGCGCAGGGGCGGAATCGGACCACGCAGGATTTCGCGCGTGTGATACGAACGCTCGACCCAGGCGCCCTGGTGCAGATCCTCGTTGGTTTCGACGATGCGCCGGTTCAGCGCCAGGATGAGCGCCAGCGCGTGATCGGCAACCTCATCGGTGCAATAGTCCGGACAGTGTGTCACCACGATGCCACGATCGGTTGCCGCGTCCAGATCGACATGGTCGATACCGACCGACATGCGGGAGATGATCTGGCATTTATCGAGCTGTTCGATCGCCTCGCGTGGAACCGCCTCTCGCGACGACACCACGAGGGCGTCGGCGTTCCTGGCCAATGCGACAAGCTCGGCCGGCGTATCGACCAGCCCGGTGACCAGCTCGACCTGGATGTCGGTCAACTGTGACAGTGCCTCCACCTCATACCCGAGATCGTACCGGTCTGAGGTGTACACCAGACGAAACGAGGAGTCCGACATCCCGAAACGCATCCTTTCCTAACTGAAGCGACCTCTTTTCTCCAAACGCGACTATCGCACAGAACGAATCGCAACCGGCAACAACCCCAACGAAAAAGCGATGAGGGAGACCAGCGCCTGAGCTCGCTCCAATCAGAGGAGCGCATCAGTGGACGCAGATTGAACGGTGTTGTCAGGATGATGAGGAGTCTTCTCGAAAAAAGAAGAAGTCCCGACAAGCCTTGCACTGAGACTCCCCTGACCGGTTCGTTTCCCACAACACGCCCCGCAACGGTTGTGGTTCCCTTGCCGGTCCCGTTTCAGCCTGGTTTCGGAGGGCTACCCCGCATTTGCCCTTCGCCCGTTGACTGATTCGGTGGGGAGCCGTTAACGTACTCGGCTCCTCGGGACTGCACGGACACTATATACGTACGTTCACGGCGATGTCAAGGGCTGTACGGACGGTCCATACGTATACGACAACATTATCCGCGAAGGTACCGCACCCCCTCGGCAAGCTGGTCGATGGCCTCTTCGGTATACGGGTCCAGCCATACCATCAGGTGATCGACTCCCAAATCGGCGTAGCTGGTGATGAACTCGGCGATCTGCTCCGGCAAGCGTGGATTCGGCTTCGACGTCCCATACTGGGTATAGACGCCTCTGGCCCCCTCGACGTCGATGAAAACGCAGCAGGAACGGCCAATGGTGTCCGGGTCGCGTTGGACCGATTCGCAGGCGGCATCCAGTGCCGCAACCCGAGGAGCAGCCTCGTCGGCCGAATGTGTCCAGGTGGTGTTCCAGATGTCGGCGTAGCGCGCGGTCAGTTGAAGCAGTCGCGGACCGTCTGTCCCGATCATGATCGGCATACCGCCGTTGCGTGGCCCGCGGGGACGCATTTCCGCCCCATCGGTCGTGTAGTAGAGACCGTGAAAGGTCGATTCGCCGGTCCGGATCAATTCCTGAAGAACCTGAAACCCTTCCTCGAATCGAGATGCGCGGCGATCGTATGGATACCCATAGGACGTGAACTCCGGTTCGTGCCAACCAGCGCCCAGCCCGAGAATCAAGCGTCCATCGCTGATTTCATCGGTCGTTTCGGCGATCTTGGCGAGCAGGGCAGGGTTGCGGAAACCCATGCAGGTGACCAACGGTCCGATCTCGATGCGCTCGGTGACCGCGGCAATGGCTCCCAGCATCTGCCAGCATTCCCAACGCCCTTCGGTTGGCTGGTCGTGCAGACGGAAGATCATATGATCCGCGACCCAGACCGAATCGAGCCCGGCGGCCTCGGTTTTTTGCGCCAGCCGGAGGACGTCCTTCCAGCGATGAATACCCGGACTCATCATTCCGTCTCCGTTGGGAAGATAGAGTCCGACTTTGACGTTTGCGGGATCGATCTTGGGCATGAATCGGTTCTCCTGACCGCGCCAATTCTCCACCGTGCCTGTCTGATGACCCATTTGGACCCGGTTTCAGTCGACGCACTTTGCGGCAAATGTTCGATACTTTACGCGCTTGGCCGGGGTTGGGGCGCGAGAGGGTTCGCACGGGTTGGATTACGTTGTTGCCGGATTTGGAATCGGCGCGATTCTGGCGCTGATCGGGTTTGCCCTCTGGGAGCTCTTTGGCGAACGCGAAGAACCCGGAACCGGCTGGCTGAGCCGTGCGGCGATCGGGCTCATGCTGGGCGCCCTCGTGATTTGGGCGATAACTGGGGTATCGCTCATTTCCCACACCGACGATTCGACCGGGTCGCATTTGGTTCTGCTGACGACCCTGGTCACGCTTGTTTCGATTGCCGCGGGGTCCTATTGGTACTGGCGGGCGGATCAGGCGATACTCGCCTCAATGCCCCGATCCCCCAAACAACGTTCGCAGTCGCACGAAGCGCCGATCGGCCCGGTGCTCGAGACGCCACCGGCAGATATCGAGCTGACCGACTGGGATACCTGGCCGGAGCGGGACTGGCCCGAGGGCGATCCAGTGGAGGAAACCACCACCAGCATCCCCGAAGCGGCGAGCTTCGAACCGGAAGTTGCTGCAGCGGCCGTCGAAACGGACTCGCATGAGCGTCCGGGGAACGAGTCGAGTGGTGGCGCTGAGGTGCTCGCGCTGAAATCCGCGGGCGATGCCGATACGGCGTTGGCCGAACACGGCATCGACCCGGCAGATGATCTGGCAGCCGAGGCTTCTGAAGCCGAGACCGAGCCCGTTGCGCTGGAATCGACTGCCGGCCCCGAGGGGGAAATCTCCGGTCAGGAAGCTACCGAGCCGGATCGGGTCATCGAGCCAGAGCAGCGCGAATCGCCCAGAGACGAAAACCAAGAAACCGATGGGGTGGTGGAGGTGGTCGACGAGGTCGAACCCGCAGCCATCGTGGACGTGTTGCCAGAGGCCATCGCCGAGGTCGTTGCGGTCGAGGAAATCGAGCCCACGGACGGTGGCGCTGGGGAGACTGAACGACCGCTCGATGGGGTAAACGAGTCCGAAAACGACTCAGAAGAGGATGGCGACGGCGAGCTTCAAGCCGGGTTCGAATCGTCATTGCTGGCCGATATCGATCCAACCAACGTCGAAAAGGATGTTCGCTTCCGTTCTCCGTTGCTCTCCGACCTCGATCCAACCGCGAACTCGCTGGAAGGAATCGGTCTGGCACCCTGGCGACCGGACGCACGTCTCACTCCTGAACCAGAGGAGCCTGAGGTTCAACCCCGCAAGCGCCGTTTCCGCGGGAAGTCCGGCCGTTGATCTACGCGGGGGAGTCAGGATTTGGGAGTTAGGTACTGCTTCGTCCTCGTTCGCAACTCCTCGGCTGTATTTGGAACCTCGACGACATGCCTCCGCCCGCGCTGGACTCGCCCGGAATCTGTCCGTTCACGCCCAGAGATCAGCCGTCCGGATCGTCATGGGATCCAGGGCTCAGCACGCAGGACCTTCTCGAATACGCCCGAACGCCCCGGTCCCCGTCAACCGCCCAGGGTGTCGAAATACTCGGCATAGGCGAGACGCGAGATCTCGACTTCCTCCGGACGAATCCATTCGTTGGGGGCATGCGCGCGGCTGCCCGGGAGTCCGAATCCAATGGTGACCGGGCCGATTCCAAGAATTTCGGTGAAGACATCGGTGATCGGCACCGTTCCCCCAGACCGCACGAATCCCGGCGGCGTGCCAAAGATCCGCTCGAGCACAACTGCTGCCTCGGCCAATCCGGGGGAGTCCTTGGGCAAGCGGAACGGATTTGCCGAGCCTTTGCCCGGTACTACCTCGATCGAGGCGCCGACCGGCGTGTGCTTGGCGATGTGCGCTTCGATCAGCTTCAGGATCTTGTCCGGGCGCTGACCCGGAACCAGGCGGCTGGTGATCTTGAGATGCGCCTGCGCCGGCGTGACGGTCTTGCTCCCTTCGCCGGTGAATCCACCCCAGATCCCATTGAAGTCGATGGTCGGCCGGGTCCATCGCAGCTCTTTTACGGTATAGCCCGGTTCACCGAGAATGGCCGTGACCCCGGCTTCGGCCATGAACTTCTCATCGGACTGTTCGTCGACCGCTGCAATATCGGCACGCTCCTCCTCGGTCAGGGGGATCACGTCGTCGTAGAAGCCTTCGATTGCCACCGACCCATCGGGATTGTGGAACGAGGCCGCCAGCTCGGCGATGGCGCGAACCGCATTCGGCACGGCCGCGCCGTACCCTCCGGAGTGCAGATCGGTCGAGCTGGTCGTGAGATCGACCTGGCATCCGACCAGTCCCTTGAGACCAAGTGACAGCGCCGGTCGCCCGATTCCCATCATGCCGCCGTCTCCCGACATGATCACGTCGGACTTGAGCTGTCCGGCGTAGTCGGCCACCACTTTGGGCAGGTTGGGGCTTCCGATTTCTTCTTCACCCTCGAAGAGCAGAATCACATTGATCGGGAGGTCGCCTTTGGTCTGGGCCAGGGCTTCGATCCCCTGCAAGATCGCCAGCAGGTTCATCTTCATATCCGACGCGCCGCGCGCGTAGATCTTGCCCTCCCGCTCGGTCGGCTCGAACGGATCGGATTCCCACAGGTCGACTGGATCGACCGGCTGGACATCGTAGTGCCCGTAGATGAGCAGGGTTGGCCGCTCGTTCGACGACTCCCAACGTCCGTAGACCACCGGGTGGAGCGGCGTCTCGATCAGACCGACATCGGCAAACCCGGCGGCGCGTGCACGATCCGCCACCCACTCCGCCGTCTTGCGCGTGTCCGCTGCATAGACTGGATCGGTGCTGATGCTCGGCATGCGGAGAAACTCGAAGAGCTCAGCGTCGAATCGGTCGGCGTGGTGGTCGAGATAGTCCTTGACGGACGTGCGCTCGGTCATTGATGCAAACCCCTTCCCTGGAACACTCTGGATGGACAACGGAGCGCTGCCCATCTGCGCTGCGACATGATGCCGCAAAATCGACGTGTGGGTCAGGAGGTCGAGGTGCTCAGGCTTGGGCGATGGCGAATTCGAGGAGATCGTTGCTGGCATTCCGAAGCTCGATTTGGTCCGCCAGATTCCAGCCGGAGAGATCGCCGAGCATGAGCGGCCGATCGCCATCGACCTGCAGGCGGAGTAATCCCGCCGCAAATTCCCGTGGTTCGACGCTTTGCACGAAATCGAGCTGTTCGATGTAGGTTTTCAGCGCGAGCGCCGCCGAGGCGCGTGGCACGCCATGGACCAGGAGCGTGGTGGTCGCCGGCTCGCCGGGCACGGCCGGCTCCACAACAACGGGGTTGGGCGCCTGCGCGACAGCGGCGCCTGAAGCCAGCTCGGGAGTATCCGCCTCGGGATCGTCGACGACCGGCTGCGGGTCTGGTGCCGTCCGATTCGAGGTCGCCGCGGCGTTGACCACGGCCGCGACCTCGGGCGGCGCCTCGGCAACGAGATCGACCGGAACCGCTGCCTCGGGTGCAGGTGTAGTGGTTCCTTCGAGCGCATCCAGCGCATCGCTCACCCGCCGCGCCAGGCGTGCGTTCTGCTCCTGCATCGACGTGAGCTCGTCGAGGATATCGGCCAGCAATGCCCGGTGGTATTGGCGCTCGCTGGCGAAGTCGCTGTCCAGTCGAGCCGACGCCTCCTTGAGGAGTGCACTCGAGGTGGCAATGTTCTGCTTGATGATCTCGTCGAACTGCTCATAGAACGCGAGCCGCTCGCGGGCGAAATCGAGATCCGATTCAGCCTTGCTCTTGCGCTTGCTGGCGGTCATGCACTTTCCCAATTCGGCTGGGCAACGGCCCAGGAGCGCCGGTCGCTGAATGGTATCGAACTCATTTTCGCGATTCTAGCACGGGTTCTTACGGGATTTTGAGCTCGGGTGGCGTAGGACAACGGCGGCTGAGCTTCGACCGAACTTCCGAGAAACACCGCAAACCAAACAGAAGACGTTATCTGCTCCGTACCGCACGGAGGGTTGACGGAACACAACGTTGGGAATAAGATGCGCACTATGCGGTAATAGTGTTCGAATAATGAAAACCATTTCATGGGGTGATGGTATGGACGGAGACTCCCGCGTTGACCAACGCTTGTCGACGCTGGACAAGGGATTGACGATCCTCGAGGCAATCGCTGAGGCAGATGCGCCTCATGGGCTGACGCTGACCGAATTGGGCCAACGGCTTGGCATGCATCGCACAACCCTTCTTCGCTTCCTCGTCACCTTTCGCGCCAGGGGCTATCTCGAGCGCGATCCCCAGACCGAGCGATATCGCCTGGGCGCGCAAGTGCTGAACCTGGCGTCGACCTGGCTCGCCGAGCTCGATGTCCGGGAAATCGCCCGGCCGTTCCTCCTTCACACCTGCGAGGAGTGCGGTGAGCTCGTTCACCTCACCATCTTGGAAGGGAGTGACGTGGTGACGATCGACCGGATCGAAGGCAGGCACCCGCTCTCGCTCCAGACGGGAATTGGCAACCGCCGTCCCGCGTATCGCAGCGCATCGGGCAAAGCCATACTGGCTTATCTCCCTGAAGCTGAAGTTGCTCGGGTGCTGGCAACGGGCATGGTCGCCGTCACGTCCGGAACGATCACCACTCCCGATGCGATGGCACATGATTTGACGTGCGTTCGAGCTCGCGGGTACGCCATCGACCAGGAAGAAAACTTTGCCGGGGTCTGCTGTGTTGCGGCTCCGGTCTTCGATTACACCGGAAGGGTCGTCGCTTCCATCAGCATTGCTGCGCCCTGCCAACGGACCGGCGCCGATCGCTTGGTCTCCTTAGGAGAAGCCGCTCGTGATGCTGCTGCGGGATTGTCCCAGCAACTTGGAGGTGCGATGCACATTCAGAAAGGAGGAGATCAACTCGCAGCCAATCGTTGACCACATCTGACTGATCGTCACACAGAAGTGAGGACTGGTGATCATGGAACGAACCCAATCCAGACGGTGGCAACCGATCGACGTCAACTCAGACCATATGTCGCGGCGCTCGCTTATGAAGTGGGCTACCGCGATGGGACTCTCGATGCCGGCGCTTGCCGGACTCCAGGAGCTGGCAGGTGCGCAAACACCGGGAGCTGATACCGGGATGTTGGTTGCGCCCGAACCCAACCCGAAGCGTGGGGGGACGCTGCGCACCGCGTTTGGCATCACGACAACCAGCTACGACATTCACCAGGGCGCGAACGCCGCTGTCCTGACCCACCTCTATGACGGACTCGTCCGCTTCAATCCGCTCGACGGTCTCCAGACCATTATCCCCAGCCTGGCAACGTCCTGGGAGACGTCTGACGACGGGCTGACCTACACATTTGCGCTCCGAGACGGCGTCACATTCCACGATGGCGGCAGCTTCTCGGCCGACGATGTAGTCGCAACCTTCACGCGCATTATCGATCCGCCCGAAGGCATGATTAGCGTCATGCGTGCCTTCTTCCGTTCTGTGGAGCGGATCGAGGCAGTCGATCCGCTGACTGTGCAATTCACCCTGAGCGAGCCTCAGGCCGATCTCATGACGGCGCTCGCCGCACCGTTTAGCGTGATCTATTCGAAGAACACGCTCGACGAGAACAATCAGGATCTGCGGGCGGTGGTTGCCCCAGGCACTGGTCCGTTCGTTTTCGACAACTATCAGGAAGGCGAACGCTGGGTTTTCACGCGCAACCCGAACTACTGGAATCCCGAGTTGCCATACGTGGATCAGATGGAGCTGATCCATGTGGCTGCGTGGTCGGATCGTGGTACTGCGGTACTTACCGGGCAGGCTGATTTTCATGGAATGTTTCTCGCGAGACATTCGACGAAGGGCAGAACCACGACGACGTCGACGGGAAAGAGGTTCCCAGTGTTGGCGCCTACGGTGTTCATCAATACCACCCGCGAGCCGCTTTCTGACCCTCGGGTACGCCGGGCCATGTTTCTCGTGCTCAATCGGCAGGCATTGCGCGACGCGTTCGAAATCAGGAGACGATCGCGATCAGCCGGTGGGTTACGCCGGCCAGCCCGTTCGCCATGGCGCCCGATGCGATCGCCGAGCTTCCCGGCTACCGAGCCGACAAGGACGCCGACATTGCCGAGGCACAGGCACTGCTCGCCGAGGCTGGCTTTGCGGATGGAATAAGCGGCCTGGAGCTCCTTTCGGCTTCGGTCGCGCCGCACGCGGAGATCATGGCTCCGGCGATTCAGGACATGCTCAAGAGCACCCTCAATGTGGACGCCCAGATTCGCGTGATGGAACGCTCTCTCCTGCTCGATGAGCTGAGCAATGGGAATTTCGATCTCGTGTTGGATACCCCGACGATCGCGATTTCCGATTTCTCCTCGATTGGGAACCTCTACTTCAAAACGGGCGGCTCCCAGAACTTCGGGCAATTTTCCAGCCCGGATTTCGACGAATTGCTGCATGCCGCCGATCTGGAGCTCGATCCGGAAAGACGCACGCAGATCCTTCGCGATGCCGAGGACGTGCTGGATCAGGAAATCCCGTGGCTACTTGTCGGTTGGACACTCCATCTGCATTTTTGGCAGGCGGCGCTCAAGGGGCTTGCCATGGATCTCCGAACGCAATCGGTTTGGGGCCGGCTCGACACGGGTTGGCTCGACCGCTAGTACCCGCAAAGGGAGATAGACACTGATGTCGGGGTACACCTGCGGCGTGTGCTCGTAGCGATCCCAACGTTGATCGGCGTTTCCATACTTATTTTCATCGCGATGCGCGTCATCCCTGGTGATCCGCTTGCGATGATTGGAGCCCAGGGCCAGTCGACGCTTGTCCTTTCGTCCGAGGAAAAGGCAGCTGCTCGCAAGAGCCTTGGGCTCGACAAGCCGCTCTACCGGCAGTATCTCAATTGGATGGGCGATGTCGGGCGAGGGGATTTCGGCCACTCCTTTTGGTCGCAGGAACCGATCCGCAAACAGATCCTGCGGCGCGGACCGATTACCGCGGAGATTGCGATTCTGGCGGTCGTCATCTCGTGGCTTATGGGCGTCCCCGTTGGCCTGCTCAGTGCACTACGTCGCAATACGGTGTTCGATCACATGGCCCGAGTTGGCATCACGCTGTTCATGGCCATCCCCAGCTTCTGGTTGGGAATGATCATCGTGCTGGTGTCCGTTCGCGCCTTCGTCTGGCGGCCTCCATTGGCGATCACTCAGATTTGGGAGCAGCCGGCCGTCAATGCCCAGATCGTGATCGGCCCAGCGGTCGCTCTCGGAGTCGGGCTCGCTGCAGTGATCGCACGCATGACGCGGTCGACTGCGTTGGATGTGCTCGGCGAAGACTACGTGCGAACCGCGCGGGCCAAGGGATTGGGAGGGCGGAAGTTCTTCCTCCCGCATGTCTTTCGCAACACATTGCTTCCTGTCATCACGACATCTGGCGTGGCCATCGGTGGATTGCTTGGGGGTACCGTTGCCACCGAGACCGCGTTCGGCGTGCCGGGCCTCGGCAGCTTGCTGGTGCAATCCATCAATCAGCGAGATTGGGTGATGATCCAGAATCTCGTGCTGCTCTATGCGGCCATTTTCATCGCCATCAACCTGCTGGTCGATATCAGCTATGCGTTGATCGACCCACGGATTCGATTCGGATGAATGTGCCCGCGCGTCGGTCATCAGGTGAACCAATGGTTTCGGTGCGGAACATAGCCTCAGACGGGGCAATTCAGACCCGGCCTGAGCGTTGGGGAACGAAGGTCAGAGGCATCGTGCGTCGCTTTGCGCGTATGGCGCCACTTGGAGCAATTGCTGCTGTCTTTCTGCTCGTCCTGATACTCATCGCGCTCTTTGCACCACAGCTTGCTCCCTACGATCCCATCCAGACGGACTATGCAGCGACGCAGCAGGCGCCGACCCGTCAGCATTTGCTGGGTACCGATCATCTGGGACGAGACGTGTTGAGTCGCATCATTTTCGGTGCGCGCGTCACGTTGCTGGTCAGCCTGGCTTCGGTCGTCCTGGCCGTGGCCATCGGATTGATTTGGGGAGTCGTCAGCGCGTACGCGGGCAACCGAGTCGACATGATCAGTCAACGCATGTTGGAAGTATTGATGTCGTTCCCAGCGTTGATTTTGGCGATGTTACTCATGGTAAGCCTGGGGTCTGGATTGCCGACGCTCGTCATTGCGATCGGCATCGCCCAGGTTCCGCTTGCTACTCGGATTACGCGCTCGGTCGTGCTCACGGTAAAGGAGAGAGCCTTTGTCGAAGCTGCGCGTTGCGGGGGCGCAACCTCGGGCCGCATTATGCTGCGCCATGTCACTCCCCAATGCGTCGCACCGATGCTGGTCGTGGCGACCGTCAATCTTGGCGCCGCGATTTTCGCGGAGGCGGCGCTCAGCTTTCTCGGGGTAGGAGTTCCTCCTCCCACCCCGAGCTGGGGCAGCATGCTTGGCGGAGTTCTTGCCCAGTCATTCAACCCCCCCTGGTGGCTGGTGCTCTTTCCCGGTCTCGCAATCGCGTCGACGGTGATGGCGGCAAATCTGTTTGGCGATGGTCTCCGGGACTTTCTCGATCCTCGTGTCCGGCAGCGATAACGTGTCCGTGTCAGTCGTAACGAAAGGAGGCAAGGAGTGACGCTTGCAGGAACGCGCGCACTTGTGACCGGGGGTGGGCGTGGGATAGGCCGAGGGATTTGCATGGCATTGGCCCGTGCGGGGGCCGATGTCGTCTTCAGCTATCGCCGGGATGTGGCGGCGGCAACCAAGACCGCACAAGAGATCGAAGCACTGGGGCGCCGAGCAACGGTCGCCGTTGCTGACATGGGCGACGAAGGATCGATTCACCAGCTGGTTGCGACTGCTGTTGGTGCCCAAGGCGGCATCGACATCTTGGTCTGTAGCGCCGGAATGCACTGGCGCACCCCTTTTCTCGACATTTCGGCCGCGGAATGGGATGCCGTCCTCGGCGCCGATCTCCGGGGGCCGTTTCTGCTCAGCCAAGCGGTGGCGCGACAGATGATTGCCCAGGGAGATGGCGGGCGCATTATTGCCATCAGCTCAATTAGCGCTGATGTCGCCTATCCCGACCTCGCGCATTACCAGGTCGCAAAAGCGGGCGTGCGGATGCTGGTGCGCGGGATGGCGCTGGAGCTTGCGCCGCACGGCATTCTCTGCAACGCGGTCGCACCGGGAATCGTCGAGACGGATCTGACGCGAGGGTCACTTGCGGATTCTGTAACCGGCCCGCGCCGCCGCGGTCGGATCCCTCTCGGCAGGGCTGGACAGCCAGAAGACATCGCGGCGGCAGTGGCGTTTCTTGCGAGTGAGGAGATGCGATGGATGACGGGAGCCACGATCACCGTGGATGGCGGCCAGACGGTCTGGTAGCCAACAAGACAAACCAACAGCGAGGGACCTAGATGTCAAGGATCAAGGTTGGTGTAATCGGTTGCGGCGCGATTGCCCAAATTCAACACCTCCCGCATCTAAAAGAGTTGCGTGATCAGTTTGAAGTTACCGCGCTCAGTGATATTTCAGCGGAACTGCTCGCCGCGGTTGGATCCGAATTCGGCGTGCCACCCGATCGGCAATACCTGGACTATCATGATTTGATTGCCAGCGAGATCGACGCGGTGATCGTCTGCTCCTCGGGTTCACACGCTGGACCGAGTATCGCCGCCGCGCGCGCCGGCAAGCATGTCCTGGTGGAAAAACCGATGTGCACCACAGTCGGCGAAGCGCAAGAGATGGTCGCCGCGGCCGATGAAACGGGCGTCGTCTTGATGGTCGCGTATATGAAGCAGTACGAGCCCGCCTACAAGTACGCGCGCGAGTGCGTGCACGAGATGAGTGATATCCGCTTCATCCAGGTCAACCATCTTCATCCAGACAACAGCTTGCATGTTTCCGAGTTCGATGTCTTGCGCTTCGACGATATTCCAGCCGGTGTGCGCGAGGCGTCCCAGGCGCAGCACCGGGATTTGATCGCTGAGGCCCTCGGCTACCCGGACGGCGATGCGGTGCCACCCGCGATGCAGCGCGCCTATTCGACTATTCTCGGGAGCATGATTCACGATATCGGGAACCTTCATGGCACGTTCGGCGTGCCCAAAAAGGTGCTCAGTACCGAGATCTGGGCCGAGGGACACGGCATTACCACGGTCCTTGCGTATGAAGACGACAAGCGTGCCGTTTGTTCGTGGGTCGATTTGCCAGAACTGTGGGAGTTCAAAGAGACCATGGAGGTCTACGGCTCGCGTGAGCGCGTTATCGCGTCCTTCCCGACAGGGTTCGCGCGAGGCCTGCCGTCGACTGTTGCGGTCCATGGCATGGACGCCGAAGGGCTCGCTTGGCGGAAAGAACTAAGCTGGCACGACAACCCGTTCAAAATCGAGCTTCAGCACTTTGGGCACTGCATCAGAACGGGGGACCGCCCAGAAACGGATGGACGGAGCACGACGCATGACATTGCACTAGTACGCGAGATCGTTCTCGCTCATCTCAACAAGACGGAGTATCCCCATGGGCTTTGATGTTTTCGACTATCGCACCGATGTCCGCAATGTCGTGATCACTCCCGAGATTCGATCGCGTTTCATGCGTATGGAACCCGGTGACGTGGCGGTACGCCATTCGCACGATCTCGGACATGAAGTCTTCCTTGTGTTGGAGGGACAGTGCGAGTTCGAGATCGACGGCGACCGCGCTGTGCTCGGGCCGGGACAGATGTGTTTCGCGCGGCGCGATCAGATGCATCAGGTACGCAATCCGGGCGACGTACCGATGACGATGTATCTCTCGGTCACTCCGCACATCGACCCAACCCATACGATGTGGGACGATGAAGGCCGCAAACGCCCCTACAATTACGGTGCCGCCACGTACAACGAGCAGGCCGAGCAGACCGGTGGAGACCTCACGGCGATCGCCAAGCGCCACGTGGCGGCGGCACGCTCATTGGAAGCCGCCGCGCGCGCCAATGTCGCCGCGCAGACGACCGGCGTCGAAGCCCTTGTCGAGGCAAACGCACGAAACGATCGTGCTGCGGTGCGCGCGGCTGTCGACGCGATGTGGACTTCGTTCTTCGAGACGTATCGTGCTCTCTTGGACCTCAGCGAGAGTTGGAACACGCTCGCTCCAGAAGCTGGTGCTGCTCCGAGCGAGTGACCTCGTCTCGTATTTCGCGGTGTGCCATATTGCCTTGTCGCTGAGCCTTCGATACGCCACCGCAGCGTCGGGCAGCGTCGCCAACTCACAGTCTGGCGTCTCGATAGAGGAGACGCCAGACTGTGAGCTCTTGCGTTCTGCATCTGCTCGACGGTTCAGAGCACCGTGCGCAATCTGTCGTGCGTATTCGATGCGCACTTAGGCGTTCCTGAACGCTGAATTCGACGGCAGATGACGGGATCGATCGGCCGCTGGCGTTCCGTCATCGCGAGCCGGCGCCTTTCGCCGGTTTGTCTGGTCGACTGCCCTACAATTCACAGCATGAGTGATCTTCTTCAGCTCGCCCGCGAACGCGTCGTGGTGTACGACGGATCGATGGGCGCCACAATTCTCAATATGCAGCTGACCGTCGAAGACTATGGCGGCAAAGAGGGATGCAACGAATACCTCGTGACGATGCAACCGCATATCATCGAGGGAATCCACGCGTCCTACCTCGAACTCGGTGTCGATGTTATCGAGACCGATACCTTTGGCGGGAGCCAGATCAAGCTGGAGGAATATGGACTCGGCGAACAGACTTACGAGCTAAACCGGGCCGCAGCCGCGTTGGCGCGCCGGGTTGCCGATGCATACGCCACTCCAAATCATCCGCGTTTTGTGGCCGGTTCGATCGGCCCGACCGGACTTCTTCCCGCGTCCGAAGACCCGATGTTGGGCAATCACCGTTTCCTCGAGATTGCCGATCTCTTTACCGATCAGATTCGGGGATTGATCGACGGCGGCAGTGATGTGCTGATCATCGAAACGGTTCAGGATATCCTCGAGCTGCGCGCGGCAATCTATGCGGCTCTGCGGTTGCGAGAGGAGGGGGGCCGTCCGGTGCCGCTTCACGCGTCGTTGACGCTCGATACCTCGGAGCGGATGCTGCTCGGCACCGATATCGCCGCCGGGTTGGCTATTCTCGAACATCTGCCGGTTGACTTCATTGGACTGAACTGTTCGACCGGTCCCGAGTACATGCGCGAACCAGCTCGATACCTGGGCGAGTACAGCACCAAGCCGGTCGCCATCATTCCGAATGCCGGCATCCCCATAAATCAAAACGGGATGGCGGTCTTCCCGCTCGAACCCGATTCGATGGCACGCCAGCTTCGGGAGATGACCGAACGGCTCGACGTTGGGATCGTGGGCGGATGTTGCGGGACGACGCCCGATCATCTTCGGGAGACATTGCGCGAGATCGGCACGCGACCGGTGACCGCTCGCCCAATTTCACCGCGACGCCAGATTGCCTCGATGATCCGTGCGGTCGAGCTCGACCAGGTTCCGGCTCCGTTGATCATCGGCGAACGCTTGAATGCCCAGGGCTCGCGCAAGGTCAAACGGCTGGCGCTGGCCGACGATTTCGACGGGATGGTCGCAATTGGGGTCCAGCAGGTCGAGGAAGGTGCGCATGCGCTCGATGTCTGCATGGCCCTCACCGAGCGCGCGGACGAGCAGGATATCGTTCGCAAGCTGGTCAAGAAGCTGGCGCTCAACGTCGAGGCGCCGCTGGTCATCGATTCGACCGAGCCAAACGTCATCAAGGACGCGCTCGAGCAGTATCCGGGCCGGGCGATTGTCAACTCCATCAATATGGAAAACGGGCGGGCGCGCATCGAGTCGGTCATGCCGATGGTCACCACCCATGGCGCCGCTGTCGTGGCATTGACAATCGACGAAATTGGGATGGCCAAGACCGCCGAGCGGAAGCTCGAGATCGCCCAGCGGATCTACGACATTGTCACCAGTGAATATGGGCTTCGTCCCGACAGTCTGATCTTCGACGCGCTGACCTTCACGCTGGCGACCGGCGATCCGGAGTTCACCTATTCAGCGGTCGAGACGATCGAGGGTATTCGTGCGATCAAAGCGGCGATGCCCGAGGTCTACACGGTGCTTGGAGTCTCGAATGTCTCGTTCGGGCTCAGTCAACCGGCGCGGCGCGTGCTGAATGCCGTCTTCCTCTATCACTGTGTGGAGGCGGGGCTCGATCTGGCGATTGTTCACCCGACCCATGTCATTCCGTTTTCTGAGATTCCGGAAGATGAGCGGAAGCTGGCGGAAGATCTCGTCTTCGCGCGACGTCCCGAAGCGCTTCAGGAATACATCGCGCACTTCGAAGGCCGTGAAGACGTCGCGGTTACTGGCGGACCCGACCCGATGGCCGAGATGACGGTTCGGGAACGGTTGCACTACCGCATCGTCTTCCGCAAGAAAGAAGGGGTCGAGGCCGATATCGACTTGGCGATTGCCGAGTCGGGTGACGCGGTCGAGGTGCTGAACAATGTCCTTCTGCCGGCGATGAAGGAAGTCGGGGATAAGTTCGGCGCGGGCGAGCTGATTCTGCCGTTCGTGCTGCAATCGGCCGAGGTCATGAAGCGGGCAGTTGCCCAGCTCGAAACGTATCTCGAACGGAAAGAAGGCACCTCCAAGGGAGTCGTCGTGCTGGCGACGGTTTACGGCGACGTGCACGACATCGGCAAGAACCTGGTCAATACCATTCTGAGCAACAACGGCTACACCGTGCACGATCTCGGCAAACAGGTGCCGGTGACCACGATCATCGAAAAGGCAATCGAGGTCGATGCGACCGCGATCGGTCTGTCGGCGTTGCTGGTTTCGACCAGCAAGCAGATGCCGCTTTGTGTCGAAGAGCTGCGACATCGTGATCTGACGTTTCCGGTCATGATCGGAGGGGCGGCGATCAATCGACCCTATGCACAACGCACGCTTTTTGCCGGGGGAGATTCGGCATATGAGCCAGGTGTCTTCTACGCGAAGGATGCGTTCGAGGGGCTTTCGATCATGGACCGGTTGATCGTGCCAGAACAGCGCGAACAGATGCTCAAGGTCACGGTCGAAGCAGCAATCAAGGCGCTGGACAAACCGATGCGCCAATCGTTCACGCTCCAGGAAGAGCTCCTGCAGGTGGCCGAATCGACTGTTCCGCTGGCGCCGATCGTATCCCCCCCATTCTGGGGCGTGATCGAACCGACCGACTTCACGCTTGCCGATGTCTGGCCGCATCTCGATCTGAAAACGCTCTTCCGGCTCCACTGGGGCGGCAAGGGGGTAAAAGACGAGGCGTGGGAAGAGCTCCAACAGACCGAGTTTCTGCCTCGCCTCCGAGCTATGCAGGACGATGCCGAAACAACCGGCTGGCTCGAGCCCCGGGTGCGATACGGGTACTTCCCGGTCAATCGGGATGGCAACGATGTTGTCTTCTTCGATCCGAACGACCCGGAAAAGGAGCTCGGACGGATGACCTTCCCCCGCCAACCGGCGCGGGAGCGACTCTGCCTGGCGGACTACTTCGCCCCGCTCGAGGTGGGTGAGCGCGATACCGCAGTGCTCCAGGTCGTCACCGCCGGCAAGAAAGCAACCGAGCGGACCGAGGCGCTCCAGGCGAAAGGCGACTATTCCGAGAGCTATTTCACACATGGGCTGAGCGTGCAAACCGCCGAGGGATTGGCCGAGTTCATTCATCAGCGGGTGCGGGCGGAGATGGGAATCGGACCCGAGCAGGGGAAACGGTACTCATGGGGCTACCCGGCCTGTCCGGACCTGTCGCATCATGAGCTGGTCGAGAAACTGCTCGATGCTCCCTCGATCGGCGTGCAGCTCACCGACGGATATCAGTTCGATCCGGAACAGACAACCGCGGCGATCGTGGTCCATCATCCGGCCGCGAAGTACTACGCCATGCTCCGCGCCGGCGGGGACGAATGATCCCGCCGGCTTGCGGCCCCAATCCTTTGAAACGTCTGATCTGAAAGAGAGACCTTCTGTGACCGAGCGATCGTTTTACATCACGACCGCGATCGATTATCCAAATGGGGAACCGCACATCGGGCATACGCTCGAGAAGGTGGCGGCCGATGTGGTGGCCCGGTACCATCGGTTGTTGGGCGACAACACCAGATTCTGCATGGGGCTGGACGAAAATAGCCAGCATATCGTGCGGGCGGCGCGGGAGCATGATGTCTCGCCACAGGAGTGGACCGATCTCATGGACAATCGGTTCACCCGGGCGTGGAATGCCTTGGGGATCAGCGTCGACTCCTGGACGCGGACGACCGAGCCGCGTCATTTCCGCGCGTCGACCGAGCTCTTTCGGCGGGCGCAGGAACGCGGCGATATCTACAAGCATGTCTATGCCGGTTGGTACTGTCCCAATTGCAACAACTACTACACCGATGCCGAGCTGGTGGACGGGCATTGTCCCAATCACCCATCGATTACGCCGGAATGGCTCGAAGAGGAGAACTACTTCTTCGCGCTGAGCAAGTACGAGGACAAGCTGCGGACGCTCTTCGCGGAGAATCCTGAGTTCGTGACTCCGGCCTCGCGCTTTCCTGAAATGAAGGCATTGCTCGATTCGGGATTGAAGGACTTCTCGGTCTCGCGGCGTGTACGCGAGGGAGGCGATGCCTGGGGGATTCCGGTTCCCGGTGATCCAACCCAGGTGATGTACGTCTGGTTCGACGCGCTGACCACCTATATCACCGCGATCGGGTTTCCGGACGATTTGGAAACGTTCGAGACCTTCTGGCCGGCCGATTCGCAGGTGATCGGTAAAGACATTACGCGGTTCCACTGTCTCTACTGGCCGGCGATGTTGATGTCTGCTGGATTGCCGCTGCCCCGGCGGATCGTCGTCCACGGGTTCCTTACCCTCGAAGGGCAGCGGATCTCGAAAACCACCGGGAACATCGTCGATCCGGTCGAGCTTGCCGAAGAGTTCGGACCCGATCCGATTCGCTTCTATCTCACGCGCGATACGTCGTTCAGCTCGGACGGCGACTTCTCACGTGCCAATCTGATCCGGCGGTATAACGACGATCTGGGTAACGATCTCGGCAATCTGCTGAACCGAATTGTGGCTATGGTTGGCCGCTATCGCGATGGAGTCATTCCGGCGCCGGGCGAAATCGGCGAATTCGAACATTCGCTGCAGGCGGTTGCGGCCGAAACGACGCGCGCGTCGGCTGAACAGATCGAGAACTGGGAGTTGAATGTGGCGCTGGAGAGCATCTGGGTGCTGGTCCGGCGGGTCAATCAGTACCTGGAAGAGCGCAAACCGTGGCAACTGGCTAAAGATCCAGAGCGGGCCGGCGAACTGGACACCACGCTTTGGTCATCCGCTGAGGCAACCCGCATTGCCGCGTTGCTGCTCGCGCCGTTCATTCCATCCACCAGCGATAGGATCATGGATCAGCTGGGGCTCGATCCGATAGCTGCCGGCGATCTGCGCCAGAAGGTTGGTTGGGGGAGCATCGAGTTCGGTTCCGTGCGCCCAAGCGGCCCCCTCTTCCCCAAGTGGGAGGAATAACTGGCTAGTTCGGGAACCGAACCGAAGCGACCCATGGGGCGTCCGAATGGACGCCCCCTTCCCGCTGTGCGTTCAGGTGTCATGGTCGTGTTTGATATAGGCGCCGGAGAACAGTGGGTCAAAGCCGACCCGATTTCCTATCTCCCATTTACTATTTCCGTACATGCTCAGAACCCGATATGGGGCAGAAACATCGAACGCCCGGTGCATTGCACCGGGCGTCCGCTCTGTTCGATCGCTGCCGAGGATTACCAGCTTGGCCGCGATCGTTGGCCAGGCGTCGGAGAGGAATAGTAGTGAAGCGATCGCAGATAACCCGAAGGTTATCGATACGACGCGTGGTGGAGGGAAATGAGAGGTATATCTTGCCAGGCGACCGGCTAACGTCGCCCAAGGCGGCTAAGGAATGAAACCTCCGCGGGTTCCGCATGACTGCGTGAACGTTGTTTCCCGCGTGGCGGCTCGATCGGTCCGAAAACCGAGAGCCTGTGACTCACTACGTGTCGTCTCAGTTGTTAAGGTCAGCTGAGGCCCGAACATCGTTGTCCGCCGCTCTTCGATTGCTAACGTGTCATCACTATAACACAGTTTCGTGATATGTGCATAGTGGGTGTGACAAAATCACGCTTTCGGATGTTACCTAATTTCCTGCCCGGAACTGTAGCGCACGCGCCACATCGTCCAAGCGCTTCTTGTCGATCTCGTAGTACTTCATGCCGCCGCGCGGGCGAACGCGTACAAGTCCGGCGCGCTCCAGAAGCGAGAGATGCCGGGATACCGCCGACTGGGCGATATTGAGTCGGCCGACGATTTCCTGGGCGTAGAGCTCGCGAGCGGACAGCAGATCGAGAATACGGAGCCGATTCGAATCGCCAAGCGCTCGGAGCGCGTCCAGGAACTGCTCATCGGTCAAGTCGATAGTAGTTTCGCTCACATGACGCAATGCGTGCCCATTTTGTGAGAGCGCCGCCTTGGATCGGTTGATGAATTCCGGTGCCGCGAAGAAAACGATGAGCTGCGGCGGATAGAGGATGTAGCTGACGAAATTGTTCAGATAGTAGGACGGACAGAAGGTCACCGTCTCGATATCGTTCAGGCGGCTGACCAGGGGAGCCGGGAGCCGATTCCCGGTCAACTCCGGGAAGGCGAGCCCGAATCCCTGACTGGTGGTCTTGCACGCGAGCTCGGCGGCCTTTTCCAGGATCTCATGATGCTTGGCATAATCCGCGGCGTAGCCCGCATCCCAGATCCCCTGAATGAGACCAATGGTGCGGCGTTTCAGGTCGGCCGGATCGAGCACCAGCGCGTAGACATCCTCGGGTGAGGCGGTTGTCAGTGCCGGAAGGACGTATTCGCGCCAGGCGCGGGCGTCGCTGAGCGGCGGCGTGGTGGCGCCGGTTTGCAGATCCTGATGCACGCGCTGCAGCGAGTGGAACGCCATTTCCCGATAGTCCTCGGGAGAAAGCTGTCGCAGGAAATTCTTGAATTCGTCGAACGAAGCATTGCGGCGTTCGGGGCGCAGCGGCTGAAACCGCATCGACGGCTCTTCCATGTAATAGAGGAGCCGGCCGGAAAACCCGTGCAGAAGATCGAGATCGCTCTGGATCGGATCGGAGAGTGCACGCCTGGCCGCAACGAGCGATGGATGCAATCCGCTACCTGGTACTGCCCGGTAGACAAGAGACATGTACGAGACCAGATCGACCGGCAACGAGGTTGCGTACTTGATCTGAAACGTAGGCCGGCCTAGAACGAGTTCACCCATACTGCATCCAGAGGCGATGCGGCGCAAAGCCGCTCTGTTGAGATAACGTTATGAGTATATCGGCATCAGGAAGTGCTGGTCAAGCACTCTTTGCCAGGGGAACTGATGTGCTGGGGCTCCGCCGCCAGCGACAGACGGTGCGGCCCGGGCGATTATTCGGCCGGAATGATGTAATCCTCCCGTGGGGGAGAGAAGATATCGACCACCAGGCACCCATCGGGACCGGCGGTCGCGCCGTGGACCGCGTGGGGCGGCGCAAGGTAGACATCTCCGGTCCGCAGCTCGCGGGTTTCGCCTTCGATGGTCATATTGATGATTCCCTCGATTACCGTTCCGCCCTGCTCGTGCGGGTGAGCGTGCAAGGGAACTTCGGCGCCTGGCTCGATCCGCACGAAATTGATCATCATGTTGGTTCCGGCCGCGGGCCACATGGTGACGCCTGGGAGTGGGTTGATGCTGGGCATCGTGCCAATCGAGCCCCAGAACACAGATGCGGTTGGTTCGCCTGCCGGCATGTCGAATCCTCTCGTGGTCGGCCAGATGATCGTTGGAGTCGATTGTAGATGAGCGCGCATGGTTTCGAAGCGGCAGGCGCTCCGTTACCGAATCCCGAGGATCTGGCCGAGGTCTTGCTCGATGCCGCGGCGACCGGCAATTTCGAACGGGAGCTCGCCGCTGCCCGGGCCGCCATCGATCGCCGGCAGGGCGAGCTCGAGTCGCCGGAGCTCTTTCGATATCGACTGCTTGTGTTCGATCTAGCGCTCGTCTCCACCACGAACCCACGATTGCAGGCTTCCGCCGCGATCGATCTCCTCTCCAGCAATGACGGAAGTCGGTGGGAAGCAGTGCTGCAGACGGGTCGAATCGACGAGATCAGGAGGCTTATTGGAGATCCAGAGCTTGGTCTCGAGCTGGCGGAGTTGCTGACCTATGCGCCGGATCCGGGAATTCGCGATCTCGCCGCAACGGGGCTCGAAGCGACCGGTATGCGATTGCTGGCGGCTGGCGAGGAGACGCGCTCGATCGAGCGATTGCTTCATGCGACCGGAGCGCGCGACCATGCCTACCGGTTGGAGTCGGCCCGCAAACGACGGACAGACTCGCAAACGGGCGCGGCCGGGCAGCGTGCGCCGGCCGCGCCGAGCATGCTTCCGGGTGTCGTTGCAATTGCCGGTGGACACGCGCAACTGCGAGCGGCCGCCGCCGCATTGCTCGAACCCTACGGTGTGATGGTTGTGCCCATCCCATCCTCGCGTGAGGCGGTTCGCCGCGAGCGGAGTATTCTGCAGGCATTACAGGGATGCGATCTGGCCATGCTCCTGGTCCGGCAGATCACGCATAGCACGAGCGATCAGGTGCGCCGGGCCGCCCAACGTCTCGATGTGCCGGTGTTTTTTTCGAATGCCGCCAGCGCGGTTGCCATCGAGCGGCAGTTGCTCGAACGGGATCGAGCGATAACGGAGGAGTAGGCAATGCTGTTCATGGTCATCGAGCATTTCCCCGAAGGAAGGACCTCGGAGGTCTATCGCGCGTTTCGCGAGCGCGGCCGGCAACAACCGGATGGATTGCGGTATGTCGATTCCTGGATCTCTGCCTCGCTCGACGTCTGCTTTCAGCTCATGGAATGCGATGACGCCGCGCTCTTGCAGGAATGGCAGGCCAACTGGGAAGGACTCATGCGCTGCGAGATCGTTCCCGTGACCAGCTCGAAACAGACGTACGCCATGATGGAGAGGCTGGCCGGCGAGAAGAGCGGCGATCAACTGTGACGCAGGATGTCGCTAAAGCGTGTTTGAAAAGGGTCCGGAGCCCGGAGTCCGGAGGAGACCGAAGCAACGAGTTTCGGAGTCTCAACGGCATGAAGCACCCGAAACGCGGCGCCTTTCAGGGCGCATGATGGGCTTTTCAAACACGGCCTAGCTGTTGGCCTGCCTTTGGCGGCAGTCCGATAGGGACATCCAGCGTTATGAGACGCCCGCGGCGCTCAGCTCCAGTAGGGAATGGGCAAGCGCAGCGAGCTCCTCACGGTACTGAACCTGCTGACGCCATCGATCGGGTATGGCGTCGATCCCGTAGCGCGCACCGCCAAGCGATCCGGCGACCGCGCCGGTGGTGTCGGTGTCGCCCCCAAGGCCGACGGCCATGACGACGGCTTCTTCGAACGAGTCGGTATGACGCAGTGCCCAGAAGGCCGCGGTGAGCGTGTCGAGAACGAAGCCGTTCGAGCTGATGTCGTCGCGTACGCCAATGGACGCCAGGGTGATGGCCTCCCGAACATCGTCATTGGCGATGCCGGTCGATGCAAGCTCGAGGGCGGCGGGGATCGATTCACCGTGGAGAAGGGCCGCGATTGCTTGATCGACAGCCACGCTGGCCCAGGTGCAGAGCGGATTGGCATGGGTGATGCGTGCGACATCGATCGAGACGTCGCGCAATCGGCACGGATCGTTTCGAAACCGCAGGGCCACCGGCGCGCACCGCATGATGGCTCCGTTCCCGGCGGAATCGACCGGACCGCGGGATTCCACCGTTTGGGCGCCCGCGTCCTGCCAGGAAACGCCACCGGCAAGCCGGTCGAGTGCGTCGCGGGTCGTATTCCCGATATCTTTGGGGTCGGAGTTGCGCCAGGCCAGAAAGCGCGCTGCCAGGTCATCCATATCCCCGTCCGGAAGCGCCACCAGCGACCGTGCGACATCGAGCGTCATTTGGGTGTCGTCGGTGATCTCTCCCGGTTCGAGATCCAACCAGCCTCCGCCGATGAACGCGCGTAGTCCATCGGGAAAACGCTCATCGAGTGCGGAGCGAGATTCGAACTCGACCGGGGCGCCAAGCGCGTCTCCGCAGGCGAGACCGATCAGACAGCCGAGATAGCGATCCTGTAATGCAATCACGCGAGCTCCGGAATGAGATTGCCGTGCGCCGAGATCAGCTCGTCGACCATGGCGTGGATCTGCTCTGGATCGAGCTCGGCGGCGGTATGCGGATCGAGCAAGGCGGCCTGGTAGACCGATTGACGACAGTGATGCAGCGCGGCATGGACCATCATCCGCTGCGGGTTGATATTGGTGGTTATCAGGGAAGCAAGCTGCGGTGGTAGCGCGCCATACGGTTGCGGTTGGAATCCGCTGGCATCAACGGTGCAGGCGACCTCGACCACGCAATCCGAGGGGAGATTGTCGATGAGTCCAGCGTTCGGGACATTGCCCCAAATCACCGATGGCTCGCCGGTCGTCAGTGAATGAATGATGAGGGTGCCGTACTCGCCGGAGTGACCGGTCTGATGGGCATACCGTTCCTCCAGGAGCCGGGTTCGGAGCCGGTGCTCACTTGCCGAATCGCGGAGGCGTTCGCGGGCGAGCTTGCGTTCCCAGTTGCCGCTCAGCGTTTCGCCGTTCGCTTGTTGGTAGGCGCTGAGAGCCTCCGGGTCATCCGACAGCAGGGCGGAGCGCATGGAGCTCCAGTCGGCAATCTGATCGACACAGCGGGCCGGATACTCGTCCAGGGGAATGTTATATCGATCGATGAGATCGGGCCGACCGTCCTTGATCAACCAGGGAACATATTCACTCAGATGCTCGCTCGATTCGGTAACGAAGTAGCCGAAGTCGCGCATCAGGGTGAAACGGGGAGCTTCCCAGGCGGGATAGGTTTTCGACGCTTCCAGTTCCCGCAATGCGGGGTAAAGGTCGGTGCCGTTGCGTTCGAACCGGGTATAGAACGCCATGTGGTTGATCCCGGCGCAGTCGTAGCCGATCTCTTCAGCCGGAACATCGAGAAATGACGCCAGCTCGGCGGCGGTTCCCTGAACGCTATGGCAAAGCCCGACCGTACGTATCGAGGTTGCGGCCGATGCCGCCCAGACGAGCGGAGCCATTGGGTTGACATAGTTGAGCAGGAGGGCGTCCGGACAGCTCTGCTCCATTTGAGCGGCGATGTCGTTCAAGACGGGAATCGAGCGGAGCGCCCGCATGATGCCACCGATACCGAGTGTGTCCCCGATGGTTTGACGGAGCCCGTACGTCCTGGGGATCTCGAAGTCGGTGACCGTGGCTGGTTCGTATCCACCGACCTGGAACATCGTGATGACAAAATCGGCTTGGTCGATGGCCGGGCCAAGCTCCCGGTGCGCGGTGATCGCGCCGGTACCGTCATATTCGGCCCGTAGTCGATTGGCAATCGCCGCGGTATCCGCCAGACGTGCAGGATCCGGGTCCATGAGACGCAGATCGGCGTCTCGCAGGGCGGGGAAGGTATACGTGTCGCGGATCAATGCCCGCGCGAAGACCGAGCTGCCGGCGCCAACGAGCGCAATACGAGGCGAACCCATCCGGCTAGTCCTTTCGTTTCCGTTCGATACACCAGGACACAGGATCCACTATCAGACCGCCTGGCGTTCGGGTGGGCGTGTCGTTGAAATTCAGCCAGATCTCACGCGTTCGAGTCGAAACCCTGCGCACCCCCTTGGGCAAATCGACGGTTGGAATGCCGAGCGCAGCGAGCTCCGTGGCCAGGAGATCGCGAACCAATGTTGTACTCCACGCGCCGATGGTAAGACATGACCCAGAGCGGATAACGGCGGCCGTTCCTCGAAATGGACCGTCGTCGTATGCGACAACGACATCTCCGCGCGTTACTCGGTAGCTCTCGGCCCAGATCTGAACCTCGTGACCTGCCGCCAGGGTCGTTACCTGAGGAGGCATCGCGTCTGTGTTGCGCAGCCGGCAGCCGAGCAACGGCTCCAGCGGGCCGGGTTGACCGGTGCTGTGAACGTTGCCCGATCGATCGCGAAATCCGGTGCGCGGTCCAAACACCATGCGGGCTTTCTTGCTCCAGCGGGTAAGGCGCCGGGCACGATCTGCATCGATCAGTTGCAGGGCGGGCGCCACGATGAGACGATAGCCGGCCAGGTCGTCGTCCGGATGCCGGATATCGACATCGATCCCCAGACCGCGGAGTGCGGAATAGAAGAGCATGAATTGCGACCAGTAGCTTGCGCCGGCGCTTTGGGGTTGCTCGTCATAGACCCAGAGAGACTCATAGTCATGCAGCAGAACGACGTGTCTCCGCTCGTCGACCATCGATTCGCGATCGAGTGCTGAGGTGGCGATCTCGATGGCTCCGCGATCGAGCGTTTCGTCATGGCGCAGGAGTCCGGAATGCGTGAGCTCTTGCCCGATGGTGGATGCCCGCCACCGGAAATAGCTGGTACAGGCGCCCCCATGGGCCCAGGTTTGCGCGGTCCAGAGGTCGACGGCGCCGTTGGCTGGAGCGGGGTTCGAGGGCGCCCAGTTGATTTGCCCGGCCTGCTGCTCCATGACCCAGTGGCCGCCCGGTTTCATGCCCCGGTAGAGATCGTGGTTGACCGAAACGAGATCCGGTTCGCCGGTGCGCGCCCAACGGGCTTTTTCCTCGGGCGGCAACGGTGAGTACTCGACTCCACCGGTTGGATAGGAGTCCCACGTCACAACATCGAGGGGGGCAGACGCGGGATAGTGGTCGAATTGATCGCAGAGACGCATGAAGTTGTGCGTTACCCAACGACTCGGGGAATGGGCGCGGATGATCGTGGCATGCTCGGAGAGAAACTCAGCGACGAGATCGCTGCTGTAGCGATAGAAATCGAGCGAATGAGCGGGGTTGGGGCCCCCTGCCGTCAGATTCGGAAGATCGATTTCGTCCCAATCCGTGTACTGCTGCCCCCAGAACCGGGCGCCCCAAGCTTCGTTCAGACGCGCGACTTCCCGATAGCGATGTTCAAGCCAGCCGCGAAATCCCTGCAGCGCGGCCGGACTGTAGCTCCGGCCGGTGCCGTGGTCGCCGAGCTCATTGTCGATCTGCCAACCGGCAACCGCCGGGTGAATCCCATATCGCCGCGCGAACGCTCCGGCAATGCGGGCCGCTTCCCGGCGATAGTCTGGTGACGCAAGATCGCAATGTCTCCGGCTGCCACCCCGGAGACGTCGCCCGTGGACATCGACCGGCCGGACTTCTGGATAAGCCTTCGTGAGCCAGGGAGGAGGTGCGGCGGTCGGGGTTGCAATGACGACCTGAAGCGACTCGGATGCCAGGACGTCGATTGCCTCGTCGAGCCAGGCCCAGGTAAAGACGCCGGGTCTGGGCTCGATATCGCTCCAGGAGAAATCGCCAACGCGAACATAGGTGAGCCCGAGGGCGCGCATCTGCCGGGCATACGACTCCCACCGGTCACGCGGCCATTGTTCGGGATAGAAACAGACTCCGAGTCGATAGCCATGGGGCTGCTCATGCTGATTGCGAGCGCGCGACACCGTTTTCCTCCCCTTCGACATGCCGGGCAGAGGGTAACAAACCGCAAAAATTTGCGATACCGGTGCGCGGTTTGGCAGAATCGCGCTGCGCACGAGCGGGCAGCGCCCGGTCCGCGCTGCCTTTTTCTGTAATCGACCCGAAGGAAACTGAACATCATGCAAGATGCGACCGAACAGCGGAGCCATGGTCACCGGTGGATGAGCGGTTCCGAGGTCCGGCGCGCTTTCGTCCATTTCTTCGAAGAGCGCGGCCATGTCGAGACGCCGAGCTCGTCCCTGGTTCCCCATAACGATCCCACCGTTCTGTTGACGACCGCCGGGATGCAGCAGATGACCCCTTACTTCCTGGGACTGGAGACGCCACCGGCCGTGCGGCTCTGCTCGGTGCAGAAGTGTTTCCGCACGGTCGATATCGACGAGGTGGGGGACGAGAGTCACTGTACGTTCTTCTTCATGCTCGGCAACTTCTCGGTCGGCGATTACTTCAAAAGCGACTCGTTGCGCTGGTCGTGGGAATTCCTGACCGAGGTCATGGGACTGCCGGCCGATCGACTCTATCCGACGGTTCATCCGACGGACGAGGACGCGTATCGAATCTGGAAAGACGAGATTGGCGTTCCCGAGGAACGAATCGGCAAGCTCTCGGACAATTGGTGGGGACCGGTTGGGCCGACCGGGCCGAACGGTCCCGACTCCGAAATCTACTTCGATCTCGGACCCGAGGCAGGTGAGATCGGCGACGGACCAGGGGAAAGCTCGCGCTTTCTCGAAATCTGGAACAACGTCTTCATGGAGTTCTTCCAGGCGCCAGACGGTTCGCGGACTCCGTTGCCGAAGCAGAATGTCGATACCGGAATGGGATTGGAGCGTTTGACCGCCCTCATGCAGGGGGTCAGCTCGATCTACGATACCGACCTCTACCAGACCATCATCACCCGGGCCGGGGAGCTGGCCGGTGTGACCTATGGCGCCGACCCGGATTCCGATGTCGCGCTGCGGGTGATCGCCGATCACGCGCGCGGCGCTACGTTCCTCATCTCGGACGGTGTCTTGCCGGGAAACGAAGGACGCTCCTACGTCCTCAGACGCATTCTGCGGCGTGCGATCCGGTACGGACGACGCCTGGGGCTCACACAACCCTTCATGGCCGAGATGGCGCGTGTCGTCATTGGGCAGTTCGGCGCCGACTATCCGGCGTTGACCGAGCGCCAGCGCCAGATCGAGAAGGTGCTGACGCACGAAGAGGAGACTTTCGGCCGGACATTGAGCAATGGTCTCCATCGTTTCCAGGATGAGGTTGCGAAGCTGCGCGCATCGGCGCCGCAGGGCGAAGAGGTCATGCAGCTGACGGTGCCCGGGGCGGTCGCGTTCCGGCTCTATGACACGTTTGGGTTTCCGCTCGATCTGACAGTCGATCTCGCCCGCGAGCAGGGAATGGCGGTCGATATCGAAGGGTTCGACGCGGCCATGGCCGAGCAACGGGTGATCAGCCGGGGCGGGGTAGCGTTCAAGGACGCCGGCCGGGAGCGCAATGCGCTCTATGTCGAACGGGGCGTCACCTCGACCGAGTTCCTTGGGTATACGGAAACCGGCGCCGGCGCGACCATTCTGGCGATCCTCGATCCGGAGGGATTCGTCGAGACCGCCGAGGCGGGCGACGAGGTCGAGATCATCCTGGATCGCACCCCCTTCTACGGTGAGTCCGGTGGCCAGATCGGCGACAAGGGCGAGATCCGCACCGAAACGGGTCTGGTCAGCATCGACGACACATTCAAGCCGGCGCCGGCGCTCTTCGTGCATCGAGGGATCGTTGCGGAAGGGTTCATCAGGACCGGCGAAGAGGCGCAGGCTTCGATCGACGCCGAGCGCCGGCAGGCGATTCGCCGTAATCACACGGCCACGCATCTGCTGCACAAGGCGCTCCGTGAGGTACTGGGAACGGATACGCATCAGGCGGGATCGCTGGTCGCGCCGGACCGGCTGCGGTTCGATTTCACCAGTCTGGACGCGATGACCCCCGAGCAGGTGGGACGGGTCGGCGAGATCGTCAGCGAGCAGGTGCTTGCATCGACGCCGGTCGAAACGCAGGTGCTTCCGTATGCCGAAGCGGTCGAAGACGGCGCCATGGCGCTCTTCGGCGAGAAGTATGGGGACACCGTGCGGGTGGTAACGATCGGCGAATTCTCCAAGGAGCTGTGTGGCGGAACCCATCTCGACCATACCGGGCAGGTGGGTCCGTTCGTCATCGTTTCGGAGGGGAGTGTGGCCGCCGGGGTGCGCCGTATCGAGGCGGTTACCGGAACGGCGGCAATCGAGCGGGGCATGCGGCAGCAGGCGGTGCTCGATACGCTCGCACGCGATTTCCGCTCCCCCTGGACCGAACTGCCCGATCAGGTCGCCGCCTTGCGTGAGAAGCTGCGGGCCACCGAACGTGAAGTCGGCCAGCTTCGTGCGGAGCTGGCGAGCTCGTCGGCGGGCGATCTCATCGATTCCAGGGTCGACGTCAGTGGCATCTCAGTTGTTGCCGGGAAGCTGCCGGTCAAGGACAAAGGCGATCTGCGGACCGCCGGCGACCGGCTGCGCGACAAGCTTGGCTCGGGCGTGGTCGCCCTCGGAGCGGAGATCGACGGCAAGCCGAGTCTGCTGGCGCTGGTCACTCCCGATGTTATCCAAAAGGGGATCAAGGCTGGAGATCTCGTGCGCGCCTCTGCAACGCATATCGATGGACGTGGCGGTGGTCGTCCCGATCTGGCGGAAGCCGGCGGGAAGGACGCGAGCGGACTCGACGCGGCGCTGGCCGGCGTGCCGGCGTTGGTGCAGTCGCTGCTGAACGCCAACGAGACGCGATGACACCGGCGTCGGGGACCCAGACTGGCGAAATCGCCGGATCGAGAGCGCGCGCATGACTCGTACGATCACCGTTGCCCCCGGGCAATCGATGAGCGATGTGCTCGCGGCGCTCAAGATTGCCGCGGGCGATGAGCTCGTCATCGACATCCCGGCCGATGCGGCGGTGCTGTTGACTGCCAATGAGTTTCGCGCGCTTTCGATTGCCGCCGAGCGGGACGACATCGAGGTCGCGATCTTCACCGACGATCCGCTCCGGCGTCAGCTCGCGACCCTGTTCGGGGTGCCACTGGTCAACGAGATCCCGGAGCCGTTGCCGTATGTCGCGCCGGAGCTCGAACCACTGGCGGAAACGGAGCCGTATGCTCCGCTGACAGACGACGACGAAGACGGGGAATCGCCGTCCCTGGCGCCGGAACCCAGACAGCGTACGGGCGGTGGTTCCGCGTTGCGTTGGCTGGGAGGGTTGGTTGGGCTCGCGGCAATCGTTGCGGTTGGCGTGGGGTTGTATTGGTACTTCTTCTCTTCGATGACCGTAGACCTGACGCTGAAACGCCAAAACGTTGCCTCGACGCTGGCCTATCAGGTTACGCAACCCGGCGTCGATCCGGCGGCCGCTGGAGATTCAGGGATCGTCATTCCGGGGCAGCAGGTCGAGTTCACCCTTTCGCGTACGGTGACCGCCCAGGCAACCGGGCAAACGATCATTCCCGATCAGGCAGCCACGGGTGAAGTGGTGCTGCGCAATCCGACCGATGCGGCGATCACCATCGAGCAGGGAACCCAATTCGAAGCGTTCTCCGGGCTGGCGTATGTCTTTCCGGATGAGGTCGAGGTGCCGGCGGCTTCCGACGGGGAGCCGGGCGAGGCCACGGCCAGGGTGCAGGCCGCTGAAGGTGGCGAAGCCGGCAACGCCGCAATCGGTATGCTGACCGGTCAGTTGCCGAACGGCGTCTACTACAGCAACAGGCTTGCCGATATTGCTGGCGGTACGCAAAAGACGATTACGACGGTGTCGCAGCAGGATCTCGATCAGCTGCAGGCTGAAATCGACAAAGAGCTGCTGGCGCTGGCAACGACCACCCAGCTCGACCAGGGGTTGCTCCTGGTGTCCTCGACCCTCCAACCGGTGGATGCAGGCGGCTCGGCAACCCCGGGTCAAGCTCCGTATGCCTTCAGTCATCAGGTGGGAGACGAGACGGGCGAGATCACCGTGACCGCAAATGTGACGTTCCGCGGCACGGCCTACGACCCGACGGCGTTGACGGAGGCGGCTGTTCCGCAGCTTCAGGCGGAAGTGCCCCAAGGTAGTGTGTTCGATCCCGCGTCGGTCCGGGTCAGCACACCGGCCGAGACGAGCAATGAAAACGGGGTGATCGCGCTGCTGGCCACTGTGACTGGGGAAGCCGTGCCGCCATTGGACGAGACGACCCGAGACGCGCTGGCGGATCAGCTGGCCGGGAAGAACGCATCGGAGATCGACGAGATTCTTGCTCAGCTCGAGTATGCCGATGGGTTCTCGGTCGACTTCGCGCCGTCCTGGTTGCCCGAGCGCGTTCCATCGTCGGCTGGACGCATCTCGATCGAAAGCAGCTAACGATGGATCTTCCCACGACTGGACGGCTACTCGGTCTCGATGTCGGCGGCAAACGAATTGGCGTATCGCTCAGTGATGAGGGACAGATTCTCTCGTCGCCCTGGGGCATGGTCGAGCAGGGGAGCCGCTCGATTGCCGAGCTTGCTCGCATCGCTCGAGAAATCGGCGCTGTTGGCATCGTTGCGGGGCTGCCGACCGGATTGTCTGGCAGGGAAGGCGCGCAGGCGGCCGAAACGCGTCGTTTTGCCGATGCCGTGGCGGATGAGCTCGATCTGCCGATTTCGTACTGGGACGAGCGGCTGAGCTCGAGTCAGGCGGAGCGGATGCTCATCGATGCAGGTCTACGGCGGAAGGAGCGACGCGGGCAGATCGATGCGCTGGCGGCGAGTCTGGTGCTGCAAAGTTACCTGGACGCCCGCATGCACCGGCGAAACCGAATGGGCCGCTCGTCGAACAACGCTCGCTAAGAATCGGTCAGGTATACTCGCGCCCATTGCGGATTTCCGAGCTATCGGGCTTGCGAACCGGAAAGGATGAAACCGATGAACAAGCTCATCATCACGATCGTGCAAAACGACGATGCAGATTCGGTTGTCGATGCATTGCTCGAATCTGATTTTCGGGCGACTCGACTGGCCAGTACGGGTGGATTCCTGCGGCGTGGCAATACGACGCTCATGATTGGCGCGCAGACCGATCAGGTCGATACGGTGCTCGATCTCATTCGCAAGAACGCGCGAACGGGCATCGCACGTGAGGACGAGGCGCCCGGGCTGACCCCGCCGGCGGCGGCAACGGTATTCGTGCTCGATCTCGAGGAATACGAACGGTATTGATTGAGGAGCTGGGATCGAGGAGTTCGGACGTATTTGATCCTGAGTCCTGAGTAAATCGAACGGCTTGAGATTTTCGATGATGCCCTCGAAGCCACAAGATCCCAACTCCTAACTCCTCGATCCCAGCTCCTCAAGGGGTGTCCAGATGCTCGGCCCCCGGATCACATTGCAGCTCTGGGGCGCCCGTACGTCGGTCGGAGCGGTCGATCTCCTTCTGGCCGGACTGGTGCTGGCCGGCGTGCTGCGCGAGCGAGCCGGCCAGGAACTGCGATTCGAGCTTCTGCTGCTGGCGGCGCTACTGCTCGCCGGGCTCTTCTTCCTCGTTTCCTTCCTGAGCGAACGCCTCCGCCTATGGCTCGCCCGAGCCGGAGAACCCGCGCTCCCAACCCTCATTACCTTGCCAACCGCCCATGGTCCGACCCTCGTGGAGGCCGGCTCGGTCGCGAGATCCGCGCGTGGCGGACTGGCCGGTATGGGGATCGATCTGGCCATTGGGCTGATCGCTGTTGCTGTCTGGCTCCTGTTGCATGGTTCGAACCGGAGAATTTCCGACCTGGCCGTTGTGTCCGCCATGGCAATCGGCGGGAGCGCATTCCTCCGCTTCGTGGCGTCGCCATCACTCAATGGCGGACGGGTCATCCGCTGGATGCTCGAATACACCGTCGACGACGACGATACCGCCGTGCGGACGACCCGCTGGATCGGATTCCTCTCCGGGGCGGTGCTCTTCACGCTGGGAGTGGCATTGCTGCTTCGAGACGGAGAGGCCAGCTTCTGGGGCGTTGGACTGGCGGCGACCGGTATCGATGTGTGCGCGCTGGCGGCAGTCGGGACCAGACAGACCCTCTGGCTGCAAACGGCAAACGAGCGCACTGTTGGAGCCCTGCTGGAGTCGCAACATGCGGTTGTATCCGCCAGTAGTTCGCTCGATGAGATGATTGCGGTATTGACCGTCGACGGCCCGCGTGCAGTTGCGCTGGTACGCGACGACGCCGGATTGCCGGTGGGAATCATGCAATTTCAACAAATGCGAAGCGCTATCGGACGTAAGGGAGCGCACGTCACCATCGGTGACGTCATGATTCCACTTGCCGAATTACCTTTGGTCGAACGTGAGACCTCGATATTGGATGCCACCCATCTTCTGCTGGAGCGGGGCAGTCCCGCCGTCCGCTATCTGGGCGCCGGCGGGAAGATGCACATTGCCACCGCGGCGGATCTGGGCGTGCCGCGGGGGACGACGTAACGCGCACCGCGGCAGCAGTCGAAGGCGCTCGACGAATCAGGATACGGAAACCCTGCACTACGACCATGGCGGACGCGCACTCAGGAGCCCAGGGGATCGCCCAACGCGTGGAAGACGGCTTGCGGCAGGACGACACCCGCCGATCCGATCAGCCGGAGGTCGGCGAGATGATCCTGCCGGGTGCCGGTGCGATTGAGGATGGCGACGGGTGCGCCGTTTCGTTTGGCAATCAGCGGCAGCTGCGCGGCCGGGTTGACGACAAGTGAGCTGCCGATAACCAGCAGAAGGTCGGCATCTCGCGTGAGCTCGACACTGCGATCGAGGGCTTCGCGCGGGAGCGATTCGCCGAAGAGCACGGTGGCGGTCCGCAGAATACCACCGCAAACCGGACACGACGGATAGAGATGACCGGCACGTAGCCATTCCTGTACCTCTTCGCCGTCGAACAGCGCACCACAATCGGTACAGCGAACGACATGGGCCGATCCATGCAGCTCGATGACCCGTTGCGGGTCGGAACCGGCGCGCTGGTGGAGTCCGTCGATGTTCTGGGTGACGACAGCTGCCAGCTTTCCGGCGCGTTCCAGATCGACCAGGGCTCGGTGCGCCGGGTTCGGCCGAGCGGCCAGAAGGTCCGGATACGATTCGAGGCGTCGCTGCCAGTAGGTCCGGCGATGCGCTTCGTTCTCCATGAAATCGCCGATGGTCGGAGGCTTTCCAGTTGCCCAAACGCCATTGGGACCACGGTAGTCAGGGATTCCGGATTCGGTACTGATGCCAGCCCCGGTCAATGCCAGGATTCGATTGGCATTGCGGATGAGATCGGCGAGCGCCAGGACATCCTCAGGTCCTGGCTCGACGATCTCGGGCTCACTGGATGGTGCACTCAATTCTGGCGACTTTCTGGATGAACCTTGTGTACGTACACTCGGTTTGCTAGAGTTAGAAGACAACATGCCAGAGTGTCACAGATAGTCTCGATCCGCTGGTGCGCTCTGGTGTGCCGTCACCCCGCAGGTTCTTGCTGTTCGAAGAAACTGGATCGGAATTCCGATGCGGGGAGACGTGCAATGTTGCTTACCGACGACGGAATCGGCCAGCTCGCATCCTGGCGACATCGTATCGCCACCAGATTGAGCGAATTCGTGCTGCGAAAACCGACTTCGGTAGATGAATCGTACCAACTGGCATGGAATCCTGGCGAAATCGTGGTCGATTCGGTGCGACCGGCAGCCATGGAGCCCGAGATGCTGCGGTTCCGATCGCAGCTTCATCGCTCTCCGGATGGAACCGCGCTGGCGGCGCACGAGCAACGTGCCCGTATCCTGGCACTGCGCGGTCTGTCCCAGGCGCGGGACGGGGAGTACGAGCAGGCGCAAGCGTCGTTTACCTCAGCGGTCCGGCTCGATCCCAGGCTCGACCTGGCGTTGCTGCCATCGTTCTGGTTGTTGCCCCGGCGAGCGCATGAGGTCGCCGTCGAGGCGCTGCGCGACGCCAACCGAGCGCGGGACGCCGCCGCGTTGACCGCCACCATTCGGAATCGCTTCCGTCCGCGTGCGCTTCGTGCTATCAATCTCGCAAACGGACCCTCCGGCGATTGATACGGGACGTGTGATTGTATGGCAGCACGAGCGCGATTGGCATCGGCGCCAATCAATTGGGGTATCGAGACTTCCTGCGACGAAGGTAACCCGTCCGTCGACGAGCTGCTTCAGAATTCCGTAGACGCGGGATACAGCGGCTTCGAGCTCGGTCCATTGTTCCTGCTGGGGGCCGATGCCACCCGGATTCGCGCCAACCTGGACGCGTTTGGGCTCGATGCGGTTGCCTACTGGATTGCGGTTTCACTTGCGCAACCATTCGGTGGCAAAGCTGAGACCGAGGTGCGTGAAGCCCTGGAGATCCTGCGCGCGGTTGGCGCGGAACACCTGCTGGTCAGCGACTTTGGCGACCCGGACCGGATGCGCGTCATCGCCCGTTCGGAGGAATTCCCCGAGACCTGGTGGTCGGATGACGATTGGGCCGAGGTCCGCCGGTCGTTCGTAGCCATTGGTCAACTTGGGAAGGAGTATGGGATCGACATTTCGGTGCACCCGCACGTCGGCGGGCATATCGAAAGCGGCCGTGAGATCGAGCGGGTCCTGGAGGCGATCGAGGGCACGCCGATCACCGTCTGTATCGACACCGGACATATCCGGCTCGGTGGAACGGATTCGATCCCACTCATACGCCGGGTGGGCTCGCGCGTTACGCACATTCATGCAAAGGACATCGAGCCCAATCTGATGGCGCGTCTGCAACGAGGCGACATCGACTACGAAACGGCGGTGCGCCAGGGGCTCTATTGCGATCTGGGTGACGGTATCGTCGATTGGGATGGGTTTGCTGCCGCCCTGGATGAAATCGACTTCGACGGATGGGTCGTCGCCGAGGAGGATCAGATTCTGGTTCCCGGCCGGCGCGTGCCATTCGAGTCGAATATCCGCAATCGTGCCTTCCTGGCTGAGTTGCTGATGGGGAGCTAGAGCAAAGACCTAAAGGGTTGCCAATGTGGCACGATCGTGCCATGCTGTGGCCATGCCCGTGCCTATTCGGTCGACCTCCGTGAACGGGTGATGGCAACCGTGGCGGACGGCTGCTCCATTGCTGAAGACGGCCCACCACTCCGTCAGGGTCGATGCGATCTATGACTGGCGGCGCCGACAGCAGACCACCAGGTCGCTGGCGCCGACGACCCACCACTGCGGACGCCCTCGTCGCGTGAAGCCGGAGATGGATCGGGCACTGCAGGCGCAGATCGACGCGGAGCCCGATGCTACCCTGACCAGAACCGTGCAGGCGTGGCTGGCCACGGAGCATGCAGAACCGTCGTCGGTCGTGGCACGGTCATTCGGGCCGTGGCGCGACTGGATCGTCCCGAAAAAGAGTCTGATCGCCACCGAGCGCGATCCTGGGCAGCGGGCAGCGTGGCACCAGGACCAGGCGCGGTTGGTGGCTGACGATCTGGTCTTTCTGGACGAAACCAGTACCCAGATCACCCTGACCCGCCGCCATGGCCGAAGTACACGTGGGCACCGGCTGGTCGCCAGCGGTTCCCCACAACCACGGACGCAACGTCACCTGCTGGCACGTTGCGCACAACCGGAGTGGGACCATCCCTGGTCTTCGAAGGTGCGCTCAATGGACCGGTCTTTGCCCAGTGGGTGCGCACGCAGTTGGTACCGACCTTGCGACCGGGTCAGATCGTGATCCACCAGCCCAACCTGAATGTGCATAAGGCTCCCGAGGCGCGGCGGGCCATTGAGGCCGCTGGGTGTCAGCTGCGCTTCCTGCCAGCTATTCGCCGGACTTCAATCCGATCGAACTGGTCTTCAGCCGGCTCAAGACCCACCTGCGCACCATCGCCGCACGCACGGTCGATGCCTTGATGACGGCAATCGGGGATGGGGCAATGCCGTCACCGCCACCGATGCCCGCAACTGCGTGCGCCATGCTGGGTATTCCTAACCAGGGCGACCTTTTCGGTCTGCGCTCTAGGAGCTGGGATTTTGGAGTTGGGAATACCCAGGGGTTTGATCGGAGCGGCCTGAACAGAGATGGTGTGGGGGCGCGGCGTTTCACGGCGAGAGGGGATGCGCTAGAGTTGACAGTCGCGAGACGACTGGAGGCGCGAACCTGGTGTTTTTAGGAAGCCGAGAAGAGATGGGGCATGTGGGGTACGTCCCCGCCCATTGCCCGAAATGCGCGCATCAGGGACTGTTCAGTGTCTATCAAGCAAAGCGCAAACTGACGGTCGTCGCGCTCGTAGCAGTGCCACTGTCGGAACAGATGGTGGTCGAATGCCCCAAATGCAACGTTCGGTTGGGTGTTCCGCCCGAACAGGTCGCGCAGTTGCAACAGCAGCTCATTACACCCGACAAACTCGCGGGTCTGGCGGCGAACGGTGCAAGCCAGGCGCCGGCAATGCCGGCCGTGCCGCAGCCGCGCGGGCGCACGGCGTATCAGGTGCTCCAGGTCGACCCTGACGCCGAGCAGGAAGTGGTCGACGCTGCGTTCAAGCGCCTTGCGCTCAAATACCACCCGGATACCTCGAAGGCGCCGGACGCATCCGAGCGTATGCGGGAGATCATCGAAGCGCATGGGATCTTGACCGATCCGAACAAACGGGCTCGCTACGATGCTTCGATCGGGATTCGCCGTCCCGTCAAAATGCCCCCAGCCATGCGCGCCAGCGACGTTTAGCGCGGATCTGCAAAGTGCAAAGAGGTCTGGAGCCCGGAGTCCAGGCTCCGGGCCTTCCGAACCCGTTCCGAACTCCTAAATCCTCATCAAATCGACAGAATGAACCTCGGCACGCCGTGGTCCGGATCGCGGAGACGATCGAGATCCGGGCCGAGCTCTTCGACCGCGGCTGCCACCGACGCTGAGACATCGGCAAGCGACTGGTTGACGGACTTCACCCATTCGTCACGCATGCGGTCCTGGTCGATTTCGAGCTGAAACTCGTCCTGGTCGAGCACCGTCGCGGTTCCGTCTGGCTCGACCCAGAGATCGAGCTCCAGATCGACGTCGCGATAGTAATTCTTGCGCAGCTCGGTCAGCGGCAATGAAAAGTTGACGTAATAGCCGACCGTACGGTTGTCTTCGGTTCGGAACCGGAGTAGGGAATACCACCGGTCGGGGAAAAACCATTGGTCCGCCCCGGTCCGCTGCATCCGCTCGACCCCGCTCTCGGTTCGCACGTCGACGTCCTTTGGCCGGTAGAACGTGAACTGATGATGGAGCAGTTGACGGTCGCCGATATCGCTGGGGACAGTGATCCATCCGCCATCGATCTCGTACTCCCAGCAAGCTCCTCGAAGCTTCTCTTTCCGGTAGTAGATCCGGTCTCCCATTGGATGTTACCCCCCGAGTGGATCGTGTTCTGGAATGCCAGGACGCCTCGGGTAACGAACGAGTGATGGACCTATCTTATCCAGAATGACCAGACGCGTCACCCCCGTGCAGGGGCTTGCCGGCAGCAATTCGGCAGATTCGAGCCTGCCACCAACCAGCTCGATGGCCGTTTGGGCCCGTTCGAGCTCTGCTGAAAGGTCCGCTCCCTTGGGGAAAAATGCCCGGCCACCGGTTCGTAGGAAGGGGAGCGAGATCTCTGCCAGCGCGGCCAGCTGGGTGACCGCGCGAGCGACCACGAGGTCGAATTGTTCTCGAAACGCAGGGTCGTGTGCCATGGTTTCGGCGCGTTCATGGATGGGTCGGACATTGGAGAGTCCGAGCTCCTGGACGACCAGCTCCTGAAAGCGAACCTTCTTGCCGGTTGCCTCGATGAGCGTGAACGCGATGTCTGGGCGGGCAATGGCCAGGGGGATTCCCGGTATTCCCGAGCCACTGCCGATATCGACGGCCCGAAGGTTGGGTCCGGTGGGCAGGAACGGGACCAACCGGAGCGACTCGCCGATCAGACTGCCGTCGATCGAGGCGGCGTCGCGAAGCGCGGTGAGATTGAACTTTCGATTCCATTCGAGAATGAGCTCTCGATAGGCAGAAAGCTGTTCCGCGTGATCCCGGGCGATGCCTGGCCAGCACGCTGACATCAGGGCGTCGAAAAGACCTCGCGCGTCGCCGGTCCGGCAGGTTTGCGTTTGAGTACCTGGCGGGCCGTGGCGACGACATTGTCCGGGCTCAGCCCGGCAAGCTCGCGCAGTCGCGCCTGCGATGCTTGCTCGAAGACTCGATCGGGAACGCCGATCACCTTGACGGGAATGGACACACCCTCGGCGGCCAGGAGCTCGAGCACGGCCGCTCCAAACCCACCAATCTCGGTGTTTTCTTCGATTGTGACGATCGCGCGGCAGGTTGCCGCCAGTTCCAGAATCGCTTCCCGGTCGAGCGGTTTGACGAAGCGGGCATTGAAGACCGCCGCGTTCACCCCGTCGAGCGCGAGCTCGGCGGCAGCCCGTTGCGCAACATCGACCATCGAGCCAATCGCAAGAATCGCAATGTCATCGCCCTCGCGCAGGATTTCTCCCTTGCCGACGGGGAGCGTGTGCAGTGTTTCGTCGGTGTCGACTCCGCGGCCAACCCCGCGTGGGTATCGAATCGCCACGGGACCGCCTTCGATGGTCAAGGCAGTGGCGATCATGTGCCGCAGCTCGTTCTCGTCTTTCGGCGCCATCAACGTCATGTTCGGTAGACAGCGCAGATAGCTCAGATCGAAGACGCCGTGGTGTGTGCGGCCGTCGTCGCCGGCGAAACCGGCCCGGTCGATGGCGAAGACCACCGGCAGCTTTTGCAGGCACACGTCGTGGAGCACCTGATCGAACGCGCGTTGCAGAAAGGTCGAGTAGATGCCGCAGACTGGTTTCATCCCCTGGGTTGCCAACCCGCCGGCGAACGTGACCGCATGCTGCTCGGCAATTCCGACATCGAAGAAACGATCTGGATACACCTTCTGGAACTTGTCCAGCGAGGTGCCGGTCGGCATGGCGGCGGTGATTCCGACGATTGCGTCGTCCTTGGCCGCCAGCTCGATCAGGGTCTTTGCGAAGACATCCTGATATTTGGGTGGGGTCGGCGGGGCGCCCTTCGCCTGCGGTTTGGATGGTGCGGAGACCGCGTGACTCCGCTCGATGTCGTATGCGGCGGCTGGGAACCCTTTCCCTTTTTCGGTGACGACATGCAGGAAGACCGGACCGTCGATCCGTTGCGCTTGCTTGAGCGCGGCAACGAGCTCGCGGATATCGTGTCCGGCCACCGGGCCGAGGTAGGTGAACCCGAGCTCTTCCCACATCATGCGGTGATAGACGAACTCCTTGAACGAATCCTTCCACCGTTTGCCCAGCTCGACCAGAAGCTCTCCCTGGGGGAGCCGTTCGAGCACGGCCTGCACATCGTCGCGCCCGCGGGTGTAGCGTGGATCGGTGCGTACCCGATCGAGGTATTTGCTCATCGCGCCGACGTTCGGGGCAATCGACATCTCGTTGTCGTTCAGCACGACGATGAAGGGAATATCGAGGTTGCCGGCGTTGTTCAGACCTTCGAAGGCCATCCCGCCGGTGAGCGCCCCATCGCCGATGATGGCGACGATCCGGTCGTCATCCTTTGGGTTCTTCAGCCGTTTGGCGACTGCCATTCCCAACGCGGCGGAGATTGCCGTACTGGCATGTCCCGCGCCAAAGGCATCATGGATACTCTCGTCGCGCGAGAGAAACCCGGAGAGCCCGCCTTCTTGCCGGATTGTATGGAATCGGTCCTGCCGGCCGGTCAGGAGCTTGTGGGGATAAGCTTGATGACCGACGTCCCAGACGAGCAGATCGTTGGGAGAATCGAAGACATAGTGCAGGGCAATCGTCAGCTCGACCGCTCCGAGTCCGGCGCCGAGATGTCCCCCGGTCTGCGTCACGACATCGATCATTTCGGCCCTGATCTGGTCGGAAATCTGCTCCAGCTCGTTGAGTGAGCAGCTTTTGAGATCGGACGGATCCTGAATCGAATCGAGCGTGGTCATCGTATGATCGTACCTTTCGGGGCGGTGGCGGATGGTGGCCGGCGAGACCGTTGTCATGGGTCCCGTTCTGAAGCGCGCCAACGGCAGACCCGGTCAAGAGAGGACCGGTTGAATCGTCGATCTGCCGCGCCCGTGACAACTGATGATAATTCTCTCGCATCATTGCTGTCATTGCGGGTTCGTATTACTGAGTTACCACGAGCATGCCATGAGTGGAAATGCGGCGGTGCAGCCGCCGGAGCGAATGCTGGCCGTCGATATCGGCGCTGGCACCCAGGACATCCTCATCTATGAGCCGAACGTGCCGTTCGAGAACCTTTGCAAGCTCGTCCTGCCATCCCAGACGCAGATCGTCGGGAAGCGGATTCGTGCGGCGACCGAAGCGCGTGCACCCGTCCATCTGACCGGAACCGTGATGGGCGGGGAGCGTCGAGCGACGCGGTCAAGTCGCACCTGGCCGCTGGCCTTACCGTTTCCGGCACGCCGGCCGCCGCGCGAACGCTGCACAACGATCTGGCTCGTGTCGAGGCGATGGGGATCGAGCTTCGTGACGATGCTCCCGTGGGCGCGACGGTCATCGAGCTGGCAGATATCGATCCGGCCGGCTTGCGCGCGGACTGGCGCAATTTGGGGTTGAGCTGCCGGATGTGGCCGCCATTGCCGTCCAGGACCATGGCTACCGGCCGGGAGCGGCAACAATGAGGTGCGATTCGAATACCTGCAGTCGTTGATTGCGAACGGCGGAAAGCTCGAATCGATGATCTTCGATTCACCGCCGGACGGAATGACCCGCATGGCCGGGGTGCGGCAAAGCTGGCCGGGCGCCTGGTTGATGGATACCGGCACCGCGGCGGTCATGGGCGCGTTGGGCGATCCGGTGGTTCGGTCGGCTGCCGATGGTCCGGGGCGATCCTGGTCAATGCCGGCAATATGCACACCTTCGCGACCTTGGTGCGCCGGGGACGGCTCTACGGACTGTTCGAGCACCATACGGGCGGATCGACGCTCCGACGATCGCGCGCCTGGTCGACGGGTTGCGCAACGCCACGCTCGATCCCAAGACGTTCCGCGAGCAGTTCGATGGGCACGGCGCCGCGTTCGACGACGCCTATCGTTCGTTGGAGCCGTTCCAGTTCGTGGCGATTACCGGCCCGAACCGGGGGATTGCCCGCGGTCTCGGGTATCACGAGGCCGCGCCGCACGGCGACATGATGCTGACCGGCTCGTTCGGCCTGGTCGACGCCGTGCTCGCGAGGACGAGGGGCGCAGGTCGATGACGGCGCGGTTACGCTGAGATCGGATGCTCGTTCAGAAATGAGATTTGGAGCGGGAAATACTGCTCCGGTTCTTCCATGTGGCAGAGATGTGATGACGCTTCGAAGATCTTCAGCCTCGACCCGTTGATTCCAGCATGCATCGTCTCCGAGCACTCGGGAACGACCTCGTCATACCGGCCGCAGACGATCAGGCCGGCGTCTCGATCTCTCCCAGGCGGTCGCGCCGGTCCCAACTGGTCAGATTGCCGGTCAGGGTGAACTCGTTCGGACCCCACATGGTGTTGTAAACCGACGTCCCCATGTCTTCCATGGAGCGGACGAGCTCGTCCGGCCACGGTTGCACCCGGCAGAGATGACGGTCGAGCAGAATCTGGATATCCGCCAGGTATTGCGGATGCTCATAATCGCCCGCGTCTTCGTACTGCTGCAGCCGGTCGACGATTTCGGCCGGGAGCTGATGCCGCAGGCGAGTCATCCCCTCGAAGCACTGCATGGTCGACGCCGCGCCGCTGTAGAGGGTGACGGTCTGCAGGCGTTCTGGATACGTGAGCGCGTATTCCAGCGCCAGGAACGAACCCCAGGATTGACCGATGACGTGCATCTTCTCGAACCCAAGGGTTTCCCGGACGACGTCGACTTCCTTGACGAAGTGGTCGACCGTCCAGAGGGAAGGATCGTCGGGCTGTTCCGATTTTCCGCAGCCGAGCTGATCGTATCGCACGACCTGAAATCCGGATTCTGCAAGGGACATGAGGCGTTCCAGATAGGTCGAGCCCGCTCCCGGACCGCCGTGGAGCAAGAGGAGGGGTTCCCCTTCGCCAACCGACTGGTACCAGACTTTGCCATCGGGCACGTCGATGAAACCTTCAGTGGCACGGCCGAGCAGATCGGCAACAGGGGGCATGCGTACTCCTCTTCGATGATCGAATGCGGGAATACCGACGGTTCCCTCGGGGGATACTACCTGACGGAGTGGGCTCATGTGCGCGCCTGGTGCAATGCGCGGCTCGCTGGCGTCATGCGCTCCACCAGCCGGAGCAGGAGATCGACGCCGAGCGCCAGCGCGGAGATGGCTACGGTTCCGGCCAGGATCATCGAGGGACGATTGAACGCGATGCCGTCGAAGAGCAGCGATCCCAGTCCCCCGGCATTGATCCAGGCAGTCACCGTTGCTAGCGAGATGGTGCTCACGATGGCGATACGCATTCCGGCGATGAGAACCGGTAATGCCAGCGGCAGCCGCACGCGGGTCAGCGATTGCCACGCCGTCATACCAACGCCATACGACGCTTCGAGCGCATTCGGATCGACCCCGGAGAGCCCAGCCTGGAAATTGCGCACCAGGGCGAGCTGCGCATACGCCGCCAGCACGATCACCGCCGGTTGCCGTCCCAACCCAACCGGGGGAATCAGGAACGCCAGGAACGCCAGGCTGGGGATGGTATAGATCGCGCCCAGGATGACCAGCGTGGAAACGCGCAGCCGTGGATAGGCCGTGATCAGAACGCCAAGGGGAATGGCGAAGACCAACGCCAGCGCGATCGCCAGCGCGCAGAGCTGGATATGCTCCCACGTCAGGCGCAGCACCTCGTCCCGATGGTCGATGAGGTAGTCGAAGTTCACACCGTCGCCTCGATCGGATGGGTGCGGGCGACTGTGCGTACCGCATCGAGCTCGAGGATGCCCGTCACGTCGCCATCCTCGCCGGTCAGCGCGATGCGTTCCAACCCGCGGCCGAGCATCACGCCCAGCGCGGCGCGCACGTCGATCGTCTCGGGGCGCATTTCCAGTGGCGGAAGCTCTCCGGCATGCACAGGGGTTGCGATCGTCCGCGCCTCGATCAGGCTCAACCGTCGTAGCGCATCGCTGGCGCCGACGAGATCGGAGACGAATTCGTCCACCGGATCGGTGACGATCTCCAGCGGGTCTCCCGCCTGGACGATACGCCCTCCGCGCATGATGACGATATCGTCAGCCAGGCGAACCGCCTCGTCGATGTCATGCGTCACGAAAACGATCGTTTGCCCGAGCTCCTGATGAATTCGCCTGAGCTCCAGCTGGAGCTTGGAACGGGTGATCGCATCGAGTGCGCCGAAGGGTTCGTCCATCAGCATCGTGTCGGGGTTGACGGCGAGCGCGCGCGCAAGCCCCACCCGTTGCTGCTCGCCGCCGGACAACTGCGCGGGATACCGCCGCCGATACGCATCCGGCGGGAGACCGACCAGGTGCAGCAGCTCGTCGATCCGCGCGCTGGTTCGCCGTTTGTCCCAGCCGAGCAGCTTGGGCACAACGGCGATATTGTCTTCGACACGCATATGCGGGAAGAGACCGGTTTGTTGAATGACGTATCCGATCCGGCGGCGCAGCTCCGGCGCGGGAACCGACATGATATCGATGCCATCGACCCTGATCGTGCCGCTGTTTGGCTCGATCAGGCGGTTGGTCATCTTGAGAAGCGTCGTCTTGCCACATCCGGATGGACCCAGCAAGACGACGAACTTCCCCCGTTCGACGGTCAATGACAGATCGGAGACCGCGGAGCGGCTGCCGTTCGGATAGGTCTTGGAAACGCGATCGTATTCGATCGCGTTTACCGGCGGATTGTGCTGACCGTCGAGCTTGTTCACGCGGTCGAAGAGGGTCCTTTCTGTAGGACAAGTCCAGCGCCCGGGGTCCAATGTCCAGGGTAACGTTTGCTGTTATCTGCGCTGGACACTGGACACCAGGCTCTGGGCCTCGGCATTACGCGGGGATCAATCCCTGCTCCTGCAGGAACGCTCGGGCAACGTCTTCGGGCGACATCTCGTCCGGACCGACGACCTGGCCGTTGAGCCCGATCTGGATCTCGGTTGTGATCAGCGGCGCAACCGCGTTGAGGGCATCGGCAATACCCGGGTTGGCATCGAGGACCGACCGGCGGACGACCGGAGCCACGTGATAGGGTGGCCAAAGCGCCAGATCGTCCTCCAGCACGACCAGATCGTTGAATCCGATCTCGGCATCGGTGGAAAACGCGAGCACCACATTGGCGTCGCCGTCGACGAGCGCCTGGTACTTGATACCGGGCGCGACCCCATTCACGTCCGCCGGGAAATCCCCATAGACGGCGCGGAGGCCCTTGAGACCGTCGTCGCGCTCCTCGAAGTCGACCGGCGCCGAGAAGACGAGATCGACGGATGAGGCGAGAGCCACCAGATCGGAGATCGTGGTCAGCCCATGCTCGTCGGCGAATGCGCGGGTAACGGCCAGAGCCTGGGTGTCGTTCATGGGCGTCTGGTCGAGCCAGACCAGGTCGTATTCTTCCTCATATCGCTGTTTGACATAGTCATAGACTGCCGTAGAGGGATCGACGGCGGTTGGGGTGCCAGCTTCAGGCGAGCCGGTCAGACCTGGCACCGAGTCGAGCGAGTCGCCGAGCACGACGAGAAGACCGGTTCCAGTGTATTCCGGATAGAGATCGAGATCGCCGGAAAGCAGCGCTTCCTGCGCTACCACGGTTCCGCCCAGATTGAGCTTACGCTCGACGGTGAACCCGGCATTTTCGAGGAGCAGCGCGTAGATTTCGCCGATGATGATCGACTCAGGAAAATCTTTGGATCCGACCCGGATCGTATCCTGCGCGCCGGCATCGATGCGAGTCAGCGCAAGAGCCAGCGGGCTGAGCGCGGCGCCTTTCAAGATCGTTCGTCGAGTTGAGTGCACGTCCATCGTCCTTTCACGATGAGGATCGGTCGGCCGCCGATGCCGGCGGCCGTGCCATCACGCGGGATGAGCGACCAGGCGCTCCAATCCGGCTAGCGAGACCTCCGCGCCGAGTGCCAGGAGCGTGACGGGAATTGCTCCAACAAGCAACAGGCTGAAGTCGTAAAGCGTGAGACCGCTGGTAATGAATCGCCCCAGGGTTCCAACCCCGATGAAGGCGGCGAAGGTGGCGCTGGCGATGACCTCGACCGCCGCGGTGCGCACCCCGGCGGTGATGACGGGCAGCGCCAGCGGGAACTGGACCCGGGTGAAGACCTGAGACCCGGTCATGCCGAGTCCTTCGGCGTTCTCGAGCACCGAGGGCGCGACACCACGCAGCGCGGCATCGGTATTGATGATGAGCGGAGGTCCGGCGAGCAGGGTGAGCGCGATGAGCGCAAGCGTGAAATTCCGGTCCCAGAAGGGTGCAATCTGACCGATCTCCCGGCGATAGGGATAGAGCAGGAAGAGGACCGAGATGCTGGGAACCACTCTGGCTGCCGAAACGATCCCGACCAAGGCGGGACCACCGCTCCACCGGGAGGCCAGAATCCCAAGCGGAACGAAGATGAGGATCCCCAACAGCAGGGCATAGACGCTCAGCCTGACGTGTACAGTCAGTGCATCGAGAAATCGCTCCTGGTTCTCCTGGATGTAGTCGATTGCGCCGCGTATCAGGTCCACATTCACTCGATCTACGTTGGGAGAATCGGCCGCACTGCCGACACAATAAACGGCCAGTCAAGAGTCTCTCTCGTGACGAGCCGTCCTTCGAGCTTACGCTATCAGGACGCAGCCGACCGTTTTTCGTGAGAAATCCCGCCTGTGCTAGGCTTGCCGGTTGTCTCTGTGAGGCGTGCAGTCACCGAGTCATTGTTGAGGTGCGCGCGTCCCTCCCGTTACGCAGGGCCGATCGACCCATACGCGAGCTCATCGACCGAGATAGGGGAGCAATTCGTGGCCGAAATCAAGCCTCAGTACAGTATCCAGGCCGTTGATATTCACAAGACATATGACACGGGAACCGCCAAGGTACCTGCGCTTAAGGGCGTGAATCTGGAGATCGCTCCGGGAGAGATGGTTGCGGTCATGGGCCCGTCCGGTTGTGGCAAGACGACACTGCTCAACTGTCTTTCTGGACTCGATAAGGTCGATTCCGGGGAGATTTGGCTCGAAGGGAAGAACCTGGCGACGCTTTCCGATCGAGAACGAACCCAGTACCGCGCGTTGCGCATGGGATTCGTCTTCCAGGTCTATAACCTGCTGCCGGTGCTCAATGCCGTGGAGAATGTCGAGCTGCCGTTGTTGCTCGCCGGGGTCAAACCAAGGGCCGCGCGAGAGCAGGCGCTGGGCGCGCTCGACCAGGTGGGACTGCGCGACTGGGCGCGGCATCGCCCGGCGGAGCTTTCCGGTGGGCAGCGGCAACGCACGACAATCGCGCGGGCGCTGGTCAACCGGCCGGCAATTGTCTGGGCGGACGAACCGACCGGCGCGCTCGACTCGTCGACTGCTGACGAAATCATGGGACTGATGCGGGCGCTGAACGAGCAGGAGGGTCTCACGATCGTGCTCGTGACCCACGATGCGCATGTCGGCGCCCAATGCGGACGGCTGATCAGCATGATGGACGGTCAGATCATCGGTGACGATGCCCAGGTAGCCGAAGTCCCGCAGCTGGCCGGCGTCTGATCTATCTCGAACCAATGTCCCTTCATACCGCTACGTCTCGGGAGTAATCGGATCCGATGAACGAAATATTTGGCGTGCCCATGGACTCGATCATGGCCATATTGCTGGTCATGCTCGGTATTTGTTTGCTGGTGATCGCCTGGATTGCCTTGCGCAGGACGTTGCTGTTCAAAATGGGGTTGCGTAATGTACCCCGCCGTCCGGCACAGACCATTCTGGTGATCATCGGGTTGATGTTGTCGACCCTCATCATCGCGGCCGCTTTCGGCACCGGAGACACCATCGACAAGTCGGTGACCTCGTTGACCTACAACGTGCTGGGTCCGGTCGATGAGATAGTCATGTTTAGCAACTCCGAGGATGGCGAAGCCAATATCAACGGAGATGCAAACCAGAAAAATCCCGGCCGATACCGTACAGCGCGTCGATCAGCTGTTCGAGGGAACCGGGCTGATTCACGCGACCATGCCCATGCTTTGGGAACAGGTGCCGGTCTTCCTGTTCGAAGGCGAGCTACCCACGAACGCGCAGGAGATGGTGCTTGCCGCCCAGGACGGCCGCATGCTGCAAGCCGAGCCGAACGCGAATCTGCTGGGCGTCGATCCGGCGCGGGTCGATCAATTCGGCGGTCTGACCTCGATCGATGGCTCGGCCATCGACTTTGCCGCCGTCGAGCCGGGCGAAGTAGTCATCAGTGAAGAGATGGCCGACGCGCTGGGCGCTGAGATCGGCAACGAGATCGGGTTCAGCTACAGCAACACGCCGTACTCAGCGATGGTTGTGGCCGTTGCCGAGAACTCGATTCTCAGCGGGGGCGCTGGGGACCGCACCCCGGGTATGGTAATGCCGATTGCCGATCTGCAGCAGATCATCGGCAATACCGGCGAAATCACGATGGTGGCCGTCTCGAATACCGGCGCCGCGCGGGACAGCCTGGCGAACAGCGATGAGATCGTTTCCAGGCTGACGGCTGAGTTCGCGGATGAACCGATCGGCGTCTCGTCGATCAAGAAGGACAATCTGGAAGCTGCTGAGCTCGCGTCGAGTCTCTTCACGACGTTATTCGTCGTCTTCGGGCTCTTTTCGATCGGCGTCGGCATCCTGCTCATCATCCTGATCTTTTCGATGCTGGCCGCCGAGCGACGGTCCGAGATGGGGATGGCGCGTGCCGTGGGCGCCCAACGTGCCCAGCTCGTGCAGCAGTTCCTCAGCGAGGGGACGGTCTACGCGCTGCTGGCGGGTCTCGTGGGCGCATTGGCGGGCGTTGGAGCCGCGTATGTGATTGCGTTCGGGCTTGGGCAGCTCTTTAGCGACTTCTTCGATATCGAACCGTATGTCAGCCCGCGGAGCATGATCGTCGCCTACTGCCTCGGTGTGGTCATTACCTTTATTGCCGTGGTGTACGCATCGATTCGCAATAGCCGGCTCAATATTGTGGCGGCGATTCGCGATATTCCCGATGTTTCCAGCCCCGTGCGCAAGAAGCGCACGCTGCTGTTCGGAGCGCTCGCAATCGTCGTTGGACTGTTGCTCTCGGTCACCGGACTTGCGAATGACAGCGCCTTCCCGGCATTGTCGGGTCTGAGCATTCTGCCGTTCGGAGTGGCGTTCTTCCTGCGCTATTTCGGAATCTCCAGCCGGTTGGTCTACTCCATTGTCGGGATCTATCTGCTCATCCTCTGGCTGCTCCCGGAAGACCTCTCGAACAGGATCCTCGGTCCGCTCAATGGCGATATCGAGCTCTTCTTCCTCTCCGGTATCTTCCTGGTGGCCGGCGCGACGGTGCTGATCGTCCAGAATCTCGATGTGCTGCTCGGAATTGTGAACCGAATCGGTGGGCTCTTCGGCGGCTCACTGCCGGCGGTGCGAACTGCGGTGGCATTCCCGGGCGCGACTCCCTCACGCACGGGCATGACCATCGCCATGTTCAGCCTCATCATCTTCTCGCTCGTGATGTTCAGCACGATCAATGAGAACTTCAGCAAGGCGTTCCTGGGTGACGAGGCGAATGCCGGTTGGGACGTTCGCGCCGACCAGGGCGGCGCCAACCCGATTGCGTCATCGCAGGAGTTCGAGCAGCTTCTCCAGGATCGCGGATTCGATACGAGCCAGATCGACGCGATCGGCAAGGGGACGACCGGGTTTGGCGGCCAGGTGCGTCGTGAGGGCGGCGACTGGGGCAACATCTTCATTCACGGCATGGATGAAGGCTTGATCGTCTATTCGGCGATCGCGTTCCAGCAACGAGCCGAAGGATTCCCGGATGACGCTTCGGTGATCGAAGCGTTACGAACCCGAGATGACGTCGCCGTCGTTGATGCTATGGCGTTGGCCGGCGCTGTGCCGTTTGGGGGCGAGCCTGGCGGCGCTACGTTCACCCTGGCCGATCCCGATGGAGACGGGCCGCAGGAGGCAGTTGGCGCGGGCGACGACAACTTCGCGCCGGTGACGGTCGAGATCGAAGGACCCGGGGGAACGACGCAGACAGTCGAGATCATCGCGATCATCGATTCCAAGGTCAGTTCGCTGATCGGACTCTTTGCGCCGATGGCGGTGATGGACACGGTGATGCCGAATCCGTCGCTGACGTCGTACTTCATCCGGCTCAACGATCCTGATCAGTCGGTCGAGGTGGCGCGGGAGATCGAGCAGCAGCTCCTGATCAACGGTGTGCAGGTCGTCTCGATCAAGCAGGAGCTGGAGGATTTCCAGACGCAGGCCCGCAGCTTCCTCTACATCTTCCAGGGGTTCATGGGGCTTGGTCTGATCGTGGGACTGGCGGCCATCGGCGTGATCGCCTTCCGGGCGGTGGTGGAGCGGCGCCAGCAAATCGGTGTGCTTCGGGCAATTGGGTTCCAGAGCCGGGCCGTGTCGACCTCGTTCCTGATCGAGACGGCGTTTGTTGTCATCCTGGGGTCGTTGTCGGGAACCATACTGGGGCTGCTGCTGGCGCGGAATCTCTTCGCCGGAGACAGTTTTGTCGAGGGTGGGTTCGACATGGTGACCCCCTGGACGCTGATCATCATCATCCTGGTGCTCACCGTGGTTGCGGCGTTGTTGATGACGCTCATTCCGGCGCGGCAGGCCGCGAAGCTGGCCCCCGCGGAAGCGTTGCGGTACGAGTAACCGGCACTCGAATGGGAAGGACCCATCGGCCAGCGGAGTACGCTCCGGTCGTTGGGTCCTTCGACTTGGAACCTGTGAGGTATGCAATGAAGCTTGGAGGAGTGTTGAATCACCGGCTCTCGATGGTGATTGCCGAGATGGGGCATACGGACGGATTGACGGTTGCGGATGCGGGACTGCCAGTTCCGCTCGATGTCGAGCGGATCGATCTGGCCGTAAGTCCCGGTGTGCCTAGTTTCGCGCAGGTGCTGGAAGCGATCGCGTCGGAGCTGAAGGTCGAAGAAATCGTACTTGCGCGGGAGGCGTTCGATCTCAACCCCGAGCTTCTGCGCACCATCGAGCGATACTATCCGGGCGTGCCAACCACCGCGGTTCCCCATGTGGAGTTCAAGGAACTGACGGGATCGACCCGTGCGGTCATCCGGTCCGGCGAATGCGCGCCCTATGCAAACTGCATTCTGAGAAGTGGCGTGATCTTCTAGAGCAGTGGGTCCGGTGTCAAGGGCGGCGTTCACTGGACGCTGGACTCCAGACATTGGACCCGAAACGAGTGTTCTCTCGAGCAACCTCACTTCGGAAAGATTGGTAGGATTTGCCCAGAGCGTACGTGCTTGCAGCATCGCAAGCGACCGAGTTGACCGCGCGATTCGACGCCTCTTCCCAGGCAGCCTGGCGTGGTTGCGTGAAGCGAGAACAACCGATTGACACGTGACCGGCATGTAAAGATCGTTACAACCCTCGGACCCGCGGTGGCCGGGCGAGATCGCCTGCGCGATCTGATCGTGGCTGGCGCGGACGTGGTGCGCATCAATGCCGCGCACGGTACGCCTGACGATCGCGCCAAGCTGATCGACGATGTCCGTGCGGTCAGCAAAGAAGTCGACAAGCAAGTGCCGATCCTCTTCGACTTGCGCGGATTGAAGATCCGAACCGGACCGTTGACGAACGACGAGAAGATCCCAATCAGCCGGGGGAGCGTGGTCGAGATCGTTCCGGAGCCGGTTCCGGCGACGCCGAAGCGGATCGGTATCGACTATCCCGATCTCTTCAGCGTGATCCAGGCGGGGAGCCGTTTGCTGATCTCCGATGGGCTCATCGAGCTGCTGGTCGACCGGGTGGAGCGAGACAAAGCCATCTGCAAGGTCGGACGCGGCGGGTTGTTGCTCGGGCGTCAGGGGGTGACCCTGCCGGGCGCGTTTATCGGCGGCGGCTCCTTGACCGCCGGTGACCGGGAAGATATCCAGTTTGCGGTCAAGAATGAAGTCGACTTTCTGGGACTCAGCTTCATCAACGACGCGAGCGACCTGGTCATGGCGCGCGGGGTGGCCGCGGCTCACGGCGCGACCCCGCCGGGGTTGATCGCCAAAATCGAGCGGCCGGACGCATTGCAGAACGTGCGCGATATCGCCCAGCAGGCGGACGGCATCATGGTGGCGCGCGGCGATCTCGGCGTTCAGCTTCCACCGGAGAAGGTGCCGCGTGCGCAGAAGGACATCATTGCTTGTTCGAACTCGCTTGGGGTCCCGGTCATTACCGCCACCCAGATGCTGGAGTCGATGATCACCCAGCCGATGGCGACCCGGGCTGAAACGAATGACGTCGCCAACGCCGTTTGGGATGGGACCGATGCGGTCATGCTGTCGGCTGAGTCGGCAGTCGGACTCTATCCGATCGAAGCCGTCGAAACCATGGTCCGCATCATCAAGGAAGCGGAGCGGGATGGACCGATCCGGACCACGGCCTCGCTCGAGCCGATTCCAACGCGCGGCGACGTTGCGCTCGAGATTGCCGATGCTATCGCGCGAGCGACCTACGAGCTGGCCGAGGCTGCCCATATCGAGCAGGTTGTTGTCTTCACCCTGACCGGGAACGCGGCTCGGCGTGTGGCCAAATACCGCCCATCCGCGCCGCTCATCGCGGTCACCAATGACGAAACGACCTCGCGCCGGTTGAATATCGTCTGGGATCACTCGATCGGGGTTCCCGGAGCCCGATCCGGATCAAATGTTCCGTAAGACGGGCCAGAAGATCATCGAGCTGGGGTTGGCTCCCGGACGCATACACCTGATCGTCGGTTCGCTTCCGATGATGCGTGTCGCCGGCAAGACGAACCTGCTGCATATTCGCCGGTTGGGGAGTTAGGATCTGGGAGTTATACGGAATCCGGGTGAACACACCAGGATGCGGCACGATCGGTTCACCACCGCCCCAACCCAGCACGATGAGGTAGCCGCCGGCACCGGGCCGGCGGCTACGCCGTCCCGAGCAATCACCCGGATTCCGTATTAGGAGCTAGGGATCTGACGGGTGGACCCAAAAGAATGGTAAGCGACTCGCGTCGCCCCTAGCTCCCAGCTCCTAACTGCTCGCGCCTCAACCTAACTCCTCGGTAGGGAGACCACCACGATCGGGGTGCCTGGGGCGCCGCGGGAGATCAGAAAGCTGCCGCCCTGGATCTCGATCAGGCGACCCGCCACGGCGAGGCTCAGCGCGGACTCTCTCCGCCGGTGGGCGGATTCCCATGTGACCCGCTCGGCGATGTCAGGACCGTCTTGCAGGGGCGTTTCTAGAGCCGCCACCTGAACGAATTGTCCCGAATCGCGCATTTCCACGGTCAGCTCGGTTCCGTCCGGCGTTTCCGAAAGCGCGTAGGAGACCAGCGCTTCGAGCGCCCGCAGGGTCTGATCGGGATCGACGAGGACGCGCGGCGACGAGAAGTCGACGCGAGGACCGATGATGATGTTGCGGGTTGCCGCGCCGGGTTGGAGACGCTCGCAGACCGCGATGACGAGCTGCGCCAGTGAGATTGGCTGCATCCGCAGGGTGACCTGCCCGGATTCCAGCCGCGCGATCTCCTCGACTTCGTCGATCCGGCGTTGCAAATTGCCGGTTTCGCGCGTCAGGGCATCGAGATGTCGTTTGGTTACCACTGGATCCGCTCCACTCGAGCCCGCCATCGATTGCGTGATCGCGCGCAGACTGTCGATAGGGAGCTGCGCGTCGGCGGCAATTGCCAGTAACAGGCTTTCGCGTGCTCGATCCTGATTCGATTGCCGCAGAGCTGCCGATTGCGCGCGTGACGCCAGCAGGTTGACCGCCATGGCGAGCCGCTCGATTTCCAGGTTGCCGGTTTCCGGCAGGCGCTGGCCGTAGTGTCCGCCCGCAATCTCGCTCGCGGCATTCGACAACCTGCCGAGTGGACGGGCGTCGAACCAGGCGCCAAGGACGGCAAAGAGGATGGCGATTGCCGTCGAGAATCCCAGGATCAACCAGAGCAGACTGCGGTTGGATACGGCGACATCGAGCTGCCAGAGCGGAACGACGGCGCCGATCAAAACGACGATGACCGTCAGGACGCCGGTGATCGCAAGCCGGGCGATATATCGCCCGTCGCCGGCGCGATCCACGACCCAAAGGAAGAGAACCCCGATGGTCAATGCGCAAACCGACCCGGCTGCCAGCCACTGCGCAAGCTCGAGTAATTCACGAGTCCGATAGTCCAGCCAGATCGTCGCGATCGTAAGGACCGCGCCGAGCACGACGACCACCGCGATGATCAGCAGCAGAACCGATCGAGCGGATGAAGAGACCCTGCTCATCGAGCGCCCTGGCAAGGGGTTACCATGGTTCATCGCCAGGAACCTGCTTGCCGCCGAACTGCCCATGCTCGACATGGTCGGCCTGGGCTAGGGAGGTGAGTTGATCGAGGAAGGTATCGAACTCGGTTTCTGGAGAGAAGAAGCGGAATCGCCCGAGCTCATACAGCGTCTGCTGACCCGGTGTGAACGACGTACCGATCGAAGCGTATCGTGAGAGCGCGAGAATGCGGGGGTCGTCGTCGGGGAGCGTCACCACCCATTGGGCAAACGCATCGAGTCCGTCAGCACTGACCAGATTGCGCGGATCGCGCAGGTCGTCCTGGTACCGGCTGCGGCGCCATGCAGCCACGGATCGGGCATGGTCGGCGATCGATTGGCGCAGGTCGAATTCGGTCACGGGCAACTCCTCACGGCAGCATTGTAGGGGACGGCACGAAGGAGAACGGATGTTTTGACGATTTGTCAAAAACCTCTTGCTTTAGTACAGGTGTTCTGATACACTGTGTACGTACACATTTCTGCAACGAGCAGAATGGCGCGCTAGACTGAGAAATGTTGACACCCGCCCCGCGAACGGACCGATGTGCCGGCAAGACACGAACGAAACCGGTGCATAGGAAGAGTTCCTAAGGAGTACGTCAATGGCTGAACCTGCACTTACCGTCGAAGTTCACGAAATCGCTGAAACCGTCCAACCGCGCAAGCTCCGCACATTGGGCCGGATCATCCCCTGGCCACTGAATCCCGAGCCGAAGACCAACGACAACGACTGTCGTACGGGACTGCTGGCCAAGGCCGAGATTCGCACCAAGCGGTTCATCAATCACCATCGGGTCGACGAAGAACGTTACAACGCCGAAGTGCTCTCCGCCGATGCCTCGCTCCATAGTGTGATGCAGGCGTTGACGGACGCATTTGCCGGAATCGAAGAGTTCGTTTCCCAGCGCCCGGAGGGCGAGCCGATGGTCATGGAAATCCGGCTGCGGGTGTGACCCGCGTGGACGATGTCGAATGGCCCCGTTCCCAAACTCGGGAACGGGGTTCTTTTATGCCTCGAAGCGATCGAGCGAAAAGAGCGAGATGTCGTGGCGCGTGCTTCCGTCGATGGCCAGATCGGCCAGGATCTCGCCGATGACCGAGCAGAATTTGTACCCATGCCCGGAGCAGGGCGACGCCAGGATGATCCGATCGTCGTCCGGAAGCGTGTCAATGATGAAATGCTCGTCCGGCGAGTTGGTGAAGATACATGTGCGCAGGGAAAGCGCAGGTCCGTTTGCGAGTGGTGTGTAGCGGCTGACGAATGCACGCAGGATCTCCTCGTCCGCCTGGTCGGGAGCCCGCAGGGGTTCCGCTGGGTCGATCTGCTCATCCAAGTGATGGTACCGGCCGATCTTGAATCCGGGATTGCCATAGACGGGGAAGCCGTAGTAGCGCCCCTCGGGCACGGTCAGGTTGAAGACGGGGAACGTCTCCGGGGTGAAGAGCGCCGGTTCGATTGGCTGCAGCCAGGCAAGCACCTGGCGTTCAGGCCGAAGCAGCGGGCGCAGCTCGTCCAGCATCTCGCCCATCCAGGCGCCGGCGGTGAAGATGAGCTTTTCGGTTTGGTAAACCCCGCGGGTGGTGCGGACGCTCAGTCCGTTCTCCGAGCTGGCCCAGCCGAGCACCGCTTCCCTGCCGTGAAGCTCAGCGCCAAGCTTCATGGCCTCCTCCGCATGCCGGACGATGCACCGCTCAGAAAGGAGAAATCCGCCGTCTTCCTGATAGAGCGCCAGGTAGTTCTCCGGTAGACGGTAACCCGGGAAACGCGTACTGAGCTCGGCGCTGGTCAAGACCTCGTGCGAAAGACCGTGGAGCTGGCACGATTCGAGCGCCCCCGAGAAGACGATGCCATCGGGTTCGCTGGCGTCGACCGACCCAGTAATGTGCAGAAGGTGCTCGCCGCAGGCCGCTTCGAGTTCGCGCCAGAGCTCGTAGGCACGTTTCAGGAGCGGGACGTAGCTGGGATCCTCATAGTACGCCAGGCGAATGATGCGATTGATGCCATGTGACGATCCGCTGGCATGGGGAATGTCGAATTGTTCGAGTCCCAGCACCGTTTTCCCGCGCCGGGCGAGCTGCCAGGCCGTGGCCGATCCCATCCCCCCAACGCCCACCACGATCGCATCGTATCGATTGCTCATTCGTTGGCGTCTTCCTGATTCGCCTGGAGCGGCGGCGCGGGCTCCTCGGTATCCGAATCGAATTTTTCGATGAGCTCTTCCACCGCTTGGACGTCCTCCGGCTTGTTCTTGTCGATCCACGTTTCGGTCAGGCGCGGGCCGCTCGGGCCGGTCACCACTTCGATATCGTCCGCCCAGACGCGAATGACCGCCGAGATCATGGCCGCCACAGACGGTCCGAGCAGCACGCCGGGTATACCGAGCAGCTTGCTGCCGATCAGGACCGAGATCAGACTTGTGAACGGTGAGATGTTGAGCGTTCGGCCAAACACCCGGGGCGAGGTGACGTAGTTCTCGAACTGTTGGTAGATCAGGCATGCAACGATCACGACCAACGCCGCAGTGGTGCTGACGGTCAGGGCCAGGATGGTAAAGAGGACGGTCGCCAGGGTGGCTCCGACGATGGGAATGGCATCGAGAATGAAGGCGATGACGGCAGCCACCAGTGGAGAGGGGAGATCGAGTGCGGTGAAAACGACGAACGTGAAGATCGCGAAGAGACTCGAGTTGATTCCCTGACCGATGACGTAGCCGCTGACGACCCGTGTCACCTCCGGGACCATGCGGCGCACCTTCTCTTCCTGACCCTCGGGAAGCATGCGCCCCAGTGACCTCAGCACCTGATCTCCACCAGTCAGGGTGAACGCTGCCACGGCAAACGCGGTCACGATACCGGCGAGAATGCCAAAGACGGTCTGCCCGCCACTAATGGCTTGCTCGATATCGATATCGACATCGGTCACATCGGCGCCGGTGGTTTGCTGATCGACATAGGAAATGATGCGGCTATACAGTTCCGGCTCGCGCGGCTGGAGCCATGCAAAGGCGTCCCTGGCATGCTGGGGCAGGTTGTTCCAGAAATCGGCTGTTTGCTGAATGAGCGACGGGATGACCGCTGCGATGACGAGTGCGAGCGCCAGAATTACACCGAGCAGAACGGTGATCACCGCTATGCCCCTGCGTACTCCCTTTCGCTCGAGACGCAGCACGAGTGGGAAGAGCGCGGCCGCGAGCAGAAAACCGAGGAAGATCTGGAAGAGGACTTCGCTGAGACGGGTGACGAGGAGAAGAAAACCGATGGTAGCGAGGATGCGAATGATCGTCCGCCACGGGATGTCGATCTCGATGCGCTGGATGTCATCGCCCTGGGCGTGGCCGCGCGACGTCGGATCGAGCTCTTCGGCGCGGATACCGGCCCGCAGCCGTTTCGGATTCTTGATTACTGTACTTGGCATCTTTTCCGCCGCGCCCACTCGAACGCCAGAATTCAGAGAGTATGCATGATGATCGGTCCTGAGCTCGGTCGAGTTGCGGCAATATAGCGAGCAGAGTGATTTGACGAAAGATGGAGCATCAAGACGCAGGAGACGATATGTCGAGAGAATCCTTCCGTGCACTCGAGGCGGAGCTCAAGTCGATTCACGATATCGAGATGGCGCTGGAGCTGCTGATGTGGGACCAGCAGTGCGTCATGCCGGTGGGCGCCAATGACCAGCGGGCCAGCCAGATCGAAACCATGTCGGTGTTCGTCCACGAGCGCGCGACCAGTGAGAAGATCGGCGAATTGCTGAACCAATGCGCCGATATCGAGGCAGAATCGGCCCACGATTCGTACGAAGCGAGCCTGATCCGGGTGACCCGGCGCCACTATGAGCTGGCGCGCCGGGTTCCGGTCGAATTGGAAGGGCGCCTCGCACAAGCGTCGGCGGAGGGGTTTGCGCTCTGGCGGGATGCACGGGCGGACAATGACTTTGCGGCGTTCCTGCCGGCGCTCGAAAAGCAGATCGAGCTCCGTACTGAGTACATTGCATGTTTCGATTCGACCGATTCACCCTATGACGTTTTGCTGGATCGATTCGAGGAGGGGCAGACCGTTGCCAAGGTCGCTCCGGTGCTCGACCGGCTCAAACCGCGATTGATCGAGCTGACCAAAGCCGTCCAGGCGAATCAGGACAAGGTCAGCGACGCCATGCTGCACGGGTTCTTCCCCAAGAACGGGCAGGAAAAGCTCTCCGACGATATCGCTGCCCTACTGGGCGCCACCGAGACCAACTGGCGCGTGGTCGAAACGGTACACCCGTTCCAGCAGAGCTTCGGCACGACCGACATTCGTCTGGCCACCCGATACGATGAGGCGTTCTTTTCCACCTCCTTCTACGGAACGATTCATGAATTCGGGCACGGGCTCTATGAAGCCCAGATCGACCCTTCCCTGAATCGGACCCCACTGGCGACCGGCGTTTCGATGACGGTGCACGAATCGCAGAGCCGGTTGATGGAGAACCTGGTCGGGCGGGGGCGCCCCTTCATCACCTATGCATGGCCGAAGATTCGGGAGACATTCCCTGAGCAGTTCGACCGCTACGGATCGGAGGACTTCTACCGGGCGGTCAACCGCATGCACCCGTCGTTCATCCGGGTCGAGGCCGACGAGCTGACCTATGGATTGCACATCATCCTGCGGTTCGAGATCGAGCGGGATCTTTTCGAAGGCCGTCTGGCCGCGAAGGATCTACCCGAAGCCTGGAACGGACGCATGAAGGAATACCTCGGCGTCGATGTGCCCAGCGATGCGGACGGCGTGCTGCAAGACGTGCACTGGTCGGAAGGGCTCTTTGGCTACTTCCCGGACTACCTGCTCGGATCCGTCCTCTCTGTGCAGATCTGGGAGAAGATGCTAGGCGATCTCCCCGATCTCGAGACGCAGATCGAGAATGGCGAATTCGGCGCGTTGCGCGCTTGGCTCGGCGAGCGTGTGCATTGGTCCGGGAGCAAGTTCACTCCGGACGAAACGATCGAGCGCGTGGCCGATGGCCCGCTCGATCCAGAACCCTATCTCCGCTACCTGGAAGCCAAGATCGACGATTTGTACGGCATTTGACGAGTTCAGTGTCCGAGGCCCGGAGGCCGGAGAAGTCGGTGGCCGTTGTCGATCGCTCTCCGGACTCCGGACCAGAAGAAGAAAGGAGCCCCACATGGGTATCAAATTCGGCATTTTCACGCCACAGGGTTGGCGGCGGGATCTCAATCAGATTGCCGATCCGTACGAGCAGTACGAGGCGATGACCAACGTCGGTCGAGTGGCGGATGCGGGCTCCTGGGATTCGATCTGGGTCTACGATCATTTCCACACGACGCCGTATGCCGAGCTGGATACGACATTCGAATGTTGGACGATCACATCCACGCTGGTGCGTGACACGAAACGGGTGAATGTCGGTCAGATGGTTGGCTGCAACGGCTATCGCAACCCGTCTCTATACGCCAAGATCTCCTCGACCGTCGATGTGGCCAGCAATGGCCGGCTCTACGCGGGTATCGGCGCGGGGTGGTACGAGGCGGAATGGAAGGCCTACGGCTATCTCTGGGTGGAAACACCGCAGCGGATGGGAATGTTCCGTGAGGCGGTGCAGATCATCACGAAGATGTGGACCGAGGATTACCCAGAGTTTCAGGGGAAGTACTACACGATCGACAAACCCATCAATGAGCCGAAGGGGATCCGCAAACCGCATCCGATGTTCTGGATCGGCGGCAGCGGCGAACAGGTGACGCTGAAACTGGTGGCGCAGTATGGCGACGCCTGCAATGTGATGGGCGATGTGGAGACCGTCGGCCACAAGCTTGGGGTGCTCAAAGGGCATTGCGAGACGGTCGGGCGCAACTATGATGATCTGGTGAAATCGACCCAGATTCGGGTTCATCTCATCGAAGAAGGCGAAGATCCTGAAAAAGCGTCAGAAGCGGTGCGCCAGGGGATCCCGTTCGATGAATTTGCCAGCGGTTTTCTGATCGGCACCCCGAAGGATGTTGCCGAAAAAGTCGAGCAGATGGCCGAGGTCGGGGTCGACTACGTGATCATGTATGTCACGCAGGTTGCCTACGAACCGGCATTGGTCGACCTGCTCGACCGCGAAGTTGTGAGAAAGTTCGCCTGACCGGCTTCCAGATTTCACGATCGAGAGGACTGAGCGCGCAGGTGAGCAACGATCGACTGAAGCGTCGCCGGTTCGGCAGGTCCTCGCTGGAGGTGCCGCCGATCGCGGTCGGCTGCGCCCCGCTGGGGGATATGCGTGAGACCTTCCTCTATTCAGTGCCGGAAGATCAGGCGGTTGCCACCGTGCTCGCCGCGCTGGCTAGCCCGATCGATTACATCGATACGGCAGCCTGGTATGGCGACGGTGAGAGTGAGCGGCGCGTCGGGCTGGCGTTGAAGGAACTGGGCGGTCTGCCGGACGGCGCGATCCTCCAGACGAAGATCGGACGGCCGCCTGATTCGTTCGACTTCAGCGGTGAGGTGGTCAAGCGACGGTTCGAGCGCAGTATGGAATTGCTCGGCGTCGATCGTTTCGACACGGTGTTTCTCCATGGACCGGAAGCGACCACATTCGAGGACGCGATGTCGCCCGGCGGTCCGGTCGAGGTGCTTCGCGGCTATTACGAGCAAGGCGTTTTCGACCATTTCGGCGTCGCGTCGGATATCAGCGATGTCGATCTCCAATATCTGAAAACCGGTTTGTTCGATGCGGTCATCTCATCGAATCGGTACACGCTGCTCAACATCAATTCGGACGAGCTCTTTTCGTATGCCGCCCAGCATGGCATCGCAGTGCTGAACGCTGCACCCTATGGCAGCGGCATCCTGGCGCGAGGCGCCGCGGCCTACCCGCGCTATTTCTACCGGCCGGCTCCGCAGGCGATGATCGACCGGGCGCTGGCGATCGAGGCGATTTGCGTGCGGTACGACGTGCCGCTGCCGGCAGTCGCATTGCAGTTTTCGCTGCGAGATTTGCGCATCACGGTCACGATTGCAGGAATGAGCCGTCCTGAACGAATCCAGGAAACCATCGACTACGCCACACTCGAAATCCCCGACGAACTCTGGGATGAAATCGAGGCGCTCGGACCGCCGGACCGGTCCGATCCAACAGGTACATGATCGGAATCGAACGTTCGTCAAAGGAGAGGACGTGGGCAAGGATCTACTGAACCGCCGGAAATTCGGCAACACCGCGTTGGAAGTTCCACCGGTGGCCATGGGATGCGCGCCGCTTGGCGACATGCTGGACACTTTCCTCTACTCGGTACCCGAGGATGAAGCGATCGCCACCGTGAAGGCGGCGCTGGCGAGTCCGTTCGACTACATCGACACCGCCGCACTCTACGGCGACGGGGTCAGCGAGCAACGGGTCGGGCAGGCGCTGAAGGAACTGGGTGGTTTGCCGGACGGGGCCGTGCTGCAAACCAAGGCGGGACGCAATCCGGTCGACAACGATTACAGCGGCGAGACGGTCAAGCGGAGGTTCGAGCGAAGTCTCGAGCTGCTTGGGGTCGATCACCTGGATACCGTCTTCCTACACGATGCCGAGTGGACCACCTTCGATGCCGCCATGGCGCCGGGTGGTCCAGTCGAGGTGCTGCGTAGCTATCAGGATCAGGGTGTGTTCGACTATCTCGGGGTTGCCTCGGGACCGAACGAGGTCGAGCTGCAATACATCGAGACTGGACTCTTCGATGCGGTTATCACCCACAACCGGTATACGTTGCTGAATACCAACGCCGATCCATTGATCGACGCAGCGGCGGCGCGTGGTCTGGCGGTGCTGAATGCGGCTCCGTATGGCAGCGGCATGCTTTCGCGAGGGCCAGATTCGTATCCACGGTATGCCTACCAGCAGGCGCCGGAACATCTGATCGAACGGACCGAGCAGATTCGCGAGATCTGCAATCGACACGGGGTTCCGCTTGCGGCCGCCGCATTGCAATTCTCGATGCTCGATCCGCGGATCACGGTCACGATTGTCGGCATGAGCCGTCCAGAGCGCATTGCCAGCACGGTCGAGTTGGCGTCGATCGACATTCCGAACCAGGTCTGGGATGAGATCGAGGCGCTCGGGCCGGCCGATGCGGACGATCCCGAAATCTATCGCTTCAAGGACAAGAAGTAGCGAATAGGTCCTGAGCCCGGAGTCCTAGGCCCTGAGAAGTTGACGGACTCCACTGGACTTTGGACATTGGACACTGGACCAAGCGAGCGGAACCGAGTACGAGGAGGAATCGTGGCGAACGCGGAGCAATTCGATTTATTGATCAAGGGTGGCCAGGTGATCGATCCTGGGGCTGGCTATAGCGGCCAGCTCGATGTTGCGGTCGCGGACGGCAAGGTCGCGACGGTCGAGGCGGGTATCGACGCCGGCCGTGCCGGGAAGGTCGTGGATGCAACCGGCAAGATCGTGACGCCCGGACTCATCGACTTGCACACGCATGTCTATTGGGGATCGACCTTCTGGGGGATCTACCCCGACCCGGTCGCGGCCCGTACCGGGGTGACGACTTGGCTCGATGTCGGGAGCTCCGGCGGGTACAACTTTCCCGGTCTGCGGAAGTTTATTGTCGAGGAATCGAAGTCCCGCGTCTATGCATTGCTGAATATCTCCTCGATCGGACTGACCGGTCCCAGTTGGGAGCTCGCCAATCCGGATTACCTGGACGTGGCGCTGGGGCAGACGATCATCGAGGCGAACCGCGACGTCATTGTCGGTGTCAAGGCGCGTATCGATACCAATACAACGCGTAACGTCGGCATCAAGGCGCTCGACATTGCCCGCGAGCTGGCCGAAGCGGTCGATCTCCCGCTGATGATTCACATCGGCGCCGGTCCTCCAACGATCGACGAGGTGATCGAGCGCCTGCGACCGGGCGACATCATCACGCATTGCTTCACGGGACAGAGCATGAATTTGCTCGATCCCAACGGGCAGCTCTATCCGCGGGTCGCCGAGCTGCGCGCGCAGGGATTGGTGCTCGATATCGGTCACGGGGCCGGATCGTTCAGCTTCGATACCGCGAGAACGATGCTGGCCAACGGCGTCATGCCCGATGTCATTTCGACCGATATCCATCAACTGGCCATCCAGGGGCCGTGCTTCGATATGCCGACCACGATCTCCAAATTCCTGGCAATCGGAATGTCGCTCGAAGACGCAATCGAGCGTTCGACCATCAAACCGGCGCAGGCGATCCATCTGGATCATCTCGGCTCGCTCAAACCGGGAAGTCCGGCCGATATTGCGATGTTCCACCTCGAAGACGGGGACTACACCTTCCAGGACATCTTCATGAACGAACAGCGGGGAAGCCAGCTGCTGGTCAACGATGCGACCTGGATCGATGGTGAAGCGTTGGAGCGAGTTCCCTATCCCGACCTGCAGCCGTGGGCGGTCCTGAATGAGAATCAGCGGTCGAAAATGATCCCGCTGGTGGAGGTTCCGTTCAAACCGGCGGCGCCGCTCCTTGACAACCGCAAGTAAAACGTCGCAATGTGCACCGTGCATTCCCAAATTTGTCGAGGTGTGCACGTTTCGCGTGCGGCCCAAGCAGACGGAGGTCGGTAGCGGTGTCGGATCGTAATGTGGTAATCGAGCAATTCGCGGCACATGCCAGGGATCGGCGAATGACCCGGCGGCAGATCGTGCGCCTGGGGGCGGCCCTCGGTCTTTCTGCGGCCGCCGTCGGCAAAGTGTTGGCCATGCCGGCCTTCGCACAGGACTCGACCGCGTCACCCGCGGCCGATGGACCGGTCATGGTCTCCCTGCTCGACCAGGAGATGACCTTCGACGAGATCAAGGCTGCGATTGCGGCCGAGGGCGAGGTCAATGTCGGCAACTGGACCTATACCGCCAGTGACCAACTGGTGCAACGGTTCCAGCAGTACATCCTCGATGTCTATGGCGAGGAGATCAAGCTCAACTATGCCCAGTCGCAATCGCCGAGCACCTATCTGACCGAGCTCTATACGGCGGTCGGATCGGGGAATTCTTCTCCGTACGATGTGCTGGCCATCGAAGAGAACTATTACGCCGAAGTCCAGGCGCAGGCCGCGGCCGAGGGTGTCACCCTGCTGGAGGACTTTCTGCCGTCCGGGTTGATTCCCAACGCCGAGCGGGTCTTCGACAATTTCAAGAAGGGGTCGTCAGCGGTTGGCTTCCAGGCATCGGCGTCGCCCGCCGTCGTCTACAACCGGGATAAGGTCGACTTCCTGACCGACTGGGACGATCTTGCCGACGAGCGCCTGAGCGGCAAGCTGCTCATGTGGTTGCCGGGCGATATCACCGGCGGCGGTGTGCTTCTTGGCGTCGCCGCGGCCCTCGGATTGGACTATAAAGACCCGGCCCAGATGGAGGAAGCGATCGCGTTCCTGGTCGAAGAGGTCCACCCGAACGTGCTCAAGTACACGGCTGACTTCGGTGAGGCCCAGCAGCTCTTCCAGAACGAAGTGGTCGATGTCGTGACCTTCTGGAATTCACTCGCGCGCCTGCAGTATCTCAACGGGCAGGAGAACGCGGCGATGCTGGTGGCGGAATCGGGACAGTACGCGGTCAACGGTTACATGTTCGTGCCGGTCGATCCGCCGCATCCGGTGCTCGCACAGCTCTTCATCGACTGGCGGCTAAGCGACGACGCGCAGTTCCCCGACCTCGAATCCTGGGACATCAGCGAGGGCGCCTGGGCCGAGCTGCAAGAGGGCTTCATGGGCGAGTCGTACCAGGATCTCGTGCCGGACTGGATTGCGGACGCCTATTTCGACTTCTATCCGACGATCGAACAGCTCGAGACGCAGTACCTTGGCGTCGATTGGGACTACTACACCCAGCACTCGGGCGAGTGGTACGACAAGTGGCTCCAGGGGATTGGGCTTTAGCCGAGGTCCTGAGCAGGACTTGAGATCCTGATTCGAGCGGGGAGCTGGTTCGGTTCTGAATCGGCTCCCCGATTCGACCAAGGTCGACCGAACATTGGTTTCGATTGGTTCGAGATGAAAGAGATTCCTGTTCCGGTCTCGCTGCTGGAGGCGGAAGCGGCGGAGACCTCGCCGCGCCGGCTACGGCGTGAATCGTTTACCGGGCTCGGGTTGCTGACCCCAGCCATCGTCATCGTCATTCTCTTTTCGCTCGCGCCGTTGGCCTATCTCGTGCTGGTCAGCTTTACCCGCGAATCGACCTTCTTTTTCAACAATCCGGTCTACACCGGCGGCAACTACCGGACGATCGTCAACCGGTATATGCCGCATGTCTGGACGACGATCCGTTTGGCGACATTGGCCTCGATCGTCAATCTCGTCTTCGGCTTTCCCTTTGCCTACATTCTGGCCCGGAAGATCTCATATCGAGAGCTTGTACGCACGCTGATGGTCTTCCCGCTCGTCGGCCCGCTCTATCTGGCCTTTGGGCTCTATTACGTACTGCTTCCGAACGGTCCCGGCGCGCCGATCCTCGAATTCCTGGGAATCAACGCGACCAGTCTCCTCTTTTCCGAACCGATGACGATCTTCGGTATGGCGCTCTTCACCTTCCCGTTCATGGTCATGAACGTGGTGGCGGCGCTGGCGAACGTCGATCCGACCCTGGAAGAAGCCGCGAGCACGCTCGGGGCCGAGTCGTGGCAAACATTTACCCGGGTGGTCTTCCCGCTGAGCTGGCCCGGCATCCTCGCCGGGTTCCTCATGTGCTTCGGCTGGAACCTGGGCGTCTATGTCGTACCGATTCTGCTCGGTTCGACCCCGCAACAACGCGTGCTCTCGTTGACCCTGCAGCAGAAGGCAATGAGCCAGTTCGACTACGGTCTGGCAGCTGCCATGGGCGTTGTGCTGATGGTTCTGGCATTCTCGGTGACCTGGATATCGCTCAGGTTCTCGCGAGGAGCATTGGGCGCATGAGTGGATCCCGGCCGATCGACCTTCCTGCCGGTGTCACGATTCCGGAGGGGGCCGGTGGCAGCTCCTCGTGGAAAACGGTCCGTACCGTCCTGCAGCATGCCTACATCTGGATCTGGCTCGTCATCTTCGTCATTCCCTTCCTGGCGACGCTTGTCTATTCGTTCGAATCTCCCAAAGGCGGGTATTCGCTCGAGGCCTACGATTTCGTGAAGGGTGCGTTCCTGGAGAATCTGGTCTACTCGCTCGAGCTGACATTGATGGCAATCATCGGCAATCTGCTGATCTCCATTCCGGCGGCGTATGCCATCGTTCGCCACAATGTCCCCGGCAAGCGCCTGATTCTGTCCACCCTGAACGTGTCGCTCTATGCGCCCGCGGCGGTGATGGGGCTCAGCCTGCTCATCACCTACGCCTATCTGCTCGACTTCATGCCGCTCACCCACAGCACCTGGGGATTGCTCGCGGCGTATGTCGTCGGCACCTTCCCGCTGATGCTCCTCCCGATCATCGTGGCGTTGCGGGATATGCCGATGGTCTATCAGGAAGCGGCGCACACACTCGGCGCCAGCAGGGCACAATCGCTCTTCCGGATCGAGCTGCCGCTGCTTGGTCCCGGCATCGGGGCCGGTATCCTGATGACGTTCGTCATCGTCTTCAACGAATTTCTCGTCACGTTGTTCATCGCCGGACCGGAGAACCAGACCGCCGCATTGCGCGTATACGGCTTGACGCGAACCGCTGGATTCTCCCAATCGACTGCCGCGGCGGCGGCCACGATGCAGCTCGTCTCGTTTGTGGTTGTGCTCGTCTTCTTCAAATTGGTGGGGTCTCGCTATCTGAAGGGGACCTACTTTGCCTGATCGAACCAGCATGCGCTGGCGCCAATGGAGCGAAATGTGTCGCGAGTCCAGTTGATCTCGGTGGCCAAACGCTACGGTGACACCGTGGCCGTGCGTGATTTCACCGCGGATATTGCAGATGGCGAATTCGTGACGCTCCTTGGACCGTCCGGTTGTGGGAAGACCACCACCCTGCGTATGGTTGCCGGCCTGGTGGACCCCAGCTCCGGCTACATCCTCTTCGACGATCAGGTCATGAACCGGGTTCCCACCAACAAGCGCAACATCGGGCTGGCGTTCCAGAGCCATGCGCTTTTTCCGCATATGTCAGTGGCAAAGAACATTGCGTTCGGCCTGACCATGAAACGGCGTCCGAAAGCCGAGATACGGAACAAGGTCGAGGAGATGCTCGACCTCATCGAAATGACCGGCTACGGCGACCGAATGCCGGCACAGCTCTCGGGCGGTCAGCAACAGCGCGTGGCGTTGGCTCGCATGCTGGCGACCGATCCCCGCGTGCTGCTGTTCGACGAACCGCTCTCCGCGCTCGACCGGAACTTGCGTGATACGCTCAAGTACTCGATCCTCGAGCTTCAGCGAAGAACGAAAAAGACGGCTATCTATGTAACGCACGACCAGTCGGAGGCATTCGCGATCTCCGACCGTATCTTCGTGATGAACCAGGGTCGGGTGGAGCAGGCGGGGAGCCAGCTCGATATCTATCTGCGACCGGCGACCGAGTTCGTTGCCAATTTCGTCGGCGACAACAACGCAATTTCTGGAGTCATCGAGTCGATTGCGAGCCTGCCGGACGGGCAGCGAACAGCACGGGTGAAGGCTGGGACATTCGAATTGCAGGGGTACGCACCCGATACGCTGGATGTTGGTGACGAGGTACTCGCGTTCGTGCGGCCGGAGAACATCGAGGTCGTGGGGCAGAACACGCAGCAGCAGGCGGACGGCCTGGTTTCCGGCATGGTCGAGCAGATCGTGTTCGAAGGACCGACGGTGCGCCTGAATGTCGATTGTGACGGCGTCCTCCTCAACGTCTCCGCCAGCGGCGTCGAGCGGCTGACCCTGCTCGACAAAGGGGAGAAGCGAGTCACGTTGCGATTCCGGGACGTCTCGCTCGTCAAACAGTAAATCGCCGCATACCTCCATCGAATACGTCGTCGAATACGCAGTTTTGTGGATGGGACAGCACGGCGCCCGCGGCGACCATATCTCTACGGTCGAAACGCATGCCTCGCATGCGACCGGCATAGGAGCCGAAGACGTCGCGGGAGCACTGTGGTTGTGAGTAGTGAGAATGTCGAGCGAGTGCGGGCGTTTTTCGAAGAAATCCACGCGCTGAACAATTCGCGCCTCTTGCAGCAAACCCATGCGCCGGCGCATGTCAGTCATCTTCCGGGTGGCGATCATTACGGACCGGAAGGGGTACGAATCGATATCGCTGGGTTTCTCGAAGCATTCCCGGACCTCCATATCGTCCTCGAAGAGATCTACGATGCGGGGGAAGCCGTCGCCTACCGATTTCGGGCCACGGGAACGCATCTGGGCGCGTTCCTCGGTTTTGCGCCGACCGGGCGTGCCGTGCAGATCGATGGTCTGGGGATCGACCGGTTGGAGAACGGGAAATTCATCGAACGGTGGGTTCAGTTCGATTCGTTTGGTCTCCTACAGCAGCTCGGCGTATTCGGCGCGCCCCGCCAAGAGTCGGAGCCACGTCCCCAACGTTGAAACGCTGGGCTAAAACTCCTTTTGGAAATCTCCTGGATTCGATCTGCGTTCCCCAGTCCATCCCCTATCGCCTACCCGGACTCAGAACGACAATCATTGCTGCCTGCTGCCTGCTGCCTGCTGCCTGCTGCCTGCTCGTGTGCTACTTACCGCTGAAGCCGTCGTGGAGCGGCTGACCGGATACATCGAGGTCGATGGCGTAGAGGGAGCCGGTTTCGCATTCGGTAATGACGAGCGTCTTGCGGTTCGGGCCGCCAAACGCGCAATTGGTTGTGCTCTTGCCCGGAACCGAGATCGAGCCGACCTGCTTGCCGGTTGGATCGAAGATGTCGACCGCGCCGGCGCCGTGATGCGCGACGTACAGATTTCCGTCTTCGGCGAATGCCATACCGTCGCCGCCAGACGGTTGGGATGTGTTCGCCCAAACTTCGCGCGGTCCCACGGCGCCATCTGGATCGATACGGTACCGCAGGATTCGGTCGCGATAGGTTTCGGCCAGCATCACGAATTGCCCATCGTGCGTCAGCGCGACACCGTTCGGGAACGCCAACCCAGTGTCGAGCTGCTGGAGCTCGCCGTCGATGGTGTATCGGTAGAAACCGCCAACCGGGTTCGCTGCGCTGGTTTCCCAGGGGTCAGAGAAATAAACATTCCCGTCCTTATCGAAAACGAGATCGTTGGCGCCGTTGAGCGGTTTCCCCTGATACTCGTTGACGATGATGTTGGCCTCCGCATCCGGTGTGATACGAAGCAGCCCGTGGATGTGCTCCCCCTCGTCCGCGACCCAAAGCGACCCATCTGGATGAAAGGCAAGACCAGCGGGAATGCCACTGGTGTTGTAGAACTCGCGCACTTCACCGTCTGGGGTGCGACGCAAAATCGAATGCCGCTCCCAATCGACGAAAAAGAGGTTGCCATGCCGATCGAACGCCGGACCTTCCAGCGTATCGAATCCGGACGCGAGCACGATCATCTCACCGGCTGCTGTCACTGATGCCTTCTCCTTCGATTCGAGTGGTGACGGACGAGGAACCCTAGTCCAGATGCTTGCTTGGTCAGCCAGGGACGAAGAGTGGAATCTCTTCGTCGACCGTTTCATCGATGATCGGTTGATCGGAAACTCCCAGCGCATCTGCCACCGCGCGGGAGAGCTCCTCCATCTGCACCCGAAGGAATCCCATCGTCGTGTAGGCGATGGTTCCATCCTGTCGGATGACATAGATGGTCGGTGTAGCGAAGATGTCGAACTCGATCGAGAGCGGATAGTCGTCGCCTTCGATGAGAATGGGGTAGTCGAGCCCGCCGCTGCGCCGGATGAACGAGCGAGTGACGTTGGGCGAATCCTGGGCAATGCCGAAGACCTGCAACCCGAAGATGCCGTACCGATCCACGAAACGGTTCAGCAGGGGCATCATCGCTTTGCTGGCGCCGCATGAGCTCTTGTAGATACCGAGCAACAGCGGCCCGGTACGCAAAGCCTCGGTTAGGTTGTATTCGTTGCCCTCGCTATCGGGGAACGCTCGATCTAGATTCGGAGCTCGATCGCCAGCCTGTCGTGACACGTGTCCATTTCCGCTGCGTTGATACCAACCAGGAATCTGCTTGGTGGGAGTATCGCTGACCGGGCCGCGGTCCTGCGACTCGGAATCGAGTCATATGGATCAGCGGATCGTCGTGTACCGCCACAAATCGGCCAGTGGCCCGTTGCTGCCGAGTCCCCCAAAAAGCAGGTGCGAACCGTCGATGGTGACGAGATCGTGACTCGACCGCGGTGCGATGACATTCCCGGATTCGACATGCTCGACCCACTCGAATGTCGCTCCGTTCAGAGATCCCATCCAGACATCGGCGGCTGGCCCCGACTCGGTCAGGCCCCCAACGAGCAGAATCCCATCGGCCGATCTCGCGACGGCGGGATTCGACCGCGCCGCGGGCGAGGTGACCGGAGCAAGCTGGCTCCAGGTATCGGCATCACTATCGAACGACCAGAGATCCCCCTGCGGGCATGGGCCATAGCCTGACGAACATCCGGCGTAGAGCAGCAATCGGTCGCCCTGTCCGAGCGCGGTCATCTCGTGCAGGCAGCGACGCAACGGACGGGTTTCGGGGGCAGGAGAAATGTCGTTCCAAACGCCTGCCGCGGGATCGAAGGCCCAGGTGTCGTCGAATCGGCCCTCGAAGGTAAATCCGTGCGAGACGACGAATCTGCCGGACGCATCGAAATCGCCGCCCAGGCCATAACGTGGGCTGGGGGCTATCCCACTGCCGTCGTCGAGCATTGTCCAGGTCAGGGTCTCGACGTCGAAGTGCCAGAGATCGTTGTAAAAGATATCCGCAGACTGCCCGCCAAAGAGCAGGAATCCGCCGCCGCCCGGCATCTGTGCGGCAACCACGCCAAAGCGGGGCGCTGGACCTGCGCGCTCCACCAGATGCCACCCACTGCCCGCAAGATCATAGACCCAGAGATCGTCGAGCGCGGCGCCGGCGCCGTCACGACCGCCAAAGAGGAAGAGGCGCGCTCCATCCGCGTCTGGTAGCAGCGCGTGATCCCATCGGGCGATTGGCCCGCCTGCGTCGTCGAGCAGCGTCCATGGGCTTTCCTGCGCGGACGAATGCCGAAGAATCGTTGCCGTTGGGATGCCAAGCGATCCGGCAATCAGACGTCGACGGGTAATAGGCATGATGTCAGGCTCTCCTTGCGAAACGCTGGTCTGAATGGAGAAGATACGAACCAGGGGCCGCGTTGGATCACCGGGCCGGTGCGATCATTCCACCGGCTCGATGTAGTCTCCGCCCTCGGTGCGTGTCCCGAGACGATCGAGGGAGAACTTCCAGAGATCGCTGAGCGGACCCTCCACGCCACGCCCGCCAAAGACATAGAACTCATTTCCCGAGGCGGTCATGTCGTGCAATGTCCGGCGATAGATACCGAGCGGTCCATGATTGACCTGGGTCAGCTCGTTCCAGCCAAAGTAGCCGGGGTCGAATGATCCGACCCAGACGTCGGCCGACGGGCCCAGATCGGTAGCTCCGCCGACCAGCAGCACGGTGTTGCCGAGCCGGGTCATGGCGGCGCCCATGCGCGGGGAGGGCCCGTATGCGGGCGAGATGTCGATCCAGACCGCGCTCGTCGTGTCGTAGGCCCAGAGATCTCCATGAGGACAGGGACCCATCGGATCGGAGCATCCGCCGGTCAGCAGGATCAGGCCGTAATCCGGGAGCGCGACGAGATCGTGGTCGCGACGGCCCAGCGGTCGATCATCCGCCGGCGGAGAAATGTCTGTCCAGGCCCGGGTAGCCGGATCGTATGCCCAGGTATCGTCAAAGAGCGCGTCGCCGTTCCCACCATGTGAGATGACGAAACGACCGAATCCGTCGATAGCGCCACGTGTTTCGGATCGCGCGGAGGGCGCGTCGCCTTCTATTTCGATTGGCTCCCAGGCGGTCTCCGCGAAATCGAACCACCAGAGATCGTCCAGCAACGAATCGCGCGATTCACCGCCGTAGTAGTAGAACCCGGAGCCGTCGGACGCGATTGCCGACGCACTTCCGAACCGGGATCTCGGTCCCGTCAGATTGTGCTCGGCCCAGGTAAGGGTGGCCAGATCGAAGGTCCAGAAGTCGCCGCGGGCTATCCCGTCCTCGTCGCGCCCGCCGATGAGCAGCAAGCGGTTTCGTCCCGCATCGGCGATGAGCGTATGCCCCCACCGGCCGGCCGGACCCGAACCTTGCCCGGCCAGAATCATCCACGGGGGATCGGCGGCCCGCGTTTCCTGCGCTTCGAGAACGAGTGGAACACTCATTGCGCCTGTCACGAACGTACGCCGGTCGAAACGCATGATGTCCTGCCCGTCTCCTGTCCGTTCTCGCATGGCTACAAATAACCCGGAGAATCTTGCCACGATTCTCCGGATTGGATTCGCCCACGTATCGTTTTTGTGGTTGACGGGTAGACGCTCCGTATCAAATCGGCGGTCGCTCGCCGGCCCAGGGAGCGGCCGCTTCGAAGGCAGCCGAGGCGGCGATGACCGACGCGTCGTCGTGCCAGCGCCCGACCAATTGCAATCCAACGGGAAGCCCGTCCGCCGCAAATCCGGCCGGTACTGTTGCAGCGGGGAATCCGGTCAGATTGAATGGGTAGGTGAAGGCCGTCCAACCGAGGTAGGACATTTCCCGCCCGGCGATGACCGGCGGGAAATCGAGGCCCGCCTCGAACGCAGTGCAGGGTTCGGTTGGGCAGACGAAGAGATCGTACTCTTGCATGAACTGTCGCCAGGATTCGTAATACTCACCCCGGCGTTGCTGTTTGCGGGTCAGCTCAGCGCCGGTCACGGTCAGTCCGTACTCAACCACCGTCAGGCGACCGGGATCGATCAGTTCGCGGACCTCGTCCAGGTTGTCGATATGCAGCGAGCCCATGGCGGCAGCCCAGAGATCGTTGATGATCTCCCAGGGATCGGGTAGTCCCGGATGCGCCTCGACCACTTCGGCGCCGAGATCGCGCAGGATCTGCACCTGTTGCTCGCAGATTGCGGCGATCTCTGGCTCGACGGCGGCGTACCCGAGATCCGGACTCCAGGCGATGCGCCAGCCCTTCAAATCGCGGGTATCGCAGAAGGGGAGGTAGTCGAGATTGGATGACCAGGAGAATCGGTCGCGCGAATCTTCGCCGGCGACTACGTTCAGCAACAGCGCGGCATCGGCCACCGTTCGGGTCATCGGCCCAAGATGGGCGACATCGGCAATTGCGCTCGGTGGGTAGGCCGGCACCAGCGCGAACGATGGCTTGAGCCCATAGATTCCACAGAACGACGAGGGGATGCGAATCGAGCCTGCGCCGTCTCCTCCTTGGGTAAGCGGACCCATGCCGGCGGCCACGGCCGCCGATCCTCCGCCGGTCGAGCCGCCGGCCGTCCGTTCAAGATTCCAGGGATTGCGCGTCGTGCCGGAGATGGGATTGGTTGTCTCGCCTTTCCAGCCGAACTCGGGGGAGCTCGTCTTGCCGAGCATGACCGAACCGGCGTTCTTGACTCGTTCGACGAAGATCGCGTCGCTGTCCGGAATCCAGTTCTCGTAGAGGCGAGACCCGCGGGTGGTGCGGATCCCCTTGGTGGCGGTCAGATCCTTGATCGAGATCGGCACGCCCAGCAAGTCGCCGGCGATGCCGGCCTGCCACGATTGCTCGGCCATTCTGGCCTGTTCCAGGGCAATATCCCCGGTGACGGTCACGTAGGCGTTGATCCGCGGATCGACCAGCTCGATCTGGGCGAGGATCGCTGTGGTAACTTCGACCGGTGAAAGTGAGCGATCGCGGTAGCGGGCAAGCATTTCAGTCGCGGGCATAAAGCAAAGGTCGTCGCTCACAGGATCTCCTTCGATTTCACATTCGGTCGTTGATACGGCATCGTACAGCGCGGAAGGGTACCCATGCATCAGGACTATATCCTCCGGATGATCCAGCAGATGGGACTGTTCGTCACTGGTATCGTGCAACGGCGCAAAGAGGGGAATTACGAACAGGCACTGGTCGATATCGAAGAAGCCTATGGACGGATGACCGGTCTGCACGCCTCACTTGTGCACGGGTTGAGCGAAGACGACCTGATTGCCATGCTCACCGCACGGGGCTCGATCCATCCGGAACGCTTCATCGCCATCGCCATTCTGCTGCACGAAGAAGGGGACATCTACGCCGAGCAGGACAATGTTGCCCAGGCATTGCCCCGGCTGAGCAAGGCGCTGCGGCTCTATCTGGAAGCATGGGAACGTTCGGATGAGCTTCGACACGAGACGATTCCGGGCCTCGATGCCACCATCACCTGGATGGAGGGCTATCCGATCACACCGGAGACGCGCGTGCTCCTGCTCGATTATCTCGAAGAAAAGGGCCGGTTCGACGAGGCCGAGAACCACATCGTCGATTGGCTCGACGACGGCTCAGCAGAGGCAGCCGAGCACGCCACCGCGTTTTACGAGCGATTGCTCGAGCGCTCCGACCCTGAGCTGATCGTCGGTGGCCTTACCCGTGACGAGGTCCAGACCGCACTCGACGATCTGGCTTGAAGCGACTGCTGGAGCAACGGACAAGCGTTAGCGGAAGAACGATTGTAGCTGAGGGCGTGTCTGCCCTCTTGTGAAGATGTAGGAGGGCAGGGACGTCCTCAGCTACGGGGGAACGGTGAAGCTGGCAGGCTGGGTCCCGATGCTCCAGCGGTCTCGGTGAGAAAACGTTCCTGCGCGGCGGCTGACGCGATGGCGTGGTCGATATCGATCGTGTATGGACCGTCCAGTGACAGCTCGACCGCGACCTCGTGCGAGGTCTTGATCTCGATCTCGCGTTCGCCGTCCAGGGCCACGGTTCCGGCCGCTGGTTGAAAGACGACGCGATCGCCCGGTGCGAGAAGGTTGGCGGCTGAGATCGGGATCGATCTGAGCAATCCCGGCGCGACCGGCGCCAGCAGCGTTCGATCGTCTCCTCCTACAACCACGTGCGCTCCCCCCTCCATCCCGGCCTTGTCCGGGAAGAGGAGTCCGCCGATGCCGCAGATGCCGATGGCCGAGGGGACGATGCGCGAGACGACGACTTCGGTTAGATGCGAGGCGTCCCAAAGCGCCCGCGCGCCCACCCACTGATGGGCAGAAAGCACCGCGTCGATCAGCGCCAGATCGCACAGCTCGCCATCGACATAAACATCGAGCTTGGCCTGGCGTATCGTCGCGCCTGGCGTTGCCCCGGTCGCCACCAATGCGGTGGCAATACCGGCCAGCGTTCCTTCGACCATACACGGAAAAACGTTGTTGGTGCCGGTCGAGATCGGCATGAGCGGAATGTCGCGGCATCCTTTGGCGACCACCCGATTGGTGCCGTCCCCACCCAGCGTCACGATGGCGCCCACGTCGAGATCGACGAGCCGCTGGGCAGCTTCGAGCGAATCGCCCGGGTTGCCGAGCACCGGCATCGGGAGCGGTTCCAGCGAGCAATTCAGCTCGAGATTTTCCGCCGCTCGGGGAACGATGCCGAAGAGGTCGGGCAGGTAATGCACCTGCCCCACCCCGAGCTCCGACACGGCCAGGAGCACCCGCCGGACGATATTGATCTTTTCGTGGTTGTCGAACGTCGAGCCGTGCGCCACGATCCGGCGGATGTCCTTGCCAGACGCCGGATTCGCGATGATCCCGATCGAGGACGCCTCCGTCATCGATCAAGCGATCTCACGAACCGGTCGATGGCGGTTGCCACCGCTTCCGCTCGTTCCACCTGGGGGACATGCCCGGTATCGGGCAGCACCTTCAGGAGCCCATCCGGGAAGACCGTCAGCGCGGCGACGGCATCCGAAAGCGGGATGACCCGATCGTGCTCGCCCCAGATGAGCAGGACCGGTTTGTCGATCGAGCCAAGCTCCGAGAACAGACCGAACTGTTGGGACCCACCGGAGAATGCCGCGTTCGCAACGGCTTGCTGGGCTGCCCAACCGCCATCCTCGTGGAACCCGGCCATCTCCTCGATACCGCGGTCGGTGACCAGTTTCTGGTCCTGGAAGAAGAGCGAAAGTAGTCCCCGGGCCGTTTCGACGCCGGAGCTGCCGCCCATGAGATCGAGCAGCTCCTGGGAGATCGACGAACCGAGCGCGGCGCTATCGATCAACACCAGACCCGCGACCAGATCGGGATGGTCGACTGCCAGCTTCAGAGCAACCGCCCCGCCAAGCGAGTGCCCAACGAGAATCGAAGGCTTGCGGTTGCCGGTTGTCAGCGTTTCGGCGACATCGGCGGCAATTCCGGTGACTGAATAGTCGGTCTCAGCGGGTGCGCTCTTGGCCGAACCACCGTGACCGGGAAGGTCGACCGCAGTCATGCGGTGCCCAGACGCCAATCCACCCATAACGAGCTGCCAGCTACTGAGTGAGCCACCCAGCCCATGAATGAATACGATTGGCCGGTTGGATTTGGGACCGGCGTCGAGATAGTGCACTGTCCGCCCACTGGCGAGCGTGGCAACGCCCTCGGTCGGGGACGGATCGACGTTCTCGTCGGCGGCCCGCTGGACATCGTCGCTGGTGATGCGTCCACCGGGGCCGGTCGCTTCGACCTCAGTGAGCTCGACCCCCAGCGCGGCGGCCAGTTTCTTGGCGGCCGGCGACGCGTTGATCCGGCCACCGGCGTCGCGACGGGCGGATTGACGCTCGCGTCGCGTGCCGGCTTCCGCCGGCATGGCGGCTTCGGCCGGTGCCGCCGATTCGGGTTTGATCAGTGCGTCGATCTCGGCGTCGCTCAGGCTCTCGCCCGATTCGACGATCAGCGCGATCGGACCGGAGACGTCGATTTCACTGCCGGCGGGGGCGACGATTTTATAGAGCACGCCACTGGCAGGCGCGCCGACATCGTCGACGGCTTTTTCGGTTTCGACGGTCAGGATCATGTCTCCTTCGGAGACTTCTGCGCCTTCTTCGACCAGCCAGTCGACGATGGTGCCCTGGGTCATGGTCAGACCCCACTTGGGCATTTTGACGATGGTAGCCATGACTGCTCCAGGTCTAGACGATTTCGCGAACGGTCTCGGCAATCTTTTCTGGGCTCGGGACGTAGACCTGTTCCAGTGGTGGACTGAACGGAACCGGCGTGTGCGGCGCGGTCACCATCTTGATCGGTGCATCGAGCAGATCGAACCCCTTGTCGGCGACCATAGCCGCGATGTCGGCTGCGGCAGAGCAACGCGGATTGTCTTCGTCGACGATGACGAGGCGGTGCGTCTTCTCGACCGAGGACAAAATCATGTCTTCATCCAGCGGGGAAAGCGTGCGCGGATCGATGATCTCGACCTCGATCCCTTCACCGGACAGCGTCTTGGCCGCGGTCAACGATTGATTGACCATGCGGGAGATGGCCACGATGGTGACGTCGTCGCCGGCGCGTTTGATATCGCCCTTACCGAGTGGAATCCCCTCGTCTCCATCAGGCACTTCGCCCCGGACGCCATAGAGCACCTTGTTCTCGAAGAACATCACCAGATCGTCATCACGGATGGCGGACAGGAGGAGTCCTTTCGCATCGGCCGGGTTCGAGGGGATCACGGTCTTGATTCCGGGCATATGCGTGAAGACGGAATAGTGGCATCCGGAATGCTGGGCGGCGGCATTGACACCGGCCCCAATCTGGGTGCGGATGACCAATGGGCATTTTGCCTTGCCACCGAACATGTAGCGGAGCTTGGCGCCTTGATCGAAGATCTGGTCCATACAGCAGCCGAAGAAATCGACATACATGAGCTCGGCCACCGGGCGCAGGCCGGTGGCGGCTGCGCCGACCGCTGCGCCAATGAACCCAGCTTCAGTGATCGGTGTATCGAGCACGCGATTGCGCCCGAACTCCTGCACCAGATTCTTGGTGACGCCCATCGGACCGCCCCAGGCGTCCTCGTTGATGAGATGGTCCACATCCGCGCCACCAGCGATGTCCTCGCCCAGCAGAATGACATTCGGATCCTCCCGCATGGCAATACGAAGCGCCTCGTTGAGCGCATCCTTCATCGACATGGTTCGGGTTTCTCGGGCCACGGCAACCATAGCGGTACTCCTTTGTCCGGCTAGTACGAAACGTAGACGTTGGTCAGGGCATCTTCGACAGCAGGCCACGGAGCGGCTTTCGCATCATCCCAAGAACGTGCGAGCGCTTCATTGACCTTTTTGTCGATGGCATCGAGCTCACCGGAGGTCGCGAGGTCGTGATCGACCAGGAAGGTGCGTAACCCGGTAATGGGGTCACGGTCGCGATAGCGGGACACCTCCTCGTCGGTGCGGTAGGTGATCGTGTCGCCCTGGAAGTGACCGTAGAAGCGATAAGTCTTGGCTTCGATCAGCGTTGGTCCCTGGCCGCTGCGCGCGCGGTCGACGGCGGCTCCTGCTGCCTCGTAGACGGAGAAGAAGTCCAGCCCATCGACGATGATTCCTGGAATGTCATACGCCGCGGCCCGGTTCGCGATGTCGCCCACGGACACGGCATAGGACGCTGGCGTGGCTTCCGCATAGCCATTGTTTTCGCAGACGAAGATGACCGGCAGCTTCCAGATGGCAGCAAGATTCAACGCTTCATGGAAGGTGCCCTGATTCGACGCGCCGTCGCCGAAGAAGGAGACCGACACTGCGCCGTTGCCCCGGATCTTGGCCGTCAGCGCTGCTCCGCAGGCAAGCGGTAGACCGGCGCCGACGATGCCATTCGCACCGAGCATCCCCTTGTCGACATCGGCGATATGCATCGATCCGCCTTTGCCATGGCAGACGCCGGTCGATTTGCCCATGAGCTCGGCGACCATGCCGTGGATATCCACGCCCTTGGCAATGCAGTGGCCATGTCCACGGTGGGTGCTGGTGATGAAGTCGTCATCGGTGAGGTGGGAGCAGATACCGACGGCAACCGCTTCCTCACCGGCGTAGAGGTGAACGAAGCCGGGAACCAGGCCATCGGCAAAGTTCTTTCCGGCCGCATCTTCGAAGGTGCGGATTTCCACCATTCGGGTGTAGGCGTCGAGGAGTCGTTCTCGATCGGGAAGGGAAGTCGTCATTGGCTGCCTCCTTCGTGGGTATAGGTTGTCGATTGAGTCACTTATATAGGAGAAGCAGGTTTCAGGCAACCGAATCCAACTCCATCGCGATTCAGCGATTGACAGATATGCTCCAAAGCGGTTCCATGACGGAAAGAAACGAGACTGGAGTTCGGAGTCCGAGACACGACGCAGGGGGAACTGCCTGGAGGGACAACGCGTGGGGTAGCCGCCGTCCCTGCGCCGGCAACGCTTCGGGATACGGGGCGGATATGCCCTCCGTCATTGCCCGGCTTGCACGTCCGGGTGGCTCTGTTCGACCAAGTTGAAGGGGGAATCGTATGGCGTTGAAACCGACCGGGAGACTGGATTGCACATCCGCCATTCCGGAGCTCGTTTACGAGCGATCGCTTCCGGTCGCTCGTGACGTGGCGTGGGCGGCGCTGACGGAATCGGAACGGACCGCTCGATGGATTGGCTCCTGGAGTGGGGAAACCGGCCGGGGGAAAACGATCGAGGTTGTCTGGCTTGCCGAAGAAGGCACCCCGACCGAGTCGATCAAGATCCTGGTTTGTGATCCCCCGTCGCGATTGGCGCTGGCGGCGGGACCCGATCCAGCCGCCCCATGGCTGGTTACGGTCGAGCTCCACGAAGAGGCCTGGGGAACCCGCCTCGAATTCCGCCAGCAGATGAACAACGGCCTCTCACCGGCCATGGTCGGCACGGGGTGGGAATTCTATCTCGATCGATACGTTGCAGCCCTCGACGGCGGCGAAGCCGAACCCTTCGATCACTACCAATCGCTTCAGCCGCACTATGAGGAGCTGCAGGCGGCAATGGCGCTGTGCACGGAGGACGACGGCAGCTCCTGATCCGCCGATCTCCAATGGGGATAGCTGGCCGTGCGGTCAGGGAAACGTTGCTATCATTGCGCTCGGCGAGTTTCTTGCCCCTGAGCTGAGCGGCGGATTCCCCGCCTGATCGCTCGCCACCCATTTCACACAAGCAAACGAAATCGAATTCGCAGGATAAGCGGTTTGGAACGCTCGAACGTTCCAAACCGCTTATCGAGTTGGGAAAACCGGATGCTGATCGGAACTCGGGACGAATGGTTTGGGAATATCCGTCCGGATATTCTCTCTGGAACAGTCGTGGCGCTGGCGCTCATACCGGAAGCGATCGCGTTTTCGATCATTGCCGGAGTCGACCCCAAGATCGGACTCTATGCCTCGTTTTCCATTGCGGTCATCATTGCGTTTGCCGGCGGCCGCCCTGGCATGATCTCGGCCGCGACCGGCGCCATGGCGTTGCTCATGGTCGATCTCGTCAAGGACCACGGGCTGCAATACCTCTTCGCAGCGGCAATTCTGACGGGACTCATCCAGATGGCTGCCGGGCTGGCGGGGATCAGCAAGCTGATGCGGTTCGTTTCGAATTCGGTCATGACCGGCTTCGTCAATGCGCTGGCAATCCTGATCTTCCTCGCACAGTTACCTGAGCTCATCGACGTCTCGTGGATTACCTACCCGATGGTTCTGGCCGGCCTCGCGATCATCTACGGTCTGCCGCGCATCACAACGATCGTGCCCTCCCCGCTGATCTGTATCCTGCTCCTGACCATCGTTTCGCTGACCTTCGACCTCGACGTGCGCCGGGTGGGCGATATGGGCGAGCTGCCGGATGCGCTCCCCGTCTTTCTCATTCCCGATGTCCCCTTCAATCTGGAGACCCTGCGCATCCTGCTGCCCTATGCCATTCCCATGGCGATCGTTGGTCTGCTCGAATCGTTGATGACCGCCTCGATCATCGACGATTTCACCGATACCAACAGCAACTCGCGTCGAGAGAGCACCGGGCAGGGTATCGCCAACGTCGCAACCGGGTTTCTGGGCGGTATGGCCGGGTGCGCGATGATCGGGCAATCGGTCATCAACGTGAAATCTGGCGGTCGCGGCCGGTTGTCGACCCTGACCGCGGGTGTGTTGTTGCTGATCCTCGTGGTCGTGCTGGGGGATTGGGTCGGCAAGATGCCGATGCCGGCGCTCGTCGCCGTGATGATCATGGTGTCGATCGGGACGTTCAACTGGCGTTCGATCGCTAATCTGCGGATCTATCCGTGGACCTCGAGCGCCGTCATGCTGGCCACGGTGGCGGTTGTCGTCGCAACGCACAACCTCGCCTATGGCGTGGTCGTTGGTGTGCTGTTCAGTGGCATCTTCTTCGCCTGGAAGATCGGCCAGCTCTTCTCCGTCACCTCGACGATTACCGAAGATGGGCGTCATCGAACCTATGTCGTCGATGGGCAGGTCTTCTTTGCGTCGCGGGATTGGTTTGTGCAGTCGTTCGACTTTCAGGAAGGGCTCGAGACTGTCACGATCGATGTCCACCGTGCGCACTTCTGGGACATCTCCGCCATTGCGGCGCTCGATAAAGTTGTGTTGAAGTTCAGGCGAGATGGAGCGACCGTTGCGATCAAGGGGATGAATCAACCAAGCTCGCAGATGGTCGACTTGCTGGCTGTCCATGATAAGAGCGACGCGCTCGACTATGTGCCAGGCCATTAGGGCGCGTTCGAACGCCAGGCGAAGGTTCGGCGTCCAGTGCAAACGCCAAGCATCGCCACACTGGACTCTGGGCTCAACGACAAGGAACCTCACAACATGACCGTTCTTACCTATATCGACCGTTCGCCGTTTTCTCGTGGGGTTCTGGACGCTGCCGTCTGGCTCGCCCGGCGGCTCGATCAGCCGGTCGAGCTCGTTCACACCGTGACGTTGGCCGCCGGGCGGAGCAGTCAGGATCTGAGCGGCTATATGGCCGTCGACGCACCAGAAACCGCGTTCGAGAAGCAAGTGCCGTTCGACGAAGCGCAGAACCGGGTCCGGATCGAGGACGGCCATCGATTGCTCGATGCGGGAGCGGCCGCAGTTCGCGAGGCGGGGATCCGCTCAGTGACGGAACGTCTCTACCAGGGGACGATTGCGCAGCATCTTGCCGCGACTCAGGAGAACCATTCGGCGATTGTGGTTGGCCGGCAAGGTGAATCGACGCATCGCGCCCCGGCGCGGCTCGGACGCAACATCGAGTATGTGCTGCAAACCGCGACGCGCCCGGTGGTCATCGCACCGCATCAGTTCGTTCCGATCGAGCGATCACTCATCGCGTGGGACGGCGGTCGCAGCTGCGAAGCCGCACTCGATTTTCTGGTGGCGAATGGCTTGTTGACCGGAGATCAGGCAACGCTCCTGCATGTTGGGCACGGACCGGCTCCATCTGGGATCAGGGCGGCCGGGGACCGATTGACATCCGCGGGCGTCGATGCCTCGATCGAGCAATCGACCGGCCAGGTTGCGGAGGCCATCCTCCGGTGCGCGTCGGCCATGCCGGCCGAGCTCGTGATCATGGGCGCGTTTGGACACTCCCGTCTCCGCCGGGCACTCCTCGGCAGCACCACGTCTGCAATCCTGTTGAACTGTCCCAGCACCATCATGGTCGTCCGCTCGGCCGACTAGCAGCCGTCCGGCTCGTTCTCGTGCGTTGTTTTGGGCCAGTGTGGTCGTTGCCAGCGATTGCTCTGGGCACTGGACGCGTTGCACGGCGTCAGTCCAAGCCGACTGCAAGACCGTCGTTGCCTTGCGCGCCCCAACAGGCCATGAAGCGATCCCACGGTACCTCGAACTCGTATTGCCGCTCCCAATTGGTATCGGTTGGTCCGAGCAGATCGCGAATAACGACGACGTCGTCGTTGTACCCAATGACGACCATTGCGTGATCGTTGCTGAGCACGACCGGGAGTTGCGCTCCCTCCGGGGTGATCCAGGTGGCAGGTGTCCAATCCTTGAAATCGACGGTGATCTTGATCCAGATCAGCCGGCCCCGGTTCAGGTGGTTCTTGATGCGCTGCTGCGTTCCAATCACCTTGGTGTAGAGCCCATACTGCTGGAAAACCTGACGCATGACCGGTGCGGTGGTGCGGCAGAGGAAGTTCGAGGTGTAGTCGCCGGAAAACGACGTGGTGATGTCGCCTCCATAAATGAGGACGCCTGAATCGGTCCACACATAGTAGGGCTCGATCCGGTAGTCGATCGGAAGGAGCTGGAGCTGCTCGGCCATCGACGCGTCGATACCGAACGTCTTGAGAATCGCCCACGACGCATCGAACTCACAGGAGTAGAGGTAGAACGGCCCGGCCTTGCTCGCGGTGGGAACGTAGGCAATGTACTCCGATGGATCGCGCCATGGGGTGGGAGCGTTCAAGACTGGCGGCGATTCGGCGAGCGAACGCTCCGGTCGGAGCGCCGATCCGGCCAGGGTAGCGGCGGCGGCGCTCAGAAGCGTGCGGCGGTTGAGCAGTGAGGGAACGTTTGCCATGGGAGACGATCGTTTCTAGTCAGGGAATGTGATCGGGGGGAAGAAAGCTCGGACCTTGTCCGTGGGAATTTGCTCAAATTCCAGCGAACATTGTGCCCAATGAGTGAGGAGCTTGGCAAATGCTTGGACTTTTGACGGCTTTAGTACATAATTGCCGCCACTCAATGACTTGGGGAAATGTGTTCGTTTTCGGAGAGGAGTCTTTCGTGAAGCGATTTGCGCATCGTAGCGCATGGTTGTACAGCCTCATGGCGGTTGTACTTGTGGCCGGTTCAGTCTTCGCCGCGTTTTCCAGCGGAGCCCAGGCCCAGGGTGAGAACATCATCCGAATTCATGCGGTTACCGATCCTGACATCTTCGACCCGCAGAAGAGCTCGTTCGCGAACGAGATCTCGATTCTGGCGCTCAACTATGAGGGCCTTACCCGACAGGATGACGACCTGAACACCGTTCCGGCCGCGGCCGAGAGCTGGGAGTTCAACGAGGACGCGACGCAGATCACCTTTACGCTGCGCGATGGCCTGATGTATAGCGATGGCTCGCCATTGGTGGCCGAGCGTTTCCGCTATGCCGTCGAGCGCAACTGCGATCCGAATACTGCGGGGCAGTACCAGTCGATCCTCTTCGAGATCGTCGGCTGCCAGGCATTCGCGGAGACCGATCCGTCGGATCAGGCCGCGTATGATGCCGCCAAGGCCGCCCTGGGCGTCGCCGCGCCGGACGACAAGACCCTGGTCATCGACCTGGCAGTCCCCGCTCCGTTCTACGCCACTGTTGCCAGCCTCTGGGTCTTCTTCCCGGCCCAGCAGGAGCTGATCGAGCAGGGTGGTGAGGACTGGTGGAAGGACCCGGCCCTCCAGATCGGCAACGGTCCGTTCCAGATCACCAGCTACGACGAAGAGCTCCAGGTTGGCTTCACCGCCAATGAGAACTACTGGGCCGGTCGCCCGGCTGCCGACGGCATCGAGTATGTCTACATCGGCGAGTCCGCGGTTGCGATCGAGGCGTTCCGCTCGGGCGATCTCGACATTGTCGATGTCGACCCATCGCAGATCCCGGTCGTCCAGGCCGATCCCGTCTTTGCCGACCAGTTCCTGCAGTATGCGGTTGCGTCCAGCTACCAGATGAACTTCAACCTGACCCAGGAGCCGTTCACGGATATCAAGGTCCGCCAGGCGTTCTCGCAGGCGTTCGACCGCGAGACCTACTGCGGCGTCATCCGCAACGGTGACTGCTTCCCGACCACGAGCTGGATTCCGCTTGGTCTCCCGGGCTCGATCGAGACCGATCTCTATGGCTTCGATCCGGAAGCCGCGGTCGCCGCGCTGGCCGAGTCGAGCTATGGCGGTCCTGAGGGCCTTCCGCCGATCAGCCTCTACTACAACAGCGATGACACCGCCAACACCGCTCGCGCCGAGTGGGTTGCCAGCCAGTATCGCGACATCCTGGGTGTCGAGATCACCCTTGCCCCGACCGAAGGCACCGCGCTGGTGGAGCTCCGCAAAGAGCCGACCACCTTCCCGCAGATGCTGCTCGTCGGCGGTTGGATCCAGGACTACCCGGATCCGCAGAACTGGCTCAGCGTCTATTGGAAGTGCGATGCGATCTTCGCCCAGCGCTTCGGGTACTGCAATCCTGAGTTCGATGCATTGGTCAGCGAGGCCGATGCCCTCACCGATCAGGAAGCCCGCCTGGCGCTCTACGAGCAGGCTGGCGAGATCCTGGTGAACGACATTCCGGGTCCGTTCCTCTACAACGGTACCCAGACGGTTCTGGTGAACCCGGCGTTGACCGGATACACCGCGACCGCGCTCGACGTCGAATGGCCCGGCCAGTTCACGTCGCTGCTGACGATCACCAAGGAGTCCTAGTCGACACGAAACCGGGGTGTGGCAGTAATGCCAACACCCCGGTTTCATTCAAACTCCGCTCGAGCGTCCATGAATTTTTGTCCCAGATCCTGGATCGTAGCGGTTTCGGTCTTCGCAACCGCGGTGTCATTCCGGGAGCCCAGTCCAGTGATGCCGGCCTGAGCGTCGCGAGAAGATCAGATGCTGCAATTCGTCCTTCGCCGTGTCATTTGGCTGATTCCAGTCATCATCGTGGTGTCCGGCGTCACCTTCGCCTTGATGTACCGGGCGCCGGGCGGGCCCTGGGACCTCGAGAAGCCACTTCCTCCGGCAACGGTCGCCCGTCTCAACGAGAAGTTCGGTCTCGACAAGGCGACCTGGTTGGATCGGGACGCGGTCCAGGTCAAAGTGGACGAAGGCGTTCGGAATCCGATCGTGCTTGGGGGAGCCCTCCTCGATACGCAATTCTTCAACTATTTGAGCCGCGTCTTCCGTGGCGATCTTGGGCCCACATACGCATCGCAGGGTACGGAAACCGTGCAGCAGGTGATCCGGAACAAGTTCCCGATCTCGCTCCGGCTGGGATTGGTGGCCGTCACATTTGCCGTTTTGGTCGGCATACCCCTGGGCGTTATCAGCGCGATGCGGCAAAACTCGTTCATCGATTACGCCTGTATGTTTTTGTCCACGCTCGGTATTGCGGTACCGACCTTTGTCAGTGGACTCGTCTTACTCATTATTCTGAGTCAACGATTTGGTATATCTCCAATCAGGCGCCCGGAGGAATGGCATAGCTTCTTCAGCACAGCCTACATCCTTCCGGGAATCGTCCTGGGACTCGGCACCACGGCGTACATCACCCGTTTGACCCGGTCCAGCGTGCTCGAGATCAAAGAGCAGGATTTCGTGCGGACGGCCCGTGCCAAAGGACTTTCTCGTTCGCCGGTTACCCTTCAGCACATCCTGCGCAATGCCCTGTTGCCGGTCATCACGATTCTGGGACCGGCCGCCGCCGATCTGATCACCGGATCGATCATCATCGAGACGATTTTCGGCGCTCCCGGACTGGGCAGTCTCTTCGTAACCTCGATCGGAAAGCGTGACTATTCGACCCTGGTTGGTATCACGATCTTCTACGCATCGTTGATCGCAATTGCCAATATTCTGGTCGACATCAGCTACGGCATTCTCGATCCTCGGATTCGGACGACGCGATGACATTTCAGGAGCCTATTGCCGAACAGATGCTGGAATCCCCACCGCTGGCCGGAATCGATGCCCCGGCCGAGTTGTCCGGCGTACCGGGGGACCTGGCGGCGCTGACGATCGGGGTGCGGGGCAAGCCCCGGAGCCTTTGGTCGGATGCCTGGCGTCGATTTCGGAAGAACCGCATTGCGTTGTTGGGCCTCGCCTGGTTGTTCTTTCTCGTTTTCGTCGCCATCTTTGCACCCGTCATCGCGACCAATAACCCGGTGAAGTCCGATGTCGCCACCGCCGGCACATTGCGGCAGGCGGCCTGGATCGAAGATCCGAACCCGATGCGCACCGGCTCCTGGAAGTATCCGCTTGGTACCGACAGCATTGGACGAGACGTCTTTAGCCGTCTGGTCTACGGCACCCGCGTGTCGCTCATCGTTGGCTTCATTCCGATGCTCGTGATCCTGGCGGTTGGCGTGCCGTTCGGGTTGATTGCCGGATATACGGGTGGCCGTATCGACAACCTGATGATGCGTATCACCGATGTGGTCTACGCCTTCCCGGCGTTGCTGCTGGCCATCGTGATGCAAATCTCGTTTGGCGATACACGCGTGGGTGGATTGCTCAACGGTCTGGTTCTGCTTTTCCTGAGTCTTTCGATTGTCAACTGGACGGGCGTCGCGCGACTCGTCCGCGGCACCACGCTTTCGCTTCGAGAAAAGGAGTATGTGGAGGCGGCGCGGGCATCGGGCGCGCCACACGCTCGTATCGTCTTCAAGCACATCTTCCCGAACACACTCGGGGCGATTATCGTGGCCGGGGCCTTCGTGATTCCCAGCGCCATCATCTCCGAGGCGGTGTTGAGCTACCTTGGGGTCGGCCTGCGGCCAAGCGTCAATCTCAATTCACCGTTCCCAACGAGTTGGGGACAGATGATCCTCGACGGTTCCAAGTTCTACCAGGCACAGCTCTGGATGTTGCTTGGCCCCGCACTGGCGATCGCCTCGATCACGCTGGCATTTACGTTCGTGGGCGATGGCTTGCGAGACGCCCTCGACCCGCGTCAGAGCGATTAGGGAAGAGGAGTTGGGATTTAGGAGTTGGGGCACAGCCCAAAATGGTTACCACTTTGGAACGGTCTGCCGAGGGCACGCCGTTACCGACGTGTGGCCGATCGGATGACCTGTCGCTTCGGTTTTGGACTACGTTGTAGGAGTTCGGAACGATACGCATTCGTTCCGAACTCCTAAACCCCAACTCCTAACTCCTCGTTATCGCCACCTCGAAGATCAGCTCCAGCCCGTCGATTTCGTCCATCTGTTCGCCAACATGCGTGAATCCGAACGGCCGGATGGTCGCGAGCGAAGCCGCGTTGTCCGGACTGACCGATGCGCGGATCGTTGTGACATCCGGATCGCTGGCGGCGTAGTCGATCAGCGCCGCTACCGTAGCGCGGGCGTAGCCGCGGCGCCGAAACTCAGGTTCGATCGTGTAGCCGATTTCGACCATACCAGCGTTGTCGGGAGGACCATGAAACCCCGCATGGCCGACGATATCGCCGGTCTCTGGATCGATGACCGCGCGAACAAGCCAGTTGATGACGGTGGGATCGACCTCCACCTGCGCGAGCCGGTATTCCCAAAGCCCGTGGTGATCGAGAAAGCTGGGCGGGAGCTGGCGTCCGAACAAGACGCCGGCCCGATCGATCGAGCCCGCGACCAGGGCTTGAAGAACGGAGGCAGAAAGGATCGCAAGCTCGACCTTCGGGCGTTTGTTCGAGGACGGGGCGCTATCTGACATTGACGCCAAGCAACGCGTTCCCGTCCCCTGATTCGCCGTCACGACCGACCAGCATTGCGCCGATCGACGCGACAAACGATCCGGTAGAGATGCGAAGCGTGGTCATTGGCGCACGCTTCGCGGTTCGTGTTGCGGCGGCAGACCGCAAGGTACGATTCGACACGTCGAGTTGATATTCCATCATATTCCCGCGCATCGTAATTTCGATGCCTGGTCCATTTTGCATCTGAGATCTTCCCTTATTGACATCCACGAACCCAAGAGCGCTCGAGCGGTGGTGGCTCCTCATACTTGCCACGCTTCGATTGTGCCCTCGTTTGCTGCCGCTGGCATCATGCATTTGACGTATTTGCGCCCGAAGGCTCATCTTATACCGTCTCTACGGCATCCGGGTGAGCACGCACCATCAAGCAACCTCGTGCCGCCGGCGACAAGACACCGGGGTAGACATCCTCGTGTATTTACCCGGATTCCGTATTAGGGGGTGATTGCTCACCTCCACCACGTATGCGTGGTCGAGGATTGGCCGGCACGTACAATCAGCTCCGGGCTCCGGGCTCCGGGCTCCGGGCTCCGGGCTCCGGGCTCCGGGCTCCGGGCTCCGGGCTCAGGAGCAGTGCGACCCAAACTCCCGATAACGCGGCGGCTCGGCGTCATGGTAGTCGCGACAGAGCATGATGAGCCGGTCCAGGAAGACGTTGAAGAGCGCGCCGCCCTTTTCGGCCGACGCCACGAATGGATCGCCCATGACTCCGTTCGCCATTTCGCGACGTCGTTCGGGGAACACGGCGTACTTCTGCACGTCTGGGCTGAAATGCCGTCGCCATTCATCTTTGACCATCAAGGAGGAGTCGACCAGATCCGGCCGCAGATACATCTGCAAACTGGTTTCCCACTCCCCGCCGTGGCCAATGCTGTCGTCGGAGTCGCTCATCGCCTTGAGCTCATCCAGCGCCATATTCCAGTAGGTGAGCGCGAGTGCCCAGACATCCTCTTCCGCCAGCTTGACCGAAGCGACCCAGGTCGGCGCCTCGTTTCCACCGTGACCGTTCAACAGGATGATGCGGTGGAACCCGTTTGCCCAGATACTGCGAGAGACATCGCAGAGCACCGAGATGAAGACCTCCAGTCCGAGCGTGATGGTTCCGACCTCACCCATGTTGTAATGCGTGAATCCATAAGTCACCGGCGGCGCAACGATGACCGGGAAGTCATCGATAGCCTCGGCGGCGCGAATGGCGAGATGGTACGGGATCGAAATGTCGACGTCCTGCGGGCAATGCGGCCCATGCTGCTCCACCGAGCCAACTGGCACGATGACGACCGGGCGATCCTCCAGGGCGCTCAACAGCTCATGACGGAGCATTTCCTGCCAGAGGACTTTCTTTCCATGCGGCGGCCGAATGAGCATCTCTTTTTCTCCTTGGTCGATCTGTCAATCTGATTCGATATCTTGACGAGACTCTTCTCCGGGCCCCGGGATTCAGCCCACGGTCAGCTCCCGAATCCGGCGGCCAACGATGCCGGCTTCCTCGGTGGTCAACCCGTGCGGCAACACGCCAACTCGACGATGATCGGCCAGCGATTCGGCGGCAGCGATGGGCGGATCTCCCGCCAGCAGCTCGTTGATGAGGGCGTAGCTCCCGATACCGGTCACCTGCTCGTCCAGCTCCACCCAGATGGCCGGATAGCGTGCCGGAGGGGCTGAGGTCCGATGAACCGTGACTCCCGGGATACCGTCGAGCGATTCATGCACGACATCCAGTACGGCATCCCACCGCGCCCAATCGTCTTCGTCTTTGCCCGCGGCAAAGATCTTCAACGCCGTGATCAGACCGGCGATCTCCTCCCGTCCGACCTTGAGGGCACGGCCGAAGCCCTGGGTGGGAACACCGCGAACGCGGCCCTCATCGATGTAATGACGTTTCGACCACGTCTCGGCGCGGACATCCATATCCTGATGCTGGAGGGCAACGGAATCGATCAAGTCGCGGCGACCGGCAAGGATGCCGCTCGATTGCGGTCCCCCGATCGCCTTGCCTCCGGAAAAGGCCACCAGATCGGCGCCTTCGGCGATGAATCGTTGCAGGTTCGAGCGGGGCGGGAGCTCGGCCGCCGCATCGACGATGACCGGAACGCCCTTGGCATGGGCAATCTCGGCGACTTCAGGTAGCGAGAGTGTCCCCGGCGTCTCCAGAATCGGGCAGAAGACCGCGGCGGTCTGCTCGGTGATTGCTTCCTCGATCTGCCAGCCGAACGTCCCACCCGCGCCCGGATAGCCGAGCGTTCCCACTTCGACGAACCTCACCCCGGCCGCGCGTACCGCGTGGTCGTAGGCGTTGCGATGCCCTTTCTGAACGACCACTTCGTTCTTCATGCCGGTGGTGTCCGGCAGACGATCCATCTTGGAGACGTCCATACCCGCCAGGCAGGCGGCGGTCCCCAGGGTGAGCGCAGCGGCCGCGCCAGTGGTGACATACCCGGCTTCGGCGCCGGTGATCTCCGCAATGACTGCGCCGGCCTTTGCCTGAAGCTCATCGATGTGGACGAACGAGCCAGCCGCATCGTTCATTGCTTCCAACACCGCCGGGGCCATGCGGCTTCCCCCAAGACGGGTAAGCGTCGCGGCGGCATTGATGACCGGGGTCACGCCGAGTTCCTGATAGACGGACACGCTTGCTTGTCACCTCACGTTGTGAAACCGAATTTCACGGCATCATAGGTGAGGCTGACGTGAGGGGCAACGCGGTATCGGACGCCTACGATGTGAGGTAGTCGATTCCGGTTCGCAATTGTCGCGGCGGCCGGCCGGTCAGTCGCTCGGTGGCCGAGTCTGCGGTGACATTGTCGATATCGAGCATCTTTAGCTGATCTTTGGTGACGGGCGGGCGCAGTCTGCTCGGCAGTGGAGAGGAAAGCGAGACCACGCCACCGACGAGCGATGCTGGAATGTGGACCGCCCGCTTGCTGGTTCCGAGCTGTTGTTGAATGATCGCCATGATCTCGTCATAGGTCAGCACGTCGGGACCCCCGAGCTCGTAGATCTGCTCATGAGATTCTGGATGGTCGATCGCCCAGACGAAGGCATCCGCGACATCCGCCACGCTGACCGGTTGAAAACGATTGCGACCCGATCCGGCAATCGGGACAACCGGCGCTGAGCGAACGAGATCGGCAAGCTGGTTGATGAACCCATCTCCCGGTCCGAAGATGATCGACGGGCGCATGATGGTCCAGGGAATACCACTCGTTTGCACCGCCACTTCCGCCTGGTGCTTTGCATGGAAGTATGGGTAGGCCGGGTCGTTGCGGACCCCGAGCGCACTCATATGAACGATGTGCTCGACCCCGGCGCGCTGCGCCTCGGCAACGACATGTTCGGTCCCTTTCCGAATCACCGTGTCGAACGTTGCGTCGCCCTCTTCTTCGATGATGGCGACTAGATGGACAACCGTTGTGCATCCGTCCATCAGGCCCCTCAGAGATTCCGCGTTGGTGACATCTCCGGTGACCGCCGTTGCATGCTGGTTGCGACGTCCCATATCGTCTGAACGAACCAGAATGCGAACTGGCCGGTCCGACAGCGCCGTCTGAATGGCTGATCCAACGAAGCCGGCGCCGCCGGTGATGAAGAGTGGGGATCGATCGGTCATGCTGGTATCGCTCCAGAGAGTGAAGACGGAGGGCGCCGCATTGATCGGCTGCACGCCAGGGCTTCATGATAGGCGCTCATCGCCATACCCGATTGGTTCGGGGAGGAACGCCGGTGTACAACCGCTGGACCTACGAACACCAATCCCGCGCCGCGATGGCGACCGCTTTGGCGCAGGTCAGCATATCGGCAATCGCAACTGATTCGTTGGGGGCGTGTGCTCCACTGACATCATCGGCGCCGTACATCACGCATGGGATGCCGGCAATGTTGATGAAATGCCGCATGTCGGCCCCGTAGGTTACGCCCTTGATGGACGGCGTGTCTCCGGTGACCGCCCGATGTGCGGCAGAAACCGCATCGACCAGCTCATGGCCGGCCGAGATCTCCGACGGGGCGAACTGCCCGCTGAACCATTCGACGCGGGGCGGGTGCTCGGCCAGCCAGGGGTCCCGGCTGGCGGCGTTCATGACGACCTCAATGAATTCTGCCTTGAATTGCTCGAGGGTCTCGCCGGGAACCAGCCCCGCCCGGCCCTCGGCAATCAGCCAATCGGGTACGGACGACGGCCATGCGCCAGACCGGATCACGCCGACATTGATCGGAATCTTGTTTTCGATCTCGGCATAGAGCGGATGATCGATCGTGCGGTTGCGCTCGGCTTCGAAGTCGAGCAGTGCCTGGAAGATCGGAATGAAGAGCTCGAAGGCGCTGATCCCTTCGTTGCGCGCGGCGCCATGCGCCGATTTGCCCGGGACATGAATTCTGAAGACGAGCGAGCCACCCTGGGCGACGACGATCGAGAAAGCGGTTGGCTCGGTAATGATGCATGCGTCGGCGGTATACCCACGCAGGATGGACGCGAGCGCTCCCGCACCGCCGTCCTCTTCCGAGATCACGCTTTCGACGATCAGGTCGCCCTTTGGCTGCCAACCGATCTCCCGCAGTGCGGCGACCGCGATGATGTTCGAAACGACGCCCGATTTCATATCGAGCGAACCACGCCCAAACACCCGGCCATCCAGAATCTCGGCCGAGAACGGATCGACGACCCATTGGTCCCGTACCCCAGGTTCGACGGTGTCGATATGACCGTTCAGGATGAGCGACGTTCCACCGCCCGATCCGCCCCAACGGCCGACGACATTCGGCCGGCCGGCAAGCGTGTCGAACGCGCCGACGTGTTCGCTATACGGAGCCAGCTCTTCGGCCGAGGGATCCCAAACATCGACATCCAAGCCGATCTCGGTCATGGCGGCCGCGACGAGCTGCTGGACCGCCCCTTCGTCACCAGTCAGACTCGGGGTGCGCACCAGCGCCTGCAGCAACGCGATGGCGCGCGGTGCAATCCGGTCGACGGCGTCGATTACCTGTTGGTCGGTTGGTGCGGTCATCGATGTCTCCGCGATGTCAGATTCGATTAAGATTCGATTACAGGAAGGGATTTCTCGTCGAGGAGAGCCGGGCCAGGTCGTCGCGCATCCCTTCGAGCGCGAATCGATCCCACAATGACTTGAATTCACGATACGCCGCCTGGCGATCGGCATGGTCTCGGGTCAGCAGCCCATACAGCCCACTTTGTGGCGCGTCGGGTGGCGGTCGCAGAATGGCTGTGGTCAATGCTCGATAGGTGGACGGATGTGAAGAGGCGAGCGCTCGATTGAGGGTTTCGAGCTCTTCCCGCGCAAGTTCCACCAGTTCATCGGAGGTCAGCTCGATGCGGACATCCAGATCGTGCAGGTTTCCCAAGGCTTCTTGAATTGTCTTCACCCGGTTGATTTGTCGTTTGCCTTCGTCGCCAAAGACGCCGGCGAAAAGCTCGAGCGTATAGCGGAGGCGTTTGGCGGAGATGCGCAGATCGTGCAGCTCGGTGGTTGCCAGCGGGTCGGAGACAATGGGCTCATACGAATAGTACTCACCAATGCGAACTCGCAGGATGGCGCGCGCATTGACATCGACCGGAGCGTCAACAACGAGGTTCTTGACCTGCCACGCTTTGCTCATTCGCTTTTCGTCGCTTGTTCGACTGGAAAGCGGCGGCGCGTTTCATCTCGGAGATTGTCTGATGCGAGCTTATTCAGAAACTGTTCCATCTCTGCGCGGGCCTCCGTGCGTTCAGCCTCGATGCGGGCGATGAGCCGGTCGATTCCCGGCCGCTCGTTTGGGGGAGCCGATTCGCGCGTCGCCAGCAGGTGTTCGATCATGACATCGCGATCGCGGACCTCGCCAAGCTCGGAGGTGATCGCTTTGGCGGTGCGATGCAACGGCCGATACCAGGAGGCCGGAAATGCGGGCTCGGCAACGTCCATGGCTGCGCGCAGGCGTCTCGAGGCGACGCGCACATCATGGACCCCTTCGATGTCCGCTCCTTCGATCGCACGCGGAATCGCTTCCCAGACGGATTCCCACCGCTCCCCGATGAGGGAGCGCATCGCGTCTCGATACGATATTTCGGTCACTAGATCTCTCCTGAGCAGGCAAGACGGAGCAGCCCTGCTCGAATGCCGCTCGGCGCCCCGATGACCAGGGTCGGGTGAGAGAGATCGGCGACCGCCAAGGCGGCAGCAATACCCGCGGGAAGGACTTTCGCACGCTCGACGTTGATCTCGATACGACGCGAGAGCTCGACCGCGGTGACCGTCGATGTCGCCTTGAGCGCGTGTTCGATCATCGACACCGGAACGGGAAAGTCACGGGGGAGCAATCGTCCCAGGAACTCGCCCGTGCCACCGCCGACGACCAGGCGCGCCGATTGGGCGGGAAGATCGATGGGACCGATTCGTTCGCGAATCGTCTGCCGCATGGTTTGCAGAATTTCGAAATCCGGTGGATCGCCGGGGGGGAACTCGTCGGTTATCCGGCCGGAGCCAATGGGCAGCGAGATGCCAGAAACCATTTCGCCATCCACGGCCACGATGATCTCGGTACTTCCGCCGCCAATGTCGGCAACGACCATCGTTCCGTTCCGATCGATCGATCGGGAAAGTCCCAGAAATGTGAGCTCGACCTCACGCTCGCCGGGGATCGCCTGAATCGAGATCCCGGTATCCGTCGCGACGCGTTCGAGGAACGTCGAACCGTTGGCGGCAATACGAACGGCCTCCGTGGCGACCGCGATCAGGCGACATGCGCCGAGCGCTCGGGCCTGAATGGCCATCTCCTCGAGCGCGGCAAAGGTCGTTTCCATCCGGTCGTCGGCGAGCCTGCCGGTACGGTCGACCCCAGCCGAGAGTCTGGTTGTCGCTGAGCGCCAGGCGAATTCGCGCGAAGATCCGTCATCTCCACATCGCCCGACTGACATTTTTACGGAGTTCGACCCGATATCGAAGACGGCGATGATCGAGCCAGGTTCCGCGGGTTGGATCATGGTGAAATGCCCCGAACGTTCCTCAGGTATCCCGTGCGCCGCCTCGGCCTGGGAAATGCAATGCGTCCGAAGGGTATGATAAATCAGCGGGCATAGGGAAATGCATTTCGCCAAAAGGGGAACAGTGCGTGTGAAAGTACAAAACCCCAATCGACCGTTGGCAATGGTGGAATCCGCCGAAGCTGAACGAGCCTTGATCGAAGCGGAAGAACAAGCGGAGCGTGCGCTCGTCGAAGCCGAGCGCGCATACCGGCGCTCGCTCGAGCGGCTGGAGGCGGCCCAGCGACGGGTCGAGAAACGGAAGAAGGCATTCGAGCGCGCTCGCGCGGCACTCGACCAGTGTCAGCTCGAACGGGCATCGGGACCGTTGATCCGTCCCAAGGTCGTCGAACGTCCTACGCTTCCGCGCCCCGCTCGTGACGATTCCCGTGCACGAGCGCGCGCCGCGAACACGAGCAAGCCGGCGCCATCTGGCGCCGGCCCGGATGCGTCTGATTCGAAATCAGGTGGTGCTTAGACGGAGAGCGGTTGACCGGCCAGGGTCATTACGGCGGGAGCGCCAACGGCAACCTCCGATGCAATCTTGCCCTTGCCGTCCACAAGCACGGCCGACGGTGTGCCGCCTGCGCCGAACTTGCGACCGGTCGCAAAACCGTCATCCAGGAGAATGCGGGCGGGAATCTCCATTGCCTTGTTTGCGTCCGCGGTTCCTGTCGAGACCAGCACGATCTCGGGAGCGGTCTTCGGCTTCTCCTTGATCCACTGCTTGAGCTCGTCGGTCATTCGTTTGCAGAATCCGCAACCGGGATTCCAGAAGACCAACAGGGTGTCGGTGGTGTGACGCAGGAGATCGAACTCCTTGCCATCGAGATCCTTGAGCTTGACGTCCGGAGCCTTGTCGCCCTTCTTGGCCGCGGGAACCGCCGGAGCAGCCGGTGCTTGCGGCTGCGGTTTCTTGCCCGATGCAAGTGCGATGACATTCGGACCGCCGACGGTCACCTCCGAGGCGACCTTGCCGGTGGGATCGATCAGGATTGCGGACGGCGTGCCGGTTGCCCCGAACTTCCGTCCGGTGCTGAACCCTTCATCGAGAACGGTGACTGAGGAAAGCCCCATCGCCTTGTTGGCCTCGGCAGTACCGGTGGAGACCAGGACGAGCTCCGGCGCACCCGCGGGCTTGTCATTTTCCCAGGCTTTGAGATCGTCGGTCATCTTCTTGCAGAAGCCGCACCCCGGATTCCAAAAAACGAGCAGTGCCTGCTTGCCTTTGAAGTCCGCCAGTTTGACGGTCTTGCCATCGAGGTCGGGAAGCTCGAATTCTGGAGCGGCTTGCCCGACCAGACTCGGACGTGCGGGCGCTGCCGGCGCCTGGGCGGAGGGAGCCGCCCCACCGTTTGCGGCAACGCCAGCGGCGGCCGCAGGTCGTGCGGCCGCAAGGCCGGTTGCGCTACCGAGCAACTGGCGAATGGCGTCACCGCCGCCGGAGACTGGACTGGCGATCCTTCCGTTGCGGTCGATCAAGACCGCCGACGGGGTGCCAACCGCCTTGTACTCATTCGAAACCGATCGATTCTCCTGCAGGAGAATGGTGGAGATACCATGCTCGGCCGCCTTGACGCGATTCTCTTCGGGCGATCCGGACGAGATGAGCGCGATGTTCAGCTTGCCGGCGTGCTCTCGCTGCCATTTGCCGATGTCGGGCAGAAGCGCATTGCACGGCCCGCAGTTCGGGTCGGTGAAGAGCAGCATGGTTGGTAGGCCATTGGACCGAACGGCGTCGAGGGTCAGAACCTCGCCATGCAGACCTTCGAGCTTGAATCCCGGAGCTGCTGTGCCGACCGGGAGCCCAAATGCCGGGCTTCCCGGCGCGGCCCCGGTAGGCGCCGCTGCCAAACCGGCCGCCCCATTTTGCTGGAGTGCTTCGATGGTGTCGAGCCGCAGCAACACCCGCCCGTTTTGTCCCAGAAGATGAACCAGAATGTAGGCGATCACCGCAACAGCAGCGATCAATCCAATGCCAACAATGGTTGCGATGATTTCGAACGTGCTCAAATCGCCCATCCATCCCAGCAGGCTCGCGCCCGCGTTACCATGCGAAAACGACCATCGATCTGTGCCAAAGAGAAGTACGAAAAGCGCAAGGGCGGCCAGCAGACCATTTCGGATCAGCGTGCGAGGACCCGCCGGCTCCGAGTGAATTTGACCGAAACAATGACAATCGGGCGCCCGGCCCTTGGACATGTTGTACGCAATACCGGCGATGAATGCGGCCAGCAGCACCAACGAGAGGAGTGCCCCCCACCAGGCGGTTCTGGTGGGAATCAGCAGAAGAGCCGCGGCGACTTCCGCAGCTGGCAGCAGAATGGCTGCCGGACCGGCAAGCGACTCCGGCACGCCGAAATCGCGCATTGCCTTGCGGGAACCGGCCAGATCGAGAAATTTGCCGACCGCCGCCACAAGAAAGGTGATGACCAGGATGAGTCGGGCGAGAAGCAGAATGTATTCCATCAGAATCCCCCGGGCGCTAACGCGCGCGGCGTCTGTGCGAACCGATTGCAGCGGAAGCGAAGTTACAAGATTCTAGCATCTTATGAATCGTACACTCCGTTTGTTGAGGAATAAAGGGGGCCTGCACCAATGGGCAGGGTATCAGGAGAATCGTCGGCAAAGGTGGCCATGTGACAGACTCCGGCGCGGCGTCAAACGACCTGATGGACGGAATTGTGGTCCGGGCGCATGGTAAGTGGTACACCGTCGAAGTCCCGGGGTCGGACACGGTTTGGCTGGCTACGCCCAAGGGGACCTTGAAACGCGGCCGGCAGCTCTCCGATCCGGTCGTCGTTGGCGATCGGGTGCGTATTACCGACGCCGGAGATGGTGAGGCGCGGATCGAAGAAGTAGCCGAGCGGCGCTCGGTGCTCGTCCGGCCACAACGGGGCTCGACGGTCAACGAACAGATTCTGCTGGCCAATCTCGATCAGGCGCTGTTCGTTTTTTCCGTTACCCATCCAGTTCCCCACCGGCGCATGCTGGACCGCTTTCTCATCCTGGCGGAAGATCGCGGACTCCCGGCGATGGTCGGGGTCAACAAGATCGATCTGGACCAGCGGCTTCCGTCGGGCGAGCTCCTGTCCCGGTCGATTTTTCGCGACTACGAGTCGATCTACCCAGTCTTCTACTTCTCTGCCGACACGGGAGCGGGGATTCCGGAGCTTCGGGCGGCGATGCAGGACAAGACGACCGTCCTCACCGGACCGTCGGGGGTTGGCAAGTCGAGCATTCTGAATGCGTTGGGGGCCGAGCGGGTGCGGGAGGTCGGCGCCGTGTCCGACGCAACCGGAAAAGGCCGGCACACCACCACCTCGGCCGAGCTGATTCGTCTGGACGGCACGACGTATGTCGCCGATACACCCGGTATCCGCTCGCTTGCAATGCATGGTGTGGCGTCCGACGAGCTCGATCGGCTGTTCCGGGAGTTTCAGCCGTATCTGGGCGCCTGCTACTACGCCGATTGCAAGCATCTGACCGAACCGGGTTGCGCCATCCTCGACGCGGTCACCGACGGCGCAATCGCCCGGGAACGGTATGAGAGCTATGCCGCGCTTCGGCGTGGCGATCGGGACTAGCCCGTCCCTAACGAACGATCGATTCTTCCGGAGACTCACCGTACTGAAACGCATCCACCCACGGTTGCCCTTCGGCAAACCGCGAGGCTCGGAACGGCGTCATGTCCATCAACTTCGGCTCGCCGTCCGCAATCCACTCGGCCAGGATCTGTCCAATAGCCGGCGACGTCTTGAACGACGTGCCGCTATCCCCGGTCATGACGAAGAGACCGTCGTACTGATCCAGTTTGTCGACGATCGGGTGGCCATCCGGGCTCTGCATATAGACCCCCGTCCAGCCGCCGCGCATCGTCGAATGGGCAAACGCCGGAAAACGGCGTGCCAGTGCCTCTCGGGCCGCATCGATATACCATTGCTCGACCGACTCCTCGAAATCCGATGGATGGGTGCCGTCCCGGTCGCCGATCGTGACGCCAATCAACGTTGTCGTGGGCGTCACGGGGGCAATCCAGGCCCGGTTCACCGAATCGATGACGACGCGATGCCGCCGGTTCGAGGGAAGATCGAACGGATGGCGAAAGATGACCACGCGCGATCGACGCGGGAAGAGTCCGAGATCGATCCCGAGCGGACCGAGCAGCGTATTGGCAAAGGCGCCGGCAGCCAGAAGCACCACCGGCGTGGAAATCGTTCCGGCCACGGTCTCGACCCCGGTGATCTTCCCTCCGGCAGTGAGCACGCGGGTTGCCTCGATGCCGGTTAGGATGGATGCACCGCGCTTTTCGGCTGCCCGGGCAAACCCGAATGCCGTGGCGTTCGAATCGGCGAATCCCGAGGACGGTTCATAGGCCGCAATCGTCACATCATCGGTTCGAATGAATGGCTCGATGAAGGAGATTTCATCTGGGGTGACGAGCATAGTGTCACCGCCGAGCTCTCGTTGCATCGCCACGTTCTTGCGCAGGGCTTCTTCGTCACCGGGCGAAACCAGGCGCAGAAAACCAACCGGTTCGAATCCGGGATCGCCGGCGCCCACCTGCTCGGCCCACGAGCGAAAGATACGCATGCTGTGCAGGGCCAGCTGGGTCTCCTGGGGATTCGTATAGTGCGCGCGCACGAGCGCGCCCGATTTCCCGGTTGCCCCGGCCGCGATATGCGATCGCTCCAGAACGACGGGGCGAATCCCTTTGCGGGTAAGCTGATACGCGGCGGACAGGCCGTTGACCCCAGCGCCGATGATGACCGCTTCCGCGGTCGCGGGGAGCGCGGGCGAGTTGAGTTCGGTTGACATCGTGGCTTCCTCCTGACGGGATTCTACGTTCCGGGACGGAGAAGCGATGATGCGGGATGACGTTTCCTCATGCGTGAGCGCCGGCAGATATCCAATGACAAGGTGGACGAGCTGATCGTTTTCCTGACGCCGTACATTCGTTCGTTGCTCGAACGAGTCGAGGCCGATGAGTTCACGACCACGCAATTCATCGACGTCATGCTGCTCGACCCGCAGACGGAAATCGCCTATCAGCAGGCGATGGCGGAATGGGGGGAGCAGCCGAACCAGGCGCGCATGGTCATCCACGGACAGGTGATCCCCGCTGCCATGCGTGCGTCCGGGATGGTCGATTGGATTGGCTTCGCCCATGAGGAAGAAGATCCGTGGGCGGTTCCAGCTTGGTGGAAGCTCAAGACGCCCTAACCGTATCGAGCACGCGGCAGGCGGCAGGCAGCGAATTGAGGGGCCGTTGAGGCTCGACTGGCCGGTGTGAGATGCCCCTCCGCTTCGGCCGCGGCGAGCGAATTTCCTGAGGTTCACGTGCCGACAGCAGCCCCCCGAACCGTCGCAGGAGCCAGCGCTCAGGACGCAGGGCCTTGTCAAACGCGTCCCAACTCCGCAAGGGTAGGTGAGAACAGCTTCGCCGTATATACTTTCCCATCTGGTGGATGTCATCTTCCGCATCGGAATCGATGCCGCCACGGATCGATTGCACCGATACGCGGCAACGGTCGCTTCAGCGGTGCATACACCGCGGGCGCGAGCGGCCCGACGAACATGCGCTCATGCATTTCCCCAGGACGCCTATTCACGCAACAAATGGACGCAATGAATGCAAGACAACTCAGGTAAGAACGACAACGAACAAAAGAACTGGATCGATCGTGTCCGGAACAGAGGCGGTGGCGAGGGCGGCAAGGAGGGCCAGGGCGGAGAGCCCGGCCAATCGCGCCCGCGCGTGCCCAGCTGGCTGATCGGCCTGCTGATTCTGGCGCTGATCGGCTGGTATCTCTATCAGAACTTTGTACCGCGCGCGGATTCGTCCACGACGGCGGTTCCGTATTCGGTGGTCACGGCCCAGATCGACGGTGGGAATGTCACGGAAGCGACGATCAACGACTCGTCGATTCGCATCGAATTGAAGGAGCCGGTCTTCTGGAACAAGACCGATCAGACGATCACATCCGCGGAAAGCACAGACGCGGTCGAGACCGATGAGCTTCGAGCGACGATCCCGCCGGTGATCCAAACCAACAATCAACAGCTCATGGATCAGCTGGCTGCCCAGGACGTGGTCGTCAATGGCGAGCAGCGGTCCAGCTCGCTCTGGACCGGACTGTTGGTCAGCTTTCTGCCGATTCTGCTCTTCCTCGGGCTCATTCTCTTCATGGGCCGTCAGATGACCCGCGGGCAACAGAACGTCTTCGGGTTCGGCCGGAGCCGGGCCCGGCAGCACGATCCAGAGCGGCCGCAAGTCACGTTTGCCGATGTTGCCGGTGAGGAGGAAGCCAAACGTGAGTTGACCGAAGTGGTCGACTTCTTGCGCAATCCCTCCAAGTATCACCAGCTTGGCGCACGGTTGCCGCGTGGCGTGCTGCTCGTCGGCCCCCCGGGAACCGGGAAGACCCTCATGGCTCGTGCGGTTGCCGGTGAAGCCGGCGTGCCGTTCTTCAGCATCTCCGCGTCCGAATTCGTCGAAATGTTCGTCGGTGTCGGCGCCAGCCGCGTGCGCGATCTCTTCGAAAAGGCAAAGGCAAGCTCGCCCGCCATCATCTTCATCGACGAGCTCGATGCCGTCGGACGCCAGCGATTCGCCGGATTGGGCGGTTCCAACGACGAGCGCGAACAGACGTTGAACCAGCTGCTCGTCGAGATGGACGGGTTCGACACCAATCAGGAAGTCATCATCATGGCGGCCACCAACCGCCCGGATGTGCTCGACCCGGCGCTGTTGCGCCCGGGTCGGTTCGACCGCCAGGTCACCATTGGATTGCCGGACCGGTCGGGCCGCGAGTCGATCCTGAAGATTCACAGTCGCGGTATTCCGCTATCGGCCGATGTCGATATCGCCAATCTTGCCAAGGGCACGACGGGATTTTCCGGCGCGGATCTCTCCAATCTTGTCAATGAAGCGGCGTTGACCGCGGCTCGTCGCAACAAGAAGCTGATCGATAAGAGTGACTTCGAAGACGCGCTCGACAAGGTGCTGCTCGGTACGGTCCGGGCGGGCATCATGAATGACGAGGAGCGCAAGGTCGTCGCATTCCACGAGGGTGGTCATGCCCTGGTGGCGCATCTGACGCCTGGGACCGATCCGCTGCGCAAGGTCAGCATCGTTCCGCGTGGGCGTGCGCTCGGCGTGGCGATCCAATCTCCCGAAGAAGATCGGTATAACGTGTCTAAGACGTATCTCCTTGGGCGCCTCGATACCGCACTGGGCGGCCGGGCCGCGGAGATGGTCACCTTCGACGAGATCACCACCGGCGCCGAAAGCGACCTCAAACAGGCAACCGCGCTGGCTCGCCGGATGGTCGGGCTCTGGGGCATGAGCGATGAAGTCGGGCCGATTTATCTCGGAACCGGCGAAGAGCATGTCTTCCTGGGGCGCGAGATCGTGCAGGAGAAGGCGTTCTCGGACGCGACGGCCACCCGGCTCGACCAGGCGGTCCGCGAGATCGTCGAGCAGGCGCTCGGCCGGGCGGTCGGCATGATCGAGGACAATCGGGACAAGCTCGAATTGCTGGTCCAGGAACTGCTGGAGAAGGAGACGCTCGACGCAACCGAGGTGACGGCAATTCTCGGTCCCCGTCCGGGCGGCGGCGCAGACGAGCCGATAACACTCGATAGCGCAATCGAGGAGCAGCGGGCCACCATCGACCTCAACGGCGCTCCACTTGGCGCTGCTGAGTAGGGACCGTGCCGTGTCAGCCCGCCGGTCGGTGGTCGTCCTTACCCTTGTCCTGCTCGGAGCGATCGGATTGCTGCCGGCGGCTGCTCAGCCGCCGGTGATCGATCCGGTTGCTCCGGTGCGCTCGTACGAGGTCGTCGCCGAGCATCCGCACGATGCCTCGGCGTTCACGCAGGGGCTGATTTTCAGCGACGGCAGGCTCTACGAAGGCACCGGGCTCTACGGATCCTCTGAGCTCCGGCTCGTCGATCTGGAGAGCGGCAACGTGCTCGAATCGCATGCGCTCGATCAGCAGTACTTCGGTGAGGGCATCACCATTCTGGGCGACCGGATCTATCAGATTACCTGGCGGTCAGGGGTGGCATTCGTCTATGACCTGGCCTCGTTCGAGCAGGTCGGCATGTTTTCCTATCAAACAGATGGGTGGGGGCTCACGACCGATGGCGTCTCGCTCATCATGAGTGACGGTTCCGATCAGCTCTTCTTTCGCGATCCGGACACCTTTGAGGTAATACGCCAGCTTTCGGTACACGACGGCAACGAGCCGATCGTCTATCTGAATGAGCTCGAGTACATCGACGGCGTGATCTGGGCGAATGTCTGGCAGACCAATTACGTAGCTCGCATCGATCCGGAAACCGGACGCGTCATCGACTGGCTCGATCTGTCTGCGTTGACTCAACGGGCAGCAGAGCTTGATGGCGGGATCGATGTCTTGAATGGAATCGCTTGGAATCCCGAGACCGAGACGGTGCTGGTCACTGGAAAACGCTGGCCGGTCCTTTTCGAGATCCGCCTGGCCGGCGAAGACGAAAACTCCATCTGAAAAATGGTCGTCAGCTCCAACCGTTTGCACCATGGTTCGGACACCATCATAGAGATGACCCGTAGCCGCAGGAACCTCGGTTTCCCGGACCGCGATTGGCAGCCATTTTGGATTCTGCTGGAGTTCACCCCGCCCGTCGCCGTACCTCAGTAGGGCATACTACACGCAGCGGTTGAACGTAAAGAACGTTCCGGGAAAGGACTTGTTCGTTGGCTGACGCAGACGTCAACATTACCCATCAAATTCCGGTTGTCTCGGCGGACGAGCTCGATGCCCTGAAACAGATCGAGCGCCGGATGCTCTGGCTTTCCGCCCAGATGATCCACCACGCCAACAATGTTCGGCCGAATCCGGAGAAGACCAAAGTCGGCGGGCACCAAGCGTCGTCGGCGTCGGTAATCTCCATCATCACCGCGCTCTATTTCAACTTTCTCCGCGCTGGCGACCGAGTCTCGATCAAGCCGCACGCCTCACCTGCCTATCACGCGGCCCAGTATCTGCTCGGCAATCTCGATAAGTCCTATCTGTCAACCTTGCGCGAGTACCAGGGCCTGCAAGCGTATCCGAGCCGGACCAAGGATCCGGACCCGGTCGATTTTTCGACCGGCTCGGTTGGATTGGGCGCCGTTGCTCCCGTCTACGCGGCGCTCGCCAGCCGATATGCCGAGCTTCACTTTGGTGAGGGTGTGGTCAGCTCGGGACGATTCATCGCGCTCATGGGCGATGCCGAGCTCGATGAGGGAAATGTCTGGGAAACGGTGGCCGAAGAGGCGATTCGCGGACTTGGCAACGTCATCTGGATCGTCGATCTCAATCGCCAGAGTCTCGACCGAATCATCCCCGGTGTCCGTGCCGATCGATTGAAAGCGCTCTTCGCCGGAGCGGGCTGGAGCGTTTTCGAGGCGAAATACGGGACACAGCTGGAAGCCGCGATGGCCGGTCCTGGTGGTAGTGCCCTGCGCCGGCGGATCGACGAGATGAGCAACGAGGAATATCAGGCGCTCATCCGGCTTCGTGACGGGGCGGAGCTGCGTACGCGCATGGCCGCGGTGGCCGACGCGAAGTATCGGAGCGATATTCTGCGCTCGCTGAAATCAACCCCGGACGATGAGCTGCGTGACCTGATCGCCAACCTGGGGGGACATGACCTCCCCAAGCTGATCGACGTACTCCATCAAGCGGACGCGGTCGAAGATGGCCCCGCGGTCGTCTTCGCCTACACGGTCAAGGGCTGGGGCCTGCAAATGGCGGGAGATCCGCTCAACCATTCGCAGTTGCTGACCCAGACGCAAATGGACGAGCTGCTGCCAACGCTCGGCGATGGCATCGAGGATGTCTGGGCCGGCCTGGTCGAAGGATCGCCGGCGTGGGAGCTTACACAGCGCGCGGTCGAGCGATTGACAGAGAATCACGAGGCCGATCGGATTTTCGACCCGGCCAATCTGCCTGCTACGCTCGACGTCCGCCATCCGGCCACAACCTCGACCCAGGAAGCCCTGGGCCGAACGCTGGCCCGGCTCGCCGATATCGAGTCGGTGCGCGAGCGCCTGGTGACCATGTCTCCCGATGTCGCGACCTCCACGCACCTTTCTGGCTGGATCAACAAGGTGGGCGTTTTTGCCTTCGAAGAAGGTCCGGAATACGAGATCGCCGGACAGCGGATGCTGAAATGGCACCCGACCCCGGACGGAAACCATATCGAGCTCGGGATTTCCGAGATGAATCTCTTCATGTGTCTCGGGCAGTTCGGACTTTCGTATGAGCTGACCGGCCAGCACTTGATCCCCATCGGTACCGTCTATGACCCGTTCGTCTGCCGCGGGCTCGACGCGTTGATCTACAGCCTCTACGTCGGCTCGAAGATGATCTTCGCGGGAACCCCGGCGGGTGTTTCGCTGAGTCCGGAAGGGGGAGCTCATCAAAGTACGATTACGCCGTCGATTGGGATCGAGCTTCCAGGCCTGGTGCTCTATGAGCCAGCGTTTGCGGCCGAGCTCGAATGGATCCTGCTCGAAGCAATTCGTCAGGTCAGCGACCGCGAAAACGGTTGGTCGACGTATCTGCGACTCTCGACCAAACCGATCGATCAGCAGCTCTTCAAAGAACCATTGGAGCGATTCGGCGAGGACGAGCTCCGACGACAGGTGCTGGAAGGTGGCTATCGCCTGATCGACCGCACCGTCCATGCGCCCGATCTCCTCGCATCCGATGCGGTCAATATCTTCGTCGGTGGAATCATGGTCGACGAGGCGGTCGAGGCAGCCCAACGGCTTCATGCCGAGGGGGTGGCGGCGAATGTCATCGTGACGACGAGCGTCGACCGGCTCTTCTCCTCTTTGCAGGATTCGCGTCGCCGGTTGCTGCGCAATGCCAGCGACACGCTCGACCTTGGCCATCTGGAAACGTTGATTCCAGTCAGCGAACGGCGCGCGCCAATCGTGACCATTCAGGACGGCGCTTCGCATGCCATGAGCTTCCTTGGCTCGGTCTTTGGCGTCCCGGTCGTTCCGCTGGGCGTCGATGAGTTTGGGCAGTCGGGTTCCCGCGCCGACCTCTATCGACATACCAGGATCGATGCGGACGAGATCGTCAACGCGGCCATGTTGTCGCTCGAGCTCGGGGCGGTTGCCCGGTAAGGTCCGATGCTCGATCCAGATGCCCGGAAGCAGCTCCTTCGATCGTTTACCTATGGGCTCTTCTGGGTGTCTGCCGTTCATCGTGAGGAGCGAGGCGTCTTCACCGCCAACTGGGTCAGTCAGGCGTCATTCGATCCGCCCGTGATCATGCTATCGGTGGAGAAAACGAGCTCGACCCGCTCGTTGATCGAGGCGAGTGGGCATTTCGTGATTGGCCCGTTTCGCGACGATCAGCGAGAGCTGGCGGGCAACCTCGGACGCCCGAAATCGAGAGCGGGCGACAAGATCGTCGCCTACGATCTCGATGTGACCCCGATGGAATCCGGCGGGTTCGCACTCTCCGATTCATTGGGGGCGCTCGGATGCCGCGTCTGGTCGGAGTCGGATGCCGGTGACTCGATCGTCTTCATTGCCGAAGTCATCGAGGCTCGGGTATTCAGCTCAGGGACCCCACTGACCATGTCCGCCGCTGGTTTCCGGCACTTTGGATAGGCTTTCCCAGCGTTGAAACGCTGGGCTCATGTCGAATCCGGGCGAACACAACAGGATGAGGCACGATCAGCTCACCGCCGCTCCGACCGGGCATCGCATGATGTAGACGGCGGCCCTGTGCCGGCGAAGCACTGCCGGCACAGGGCCGGCGTCTACACGATCCCCAGAACTCCCGGATTCCGTATAAGGTTGTGCCTGGCGGCAACGAGGGCCGGTGGGTACACCACCGGCCCTCGCTCTGGTTCCCCTGGACCCTGGACCAGCCTCACATCTGATACGCCGATTCCCCATGTAGCGAGAGGTCGAGTCCGGCAACCTCCGCGTCTTCCGGCGCACGGAGCCCGAAGAGCGCGTCGACGAGTTTGAGCAAGATGAAGCTGACGACGGCGACGTAGAGGATCGTGGCGCCGACCGCGACGACCTGCTTGAGCAGTTGGTCGGCATTGCCATGGATGAGCCCGTCCGAGCCAATTCCATTGAGCGCCGCGTCGGCGAAGATACCGGTGGCGAGCGCGCCCCAGATACCGCCGACTCCATGGACCGCAAAAACATCGAGCGCGTCGTCAACCTGGCGCGCCGACCGCAGAAACTCCGCGGCCAGGAAGCAGATGACGCCCGCGACGAGTCCGATCACGATCGACCACATCGCGGAAACGAACCCGGCGGCCGGTGTGATGGCCACCAGCCCCGCAACCGCCCCAACACCAGTACCGAGCACCGATGGTTTGCCGGACCGCATCCACGCCATTCCAACCCACGAGAGTCCGGCGGCGGCCGCCGCCAGGGTGGTGGCGATGAATGCGTTGGCGGCGAGACCGTCCGCGGCAAGGGCGCTGCCGGCGTTGAATCCATACCAGCCGAACCAAAGCAGACCGGCGCCAATGAGCGTCATCGGAATGTCGTGCGGGGTGAATCCCTCGTTTTCGACGCTGACACGACCGGCCGACCACAATGGCAGCGACCAGCGCCGTAACGCCCGATGCGATGTGAACGACCGTTCCACCGGCGAAGTCCATTGCGCCATAGTCGAAGGCCAGCCACCCTCCTGCCCCACACCAGTGACAGACGACTGAGTAGACCAGCGTCGACCAGAGGATCGCGAAGACGACAAACGCCTTGAAATTCTTCCGCTCGGCGAAGGCGCCGGAGATGAGCGCCACGGTGATGATCGCGAACATCATCTGGAAGAAGACGAAGACCATCTGCGGCACACCAGTGGCCCCCGGCTCGACTCCCACGTCCCGCAGGCCGATGAAGTCGAGATTTCCGAAGAAGCGACCGGTGCCGCCAAACGCGATCGAGTAGCCCCACAACGCCCACACGATGGCAATCAGGCAGAGCACAAAGTAACTGTGCATCAATGTCGAGAGGACATTCTTCTTACGGACGAGCCCGCCATAGAAGAGCGCCAATCCCGGCGTCATAAGCATGACGAGCGCTGCTGAAATGAGGACCCAGGCTGTATTGCCGGTATCGAGCTCCATGACTTCCCTCCTGTCACAAGAACAGTTGAACAAGCCACAGTCTATCGGGCGATGTGCAAGATTCATATGTGAGGCTGGCATGGATGGCAGCGCACGAAATGTGCAGACCGAACGAATAATGAGGGTTTCGCGCCTATCCACACCGAGCTGTCAATGCATGGGTACAAAGATCAACGGACGTGATAGTGCATTGTGACCAATGTGTGTGCGCGGGGTTTTCAGGTCCGCCGGTCCGCTCGAGACGGCCGGACGGGGAGGTTCGGACTCCGTCGCGGCAACATCGTATACTCGCGCGGAGCCTGGGACGCGAGGGTTGTAGAGACCCTCGCTTTCGACGTTGTAAGGGCGAATGGGTGTCCCACGAATCTGAGAATGGCGACTGGCGCGAGGATACCGTTCTCGTGAGCACAACCGAGGAAGTCGAGGAGGCCGTCCCGGAAGCGTCCGCACGGCCGTCCCGGCGATGGCGCCGGTCTCCTCGTGCACAGAAGTGGGAGGAACCAATCGACGCCCCGTCTGCTGAGGCGGCAGCGTCCCAGCCGGAAAGCGAACCGGCGCCTCGGTGGATGCTCCCATCCTCGGTCAGTTGGGAAACCGTCGCCTATCTGGTCATGATTGCCCTGGCGATCGGCACCCGCTTCTGGAACCTCGGGGACAAGGCGCTTCATCACGACGAGTCGCTGCACGCCTACTATTCCTGGGTCTACTACGTCGGGGACGGCTACCGGCACGATCCCCTGATGCACGGTCCCTTCCTCTTCCATTTTGGTGCGCTCATCTACATGCTCTTCGGCGACACCGATGCGACCGCTCGCTATGGAGCGGCCTTCTTCGGTGTGCTCATGGTCGGTATGCCGTGGTTCCTGCGAGGGCGGCAGTTTCTCGGGAAGTACGGCGCGCTGGCGGCCAGTTTCTTCCTTCTGATCTCACCGTCGATCCTCTACCAGAGCCGCTATATCCGGCATGACATCTATACGATCGGCGGGACTCTTTTCCTTTTCATCTGCATCTTCCGTTACCTGGACCGGCCGAAGCGGGTCTGGTTGATCCTGGGCTCGGCCACGCTCGCGTTCCTCTTTACGAATCACGAGATCGTCTTCGCCATCGTTGCGATCTTCTTTGGGTTCCTCTACGGCGCTCTGATGATCGAGCAGCTCACCGCCTTCCGGCGCACTGGCGACCGGCGTGCGTGGGAGCTGCTGGGGATCCATGCCGCCTACGTCATCGGTATGGGGCTGCTCTACCTCCTGGTACCCCACTCATATAAGGACGACCTGCTCGAGATTCCGTGGGAGGACCCCACCCCGGCGCAGCAGAACGCCTACTACGAGATGTTCGTCACCAATCCATTGATCATCGTGGCGACGGTGCTCACCGTGGCATTCCTGATCGGGCTCTGGTGGGTGCTCATTCGCAATCGACCGGTCTCAGAGGGTGTAGCCACTCAAGACGATGAGGGCGAATTGGAGCTGGCAGCGGTACCGGCAAACGGTCGGGACTATTACACACCGCCGGATGGGTTTTCGGTCACCGGCACCGTACGCACCATGTGGGCCGACAAGACCGGACTGCTGATGGCGCTGGCGGCCTACCTCTTCGTTTTCGTTCCGCTCTACACCAGTCTCTTTACCAACATGGCGGGATTGCGGTCCTCGACCATCGACACCGATGGAACCTTGCTCTATTGGCTGGGACAGCACGACTTCCGCCGGGGCGATCAGCCGTGGTTCTATTTCCTGCTGTTGCTCCCGCAATACGATTACATCGTCTGCATCCTCGGCGCTCTGTTGATGGCTGTGACGCTGATTCGCTCCGGAGCGGCGTTGCTCGGGTGGTCGGGGGGCAAGCAGCTCTTCTTCCGGCTTTTCCTTTCACTCTGGTTCCTCGGCATCTTCGTCGGACTCTCCTATGCAGGTGAGAAGATGCCCTGGCTCATCGTGCACATCTCACTTCCAGGCGTACTGCTGGCGGGCGCCATGGTGGGTGCGCTGGTCGACATGGCACTGGATGCCCGGGCCAGAAACGCGGAGACCGATCCAGTGGGCGAACGTCACTGGTTGGGGCTGTCGCTGCGCGACTGGGGCCTCTCCGGTGGGCTGGTGCTCGTGGGTGCGGCATTCGTCTGGATTGCGGCCCAGCTCACCTATGGGCAGTTCGCCGTCGTTCCCTATGGGAATGACAACTTTACACGTCTGAGACGCCTGGCGACCGAGACGGATGCCGACCGCTGGTGGTTGTTGGCAATTCCGTTTCTGCTTTCCGCCGCGCTCATCGTTGCCTTCGTTGTCTGGCGAGGTGTGCAGCGGACGTCCATGGCGGTGACGGCGGCGGTTGTCGTGGGGTTGAGCCTCCTCCAGGTCCATGCGGGCTGGCATCTCAGCATGCACGATGGAGATGTGCCCAGAGACATGATCGTCTATACGCAGACGGCCCCGGATGTCACCCGCGTCATGAACGAGATCAACGCACTTTCGTACGAGTTGACTGGCGGTGAGCATCTCGAGGTCTGGTATGACAGCGATGTCTCCTGGCCGTTCCAGTGGTATCTGCGCAACTACGACAACGCGCGCTTCATTGGGGGCTCGCTGGTTCAGGATCCGGGGAACGCGCCGGTGCTGCTCCTGGGAGATGGCGCGGTCAATGCCGAACAGTATCTGACCAACTACACCGCCACGGACTACGTGTTGCGCTGGTGGTTCCCGGAATCGACCTATCGCGATTTTGCGCTCGCGCCGGAATTGAGTGCCGGCCTCAGTGCCTGGAAGACGTCCGATCAACCGCATGGTCCGTTCGACATCCTGAGCTCGATCTTCGACACCATCGAGGGGGAGAAGGACATCGACAACCAGCTGCGGCTCTACCGTTTGCTGATGTACCGCGATCTCGACTGGGAAATCGGGCAGAAGCGGTTCCAGCTCTATATTCGAAACGATCTCATCCCATTGTTCAATTCGATCCGCTATCCGTAATAGCGCCCCCGCCTAGAAAGGTTTCGCGTGGCCGAAGCAACTGCCGACATCACAATGGAACGGGATCAGGGGCGAACGATTGACCTCACCACGGTTTCGTGGTGGACACTCAGCGCGGTTCTGCTCACCATAGCGAGCTTCGCCCTGCGTCTCTTCTCGATCGGCCGGGTGCCGTTGTCGACCTCGGAGGCGAATCGCGCCTTCCAGGCCCTTGCGTTTCTCGATGGGCGCGCGCTAGCGCCGGGCGAATCGTTCTCCCGTCTCGATCCGGTCATGTTGCTTGGACAGGCCGGGGCGTTCTTCCTCTTCGGCGATTCCGACTCGGTCGCGCGGTTCCTGACAGCGCTCGCGGGCGCCGGCATCGTGCTCCTGGCGTTTGCGCTTGCGCCGTTCGTCGGCCGCCCGCAGGCAATGGCGATGGGAGTGCTGGCAGCGTTCTCCCCCACGTTGCTGTTTTCGTCGCGCGCCGGTGAGCCGCAGATTCTGGTCGCATTTTTCGCGATGCTGCTCCTCGTCAGCTTCCTTTCCAATGGACGCAATCCGTCGGGCTGGTGGTCGGCGGTCATCGGTCTGGCGCTCGGAGGCATGCTCGCGTCGGGACCGACGTCCATCTCGGTGTTCATCTGCATGATTGCCGGATTCGCAGCGGCTGGTCTGGTCGATTCGACCGGTGACGGCGCCGTACGGGCCAGTGTCGGCGCGATCCGATCGAATGTCGACCGCCTCATCTGGCTCGGTCTGGCTTTTTTGATCACGTTGCTGATCTTGTTTACCCATGGGCTCAGCTCGATCGGCGCGTTGCGCGGGATCCCCGAAACCTTTTCGAGCTGGGGACGCTTGCTCGTTTCCAGCGAAAGCTCGACCCCGACGCAGTTCTTCCTGCTGGTCATTTTGCTGTACGAGATTCTCGCCCTGGTCTGCGCGCTGATCGGATTTGGGATCGAGGGGAAAGAACGACCGGGCCGCTTGAGCTCGCTCTTCTTCCTGGGGTGGTTCGTCACCTCACTGGTGCTGTTCAGCTTCTCGTCCGGCCGGTCACCCCAGCAGGCGGTTCTGGTCGTCCTGCCGCTCATTCTCTGGAGCGGCATGGGTGTAGGCGCGTTGCTGGAAGCGGTCGACTGGAAGCAGATCGCCGGACGTAAGGCAGCATTGCTGGTCCTGACCGTCTTCGGGCTCGTGCTGGCGGTCATCGCACTTATCGCCGCGCTCGGCCGCATCGGCGGGAGCGCGGATTCTACTCGTGCAACGATCGAAGTCCTCATGATCGCGGTCATCGCCGTCGCGCCCCTGGTCTATTTGACCTATCTGCAGCTTCCGCAGCTCGATTCCGATGAGCTGGTTGGGATCGCCCACCGGTGGCGGATTCCGCTTCTGGCACTGGCCGCGGCAATCATTCTGCTCCTGGGCGCCTACACGCTGCGCAGCACCGTGATGCTCAACTACTATCGGGCCGATGGCAGTGCCGAGCTGCTGGCGCAGCGAACGTCGACGCAGACAGTTGCTGCGTTTGCACACCGGATCACCAACGTCTCGCGAGATATCTCCGTGAGCGGCGCCGACCCGCAGGATCCGGAGGCGGGACATTCGATCACGATCGACCTCGAACAGCAGGTGAAATCGCCGTTCCGGTGGTACTTGCGCGATTTCCCGCATGTCTCGATCGTTCCGGCCGGCGATGCAGGCGCCTTTGGGGCCGATCTCGTCATCGTGCAGGATCAGGCCTCGATCGATCAATCGAGGTATACCCCCCAGGCGCTGCCCTACCGCAATCGGGTCCCGCCGGCGTACGTGACTCCCTCCATTGGAACGGTTCTCAAGTCGATCGTTTTCCCCAGTCGCTGGGAGAACGGTGTGCGATACCTGCTTTTCCGTGAAGGCATCGTCCAACCAGAGCCGGAAACGGCGTATGCTGGCTACGGATCACGGCTATCGAATCAGCTCACCCCCAGCTCGGGACCGTACGGGCTCACGGACCGGCCGGGGCCGGGATCCGGTCGCGGACAGCTCAACGATCCGCGCGGTATCGCCGCTGACATCACCTCCGGCACGACCTATGTGGTCGATATGGGGAATGGACGGGTCGAAAGCTATAGCTTCGACGGAGCCTTTGCCGGAAGCTGGGGCGGTGTCGGAGGAACGGTCGATTTCGGCAGGACCGATGACGGACTCGGGCCCACCGGCATCGCCATCGGGTTCGACGGCCTGATCTATGTTGCCGATACCTGGAACCATCGCGTGGTCGTGCTCAATGCCAACGGCGACGTCGTGCGCGAGTTTGGCGCATTTGGAGACACCGCCGATGCTGAAGACGCCAGTCCGGAGCAAGGGTTCTTCTTTGGCCCTCGGGCAATTGCGGTCACGGGCGACGAGATCTACGTGGTCGATACCGGAAACGAACGGGTCCAGGTATTCTCGCCCGATGGCACGTTCTTGCGCTCCTGGGGTGGGATGGGGAACGGCCCCACGCAGTTCGTCGAGCCCGTTGGCATCGTGGTCGGACCGGATGGACGGGTCTACGTGGCCGACTCCGGGAATGGACGGATCAGCGTCTTCCAGCGCGATGGCACGCCAATCGAACAATGGCCGGTTCAGGCGTGGCAGGGCCAAGCGTACTTCGAGCCCTATCTGGCGTTCGATAACAACGGTCTGCTCTATGCCACCTCATCGGCCACGGGGTCGGTCGAGGTCTTCGACATCGATGGCAGTTTCGTGACCAGCCTGACGGGAACCGGTATGGAGCAATTCCAGCGGCCGATCGGTATCACGCAGGGCGCATCGGGAATGATGATGGTGACCGATACGGGAGCCAACGCCGTCCTCCAGTTCAACCCGATCCCGCCGCCAGCGGACGTTCCCGAGGCATCGCCAGTGGCATCGCCTCCGGGTGATGCCGGTACCCAGGAGGCTTCACCGGATGCCGTCGAACCGACCGAGACGGCGGCGGGGTAGCCGGCGTCACACGGAGAGCAGAGCGCACAACGAAGAACGGAAAAGGCAATGCGCCTTTTCCGTTCTTCGTTGAGGTTTGGGAGGGTCTGTTTCCGAAACCGAAGCGACGAGGCATCCGATTGCGGACGGAGCGCTGGTGCCTCTGTGCCCAGCAATCGGCCGCGGGCCGATAATCGCTGTTGCCCAAAACACCTCGCGCTGTACGCGACGGGAGGGGGTGGCCTCGATTCGCCACATTCCCAACGTTGAAACGCTGGGCGAACACTCCGTCGTATCACCCGGATTCAGTACGCCTCGCGCTCGGCGCTCCCAGCTCCGCGCCGGTCGGAACGACGAAGATGGGCGCTTACTCGGAATCGGATTCTTCCGCTTCGGGGGTGCCGTCCGGCGAGAGCAACCACTCCTCGAATTGCTCGGTCAGCCGTTCCTCGTATTCGGCCCAGTAGCTCCAGTTTTCGACGAACTGGAGCGGTTTGTTGCCGGGGGAACTGGGGAGAATGGCCGATCGATCGTTGCGGATGAGTGAAAAGGCATCGACATTGACCGGTCCGTAGGGGACCAGTAGGGCAAAGTTTGCTTGCGGAACCGCACGGCTGGCGAAGTTGATGAAATCGAAGGCGACGTCAGAGTTGGCGGCGCCTCGGGGGATGATCCACGCGTCGGCGGAGAGCATTCCCTGATACCAGTTGATGCGGACGAGATCGGTCAGATCGAGCTGGGGCACGCGGACGTTCCAGCTACTCGCGATCCCCACCGCTTCCGCCGCAATGAGCTCGGCCGGTTCCTTGCTTTCCTGCCACCAGACCAGAACGTTGGCGCGAATCCGGTCGAGGGAGGCAAATGCCCGCTCCACATCGAGCGGATAGAGCTCCTCGATCGGCACACCGTCCGCCAGGAGCGCGAACTCCAAGGTGCCGATGGGATGCCTGCGCAGGCAGCGGAGGTCTTGGGGCGCAATCTCGCCATCCTCGGTCAGCGGCGGTACATTCCAGAAGCTGGACCAATCTTGTGGAATTGCGGTAGAGGTGGGGGCATAGATCATCGTTGCCGAAAAATAGGCGACCCCCACGCCGTACTCCAGCGCGATATCCGGATAGAGCGGAGTTCGGTTTACGATGTCGTAGTTGATCGGCATCAGATAGTTGTCGCGGGCCAGTCGCACCATCTGCTCCATCGGAACCGTCAGCACGTCCCAGACCACGTCCTCGGAATCGACCTGATCGCGCAGGCTATCGATGTCCGCCACCTTTTCCTGAACCGTCGCCCCGGTCGCCGCGGCAAACGGCTTGAAGAACGCTTCGTGCTGCGCATCCTGATAGTCGCCTCCCCAGGCGGCAATGGAGAGTGTGCGGCCATTCCATCGGGTGGGATCGGCGTACCCGGGAACAGGTGACGCGATCGGCTCTTGGGTTGGCGTGGGAGAAAGCTCCGGGGTCGGTGTTGGTTCGGGCGTCTCGGTGGGGGAGTTTGGCGTGTCTGATCTGTCGAGCGTGCAGCCAGTCAGCCCGGCGGTCAGGCCGAGCGCCCCAAGCGAAAGTACCGAACGTCGCGAAATCCCCACAAGTCAACCGCCGTGCCGCTACCGCGGCGTGTGATGAGCTCAAAAATGCCGGCGCACCGGCCGATGCTTCACGCGATCATACCGGAAGTTGGCCCCTTTGATCGATGGATTTGCCGCATCGCGGTGCAGAGTTGGCTGTTAGGATGCTGAATGCTGGACGAAACGGTCCGGTCATGCCTTGTTGCGGGGAAGTGAGCATCGATGCGACTGTTACTGGCGGGAATCTCGCACGAATCCAACACATTCGCCGAGACGCCGACCGACCTCGACGAATTCATCGCGAACGGGTTCTTTCGAGGCGCAGAGCTGCTCGATCTCGCCGGTACGAATACGGTCATCGGCGGTGCGGTGGGAGCTGCCCGGGAGCTTGGTGTCGAGCTGATGCCGGTGGTCGCCACCAGCGCCATTCCAGGGGGAGTGGTAGCCGATCGCGTATTCGAGTCCGTGGTTGGGGCGATCGAAACCGCCTTGGCCGCCGAGCGTCCGGATGCCATCGTGCTCGATTTGCACGGTGCGATGGTGACCGAATCGCACGATGACGGAGATGGCGCCCTTCTGGAGCGCGTGCGCGCGGCCGCCGGACCGGAGATGCCCATTGTGGCGACGCTCGATCTCCACGCCAATGTCGGCCCACAGATGCTCGATAACGCGAGCGTCCTGATCCCCTTCGATACGTATCCGCACGTCGACAATGCCGAGCGGGGCGACGAAGCGGTTCGGCTGGCGGTCCGGATGGCGTCCGGTGCGGTTACGCCAGTGATGACGTCGCGCAAGCTCCCGATTCTGCCCGATGGTCCCCGGCAGTTCTCCGGCGTGGAGCCGACGAACTCGATCATGGGGCTCGTGCACGAGATCGAGACGCGTCCCGGCGTCCTGACGGCCGGCGTCTGTTTTGCCTTTCCCTGGGCCGACTGTCCCTTCGCGGGAATGACGGTGACGGTCGTCACCGATAACGATCCGGTCTTGGCGGAAATCCTGGTCGATGAGATTGCAACCTTCATCTGGGCTCGGCGAGCTGAATTCAAGACCACGCTCTGGACGGTCGAAGAAGCGATTCATGCGGCCATGCAGGCGCCGGCCGGTCCTGTGGTGCTTGCCGATCTGGGAGACAACCCCGGCGGCGGAACCGCGGCGGACGGGACGTCGATCCTGTGGGGCCTCATCGATCTGGGCGCCGAGGGGGCGGTCGTGTCGACGATCCGTGATCCTGAAGTCGTGGCGCTGGCCTTCGAGGCCGGAGAAGGGGCCGAGATCGAAACCATGCTGGGCGCGAAAACCGATGAGCGGCATGGGTATCCGATTCCCATCAAAGCGGTCGTCAAGCGTCTCAGCAATGGCGATTTCGTTTACGAGGGGCCGATGGAGCGGGGGGTTCGCGATACGCTTGGGCGGACGGCCGTTCTGGGAATCCACGGGCGGTATGGGGCCGACGTCGAGGTCATCGTCTGCGAACGGCGCGTGCAATCCCTCGATACCGCTATTCTTCGATCGCAGGGGATCGAACCGACCGAACGCAAGATCATCGCACTCAAATCGGCCGTTCACTTCCGAGGGGCATTCATGCCGATTGCGGCTCAGATTCTCGAGGTCGATACTCCGGGCCTGACCTCGCTCGATTACTCCCGTTTCCCATATCAGCAGTTGCCGCGGCCAATCTGGCCCATGGACGATATGTAGCACAGCAGCAGAAAGGCCTCGACCGTGGAAACGTTCAATCTCTATATGGATGAGCTTTCGAGCGATCTGAATGGCGGGGCCGAGGGCTTCGTCGACGTGCAATTTCGCATCGTTCCGGCCAGCGCCGATGACGGCGACCCGGAGCAGGATGCGGTGCTGGCTGGACTCGATATCTTCGATCTGATCGACCTGCGCGACGAGCTCCAGGGCGTTATCGACGCGCTGGCAACCGCGGGTTTTGCCTCGACCGAGGCCGAGCTCGACGCGTAGCGTACGCGCGTCCGGAGTCCAGCGTGGTGTGGCGAATGGCCGGATCGGCGCATGCCGATTCGGCCAGCCGCTATTGCTGGAATTGAGAGCTGCCCTGGCTCGTGCGTGCGTAGAGCTGCATGAGCTCGGATTGGACGTCGCGGGTCGATGCTTCTCCGTAGGTGCGGAGCATCGACCAGGCGCCAGAACGGTCGAGCGTCCAGGAGTTCTCCACGTCGTCGAGATAAAGCGGCAGAATCGAGTCACGCAGGTACGCGAGCAGCTCCGGATCCTCGACCGGAAACACGACTTCGATACGGCGGTCGAGATTTCGTTCCATCAGGTCGGCGCTGCCGAGATAGATCTCGTCGTTGCCGCCGTTGCCAAAATAGTAGATCCGGCTGTGTTCCAGAAAGCGGCCGATCACGCTGCGCACGCGAATATTCTCGCTCCAGCCGGGAACACCCGGGCGCAGGCAACATGCTCCCCGGACGATGAGATCGACTTGAACCCCCTCGCGCGATGCGACATACAACGCGCGAATGAGCTCCCGATCGACCAGCGAATTCATCTTGAAGATGAGGCGTCCATTGCCATGCCGCCGGTGCTCGACGATCTCGCGCTCGATCGCGCGCAGGAAGTGCACGCGCAATGAGCGCGGCGCCACCCAGATCTTGCGATAGTGTTCCTGCTCCGAATACCCCGTGAGCACATTGAAGAGCTCGCTCACATCGCTGGTGATCTCCGGATCTGAAGTGAAGATCCCCACGTCTTCGTAAAGACGAGCCGTGGCGGCATTGTAGTTTCCGGTCGACAGGTGTACGTAGCGGCGCAATCCGTCCGCTTCGCGCCGAACCACGAGGGTGACCTTGCAGTGGGTCTTGAGACCGGTGATCCCATACGCCACGTGCACACCATAATGTTCGAGCTGTTGTGCCCAGCCGATGTTGTTTTCCTCATCGAACCGTGCCTTGAGCTCGACCAGCACGGCGACCTGGGTATCGTCGTCCCGAGCTTCGATCAAGGCGGGGATCAGCGGAGAGTCCTTCCCAATCCGATAGAGCGTCTGCTTGATGGCCACAACATGGGAGTCCGTGGACGCCGCTTTGAGGAAATCCGTGAAGATGGAGAAGCTTTGGTACGGATGGTGCACCAGCACGTCCCGTTCCCGAATCGCGGCAAAGATGTCCGGGACGCCCCACGCGCCGTCGTCCGGATTCCCGGCGAGCATGGACGGGGTAAACGCTGGATCCTTCAGATCTGGTCGATCGATGCGCAGCAGCTCCATCAGATCTTCCAGAGCAAGCGGCCCGTCGGTAACATAAAGCTCGCGCTCAGATGCCCCCACCTGCGTCAGCAGCCAGTTGACCACCATGTTGGGCATTCGCGTATCGACCATGACCCGAACCACGGATCCAAAGGTCCGTTCCGACAGGAGCTCGCGCATCGTCGCGAGCAAGTCATGCGCATCCTCATCGTCGTCGATCTCGATATCGGAGTCGCGGGTGAGATGGAACGGATAGGCTTCGATTGCCTGATGACCGGGAAAGAGATCGTGCAGGTGCGCTGAGATCAGATCTTCCAGCCAAACGAAACGGAGCGTCGGATCTTCGGGCCGGCTGGGAACCGGGACGAGCCGGGGCAGGACGCGTGGAAGCTTCACGCGAGCCAGTTTGTCGACGTTTCCAGACCGGAGCAGGACGATCAGGCTAATGCTGTCATTCGAAATATGCGGAAATCGGCGGGCGTGATCGATTGCCTGCGGGGTCAGGATCGGAAAGACCTCCGAACGGAAGTAGTCCGTCAGGGCGGTCTGTTCCGATGCGGGAAGCTCGTCGACCGTGGTAAGCACGATGCCGTGTCGCTCGAGCTCCGGGACGAGCTCGGTATTCAGGATGTTGGTTTGCTCCAGCTGGAGCCGGAGGGTTCGTTCGCGAATGGCAAGGTAGAGCGCCGTGGAGGTGCGGCCGTCGACCGATGGCTCATGGAGTCCAGCATTGACCTTGCGCAGCACCCCGGCCACGCGGATCATGAAGAATTCGTCGAGATTCGATGAGAAAATTGCGAGAAACTTGCCTCGTTCGAGGAGTGGAACACGAGGGTCTTTTGCTTCGGCGAGCACCCGGGCGTTGAAATCGAGCCAGCTCAGCTCTCGATTGATAAAGAGTTCGGCTGACAGCGCCGGGAGGTTTTCCGGGGTGAGGATCTCCCAGTCGAAATCCGCGCCAGACGCTGGCTCCTGTTGGCGAACGAGACTGGTCGAACTTGCGGAATCGACGGCCGGATCATGGAATACGGTCAAGCTCACCATTCTCCGTACGACATCAGCCGCGTGGGCGCGTTAGGCGGCGTCTGCTGCGTACCGATCGGCCCGTTCACGGATGACGCGCATCGCCAAGACTGGAACGAAAATGGTAACTCGTGTCGAATCCGTCAGCAACGACGTCAGCGCCGAGCTCACCCAATTCTGCAACACGTCGTCATCGACCCACGAGCCGTACATGCGACGACTGTCGTCCAATACTCGCTTGCTGATCGCCTCGGGTGTGCTCGCAGCACGCACGTCCACCTGTTGCGCCATGAACCCTACTCCTGACTGCATAGGACAAGCGCATCGAAGCGCTTCGTCTGAGCTGGACCGGCGGCGGTCACCTCGTTCACGGCAATTCTGCATCCGCGTCATTCTCCGGGGCCAGCAGGGTGTGTTATCGGATTGTTAATTCATGTTTGGCGGAATCCACCACCGGCGGACGGCCCGCGCCAGGCGGATTTGTGAACGATGACCATTGACAGGTTGGTGACCGACAGCGTAGAAAGAAGCACCAATCGCACGTCGCGACGAAACTCCATCACTTCAAGAGGAGGAACCATGAGTCGGACCAGGCTTTTCGCTCTTCTCGCAGCCGTGGCGCTGATGCTGGCCCCCGCCGCTGCAATCGGACATGTGACCGCCCAGGATGACGACCCGATCATCCTCGGGGCGCCGGTCAATTTGACCGGATGGATGGCGGCATACGACCAGCCACCGCTCGATGGCGCCAAGCTCGCCGTCGAAAAGATCAACGAGGCGGGAGGCGTGCTCGGGCGGCCGCTTCAGATCATCGAGGTCGACGGCAAGACCGACCCGGCAACGGTTGGCAACGCTGCGCTCGAAGTGATCGACGATGGCGCCGAGGTCATCCTGGCTCCGTGCGACTTCGACTATGGCGCACCGGCCTCGCAAGCCGCTCAGGAGGCCGGAATGGTCGGCGTCTCCTTCTGCGCGTCATCGCCGCTCTTCGGTTCGGCGACGCTCGGCGACAAGCAGTTCACGGTTTCGATGTGGAATCAGACGATGGCTGCCGCTGCGGCCGAGTTCGGGTACAACGTCAAGGAATGGCGAACCGCCGCCACCATCATCGACCAGGGTACTGAGTACACCAAGTCGCTCGGCGATTTCTTTGTCGAAACCTGGGGACATCTGGGCGGCGAGGTCGTCAGCGAGGACACGTATCAGTTGAACGACATGCAGGCATCGGCCCAGGCACAGCGGATCATGGATCTCGAAACGCCGCCGGACGTGATCTTCATTTCGGCCAATATGCCGGACTACTCGGCCATCATCCGCGATATCCGATCGGCCGGTGTGACGGCTCCGATCATGGGCGGGGACTCGATGGATACCGCCGATTTCTACACCGCGCTTGGCAGCGAGCTCGGCAATGACATCTACATCTCGACCCATGCGTTCATCGGTGCCGAAGCCGGCCCTGCGATGGAGCAGTTCATCGCGGACTACACCGCCAAGTACGGAAATCCACCGGAAGTCTCGTTCAATGCCATGGGCTGGGACACGGTCCAGATCCTGGCCAATGCGATCGAGCGAGCCGGAACCACGGACGGTGAAGCACTGGCGCAGGCCATGGCGGACTACGAGTACAATCTGCTCAGTGGAAAGCTGACCTGGTCGGACGCCGAATCGGGGCATATTCCCCAGAAGGAAGCGTTCATCATCGAAGTCGTCGATGGACAACCGACCTTCGTTCAGTCGCTCGCGCCGTCCTGGACGCCTGGGTTGTAGCAGGATGAGTGGGACGCCGGTTCGCTCCGGCGTCCCTTCTTCTCTCGTGGACCGAGTCCGGTCGACAGGTGTTCGATGACACAGACGACAGGGAACGCGGCCGAATCGTTGATCGTGCAGGACCTGACGAAGGACTTTGCCGGGCTACGCGCGGTCGATGGGGTCAGCTTTACCGTGAACCCCGGCGAAATCCTGGGATTGATCGGTCCCAACGGCTCCGGGAAGACGACGACGATCAATGTGGTGACCGGACTCTTGAATATCACCAGCGGTTCGGTGCGGCTCGGATCGCTCGATATGACCGGCTGGCAACCGCACCGGATTGCCCGGGCTGGGCTCGCACGCACGTTTCAGATCGTACGGTTGTTCAAGGATTTCACCGTGCGTGAGAACGTCGAGGTGGCCGCGGTCGCTTCGGGGAACGCCCGCGGCAAGGTCGTGGCCGACCGGGCGGATCGCGCATTGCGCCAGCTCGGCATCTTTCATCTGGCCAATACGCCGGCGCGCGTCCTGCCGCAGGGAGAGGAGCGTTTGGTGGAGATCGCCCGCGCGATCGCGACCGAGCCCAGATTCCTGCTGCTGGACGAACCCGGAGCGGGCCTCAACGATGCCGAGATCGAATCGTTTTTGCCCACGTTGCGACGGCTGCGGACAGATCTGGGATGCGGCATTCTGATCGTCGATCACGATATGCGGCTGATCATGAACCTGTGCGATCGAATTCACGTGTTGAACTACGGAAAGACGATTGCCGAGGGAACCCCGGGTGAAGTCCGCCGTGAGCCAGCGGTGATCGAGGCGTACCTGGGCGCGGAGGAAGCCGCGTGACCCTCCTCTATCTCTCGAAACTCAATGTCTTCTACGGCGCAAACCACGCCGTGCGGGATCTCGATCTTCAGATCGAAGAGGGCGAGATCGTCGGTCTGATCGGGGCCAATGGAGCGGGCAAGTCGACCACCATGATGAGCATCATGGGCGCGGTCAAACCGCGCAGCGGGGCCGTTGTCTTCGATGGGCGCAATATCACCGGGATGGCGCCGGAGGATGTGCTCAAGCTGGGGATCGCCCCAGTCATGGAAGGGCGTCGCATCTTCCAATCGTTGACCGTGGGCGAAAACCTGCGCATGGGGGCCGCGACCGTTGCGGACAAGGATCAGGTCGCCAAGGACATCGAGCGCTGGTGCATCTTGTTTCCGATTCTCAAGGAACGCTACGACCGGCCGGCGGGGAATCTTTCCGGCGGGCAGCAGCAGATGGTTGCCGTGGCGCGGGCGCTGATGTCCAGGCCGCGTGTCCTCTTGATGGACGAGCCATCACTCGGATTGGCGCCCCTGATCGTGGCCGACATCTTCAAGCTCATTGCAGAGCTTCGCTCGCTGGGCATGACGGTATTGCTCGTCGAGCAGAATGTACGTATGACACTCAATATTGCCGATCGCGCCTATTTGTTGAATCTTGGACGGGTCGAATTCTCTGGCACGCCCGATCAGATTCGGGCTGAGGCCGATATCGAACGGACCTACCTCGGAGGGGGGCAGACGTCCGCGCCTGCCGCTTCGCCGGCGACAGCGAGCTGACCATGGAATCGATCAGCGATTTTGTGCAATACCTCGTGAGCTCACTGTCGGTTGGCGGTCTCTACGCGCTGATGGCGCTCGGACTCGTGATCGTCTACGGCATTTCGCAATTGATCAACTTCGCATACGGCGAGCTGATCATGGTGGCGGGATACGGATTGCTCATCTTCGGCCGGAGCTGGCTGCCGTGGCTCATCGTCGCGGTCATGAGCATTCTTTGCGCCATCATCTTTGCGTTGGGCATGGATCAGATCGCATTCAAACCGGTGCGGAATGCCAGTCCAACCACCATGCTGATTACGTCGTTCGCCGTGAGTACATTGCTTCAGAACATCGCCTTGCTCTTCATCTCTCCGCGCCCCCGGGCGCCCCGGTTGCCATCGATCTTCGTCAAGAGCGTCGAAGTTGTCGGCATCAGAGTGAAGATCGTCGATGTGATCGCCCTTGCGGTCAGCATCGTCGCCTTGATTGCGTTGCAGATCTTCTTGCGAAAGTCGATCGTGGGGTTGTCGTTGCGGGCGGCGGCGGACGATTTCACCATGACCCGGCTTGTGGGCGTCAATGCCAACAAGGTGATCGCCACCGCATTCGCGATCAGCGGACTGCTCGCCGGAATCGTGGCGCTCTTCTGGATCGGGCGGATCGGGCAGGTTCTGCCGACGGTCGGATTCCAACCAGTGCTGATTGCGTTCATTGCGTCTGTGGTCGGCGGGTTGTCGTCGATCAAGGGCGCGGTGCTCGGTGGATATATTCTCGGCTTCCTGACGATTGGGCTGCAGACGTGGCTCCCGCAAGATGTCAATGCGTACCGTGACGCCATCATGTTTGCGATCGTGATCGTGATGTTGCTCGTACGACCGGAAGGGCTTATCAGACCGGCCTTCTCGCGGGAGACCCGCTGATGGGGAACATCTCGCGCCCGCTCGTCTCGAAATGGTCGACGCCGGTCATTCTGATCGGCCTCTGTGTCCTGGTTGCGCTCATCGCCATCGTGCGGGACGATGCCGTCTTCCTGCGGGTGGTCACCGTCATGTTCATCAGCGTCTTGCTGGCGGTCGCCTTGCAGATGTTCATGGGGAATTCAGGGCTGGGCAGTTTCGGGCAATATGCGTTCGTGGCCATCGGCGCCTATGCCTCGCTCTGGTTCGGGCTTTCGGAGCAACAGAAGCGGGTGACGTTGCCCGATATGCCGGAAAGCTGGTGGATCCATAGCCAGCACTATCCCTTCGAGCTGGCAATCGTCGCTGCCATGATCGTCACGGGAATCGTCGGCGGTTTGATCGGTATTGCCTTCGTTCGGTTGCGGGGCGCATCGTTCACGATTGCCACGTTTGCCTTTCTGATCGTCATCAACCGGGTGGCATTGCAATGGGAAGAAGTCACCCGTGGCTCGCGCGTGGTCATCGGCGTGCCGAAGCAGACGACGCTCTGGATCGCGGTGGCCTGGGCGTGTCTCGCCATTCTGGTGGCATTCGTGTTCAAGGAGTCGCCCTGGGGACTCAAGCTGCGCGCGAGTCGCGAGGACGAAGATGCGGCCGCTAGCATTGGCATCAATGTCAAACTGATGCGCTGGATTGCCTGGACCATCAGTTGCGCGATGTCCGCCATTGGCGGAGCGCTCTGGGCCTACTTCATCGTCCAGTTCACGCCCAACAACTTCTATCTGCATGAAACCTTTCTGATCGTGGCCATGTTGGTGATCGGTGGCGCGGCCAGCGTCAGCGGCGCAGTCGTCGGCGCGATTTCGGTGGCGCTGTCGTCCGAGTTTCTCCGGCAAACCGAGAATTGGCTCAACACCCAACGAAACGACGGCACCACGATTGGCAATCTGATTCCATTTCAGTTGATTGGCTTTACCGAGATCGTCCTTGCCGTCGTCATGATCTCCGTCTTGATTCTGCGGCCCTCAGGTTTGCTGGGCGGTCGCGAGCTTCGCTTCCCACGTGGAACGCCGCAGCCTGGGGTAACTGATCTTGCCGAGAATATCGATGAGTGACGGGTTGATCGCGCGCGATGCGCGCTTCGTCGCCGACGCGATCAAGATTCGCTATACGCCGTTCGTCGCAGCGGGAGGCGAGGGCGCGTATCTGCTGGATGAGTCCGGCCGGCGCTTCGTCGACTTTGGCGCGGGTTGGGCAGCCGCCGGACTCGGCTATTCCAACGAGCATGTGAAACAGGCGGTGGCCGCCCAGATGGACAAGGCGACCATGGCCGGTCTCCTTTCCGGGATCAACCAGCCCGCCGTCGACCTCGCCGAGCGGCTGGTTGAGCTGATTCCGGGCGACCTCGAGAAAAAAGCGTGGTTTGGGTTGGCCGGGTCGGATGCGGCCGAAGCCGCGCAACGCATGATCCTGCGGGCCACCGGCAAGCCGCGCATCATCTCCTTCGTCGGCGGCTGGCACGGCACCACCGATGCGATGATGGCCATGAGCGCGCATCCGTCGCTGGGCGGGACGCTCGGCGGCGCGCATGTCACCAAGGTTCCTTATCCGAATCCCTACCGCGATCCATTCGGCGGGGACGGCACGGATCTGACCGACCGATGTCTGGGGTATCTGGAGAACTATCTCTTCAAGACGATCTGTCCACCGGAGCAGGTGGCCGCGGTTTTCGTCGAAGCGGTCCAAAGCGACGGCGGCGATATCGTCCCACCTGACGACTTCATGCCCAAGCTGCGTGCGCTCTGCGATCGCCACGGCATCTATCTCGTCGTCGACGAGATCAAAGTCGGGCTTGGCCGGACTGGCAAGTGGTTTGCATTCGACCATGCGGGTATCGAACCCGACTTCGTTTTGCTGGGGAAATCGCTCGGGGGCGGCTTGCCGTTGAGCTCAGTCGTTGGACGGCGCGAGGTTCTCGATTTCCAACCGGGCAGCGCGTTGTTCACCATGGCCGGCAACGCCAACAGCTGCGCCGCCGGCCTGGCCGTCCTCGATGAGATCGAACGACTCGACCTGGTGGAACGATCCGCCCGGAACGGCGCGCTGCTGTTGCAGCGTCTGACCGATCGGCTCATGGAATATGAGGTCGTCGGCGATGTACGCGGTAAGGGAATGATCTGCGGAGTCGAGCTGGTCGACGATCGAGCGAGCAAAGAGCCGAATACGTCGCTTCCGGCCAAGATCGTCTACCGTGCCTGGGAGCTCGGTCTCATCCTCTACTATGCCGGGAACTGGGGGAACGTGCTCGAAATCACCCCACCCCTGGTCATCGACCCCGAGGCGATCGAAGCAGGAGTCGACATCCTCGACCGTGCCATCAGCGATGCGCTCGATGGTGCGGTGTCGGACGAGACGGTCGCGCAATTCGCCGGCTGGTAGTGCACTACGGAGGAGTCCCGGTGAGTGAGCCGATGACGAGCTGGCTCGAAACGCAGCTCGGAGCCTATATCGACGATCTGCGCTATCTGGCGGGGATCGATTCCGGAAGTTACGACAAGACCGGGATCGACGAGGTTCAGGATTGGTTTCAGCAGCAGCTCGGCGATCTTGGATTCGAGGTCCAGCGGCTCGAGGAAGAGACTTGTGGCGATGACATTCTGGCAATTCGCAAGGGCGATGGCACCCGAAAGGTGATGTTGCTCGGACATGCCGATACGGTCTTTCCCATCGGGACCGCGGCCGAACGACCGGTGACCATCGAGGGAGACAAGCTCCTCGGACCCGGCACCTGCGATATGAAAGCCGGACTCCTGACCGGCCTCTACGCGATTCGGGCGCTCGACCAGATCGGCTGGAATGGGCTGGGTGAGCTCGATTTCTTCATCGTCTCCGCCGAAGAGATCGACGACCGGCATTCCAATCCATTGCTCGAAGGACTTGGACCGAAGATGGACGCGGTGCTCACCCTCGAAGCCGCGCGCGAAAATGGAGACATCGTCACCTCGCGCAAAGCGGGGAAGTGGATGAACATCGAAGTCTTCGGAAAATCCGCCCATGCGGGCGTCGAGCCGGAGAAGGGCGCCAGCGCCACCCTGGCATTGGCGCACATCATCACCAATGTGTTTGCCCTCAATGCCATGAAGCCGGGTATGACGGTCAATCCCGGTGAGATCTCGGGCGGAAGTCGACCGAATGTCGTGGCGGACTACGCCAGGGTCGAGCTCGACCTGCGTGCCTGGTCGAACGCCGATCTGGAGGAGCTGATCGCGGCGATCGAACGCGTGGCCCGACAGGACTACGTGCCCGGCACCACAGTCGAAATCACGATCGACCCCGACTCCGGTTGCCCGGCGATGGAGTACACCGCTGGAACCCAGCGACTCGAATCTGCGGCAATCGAAATAGCCGAAGAATTGGGTTTTTCGCTCGAGGGCGCGGCCACCGGCGGTGGATCGGATGTCAGTTTTGCCTGCCACGCGGGAACGCCCGGATTGGACGGATTG
>JAMLHN010000010.1 GCA_023957115.1 Thermomicrobiales bacterium
CTCGCATCGTGGTATGCCGATGCCGTCCGGGGTGATTTGGGAGAGTCCTATTTCCTCAATCAGCCGGTCACCACAGCCATTGCATCGCGTCTGCCGGTCACCCTGAGCCTGACGATCTTCGCGCTCTTCGTCTCAGTGGTTATTGGAACGACCGCCGGCGTCATCGCCAGCCTGCGCCAGGGACGGTTTGCGGACTGGGGAATCATGTTCCTCGCCATCCTGGGACTCTCGATCCCGGTATTCTGGCTGGCGCTCAATCTGATGTTCATTTTCTCGGTACGGCTCGGGTGGTTGCCAACCACCGGGTATGTCCCCCTGCGTGAGGATCCCGTCGAGTACGTCCGCCATTTGCTGTTGCCCGGGCTCACCCTCGGCGCCGCGAACACCGCCGTCATCGCCCGAATGACACGGTCCAGCATGCTCGAAGTGCTCCGGCAAGATTTCGTGCGCACCGCAGAAGCCAAGGGACTCTCCCGCCATATCGTCGTGCTCCGCCACGCCTTTCGCAACGCATTGCTGCCCATCGTCACCGTCATCGGCCTCAGTGTCGGCGAGCTGCTGGCTGGCAGCGTCATCACCGAAACCGTCTTCAACCTCCCGGGTATCGGCCGGCTCATCGTCGATGCTATCCGCCGGCGTGACTACCCCACGGTGCAAGGCGGCATCCTCTTCGTAACCGTGATCTATCTGGTGGTGAACCTTGCCGTCGATCTCCTCTACGCGTGGATCAACCCACGAATCCGGTATCGATGATGTACGGCCCGGAACGATAGCGATATGACCGCAGCGCAACAGCCCATCACCGACGGATCTGAAGGAACCCTCCTTCCCATTCGAAAGCGAACCTCCACGTTCCGCCTGCTCATCCGATCCCGATCGGCGCAGATCGGGCTTGCCATCGTGCTCATCCTCGCGGTGCTTGGCCTCCTTGCGCCAGTCATCGCTCCGTATGGCCCCAACACCATGACCTACACCGCAATCCTCGTCGCCCCCAGCAGCGAGCATCTCTTCGGCACCGACGACTTCGGGCGAGACATCTTCAGCCGGTCACTCTATGGCATTCGGATCTCCCTCCTGGTGGGGATAACCGTCATGCTCATCAGCGGGCTCATCGGGCTCGGCATCGGCCTTGTTGCCGGATTCTATTCCCGGCTGGACAGCCCGATCATGCGCGCCATGGATGTGCTCATGGCATTCCCGGGCATCCTCCTCGCCATCGGAATCATGGCCGTCCTCGGACCCAGCCTGCTCAACATCATCGTCGCGCTGGCCATTTCGTATATCCCGCGCACCGCGCGCGTCGTCCGTGGGCAAGTGCTCTCCCTCCGCGAGCAAGAATTCGTCATGGCCGCCCGGGCGCTCGGAGCCAGCGACTGGCAGCTCCTGCTCCGGTATCTGGCCCCGAACACCATGGCCCCCCTGCTCATTCAGCAAACCTTCGTCCTGGCCCTCGCTGTCATCGCGGAGTCGGGACTCAACTTCCTCGGCGTCGGTGTTCCCCCCGACGTCCCAACCCTTGGAAGCATGTTGAGCGAATCACGCACCTTCCTGCGATCCGCCCCGTGGGTATCGATCTTCCCGGGACTCATGATTTCCATGATGGTCCTCGCCTTCAATCTCCTGGGAGACGGCTTGCGCGACGTGCTCGACCCTCGCAGCCGGGACAAGTAGTCGCGAATGCGCCGCAACCAGCCTCCTGGAACGAGGGAGCGAGGAACGACCGAATGACCATGACGGAGCAGCAACAAAACCCGCCGAGAAGCACGCCGCCGGGCGAGGCATCTGAGGCATCGGTGGTGGATCGAGCCTCCGGAAAAAACTATGTGCAGGTCTTTGGCCGCATGGCGGCCATCCTCGACGTACTGGCGGCATCGCCCCGCCCGCTTGGCCTGACAGAAATCTCCCGTCGATCGGGCACGACCAAAGCCTCCGCCCATCGACTCCTCTCGACACTCGCCGTCCACAACTACGTCGAGCCCGGCGCGCAATCCGGCACCTATCAGCTCGGACTACGCCTCTTTCAGCTCGGCTCGGTCGTCCAATCCCGGCTCGACCTCCGCACCCGCGCTCGTCCGGTCATGGAGCGGCTTGCCGATGAAACGGAAGAAACCGTCTTTCTGAGCATCCTGCGCGATTCCACCGCCCTCTGTATCGAGCGGATCGACGGCAAACACGTTCAGGTGCTTGCGCTCCAGGTCGGCACCACCCTCCCCCTGCATTCGGGGGGCGGTCCGCGCGTGCTGCTCGCTGGATTGAGCGATCAACAGATCGACGATTTCCTCCAGCAAGAGCTCGAACCGATCACCAGGTTCACCGAGATCGACCCACAGGAGATCTGGGCGACCATCGAGCGAATTCGCTCCACCGGCTACGCCATTAGTGAAGAGGACGTCACCATCGGGGTCGCCGCCATCGGCGCGCCCATTCATGGAGTCGATGGCTCGGTCATCGGCACGCTCAGCCTGGCCGGCATCACCCAACGCCTGACCCGTAGCCGAATTCCGCTCCTCATCGATCAGGTCGTCAACGCCGCGGCGGAGATTTCAGCACTCATGGGATACGAGAAGGGAGAAACGAGCTCGAGATAACGCACCACCATTCGAGGCAGTCAGTTCACCGGCATTCTCGGAGGCGACATCAGAACAATGACCAACCACCTGCACGAACGTATCCTGAAATCCGTTGATGAGTTGCGAGAAGACCTGCTCTCCTTCACCGCCAGTACCGTCGCGGTCGACAGTGTCACGGGATATGAAGACAAGGTCCAACCGCTCTATCAAGCCAAGCTGGAGGAGCTTGGCTTGCAGGTCGACGCCTGGAATCCGCAACCCGAAGACGTTGCCGATTTCCCGAACTTCCTCTCTGGCGAGACCCGCTTCGGCGAACGTCCCAACATCGTCGGCGTCTGGAAAGGCACCGGAGCCGGCCCAAGCATCGGCCTCAATGGTCATGTCGATGTTGTACTGGCCGGAGAAGAAGCACGCTGGACCCATCCGCCATTCAGTGGCGCCCGAGCTGACGGAAAAATCTGGGGACGTGGCGCCTGCGATATGAAAGCCGGCGTCGCGGCGGGCATCTTCGCCATTGCCGCCCTCCAACGCGCCGGAGTCGCCCTCGACGGTGACGTCCAGATGCAATGCGTCATCGCCGAAGAAACCGGTGGCCTCGGCACCATTGCCACCATCCGGCGCGGATATGTCCCAGATGGGTTGATCTGCCTCGAGCCCACCAATCTGAACATCTGCCCCGCCATGGGCGGCCTCCTCAAATACCAGATCACCATTCTCGGCCGCGCCGCGCATACCTCGCGGCCCTGGATGGGTGAAAGCGCGTTCGAGCACTTCCTGCCCATTTATCAGGCAGTCAAAGACTTCGAGACCGAACGCCACAACCAGATCAGCCACCCGCTCTTCGATTCGCTGCCCCGCAAAGCGCCGATCGCAATGGGCAAGATCCACGCCGGCGACTGGCCCTACTCCATCCCCGAACGGCTCGTCGCCGCTGGCCGGTGTGGCATGGTGCCGGGAGACGACCCGGAAGATGTCCGCGCCCGGTTCGAACAGTGCATCTACGACGCGGCTGCCAAGGATCCGTGGTTGCAGGAACATCCGCCCATCATCGAATGGGTCCACGGCCAGTTCGACCCCTGGGAGACCCCGGCCGATCATCCCCTCGTCGAAGCGGTCCGTGCATCGACCGAGGAAGTCACGCACCAGCCGCCTCAGTTCAAGCCCATCACCGGCGGGGTGGACGCTGCATTCTTCGTCAAGTACGCCCAGGTCCCCAGCGTGACCTTCGGCCCCGGAGATATGACACTCGCGCACCACACCGACGAGAACGTCCCGGAAGACGACCTGGTCGCTGCCACGAAGATCGTTGCGCTCTCCGTTCTCCAATGGTGCGGTGCGTCCAACGCCTGACGCGAGATCCGGGTGACTGTTTGGGGACACAACGTGTGGGGGTAGCCGCCGGCCCGGTGCCGGTGTCGTCAGGACGGGTCCCGGCATCCCTGCGCCATTGCCCGGATTCCGTACAAGATCGCCAATCGAGCGGGAGTGAGAGACCAAATGACAGCAGAAACATCGCAGTCCACGTTCGAGCCGGCACGCGCGCGCGGTCACAGCGAGATCGTCTGGGATCACGCGCTCGGCTCCGAAGTCTGGGACACCGAGGGCAAAAAATACATCGACTTCACCTCAGGTGTGTTGGTGACCAATATCGGCCACGCGCATCCTGAGGTCGCCGCGGCAGTCGCCGCCCAGGCCGCCCGGTTGACGAACTGCTACGACTTTCCCCAACCGCTCCGAGCCCAGCTTGCCGAGCGGCTGGTCGGACTCGCCGGACCAGACTTCGAGCAGGCGGCGCTGTTCACGACCGGCGCGGAAGCAATCGACGCAGCCCTGCGCACAGCCCGGGCGGCAACGGACCGATTCGAATTCGTTGCGTTCATGCACGGATTCCATGGACGCTCGTTCACCGCGGCCAGCGTTGGCGGTCTTCAAACGACACGCAGCTCTGCGGGCCCCCTCCTGCCGGGTGTCCTCTTCGCGCCCTATCCGTATCTCTATCGCGATCCGCTGGGCGAGGACAGCGCGCAAAGCGTCGATATCGCCATCGCCTATCTCGAGATGATGGCGGACACGGTCTCGACCGGCTCGATCGCGGCCGTGATCGCGGAGCCCTATCTCGGCAGCGGTGGCGGCGTCGTGCCGCCTCGGGAGTTCTTCCAGCGGATACGCGCGTTCTGCGACGAACGCGGCGCGCTCATGATCCTGGACGAGGTGCAGAGTGGCTTCGGCCGGGCGGGATCGTGGTTCGCCTACCAGCAGCTTGGCATCGTCCCCGACATCCTGGTCGTCGCCAAAGGCATCGCAAACGGACTCCCCCTCAGCGCGGTGCTTGCCCGCGAAGAGACCTTTGCCGCAATGCCGCCGGGAACCCTCGGCAGCACCTATGGCGGAAACCCCGTCAGCAGTGCCGCCGCCCTGGCAACCTTGAACGTGCTAGAGCGGGATGCCCTGCCCGAGCGCGCCGCTCAGGTCGGCGGCTACATGCTCGACTGGCTGCGTGAGCGCCAGGACGGATTCCCGCATGTCGGCGACATCCGCGGCATGGGCATGAGTTTTGGCATCGAGCTGGTCGAAGACAAAGCCACCAAAGCCCCCGCCCCCGATCGCGCCCTGGCCGCCGTCAGCGCGGCCGCGCGCGAAGGGCTCCTCGTTCTCCCACCATCGGGAAATCTTGGCAACGTGCTCCGCATGGCCCCGGCCCTGAATATCCCTGATGATCTGCTCCAGCAAGGTTTGCTCCGGCTGGAAAAGGTGCTGTCGGAAGCCTGATCCGCACGGCAACCGTAGCCGTCTGAGTCCGATCGGGATACGACGCATGGTGTAGCCGCCGGCCCTGGGCCGGCGGCTACACCGGTACAGGGCCGGTGGCGCCAGGGTGTGGGGCTGACGTCCCCGCGTCATGACATCGCGGTAGACCAGGGGTTTCACCGAGACCAGGCTTATCCAGCGAAGAGACGCGTCTCTATCTCCAACGCCACTGATGTCGTGCAGGACCTCCGTGTCCTGCACCTTTTGCGACGCTCTTCCAAGCGGAAGAGGCAATGCGTTGCACGCCATCTCGTGTACTGCTCATCGCAAGCCGCTATGCCGCCAGCAGCATCGCCCCCACCGGAGCATCCTCCAGCACCAGGGTCATGCTCCCATCCTGCATCGTCACGCTCGAAACGACCAGATTATGCTCGGCCAGGAACGTATTGATCCCGTTTTCCAATCCCTTCGAAATCGCGCTGGTTGGGATGATCCAGGTCGGAATACCGTCCAGATCGGCCTCCTGGATATCGATCTTCCCATCCACAGCAGCTACCTGGGCCGTGTACGCCACATCCTGCCCCTGTTCACCGAACCGGAGCTCCAATCCGGCCGGAGTGATGATGAAGCGCAGATCCTGGAGATTGACATCGCCCGTCTGGATCTGCCGGTTGACGTCTTCTTCGGTCAACGTGTACGCCCCCGCTTCGGGCGTTACTCCGATTCCGGCAATCTGCGGCACGATATAGGTGGCGACCGCCTGGTCGACGCCGTCTTCCACCCCCTCCTGCACGCGGGGGATCCCAATGAAATAGCCAAGGCCGACACAAACCACACACAACGCCAGCAGCAGACCGGCGGTAATCAACAAAATACGCGGCATTCGATCTCCTGTTTCCTTCTTTACCGACCTTTACCGACGTCGTTCGACAATTGGGGCTTTTGCGAGAACACGTCGTTCAACGCATATCGCCCAGAAGCGCCAGACGCGATTCCCTCGGCGGCGTATTCATACACCGCTGTCATAGAGTAACCGGCAACAGGCTGGCGACCGTCGGAGTCCCCACGGGACTTCGAGTGCGTAGCATCGCGGCGTTTGAGCGATGTGCAGACAAGGCTGGACAACGGATGCTGGACCTCCAGGATGAACGACGCCGTTCTATCGCATACGTACGCATCAACAGGGGCCCGAGCGTTTCACTCTTGGAGCGCCGGGGCCATCCGCACGGTACGCGAACCCGGCGGGGACCACCGCACCCCCGTCCCTTCAACCCGCCTAGTGCCGGACGCTCTGAAAGATCGCATTCAGCAGGCTGAAGATAACAGCAACGACAGCAACCAGGATGATCGGCACCATCACTGCTCCACCGATCGTCCCCGGGAACCGATAGACACCACGAGCCAACAGCCGCGCCGAATATCGCCAGACGACCATGCCCCAACGCGAAGGTGACGTTCGCCCAATCCTCCAAGATCACACACCGGTGCTCGGATCCATCGGGCCACCGCGAAGCGGCCGGCCACCAATCACACGCTGCTCGTTGTCATGCACCCGCGGCTCATAAAAGGCGAAGAAGATCTTGCCAACGAGTTCTCTCCGGCTGCGCACACCCGTCTTGTCGAACACATTCTTGAGATGTTGCTGGACGGTCTGCGGCGCCACGAATAACCGATTGGCAATTTCCAGGGTCGAATGTCCCTGCAACACGAGCCTGGTGACCTCCTGCTCGCGCTCCGTCAGTTCGTATGCCGCCATCAGGAGGGGAGAAATGCGATCTGGATGAGCCGGCTCGATGATGACCGCTACCCGCTGCCGGGTGCTCCCCGTCAACGTCGCACCATGCAACACCACCCATCGGCCGGAGTGGGAGAGCACGCGCGCCATGGCAACCTCACCCGGTGTTTGCGTCGCCTCTGCGGTCCGCAGCGCGCGGCCCGCCACGGCCAGCACTGCCGGAGGCAACTGTTCCCGAGATGTCCAAGCTCCTCCAGGAAGCTCATCCAGCCATTGCGCGGCCCCCGTCGTCAGTGACTCGACGCTCCAGTCGCCCCTCAGGATGATCAGACCAGGTGCTTCCGAATCCTCCGGATCGGAAGCTTCGCCGAACAGCAATCCGCGTTTGGTCCCCTCCGCAATATGTGGAGAAACGTCGCGCAGGAACGTGATCTCGCCCGCGTCGAATGCGGGGTCGCCCGGCTCGCGGTAAAGACTCAGCAATCCCCAGGCCTCACCTCGCGTGCGCAGGGCGACATACAGTTCCTGATCGCCGCCATACGGCTGCACGAACCGCGTCCACCCCTGACTTCGGCTCGGATCGCCACCGGTCGCCTCGTGGATGGTCGATACTCCGCGTTCGGATCGGGCGACATCGGCCATCTTGTGCGCATCGTCTTCGAAATATTCGTGTGCGAGCCATTCCGGCGGCAATTCGAAGAGCGTGGTCTGATAGTGGCTGGTGACCAGCAGGGACGTTGGGTCAAGGGTGAACCAGCACGGCGTCATGTAGTGCGGCACCACCTTCGCCATGGCCTCCGTCACCTCGTGCAAGAACGTCACAAGGTCGAGTCCCCGTCCGGCGGACTCGGCAATGCGGTCCCTGGCTCGTTGCGTCGCATACGGGTTCATACCCGCACTCTACACTCGCGCGATGCCACCCCGCAATTCCACATTTCTGGAATAGACGACCTTCCGCGCGTTCCCTACTATCGACCCCAACCGCCAACACGACCGGCCATGCCGAGCGATCGGCGCCCAGAATTTTTTGCCAGGAGGGGACATGAGTGACGGGGCACGCACCCCGGAAGAACTCGAAACGCTGTTCGAGGACTCCCTGCTGCTCCGCGACGGTCCGGCCCTGAGCCGGCTCTTCGATGGCGGAGCCACGCTCGTAGCGCAGAATGCTGGGACGGCACGCGGCGTCGCCGACATCGCGCGGCTGGCCCTGGAGACATGGCACGGCGTCCCCGTCTACGTCGCCGATCCTCGCCGGGTCGTCCAGACGCATGATCTCGCGCTCATCGTCACCGGCACGACCATCAATGTCGCGCGTCGCGGTCATGACAGCACCTGGCGGTACGCAATCGTATTCGTGGGTGAACAACGAAATGAAGAAATGAAAGGAGATCGCCATGACAGTCGACGCAACTCGAGTTCAGACGAAGCTTCCGGTAAAAATCAATAGGGACGAAGGAGATGCGCGCTGGTGGTTCGGGTGTCTGGCCGTGATCAAAGCCACCGCCGCGGACACGGGCGGCCAGATGACGATTGTCGAAATCACCGAAGCTCCAGGCGCCGAAGCGCCACTCCATGTGCACCACCGGGAAGACGAGGCCTTCTGGCTCCTTGAAGGCAATGCAACCTTCGAGGTCGGAGATACGGTCATCGAGGCGAGCGCCGGCGACTACCTGTTCGCCCCGCGGGATGTCCCGCATCGCTTTACCGTCGGGGCATCCGGTTGCCGAATGCTCTTCATCCTCACGCCTGGTGGCTTCGAAGAAGTACTAAGAGCAACCAGCGAGCCGGCTGGCGCCCTCGTCCTACCGCCGCCATCCACGCCGATGCCGGACTTTGCCCGCATCGCCGAGATCGTCAGGGGCTACGGCTGCGAGTTGCTCGTCTGACATACCGCATGCGGCGAGCGGGATCTCGCATTTCGAGTGCTGCGCCCCACGGCAACATCGAATGCGCCCCCGCCGCCGATACGTTCTTCCAAGTCGCCTTGCGTAGCCGCCAACGGAACCAAAGCCCCTCGACCCACAACGCTCACATGCGGACAGTTTGCGTACGTACCGTCGATTGGTCGCGCTGCGCGGGTGCAGGAACCCCCTTCCTTCTCCCAGCATTGGGAACGTAGGGCAGGAACGCTGCGCCTTGCAGGGGGTTGGAGGATGGATGAGGGTGAACCAGTCTCCAGAAAGTGCTCCTTCCAGCCGAACGCCCAGAACCCTGTCTGCAAGTGAGGCCCGCAACGTGAGGAGTCAACCCAGGCACCCCTCGCACCCCGGCAAACCTGCCTCCAGCACCGTCTCCAGATCGTCCAGAAACCGAGCCTCCCGCTCGGACACCTCGCGCCCACCGAGGCCCAATAACCCACCGGATCGCGATGCACGCACGGTCGTGTTCGCCACGGTCAGCAGAAACCGGGCATAGGCACCGATATCGCCGGCCGGAACGTCCTTTTCATGCAGGCGAGCCAACTCATCATGGACGGCGCGCAGCGTGCGCTCGATACGTGCCCCGTGCGTGAGCTCGCCCCAGCCCCATTCGAACCCCTCGTCATACCGCTCCGCCACCAGCGCCCGAACAAGCTCGCTTTCGCTGGATGCGGCGGCTTCGATCGTACGCATCCCGGCAACGAGCTCGCGGACATCTTCGAAACCGCCATCGGGATCGGCCAACGCCGCCGCCACCGCGACCCGCTCGGGAAGCTCGGTCAGCTCGCGCCACTCCGCGTCGGAAAACCGCGCGCGGAGCGATGATATTTCGACCGACCGACCACTGAACACGTCGAACGGCGTAAATCCATCCGCTGCAGCGAAATCCGGATCGCAGATATGCGCGCCGATCCAGTCCCCTGCCTCGGCCAGCGACAACTCCCCGTCCACGAGCAACCGGGCAAACTCCAACGCCGCGGTGGACAGATGCCCGTCGATCGACTCCGCCGGATCGACCACATGATGCGCCAGCAGCTCAGCCGGTTTTTCACCAACGAGGGCGGCCGCTGCCGCCGTCCCTGCAAAATGCCGCGCCTGTCCCGCGGTGCCATCATCGTATTCGGCCCGGAACCCGGCGCCCACGAGCCCATTCGCGCCCCCGCGCGCAAGCTGTTTGAATCCCATCAGACCGAGATCGATTCCCGCCACCAGCGCCCCCAGGGTCCGCAGGAACTCACGGGGCGTCAGCTCTGGGGCAACCGCCAACAGCTCGCCACAAAGCTCGGCCATCTGCTGGCACGCGTTCGCATTCCGCAACGCCGCGGTCCGCGCCGCTCCCTCCAGCGCCCGTGCGTCCATGTCACTCATCTGCCGATTGCCCTTTTGCCTCGTGCGTTGTGGCGACCCCTCATCCCGCTCCCGCATGCGCCCACTCGGTCTCCACAACACCCGGACCATCCGGCTGGACCTCGTCTGCGTCGACCGCGCGTCCCGCGACCAGCCACCCGCTGATCCCCGGCTCCAGACTCGACACCTGGGAAAACCCCGCCTGCGCCAGAAACTGCGCCGACCGGAACGACCGCGCTCCACTCAGGCAAACCGTCACCAATGAACGGTCCCGGGGCAGCTCGTCGACGCGGGTCGCCAGCTCCGCCTGCGGAATATTGACGCTCCCCGGCAGATGCCCGCTGGCGAACTCGACCGGCTCGCGCACATCGACCAGGAAGGATCCCTCCGCCACCGCGTCGAATTCATCGAGCGAAAGCTGCGGCACCTCACTCATCTGCGTCAGCATCGCCCATGTCGCATCGACCGCTCCGCGATTGGTCGCCTCGATCGCGATCATGTTCAACGGCCGCGCCGGGACCTCCCCCGCCAGCTTGTCTACGAACGGTTCCCGGTCCATCCGGGCAATCGGATTGAACAACCGCTCGAATCCTACCGTCGTGCTCGGACGCCCGCACATATGTTTTCCACACGGCCCCTCGAAATGGCCGGGGAACACCGCCACCCAATCCGGCAACCGCAACAACCGGCCGACACTGTCGTATTGCTGCTGCGCATCGCCGCCACCGAAATCCGGCCGTCCAACATCGCCGACCAGCAGCGAATCGCCCGTCAGCACCATCGACGGTTCGGGACTCCGTTCTGGATTGATGATCAGAATCGAGATCAGCTCTGGCCGGTGCCCCGGCGTATGCACGATCCGCAACCGCAGCTGCCCCAACGACAGCTCCTCGCCGTCATACAGGGGCCGGAAGGGATAGCTCACCCGTGCCCCCTCGAACAGACAGAGCTCCGCCCCATGCTCGGCCGCCAGCGCCCGGGCGCCAGAAACATGATCGGCATGAATGTGCGTATCGATCACATAGCGCAACGTGAAATGCCGGTCGCGCAGCAACGCATCGTATTGAGAAAGATCGACCCCGGGATCGACGATCGCCGCCTCTCCCGTCTGTCGCGACGCCACCAGATACGACGCGCACCCGACGAGCTCGTTCAGGAACTGCTTGAAGTACATGGTCTGTCTCCTCTTTCGTTTCAAAACGCTCGGATTTCGGAACGTGCAGAACGCTTGATCTGGGAGGGTATCTGACATATAATTGTTACCACCCCCCCTACGGCATTCCCCGTAGGGCTGCGAGCCGTCCTTGTGGCGGCTCTTTTCTTACCCGCGAGGCCAATCGGTGATTGTTCGCGTCTACATCGACGGTTTCAACTTCTACTACCGACTATTCAAAAATTCCAATCGCACCTATCCGCTTCCGGCAAGATTCAAATGACTGGATATCAGCAAGCTGAGCAGTCGGCTCCTTCCCAATGACACGATCGATTGGGTAGGGTACTTCACGGCACCGATCGTCCCGAATTCACTCGATCCCGATCAGCACATCCGTCAGCGCGCGTACCTCACCGCATTGGAAACGATCCCGAATGTCGATGTAATTCGTGGTTCCCTTCGGCAGGTCGAGAAGTGCGGAATTCAACGCAGCAATCCGGCGCAAGGTGTTGTCCTGTTCGATACATTCGAAGAGAAAGGCTCTGATGTCAATCTCGGAGTTCGTCTCGTCTGGGATGCCGCGAGGGGAGCATTTGACGAAGCAATCGTCATGTCGAATGACAGCGACCTGGCGGAAGCAATACGGATCGTAACCAACGAAATCGGAAAACCCGTCCTTTTGTATAGTCCAGACGTCACGGTGAACAATGCACTTCGACCGCCGATCAGTACGGACGCGCGCCCGCTAAATACAAAGCTCTTCAAATCATGCCTCTTGCCTGATCCGATCGTGACCCCGGCAGGGGTCATCATCAGCCGTCCGCAACGCTGGAGCTGATGAGCGTTCGGATCACACCAAACCCAGTCTCACTTCCTGGAATTTCACCGTGGGCCGAACTCCGTCCAAACGCGAGTCACGGGGCGCCGGCCGTTTCCTCCGGTTCCTGCGCGGCGTCATTGCGCTCGTACTCATCATTCTTGTCATCGACCGCCTGGCTATCGATGAATCCTCCCCGGAACACATGCAACCGTCGTCCCGCGACGCACAAGCCGGATTTGCCCCCGCCTTCTGGACGGACAGAATCCCGGCCGGAGCGGTTCCGGGTGCTATTACCTCCGTGATCGATAGTGACACCTTCGAGATCATCGTCACACGGGGCCTGCGTCCATCTTTACAGCCAGCACGATAGACTTCCTGTCGTATCGCATGGGCTCGACGCTGAAAGCACAACCAATCGATGACCGACCGTTTCTGGAACGAATCCGACTCGAAGATCTTCATCGACCAGGGCAGGATCTTCACGCCAAGCCGTGACGAGCTACGGGACGCCTTCCTCGATCTGATCCCGGCTGAGCTCGACGAGACGTTTCAGGTCGTCGAGCTCGCCCCGGGCGCCGGCTGGCTCTCGGCCGCCATCCTCAACCACTTCCCGAGCGCCTCCATCCTCGCCCTCGACGGCTCCGAGGACATGCTGGCCGAAACCGCCCGGGCATTGGAACCATTCCCTGGTCGCTGGGAAACCCGCACCTTCCAGCTCCAGAACCCAGACTGGCGGGCCGCCCTCCCCACGGGCCTCCGCGCCATCGTCTCATCGCTCGCCATCCATCACCTGAAAGGGACGGCCAAGCGCGATCTCTTCGCTGATCTGCACGACCGTCTGGCGCCAGGCGGCGCGCTCCTGATCGCCGACCTCGTCGAACCAGCCAGCGTCCCGGCGCTCCGTCATATGGCCCGCGCCTGGGATGACGCGGTCGAACGCCAGTCCATCGAGCTCTCCGGCAGTCCTGCCGCTTGGGAATTCTTCCGCGACGACCACTGGAACATCTACACCTGGCCCGATCTGGAGATGGACTTCCCCTCACCCCTTGTCGACCAGATCGATTGGCTCCGCCAGACCGGCTACACCCGCATCGACATCCCCTGGGCCCGCGCCGGCCACACCCTCATCGCGGCCTACCGCGATTGGCAGCAGCGCAGGCGGCAGGCGGCAGGCAGCAGGCAGCAGGCAGCAGGCAGCAGGCAGCAGGCAGCAGGCAGCAGGCAGCAGGCAGCAGGCAGCAACGATTATGCGTCGAGCGTCGAGCTCTTCCAGCCGCGGGCCCCACCCCCTGGGCCGTGTTTGAAAAGCCGAACACGATACTTCGCCGCGAACCATGTTTCGGGGTCCTCGTGCCAATCCGGCCCCGGCATTGGCCGCATCGATCTTCTCCGGGCCCCGGGCTCCGGACCCTTTCAAGCACCCCCGGGCGCCCAGCTCCAGGGGCGTGTTTGAAACCTCGACGACGTGCCTCCGCTCGCCCTGGACTGGCCCGGCATCCGTTCGTTCACACCCCGACAGCAGCCTCCCAAGATCGTCTCAGGACCCCGGGCTCCGGACGCAGGACCCGTTTCGAGCACGCCCGAACTCCCAGTTCCTAAATCCCAGCTCCCAACTCCACATGCTGTGTCGCCGCGTCACGGATTTCGCGAAAATTGACCAGAAAGGCACAGTTACCCGCGTTCGTACGCGGATTTTCGGTACCACACGGGTTCCCAAATGGCAGTGTACGTGCGTATAATGACCCTGAACAGCGTTGAAGGGTGCTGTTCGAGGACGGAGAGCAGGGGAATCCGAATGCATTTACGACTACGGCATCTTGTTGCCACTGTGGCACTTTCGGCTGGACTGATTGTCACGCCATTAGCGCACGCGCTTCCCGTGAGCGCCCAGGATGACGCCGGTCGAACCATCGCACTCGATGTTTTCCGCTGCCCGCCGGGCGTCACCCTTCAGCAGATGGTTCCCGATGATTGCGTGCCGATCTCCAGCGGCGTCGATGTCATCATCACGGCCATCAACGGCAACATCGCGCCCCTCACCATCGCCGATGCCAGCCTCGACGGGAACACCTTCCGCTGGTCGACCACCGGCTCCGGTAGCTCGACCGACGAATGGGGCCTGAAGCACGGCGCCCTGCCAGACGGCACATCGGCCTTCCTGGTTCAGGGTGAGGGCGTCGTTCCCGGACAGTCCGCTTCGTTCGACTATCGATTCACCACCAGCACCATCAACACCTCTGCGTCGCTCGACATGTATTTGCTCATGTCGGCCAGCGCTCCGGTCATCGAGCCTCCGGCGGAACCGGCCACCACGCAGGAGGAGCCAGCCGCCACCCAGGATGAGCAATCCGAGGTTGCTCCCGAACCGACCGCCGGTCTGCGTCCATCGCCGACGGCAACCAATACCGCCGTCCCGCCGCAGGACACCGCTCCGGTCGAAGAGCAGGCGCCCGCGGACGCCGGTACCACCGTCGAGTCCGCCTCTACCGATGAGAACACCTCGGTCGCCCCGGCCGATACCGGTGACATCTTCATGGCCGGGGATCTGTCGTCGTTGCCGAGGGACCGCTCAACTTGCGCTCTGCCGCCGGGACCTCGAGCTCCTCGGTCGGTTCCCTCACGGTCGGCACGCAGCTCACCATCGTCACTGGACCCGTCGCCGCTACTGGCTACAACTGGTATCAGGTCACCTCCAGCGCGGGGCAGACCGGTTGGGTCATCGTCGATGCAATCCAGCTCGTTTCCAATGCGCCCGCGAGTTTCGCCATTGGCGACCAGGTCGTCGTGTTCGACGGTCCCATCAACCTCCGCTCCTCCGCCGGTACCGGCGCGACCGTCATCGAATCGGTGCCCCAGGAAGCGCTGTTGACCATTCTGAGCGCCCCCACCGCCGCGAACGGGTATACCTGGTACCAGGTGCAAACCGCCGCCGGCGCGACTGGCTGGGTCGCGGCTGACTTCATCGAGCTCGTCGCTGCTCCCGTCCCGCCGCTCGATGGCAACCTCACCGTTGGCGATCACGCCGTCGTGGTCGACGGTCCAGTCAATCTCCGGAACGCTGCTGGAACCGGCAATGCCGTCGTCGGCGTGCTCCAGACCGGTGACACCCTGACCGTCACGGGCGGTCCGGTCGCCGCCGATAGCTACACCTGGTACCAGGTCTCGACCGCCATCGGCAGCACCGGCTGGGTCGCCGGCGCTTTCCTCGACAAGCTGGGCTGGACCAGCGGCGACATCGTCTACGTCAACACCGATTCGCTCAACGTCCGCAGCGAAGCCGGTTTGAACAGCACCGTGCTCGACACGATCTTCCAGGGCACCACTGCCGTCATTACCGGCGGCCCCTCCACGGTCGACAACCGGGATTGGTACCGCATCGATGTCAGCGGCGTCGTCTCCGGTTGGGTGGCTGCCGAGTACCTTGCCCTCTCGGACGCTCCGCCGGTGACCCCGCCAAGCGGCAGCTTCGGCGCCGGCGACTGGATCTTCGTTAGCGATCCTCCCCTCAACCTGCGCGATACCCCAAGCACCAGCGGCCAGATCCTGGCCTCGCTCGCCGGTGGGGATGGCATGCTCGTGCTCGGCGAAACCGTCATGGGCGACGGCTACGCCTGGAACCAGGTGGAGAACGAGGGCATCACCGGCTACGTGGCAACCGAATACGTCACCGGCGGATTCGCTCTCGGCGAGGTCGCCGTCGTGGTCGACGGTCCCATCAATCTCCGATCCGCGGCCGGAACGGGCAACCAGATTCTGCAAAGCCTGGCCCAGGGCGCGCAGGTCAGCGTGCTCAATGTCAATCCGCAGGTAATCGATGGAATCTACTGGTTCCAGGTCACCACAACCGATTCCGTAACTGGCTGGGTTGCGGGACGGTATCTCGGTCCGGTAACCGCATAGCGGACTCGAACCGGACGCAACGGAATGGTGCAAACGCCCGGGACATCCCGGGCGTTTGCGTGTTTACTTCCCGCTGTCTCGAGCGCAACCAAGGAACCCCGGTTTACGAAATGGTCGAGCAACGATCACTCTTTGGGTCGTAGCACCGGTGCGTCTCTGCCCGGCGATCGGCCGCAGACCGATAATCGGCGTTGCCGAAGACCTTCGTCGTCGGTGCCAACTTCTTGCCGGTCGCTGCAACCCAGCGTTTCAAAGTTGGGGAATCGAGCTCGTACGTGACATACCCAGCTTAGGAGCGTGGCCGGTCAACGAGCGAGATTCTTCACTGACGTTCAGAATGACAATAGGGTGGGTTCGTGTCATCGTCGTATGACGGCTACGTCGTCAACATTCCATCGAGCACGCCAATCTTCTCAGGACCCAGGACTCAGAACCCAGGACCCGCTCCTCTCTTACAGCAGCACCCGCCCTGCCACCATGAGCCCCACGCCCACCAGCATCAAGACAAACACCGAGCTGGAGCACCCGATTTGCTTCCCTGGGACGTTCGGAAGCTGGCTCGGCCCACCCCTTCGCCTCGTGCTGGGCTCGTCGGAGCGCTCGATCTCGACCTGTGGTTCTTCCGAGACATCGCCACCCGTTTCCGACTTCTTGGGGAACAGCGGTCCATTGCTCATCTCAGCTCCTCCATCGTCTCCGGCTCACCGTAGATGCACGGAACTATCGCAGCTTCTCGCCCCGCGCCAGCTTGGCCACGGTCTCGGTTATCCGCCGTTGCCGGGTTCCCGGCCGCTTCGCATCCTCGATCCAGCGTACATAGTCACGCCGGCGACTCGGGCTTAGCTTCTCCCAGCTCGCCATCGCAGCCGGATCGGCAGCGACCGCGGACTCGGCATCATCTGGCAACGCCACGATCCGGGGAGCCGTATCGAGCACGATCCGAGCGTGAATCCGGTCGCCGACCGTCACCCCCAATTTCGTGCGCACATCGCTCCGCACCAGCAGCATCGGCCATTCGCCACCCATCATGGCCAGTTGCCCCTGGTAGTCCTCCTGACCGTTGAAGGTCGCAACGATCGGCACCAGATTGCCTTTACCAAAGGTCTCCTTGAGCGAAACCGGCACATCCACCCAGGTTCCGCCCCCTTCGCCCTGAAGCTCCGCCTCGAACTCGATCGGCCCGGGATCGATCAACTGCGCCATCATCCGCCTCCTTCAGACTGTGGTTGGTTGTCTCCGGTGCGCACCGCAAAAAAGAGCGCCACCACTCCTAACGCCATGAGCGCGCCCAGGACATGAAAGATCGTCTCATAATCGCCGGTCGATGACAGCACGGCTCCCCCGATCAACGCGCCCATCGCCCCGCCGAACCCAACCGCCGCCGATGACAACGCCATGACGGTGCCACGAATCGCCTGCGGCCGTTGCAACAGCAACGTGTTGATGCCGACATAGGCGAACGATGTCGCCAGATGCAGCAGTGCGATACCGGCGTAGAGCCCGGCCACCGTGCGAAACGCGATACCGCTGCCCAGCAGCGCCAGCGCCACCCCGGCCGTACCCACCAGCGTAACCCAGCGAACCGGCGCCCAATGCGAAAGCGCCGGGGCGACGAAGTTGCCCGCGAGCTCGAAAAGTCCACCCACGATGAACAACAAGCCAATACTCCGCGCACCGCCGGCAAAATCACGCTCGACATAGGCGCTGTAGTAGGTAATCCACCCGACATAGGCGACGAAGATCAACCCGCTCACGACGATCATCACCACGGTTGCGGCATCACCCCGCAGAATCCGGCGCAGTGAGCCCGCATCGATCGCATCGCCATGATCGTCGCGCGCACGCGCACGACCCTGCGCGGCCGGCAGGAACATGGTCCCGGCGAGACTGATGCCGATCGGCACGAGCGCGCAGACCATCGCCCATCGCCAGCCAACCGCGTCGTTGAGCCACGCCATGGCCGGCAATCCGAGCATGACAGCCACCGTTGTCCCCGACGCCACGATGCCGACCGCGCGCCCCTGACGACGGGGATCCCGCACCACCTCGCTGGCGGCCGTAAAACAGTTCGCCACCAACGCCCCTGCCGCGATGCCGATCAAGGCTCTGGCCGCCAGCAGCACGGCAAAGCTGGGCGCCGCCGCGGAAAGCACGACACCCAGCACCAGTACTCCGAGCTCCGCCCGCAACCAGCTTCGCCGTGAATACCGGTTCATCCATGGGGCGGAGAGCAACGCCGAAATCGTTCCGACCACGCCCTGCACCGTCGCGAGCTGCCCCGCCGCGCTTTCCGATACGTCGAACGTCGCGGCAATGGACGTCAACAGGGGACTGAGTGAGATCGAGAGATTGACGTAGGCAAACGTCGTCCACGCCATCAGCCAAACGATGGCCTCGATCCGTCGTGGCGATAGCGACGCGGCCGGGTCGCTCTCAGTTATCCGCACAGCGCCTCCCTGCCGTCCCATCCGGCGCCCAGACTTCCCGTGTACGTCCAGAACAGGTAGAAGTGTACGGTCACGCCTGCTATGATGAGGGCACCCCCGTACATGCGCTCCCCGCGCAGCATGCCGGCGTATCCGACCCATCGGCGCCCGGCAATCGAATGTCTGCACGAACCGCGCGGTGGCTGCCGCGACGACGTGCGTTGGCCGCTGCCCTACCCTGCGGCCGCGGAGAACAAGAGGGGAACATGGAACATCGTCTACGCGGAGCAGTCGGCTCGCTGGCTCTGGCTGCGCTGCTCGGAGGAGTACTGGTCGGCGGGTCGGTCCCCTCGGTCGCAGCGCAGGACACGCCGGTCGCGGATGCGGAAACATCGCAAACCCAGGCCGACGCGGCCGCGGCCGCCCTGGCAACCGGGAAATATCCGTACGGAACCGAGCTCATGCTCCTGAACGGGCAGGCAAGCGTCAAAAACGCCGCCGGTTCCGAAGCTGCCACCCTTACTGAAATCGATGAGGGCACCACCGTCACCGTCCTGGCTGGACCGGAACCAATCGGCGGCGTCGATTGGTATCAGGTCGAAACCGAAGGCGGCATCACCGGCTGGGTTGCCATCGACCAGTTCGGCATCGCCAAGGGCGGACCACAGCTCGCGGCCGGAACCGAGCGTCAGGTCGTCACCGAATCGCTCAACCTTCGCGGGTCTGCTGGCACGAGCGGGGAAATCATCAGTGGACTGGTCCAGGGTGATACGGTCACCATCCTCAGCGGACCGGACGTCGCCGACGATCTCGACTGGTATCAGGTCGAAACCGTCTACGGCGAGCAAGGCTGGCTAGCCGGGGTCTACCTCGGACCGGTCGGCGAGGACGCGGCCGCGGTCGGCGCGCAAACCGAGCCAACCTCAGAATCCGTGGACGCCGCCGTCGCCGCCTTCCCGGATGGCTCCGTTGTCTTCATCGAAGGCGATGGCGACCCGGTCAACCTCCGCGCTGACGCCTCCATCGAGGCCGAAATCGTCGGTCAGCTCGACGACGGCGCATCCGGCACCATCACCGGCGGTCCCATCACCGCGGGCGACTACGACTGGTACCCCGCCACCTTCGGCACCGGCGATACGGCGGTGAGCGGCTTCGTTGCCGGCGAGTTCCTCACCGGCGGAATCACGGTCGGCGCAACGGCCACCGTTGCCGACGGCCCGCTCAACATCCGCCTCACCGCCTCCACCGAATCCGACCCCATCGGCCAGCTCGAAACCGGCGACACCGTCACCATCGTCAGCGGCCCCACCGACGCCGACGGCATCGCCTGGTTCGAAATCACCTCCGGCGACCTCACCGGCTTCGTCGCGGGCCGATATCTTGGAGCACCGTCGGCGTAGCCGGGGCAAAAGCCAACGGGCAAGAGGCAAAAATAAAGGGCCGAGCGACTGTTCGCTCGGCCCTCTTCGTCGTCCCGACCAGCGCGGAGGAACCTATCGTTCTCACGACCGTATCCCCTCACAACTCGGGTGGCCGCTCCGATTAGTGCCATGGAGCATTCGGGGTTATTCAATTGTTGTCGAGTAGACCGGAAATACGGTGGACCAATCCTCGACTTCGTCATGGAAAAGATTGGGGATCGGCATGAGAGATGCGGAACCATCCGTTTCCACAATATGCTCGATAACTCTTCCACGCCCATTGATTAGATAAGAAATCTTCCGAGTGTCGGTTACGAAGACAATCAGGAACTGTTCGAATCCCCCTGGATGATCCGGCGAGGAGTATTCGTTTCCGCGGCAGTGGACGTCCACGCTAACCGGTGCTGTTGGTCTGTAAAGTGAAACAATGTGGTAGTAGCAAACCGCAATCAAAGCGTTTCGAGAATAGACATTCCCCAAATCCATCCCGGAAGAAGTATGGGTTTTCGGGTCCGATGAGTTGCCCGCCTCTCGTTTCATCAACTGCTTTGTCAGAAATACGAGCGCACCGCCCCATTCCAGCAAGGATGCTCCATCGTTAATGTAAGGCTGAGCGAGATGGTAGAGATCGACAATGCACTTCGCCCACTCTTGGGCGGCCGGACCAGTTGAATAGGGAAAGACTTCGATTTCTTCTGCAGCCGCCGCGTCGAGAAGCCCGGCTTGCACCAATGGCTTCACTGACTCCTGTACGATTTCAGCCACTTCTGCTGCGAATTTTGAGTCGTCGTATCCTGATGGGGTATACAACACGACACTGAAGGAGTCGACTAAATCGCTCCGTCGTTTTCGTGCCCACAGCGTTTCTGCTGCAAATTCTTCGGGGGTTCGTTCGTCGATCGGACTTTCGTCTACCATACCTACACCTCGTACACCTTCAAGACCTCATCCCCGTAGTGATTGATCACCTTCACCGCGATCTTCCCGGTCTCCGGCCGCTTGAACGGATAGCTCACCGTGCTGGACAAGCTGCTCCACGCTGCCTCGTCAATTTCCGCCCGCAGCACCTTCTTTAGCTTGTCGTACGGCTCGTCTGCCCCGGTGAAATACGCATGCCGCAAGAAGAAGCTCTCTTCGTTGTAATTCGTATCGATGAACCAGCACGCGATATCGTCAGTCGAACCTGAACGCACATCGCCCGTTGTCGGGTCATATACGTCCACCCCGTGCAATTCCACCACCAGCGAATCACCCGTCTCCTTGATTTCCAGATCGGGTTCCCCAAAGACCATGAACAGATTTCCCGCTCCGGTTTTCTTCAGCAGTTCATCCATCGTCAGGTCTGGATTCATCCGCGTCGGCAGCACTGTCAACGCTCCGTACTGCTTCACTTCTTCGGAGACCACCCCATCGAACGCAAACCCGCACACCAGCAGCACATCCGTGCCAGCGCCCTTCATCGCCTCCTTGGCCGCTTCCCGAATCTGATCCTTTCCTACGGTCCCATGCTCGGGACCGATCGTCACCGCCACTCGCCGGCTCTCGCCACTGGCGTCGGTGAACTCCCCACGCGCCACGATCATCTTGCCAGGGAATGGATCGAGCCGGTCGAATACGATCCGCTCGCCCCTGTAGGTGTTCTGCACCCCTGCCTTGCGCAGGTTTTCCAGAATCATCGTGGCGAAATCTTGTTCCTGCTGAGCTTCCTGTTCGGAAACAGACCCATCCCAATCGTCATCCGCGGTCGAAAGCACCCGATGCGGCGAAAGACTTTCGACTGTGAAGGGACCAGTCACTCGCACGACCTTATTGTCCTCATACGGCTGGTCGAATAAAGTCTCGCTATCCGCGTGCCGTGTGATCGCCCCCTCGGATCTCCCTCGCGCGTCATCCCTTCCTTTGATATCCGGATTGTTCGCGATCGACTTCAGCGTGTCACATGCGGCACCCGCTTGTGACGAATCCCTTGCGCAGATCGTTCTTAGGCTCGAAGCTGGCGCGAACTTGCCCGCCAGCTCGGCTTCTTCTCATTCCGGCTTGAATCGGCCAGTAGGTAATACGGAAACCGTCCCGCCATCAACCGCGTCCGCGCCAACGCCAATGCGACTCGGCTGGTATCGATCGTGATCCACCGCCGCCCCCACTGCTCGGCCACGTACGCAGTCGTCCCCGAGCCGCAGGTAGGATCGAGGACGAGATCGCCTGGGTCGGTAGTCATGAGAATGCAGCGCTCGATGACTCTGGTTGATGTCTGTACGACGTAGACTAACCCTGCCGCCCCCATTGTGTCGGACCAGATTGTTCAGTGGCAGCACTGGAAAGTCATCCAGATACATCTTGTATCTCAGACTATTTCAGATACATGCAAACTGTCCTGGGAACCAAGCGGTAATCCGCTATGTCCGGTTTTCCAATGGGCCCCGCCGCCGGAGGGGTGTATGTGCGGCCGTTCCACATAAAAGGTTCGTTCAGATCGCCTGATCGTAGTCCCTCCGACTCAAGAGATACCGACTGAAAGACACGATAACCGACGGCATCTCACCAGAGGACCTGATTTCCGCTGAGCGGCTGAACCTCTCCGGAGTCAGATTCCATGAGTGAGTAGGCTGACGGGATTCCGGAATCATTGATTCGATCGTTGTAGAGACGGCGAAATTTGGTTTGGCCCTTGTTTTTTTCGTACCAGTATTATGTCGGATATATCTGAAAGGTAGTCCGATGGAGTGGATTCCCAGTTTTGCGGAATACGATCTCACTCAAAGTTCGCTGCCAAAAATCCCCATCCAGCACATTCCGAACCAGATGCACATTCTCATCACCAACTGGAACGAAAATACTTCCCGACCGCAACTCGCGCGCAACTGTCAACCGATCCCGCAAATACGCCAGATGTACGACGAACTTCAGCTTCCACGTATCCTGAAACGCCTTCACTTGCTCTGGCTGCCGGGTCGCGTCGGTCGCACTCCCGTCCTTCACATCCCGCTTGCGTGTACTGACCTGCCAGTTGCTCCCGAACTTGATCCCATACGGTGGATCGAAATAGATCGTCTGGACCTTTCCCTTCAGACCTTCCTTCTCCGCCAGGCTGGTCATCACGAGCAACGAATCCCCCAGGATCATCCGGTTCGACCAATGCTGCTCGTGCTGGTAGAAGTCGAGTTTCTTGTCGAAGTCATCGAGTCCATTGAACTGCGCGAAGAAATCCGCCTGGTCGTAGCTTGCCGCCCCTTCGGCGATCCCGCCCGTCTTCGACCTCGACTGGATATCGGTGATGATCGCCTGCGGGTGAATCTTCTCCTGGATGTAGATCGGCACCACCGGCACCGCCAGTTCTTCCCGGTCTTGCTCGTCCTTCCCCTTCCACACCAGTTGTGGTCCAGACTCTCGATCGCGCGGATACAGCATCGTCGTCGGAGCCTCTTCATCCGTCACCAGACAGAAACCCGCTCAGCTCCTCAGGTCGGGATGTTGTTCGAGCTGTCTGCATCGTGCGTAAAGGCTTCGATCCGCTTCGTTGCTTTCTTCGTGAGCACAGCTATTGTCCTTCAGATATGGAGTCGGGGTTTCAGGGAACCAGCCCCCTTCACCCTACCCTCTCCCCGTGCGCGGGGAGAGAACGCCTCAGCCAGCGTTCGTTTGCCGTAGACGAATCATTTTCTTCGTTGACGGGCGCTTGATCTCCGCGCACTCCTCCTCTTTCCCCTCCGCAGAGGGGAGAGAGGTGGGGAGAGAGGGGTTTCTCACGCCGCAACCCCCTCCCTTCCCACCCACATCCCACGAATCGTTTTCTCCGCATTCCAAGGATCCTCGACCTGCACAAATGCCCACCGCCCGAAACCACCGTGGTTCCGCACTGCCGGAATCCACATCGTCTCCGCAGTCTCTACCTTGACGAGCTTGTCCTTCTTCGGCAAACCACTCACTTCCACGATCAAGTTCAGCAGATCGTCCGGCCCGTGCCCATCATCGATACAGGCAATGAAATCAGGCACATACTGCCGAGCCTCACCATTGATCTCATAGGGAATGGTGAAGTCGAGGTTCTGATTTTTCACGTACTTCTTGACCTCGTCCATCCCTTCCAGCACCTGGGCCATTTTTTGCTCCCAGGTATCCGTGTCCGCTACGACGTAGTTGATGTGACACTTCTTCTCGGATCGGTGCCATACACCGGTTTGGCTGTGTCGCAGCTGGAGACATAGCGGTGAGCCAATCGTGTCATACGGGCTCTGGCATCGGCTTCAAGGTCGTCGGTCCATCGTTTGCCCGAACGATCGAGTAACAGATGCGTTGGGTGCCGCATGCACCGCGTTCTCCGGCAGCAGCAAGAGCTGCGGGAAGGTGTGGTCCTTCAAGATCAGGCATTCCGCCATCCAGCGTTTGGTGATCGCCAGTACCTGTGGAAAGAGCCACGGCTTGAAGTGCAGCCCGGGCGATCGTCCTCCTCTCCCCTCTGTGGAGGGGAGAGGCTGGGAGAGGGGTTCGTCCTCACGCAGGTACTTCTCGAGCACCAATTTGGCGATCCCAAACGCCACCTCAGCCTGCCGGTGCGTTTGCAGCTCGCCCAGCGTCTGGATACTGCCTTCTCCCACGATTGGCATCGATTCGGTAAGCAACGGCACATCAGCGGTTGAAAGCGCTAGCGTCGAATCCTCGGTGAATTCCGCTTCCAATCGTTCGGTTCCGAAGTCGTAGCGATACCCGGTCAATCGTGGGAACTCGATCTCACAGGCGATTCGCTCTTCCAGCGCTTTCACCCGCGTCGTTTTCCGCTTCGTGATCTTGCCAGGATCGCCGGTGGTCGGAATGAATGAGAACGGCACGCCGTAGACCTCGGCATACTCCGGTTCGAACATGCCATCGTCGTTGACCGCGTAGCTCATCCGCCGCAATCCTCGACCCACTACCTGCTCGCACAGCAACTGCGTGCTAAACGCGCGCACGCCCAGAATGTGCGTCACTGTATTGGCGTCCCATCCCTCGGTCAACATCGAAACGCTCACCACGCAGCGCACGTCACTGCCCAGCTTGCCCGGTTTGCCAACTGTATTCATCACCTCGCGCAGCAGGTCTTCGTCGGTGAGTTCATCGGCGTCTCGACCGGGAAATCGCCGCCGGTATTCATCTTTGAACTCGTCGATCTCACGTGCCGCCATCTTCTTGAAATCAGCGCTCATTGCCCCGCCAGACTCCAGTTGCTGACTATCGACCAGAATTGTGTTTGGACGAGATAGCCAGCCTCCATGAGCGTCGTCGTTGCGGAAGAGTTCGAGCTGTCCTGCCTGCACCCGTATCTCCTCGCCGATCTGCTTCTCCCACCCGGCGATCCAGTCGAAGACCAACTTGGAAACATTCGTGTTGTTACAGACCACGATGAAAACAGGCGGTGTTTCACCACCTTCGCCACGTTCCCAACGGCCAAACGCTTCCTTGTAATGACCGTAGAGCGATACCAGCGCTCCTGCCAGCTCATTGGGGAGCACCGGATCGCTGGTAATCGCCTCCTTTTTACGTCCCTTCTTCGGAAGCTCGTCCCGAATGCGTGGCCAAAGCTCGCGATACGTCGGCATGTCGCCGACCATCGCGTCATCCGACACCGGCACGCGCGGCACTTTCACGATCCCCGCCTCGATCGAATCGATCAGCGAGAAATCGGAGACGACCCACGGGAAGAGCGTCCCTTCCGAATACCCCGATCCCCGCAGGAAAAACGGGGTCGCCGAAAGGTCGTAAATTGCCTTCACCCCAATCTTCTGCTGAATCGCCTCGATGCCAGAGATCCAGATGCGCGCTTCTTCCTCACGAACCTTCGCTTCCGCCTTGTCGTCCGCGGACAGCCGCTCCTCTCCCCTCTGCGGAGGGGAGAGGCCGGGAGAGGGGCCGTCCTCCGGTCTGCGCCGGTAACAGTGATGCGCCTCGTCGTTGAGCACGATGACTTCTTTGCTCTTGCCCAAATCCCGACACACCCGCCGGACCATCTCACCGGGACTCTCTGTGAATGCGCCTTCGTTCTCCTTGCCGAGCATGGTCTTCGCCAGCTTGCTCGCCTTGACCTTTTCGCGCGGTTGGAACGCATGGAAGTTCGTGATCACGATGCGCGCTTCGCCCAATCGCGGCATGTCCTGCGCAGGAACCAGCGAAAGCGCTTCGTAATAGTTGCCGGGATCGGCTGGCAGGAGGACCCGCAACCGGTCCCGGATCGTGATCCCCGGGGCGATCACCAGAAACGAATCGCTGAACCGCTTGTCCTGCTTCGCTGCCAGCTTGTTCAGCGTCTGCCAGGCAATGAGCATGGCCATCACCACGGTCTTGCCGCTTCCGGTCGCCATCTTCATGGCCATCCTCGGCAAACCGGGATTCGATTGGTCGTTCGCTTCCCGCAGCCGGTCGGCAATCCAGCCATCGCCAAACTTGTGCGCCACTTCGGTGATATAGATAACGGTCTCCAGCGCTTCTCGCTGACAGAAGAAGAGCCGCCGCGCCCGATCAGGATCGCTCCAGTGCTCCAGCAACCGTGCCGTGGTCGGCGTCACCCCGAGGTAGCCGCCTATTCGCCATTGCGCCACGCGTTGGCGGATGCGATTGACCAGATCGTTCTCTTCGAGCCGGTCGGCGGTCAGGTCCTGGAATGCGAGTTGCTTCCCCTTCTTCTTCGGCGCAGCAATTGGCACGAAGTAGGCGCTTTTCCTCCGCCCATCAGTGATCTCGTTGGTGATGCCATCGTCATCGAAATGGAAGTGCCGAGTCGGCTCGTCGAAGGGCGAGTTGAGGATGGGATTTTCGATCACAGCCGGCGGCATCGCAGGGGACTCTCCATTTCAATGAGTTCTCAAGTCCCGCAATCCTATCGCATCTCAACTCAAGCTCATCTTCTCCAACCCATTCAAACGCAAGACGGACGCTCCCGGATTGGCCTCAGTTCCGGTGCCATGCGATTAGCCGCAGGTCGAAAACTGGCGTTGTCTGACGCTTCCGCTGTCTGTGTCAACTGTGCTGGGAGTTGCATTAGTAGCCCCATTACCATCCCCTTTCGCATCCAGGCGTATGAGCTCCTGACTTCAGTCTGGAGACTCCACCCCACACGCAACTCCCCGCGCAAGCGCCACCTCACAGCGATCGAGCCGCCAGCGCACACCGTCCTACCCCAAATCCAAGCTCCCAACTCCTCCCCAGCCTCGAAAGGGCTTTGTCCTGTCAGCCCGGGGATTCATTCCCGAGCCCATCCATCCCCTCCCCAACCCCTTCAAAAAATCCACACCCGCAAACCCTTGACAGGATAAGAACATCTGTTCTGTGATAGAGCAAGCGGCACGTTTGGTCACGAGCGCGGGCCTGGGCAGCGGTTGATCGTACCCGGGCTGGTTACCCGTCATCCTCACTCGGTGCTGGATCCCGGCATTCGAGGAGTTGGGAGCGAGGATCTGGAGCGAGGACAAGAACGAACGGATTCATTTCCTAACTCCTAAATCCCAGCTCCCAACTCCTCAAATGCGTCACGGTCGATCCCACCGCCTAATGGCTTACCCCCTAATCGATTTCCTAGTTCCCAGGTCCTATCTTCTAGGTCCCATTTCCACAACCCACCCCGTCCCCAGCCTCGGGGCGGCTTCGCCCTGTGAGCCCAGGTTTCTCAACCTGGAACGCGCCCGATCACAATCTCTCCGGACTTGGGAACCGCGCCCAACGACAATCTCTCAGGACCCAAGACTCAGGACCGTTCGATTTCCTATCACCACCCACCCCGTCCCCGCTATCATCCCTCCAGTACAAGCGGACCCCACCCTCCGCATCGCACCACACACGGAAAGCAGGACATGGCGAACGAGGCTAACGAAAAATTTCTCATCACCGGCGCCTTCGGCTGCATCGGAGCCTGGGCCGTCAAGCGGCTCGTCGAAGAAGGCACCCCCGTCTACACCTACGACCTCCCCGGCAACCCCCACCGCCTCGCTGATCATGGACGACGCGCAGTTCGCCCAGGTCAATGTCATCGAAGGCGACATCACCGACGCCGAGGCGTTCGACGCCGCAATTGTCGACAACGGCATCACCAACATCATCCATCTCGCCGCATTGCAGGTGCCCATGGTGCGCGCCAATCCGATCCTCGGCATGCGCGTCAACGTCGTCGGCTCCACCATCGTCTTCGAAACCGCCAAACAGCATATGGACCAGGTGCGCAGCGCCGCCTACGCCAGCTCCATTGCCGTCTACGGTCCCACCAACCCTATCCTCCGGGACCCATCCGGCACGACGCGCCCATGCCGCCCGCCACCTCTACGGAGTCTCCAAGCAGGCCGACGAATGGACCGCCAAGGTCTACTGGCAGGACTACCAGCTCAAGACCGTCGGCCTGCGTCCTTTCTTCGTCTACGACCCGGTCGCGACCAGGGCGTCAGCTCCATGCCGACCAAGGCGATGCTGGCCGGCGCCATCGAGCGCCCCTACAACATCAACTTCGGAGGAAACGCCCTCATCAGCATGCGGGAAAGACGTCGCCGCCGCCTTCATCACCGCCGCCCGCGCCGATATCGAAGGAGCGCCCTGCTTCAATCTCGGCGGCACCACCGCGTCCATCCCCGAGGTCATCGACGCCATCGAAGCCGCCGTCCTTTCGATGGAAGGCAAGATCACCTTCGACGATGTGATCATGCCCTTCCCGGAAAACATGGATGATACCGAGGTCGAAAAAGCCCTCGGACCGCCAGCTGGCGTCCCTTCTCCGAAGGCGTCGCCTCCACCATCGCCGACTTCCGCACCGCTATCGACGCCGGCCGTCTCGACGTCGAACGCGCAATCGGCTAACCACGCATCAGGAGTTGGGAGTTAGGATTTAGGAGTTAGGAACCAGCCTACCCCGGCGTCGTGCAGGACCTCCGGGTCCGGATCAGGTCTAACTCCCAACTCCTAGGTCGTGTTTGAAAAGCCCACGATGCGGCTTGATGGGAGCCGTGTTTCGGTTTATTTGTGCCGTCGAGGCCCCGAAGCTCGCCTTCTCGGTCTCCTCCGGCCCCCGGACTCCGGGCTCCGGACCCCTGTTCAAACACGCCCGAACACCTCTCTCCTAAACACCCAACCTATTCGGACACTGGGCACTGCACACCGGGCACCGGGCATGGCGCCCGATCGCGCCCCAGCGTCATCGGACGCGGCCATTCCTGCTCCCCCACCAGCAACAGGCACCCGCCGACGATCGCCGTCGCTCCCACTGCCTCGTACCACGAAATCGTCTCCCCAAGCAGCAGCCAGGCGAACGCCAGCCCAAAAACCGGCTCCGCCGAGCTGAGCACACTTGCTTCGATCACCCGCAGATGCCGCAGGCTATAACTCCAGAAGAAGTACGATCCCGCCGTCACGACCGCGCCCAACGTCACGAGCGCCAGCAGATCCGAGCCAACCGCGATCGTCTCCCACGCGGGACGTTGCTCTCGCACCGCAAGCGGCACGATCCCGATCATTCCCACCAGCAACGCACCGGCATTCAGGGCCAGCACATCCACGTCCTCCGCCCGCCGGCCGATCACGGTGTAAACCGCCCATGCCCCCGCGGCCGCAATGATCAACAGCACGCCAACCACCGGCAACCCGGCATCGGAATCGCCGCTCACCGTCAAGGCAACCAACCCAACCCCGACCGCGCTGATCGCAAGCGCGCCGAGCATCATGGGCGAGCAGGTCTCCCCCAGCACACGCCACCCCAGCAACGAGGAGAGGATCACGATCCCTCCATACAGCACGACCACCGACGCCCCCGCTGATACCGACTGCATCCCGGAGTTCTGCAGCATCTGAAACATCGCCACCCCGGTCAGTCCCAGCAACACCGACAACCGCGAGAGAACCGGACGTTTCCCCTGCGCCAGCAGAATCGGCAGCATCACCACCAGGGCGATCGCCAATCGCAGCACCGCCAATTGACCGGGTGGGTAGATCGAAACCAGATCCTTGGTCAACGGATAGGAGAGCCCCCAAAGTGCGGTCGTGAGCACAATGGCCCCCAATGCCAGCGTACGGCTCGAGCCAGGAACGGTGGAACGATGCATGACGCGGCCCTCCCCGCCGCCGAAATCGTCCGGACGGCCGGTCGTGTTGAGCTATCGCAATGTCATGCTTCGATCTTCCGCCCGGCGCGTCATCCCCAACAGACGCAACACGCACGCAAACACCGCCCGTGACCGCACACGCGCACGTCCGGACCGCCCATACCGGCGCCGCTCAGGTCGCGGGCAACTGATCCAGCCCGGCTGCTACACCACCCGTCTCGCCAATGCCACGCCCAGGAAACAGAGCGCAACGCCCGCCACATTGCTGACCAGGAGATAGGCCATCGCCCGGAACAGTTTGTCGTCCCGCAGCAACGTCACCACTTCCAGCGCATACGAGCTGAACGTCGTGTAGCCGCCCAGCACCCCCACGATCAGAAAGAGTCGCCAGGCCGGGTTGTCATCCTGCCGCAGGAGCAGCAGCTCGGCAATCACCCCAATCAGGAAAGCGCCGGTCAGGTTGATGGCCAACGTGCCCCAAGGAAACGCGGCGCCATATCGTTCGAGCACCGCGCGGCCAAGCAGATAGCGCGCATTCGCCCCGAGAAATCCCCCAAGTCCCACCCAAAGGAGCGTCATACCCGTCCTCGTCCTGATCCAGTAGTTCTCGTTGCACAATCATACGGCCACCCTGGCCCGACACGGATTTGCCATCGAGCCGATAATGAGCCCCGACGAAACACCGAATCACGTGTCCCGGACCAGATGACGATCGACTCACCCCAGACCCCATCGCAACCAGCGTCCTCCCGCTCCCCGCACGGAGCGGAGTTGGGAGTGAGGCGATCCCGTGGGTCACCGAAAGGTCTTACCCGACCCGTCGGATCCGCACCCCCCACCGCCCCACAACGCGATGCCCGGCGCCGAGCCGCTCGCACCGGGTCCCAGTCAGCGCTCTGGATCCGCCTCCTTGCCCTGGCGCTGGTCACCCTCTCCTTTGCGCTTCCACGCTGGCTGGAGCTCGACCGCATCGTGACCCCCGACGAGCCGATCTGGCTGGCGCGCTCGGCGAACTTCTACGAGGCCCTCGCCAGCCGCGATTGGCCCTCCACCTACCAATACGCGCATCCAGGCGTGCCGGTCATGTGGGCGGGGGCAATCGGCTATTTCCTTGCCGCGCGGGACTATCCGGAACGCGCCGGCGCACAAATCACCCAACGGCAGAACTACATCGCCTCGGTCCTGGAAGCGCAAGGGTACGATCCGCTCGATATCCTGGTCGCAACCCGGCAGATCCTCATCGTCTTCGCAGCCATCACCTTCGCCATCGCTTTCTGGTTTGCCCTGCGCCTCTTCGGGTTACCCGAGGTCGTGCTCGGGTTTCTGCTCATCGCCCTGGAGCCGTTCGGCATCGGTTTGGGGAAACTGCTGCATGTCGATGCGCTGGCTGCGCTCTTCTTCCTGCTGGCCATGGTCACCATGCTGGTCTTTCTCGCTCGCGGCCGGCACAAAGCGGATCTCGTCGTCTGCGGAGTCGCAAGCGTTCTGGCCATGCTCACCCGCGCCCAGCTCGCGGTCCTGATTCCCATCTTCGGACTCCTGCTGCTGCTCGCCCTAGCAAACGGCGGCCGGCGCCGTCCCATCTGGTCCGAATTTCGGGAACGGGTCGTTTGGCCGGGCGTCCTCTGGGGCGTCACGATGCTGACCACCGCACTGGTCCTCTGGCCCGCGCTTTCGACCGCACCGCGGACGGTGTTCAGCGGGATGCTCTCCTTCGCCGAGACGGCTGCCGTTTCCGGGCACGAACGCGTCATCTATTTCGACGGCGAGCTTTTCACCGGCGACCCCGGCGCTCGCTTCTACCCGGTCGCGTTCCTGTGGCGCGCCACGCCGGCAACCCTGGTTGGTGTCATCCTGGCGCTCTGTCTGGTCGTCCTCGGACGCCGGGTGCACCTTCCTCGGGTGCAGCGCCAAACCGGGCTCGGTCTGCGCATCGGCGCCGGCGCCTACACCCTGCTCATGTCCCTGGCGGCCAAGAAGTTCGACCGCTATCTCATGCCCGCCTTTCCCCTGGCGGCGCTGGCGGCCGGCTGGGGCATTCTCGTTGCGGCCCGTCTGATCGGCAAACGGCTTCCCGGCCCGGTCAATGCCTATCCGCTCCTGGCAGCCATCCTGGCAGCCGGCGTTCAGATCTCCGGCGTCGCGCAAACCGGCCCCTACTACCTCAGCTACTACAGTCCACTCATGGGCGGTACCGTCAAGGCCACGGACTCCATGATGGTCGGCTGGGGCGAGGGATTCGACCAGATCGCCAACTACCTGAACGCCCAACCCAACCCCGGCTCGATCGTCGTTTCCACCGAAGCGTGGCGTACCCCCCTGGGCTACTTCCTGGAGGGTGACGCCCGCTTTGCGGCCTTCGTCGACGACCCCGGTGGGATCTTCCGCTGGGCTTCGTCCGACTACTATCTCCTATCGATCACCCCGCTCACCCGCAACGGCGTCTGGCCCGACCTGCTCGCCATGGTCCAGAACAAAACCCCGGTGCTCACGGTCACCCTCAACGGGCTCGAGTACGCCTGGCTGTACGACATTCGCGACGATCCAATTCCCGCCTATCTGGAAACGGGTGACACCGGCATGATCGATATCACCGGCGCGGGCCGACTGGTGGCATCGGGACGTAACCGGGAAGATTCGATCGTGCGCGGCGCCATCGTGCGCGAGGTGCTCTATTTCGACCAGCTCGATCCCGATATGGCCGGAACGGTCGGTATCCGCATGCGTGTGCTCGATGCCCAGGGAGCGGTCGTCTTCGAAAGCGATACGCCGTTCTCCCTCTCGGAGCCGATCAGGCACGGTCTCTGGTGGACCGAGGTCCCGATCCAGATTCCAACCGATACGCTTCCCGGGACCCATCGCGTGCAGATGCAACTCTACGATCTCACCACCGGCACACCACTCCCCGCCTTCTCCAATACGCTGGGAGAACGCATGGGATCCTGGCTCACGGTCAGTACCTTCTATATTTATGAGACCAACCTCGACCTGAACGAGGCCGAGCAAACAGCACCCTGATATCGGATTGCTACCCACTCGCAGCGGAGTGCGGCGCGCATTGCGCTGGGTGAAGAACAAGGAGGTTCCACGGATGTCATCATCGCGCACAGTCAAGATCGGACTGCATCTCCCCGAAACCGAACGAATCGCCAGCTGGCAGGAAACTATGGAACTCGTGCGCACAGCGGAGGACGGCGGTTTCGACTCCATTTGGATGCCCGATCATCTGATCTTTCGCGATGAGTCCGGCGAAGCCACCGGTCCGTGGGAATGCTGGTCGATGCTCTGCGCCGTTGCGGCCATCACCAATCGGGTCGAGATCGGCCCACTGGTGCTCTGCACCGCGTTCCGCAATCCAGCGCTCATTGCCAAGATGGCCGATACCCTCGATGAAATCTCAGGCGGGCGGCTCATTCTGGGGCTCGGCGCGGGCTGGCACGAACCGGAATACCAAGCCTATGGATTCCCCTTTGACCACCGATTTGCTCGTTTTCAGGAGGCCTTCACCATCATTCATACCCTGCTGCAAGAAGGATCGATCGACTTCGAAGGCACATGGTATTCGGCGCGCGAATGCGAGCTCCGTCCTCGCGGACCGCGTCCGGGTGGTCCTCCGCTGATGGTCGGCTCCCAGGGCCGGAAGATGCTGGAGGCGACGCTTCCCCATGTGCAGTATTGGAACGCCTGGCCCCGCTGGTGGGGCAACGATCCGGCACGGCTTCCCGCGTTGATCGCCGATGTCGATGCAGTCGCCGACGCCCAGGACGTTCCGCGCGATGCATTCCAGCGCACCACCGCCGTCTTCATCCGGTTGCAGGGCATTCCCACGCTCGATGCCCTGAACGATCCCGATGCACCGCATTTCACCGGAACCGATGAGGAGATCGCCCGGTTTCTGCGCGATGTCGCCGCCGCCGGAATCGATCACATCCAGATCGTTGTGGACCCGATCACGGTTCCCGGCGTCGAACGTCTCTGCCGCATCGTCGAGACGCTTTAAGAGCCCCGGAGACGACGGAGGCTGGAAGCGAGGATCGAGGAGTTAGAAACGAACAGATTTCCTAACTCCTCGATCCCAGCTCCGAGCTTCTCCGTCGCCGGGACCCACCTCTCGCGCGGACGTCGCAACCCGAGATTCCTTCGACATTGCTCAGGACAAGCCTTCACATGCGTTCAGCATGGCAATGGGAAACGGGGCGTCTTCGCGGTATGGCGCTTGACGCCGCAGCTTTCCAAGTGACCGTGCTACGGCTTGTGAATCGCAGTCGAGTACCCCCGCGTGCGGTGGAGTAATCGTCAACCCGACATGCCGGCAATGCCGGGGAATCAATGCAATTGCATAATTCCGACTAATATCATATGAATTCGTGCGGCCTGCAAAAGAAGTATAGTCAGCTATTAACTAGTCAGATATTATCCACCTTCGAAAGGAGTCTTCATGTCCGCAGTCTCGGCCTACCGTCTTACTCCCCGCGTCACCAAGTTCCTCTCGGAACCACACAAACTCCTGGTCGGTGGCAAATGGGTCAACGCCGTCAGCGGTGAGACTTTCCCGGTGCTCGATCCCGCGACAACCGATGAAATTGCCCAAGTACCGGCAGGCGACGCCGCCGATATCGATGCTGCGGTCACAGCCGCGCGTGCCGCGTTCGAGACCGGTCCGTGGGCAACCATGAAACCGACCGATCGCTCCCGCATCATCTGGGCGATCGCCGACTTGATCGAGGCGCATGCTGATGAGTTGGCCGAGCTCGAAAGTCTCGACAATGGCAAGCCGAAAAAGGCCGCCCGCGATGTTGATGTCGTCGGTTCGGCAGAGATGTTCCGTTACTTCGCCGGCTGGGCGACCAAGATCGAAGGCAATCAGATCCCCTTCGCCTCGGCCGATCCGGGCGCCTTCTTCGGCTATACCCGCCGCGAGCCCATCGGCGTGGTCGGCCAGATCATTCCCTGGAACTATCCGCTGATGATGGCCGCCTGGAAGCTTGCCCCTGCCCTGGCGGCTGGGTGCACCATCGTCCTCAAACCCGCCGAGCAGACGCCACTGAGCGCCCTCTATCTTGGTTCGCTGCTGCAGGAAGCCGGGCTTCCGGACGGGGTCGTCAATATCGTGACCGGGTTCGGCGAGACGGCCGGCGCCGCCCTCTCCGCGCACCCGGATGTCGATAAGATCGCGTTCACTGGTTCGACCGAGGTCGGCAAGCTCATCGTCAACGCGTCTGCCGGTAACCTGAAAAAGGTCTCGCTGGAATTGGGTGGCAAGAGCCCGAACATCGTTCTTGCCGATGCCGATCTGGATCTCGCCATCCCGGGTGCAGCCGACGGTATCTTCTATAACCACGGCCAGGATTGCACCGCCGGGTCCCGTCTCTTCATCCAGAAGAAGATCTTCGACAAGGTCATCTCCGGTGTCGTCGACCGCGCGAAAGAGATTCGCCTCGGTCCCGGACTCGATCCAGAGACGGACATGGGACCGGTCGTCTCCGAAGAGCAGCTCACCCGCGTCGTCGGCTATTTGCAGAACGGAGTCGAAAGTGGCGCTCGTCCGCTCATCGGTGGCAAGCGCCATGGCGATCGCGGTTACTTTGTGGAACCGACCGTCTTCGTCGACGCCAATCCCTCGATGAAGATCGTGCGCGAGGAGATCTTCGGTCCCGTTGTCGCAGCCATCCCTTTCGATAACTTGGACGATCTCGCCAATGCTGCCAATGACACCACCTACGGACTTGCGGCGGGAATCTGGACGACCGACATCTCCAAGGCGCATACCCTGGCGGCGAAGCTCCGTGCCGGTACCGTCTGGGTCAATTGCTACGGCGTCAACGATCCCGCCATGCCGTTCGGCGGTTTCAAGCAATCCGGGTGGGGTCGCGAGATGGGGCACGAGGTCCTCGAGCTCTACACCGAGACCAAGGCGGTGGTGGTCGCGCTCTAGACGACCAGGCTCCTCGGCGTCGATGGCGCCGGCAATCGAATCAATGAGGCGATGCTGGGGGCATTCGCCCAGCATCGCCTCATTGCCACACATCCGAAACCAATATGAAAACCGCCCGCGCTTCTGGCTGAGAAACGCGGGCGGTCGAATGTCGCGGCTACTACTGCCTGCTGACAGGTGCGAGCTGCCTACTAGGCCAGCTTGCATTCACCGGCGGCGCATCCCATACCGGCGCCGCAGACGTTGCCGCAGGATCCGCAATTGTTGTCGTCCGAGGCCAAGTCCACGCATCCGAGGCCCTGGCAGTAGCTATAGCCAAACGGGCACTGGCACGACCCGGCGATGCACGGGACGCCCTGCGGGCATGCCTGGCAGGATGGACCGCACATCTGCGCATTCGAGTTCAGACTCACCGCCGAATAGCAGACGCCGCTGCATTGGTAATGCTGCTCGGCGTAGCAGTTGCCACCGCAGTAGTACGGAGTGCCGCCGAAACAAATATCGGCGCAGATGCACTGATCGGAATCGAGTACCTGACCCTCCGGGCAGCTGGTGAGGCCGCACCCTTCGGTGCAATGGCACGTTTCGTAGTCCAGGTAGGAGCCCATCGGGCACGACTCGACGCAGGAATCACCGCAAAGCTCGGTTCCATCCGGACAGGTGCAGTTGCCGTTCACCTCGTCGGTGCAGACCGAGCCAGCCGGACAACAGACCGGACCGCAGGCCTCGGTCGGAGCCGGGCAGCCACATTGGCAGGTCGTCGGATCGAGCACGTGCGTGGAGCCGCAATCGATCTCCGGGCAGGCCGGGGTTGCCGTTGCGCCTGCGACGGACGTCGCCGTAGCTGTGGCAAACCCACCGGAGCCATTGTCGATCAACTGACTCTGGCTCGGATCGATGAGCCAGGAGCCGGTATCGCCCAGCTCCGGTCCACCAAAGACACCGGAAAGCGCGCCAGAGCACGTTTCGATGTCATTTTCACCAGTACCGGAAAGCACCAGATGCTGACCGGTCGGGAACATCACCCGCAGATCGAGCGCGCGACCGTCTACCTCACCCACCACCGGCACCGAGACACCGCCTACCGGGGTGAACGAGCCGGAGTCGATGCCACCGTCCTCCGCTATGGTGATTTCGAGCACACCGGAATAGAGGATGTCGAACGAAGGCCCCGCCGACGTGAGCGCCTGGATGCTCATCTGGCAGGTAACATCACCCCCCTGCGCATGCGAAGGGAGGACCTTTGCCATGGCGGTTGCCAGACCAGCCGCGCCAGCTGCACCCACCGCTTTCCGCCGGGAAAACCGGCGCGCAAGATTATCGAAACGTGTTCCGTCCATACTTCGCCCTTTCTTCTTACTTACGAGCGTCTATCTCATACTTTACTACCCACAGTAAACGGGCCTTTCGGCCCGTTTACCATGCGACTACTACCTTAGCGACGGCGAGCCGCTATGAACAGAACGTTTTTACGTATTTGCTATGTAGTCACCTCATATGCGACTCCGTCCGCGATCGCGATTACGCGGTCGCCGAGAGAGAACGCGACGGCCAGCTCCGGGTGCTCGGCCACCAGCTCGAAGTACTCTGCGCTGGCGAACTCGACCTTCACGGTTTCCATCGTTTCCGCGTCGAAGGTCGTCTCGGTCCAGACCCCATCCTTGTAGAGGAACGCCCGGTCGCCAATCGCGCGAAGCTCGACATCGCCTTCAGTGAACTGGACGGGCGCCGCCGCTTCGGCCGCCGCCATATCCGCGCTCGTGGCAGCGGCATCGACCGCCGCGCCGCCCGACGCCTCCATTGGCGCTGCGACCGCCGCGTCGTACGACTCCTGCGCCGCTTCCTCACGCCCGGTTTTCGTGAGGATGTCGTCCTCGGTTATGAGATATGAGGTATACGGCGTAACGATGCCGTAGCGGATGCTGAGGTCGATGATCGCCTCGGTGAGCTCCTTCTGCTCGCCCTGCAAGCGGATCTGATTCATCAGATACCCGATCTTGCGGGTGGCCCAAAGACGCGGCAGACTCTCGGTCGAGGTGGTTTCACCGGTGCTGACGAAGGTCTGGCCCTCGTAGATGTAGGTCGTTTCCTTGCCGTCGATCTTGCCGCTCAGCTCGATGGTCGCCTTGCCGCCGTCCTTGTAGTGACCGACGATCACCAACTGCGAACCGGCGAAGATGTCGGGCAGTGGATTCGGATAGATCTCCTCGGTGTCGACACCATCGATCGTCAGCTCGACGTCGGTGAGCACCGGCGTGCTGATCTTGGCGTAGAAGGCGGAAACGGCTTCGTCGAGCCGCTCACCCGGACGGACATACGAGCTGGCGCCGGAATGCTCAGCCACGAGGTTGTCCAGCAGGACGGTATCGACATCATCGCCCACACCGAAGGCGAAGAGGCGCACATTCTCCGGGGCGACGTCGCTGACATTGTCGAGAATGTCCGGGGTATCGGTCTCGCCCTCGGTCGGCAGCCCATCGGTCAGGAAGAGCACATAGGCCGGGCGCTCTTCGTCGACCAGATCCATAGCTTCGGTCAGCGCCTCGTCGATATTGGTGCCGCCGTCCGATTCCAGACGCTCGACCCACTCTATTGCCTCCTGCGCCTCGGACGCATCCAACAGCTCGTTTTCATAGAGCCGCACGCCGGTGCTGAACTCGACGATGGTGAAACGGTCGCCCTCGTTCAGGTTCTCGAGGATGTAGACTAGGGCTTCCTTAGCCTGCTCCAGCTTTTCGCCTTCCATGCTGCCCGAGGTATCGAGCACCACGATCACGTCCTTGCTAATCGCAGTCTCCTGCGCGGGGATGCCCGGCGCGGCCAGGATCATGAAGGTGCCCTGGTCGTCCTGCTCGGACCAATAGGAGAGGAGATTGACGCCGATCGCCTCCCCGGAGAGGGTGTAGAAGAGATCGAAGTCGGTGTCCGGCTTGACATCGTTGGCTTCCCAGCCAGCAGTGAAATGGTTCTCGTCTTCCTTGTCGACCACGATCTCGTGGCTCGGGGAATAGACCGCGCGAACCGGTTCTTCTGAGGCCACCTGGACGCTCACGCTGACCGCTTCGATCGGTTCGGCGGAAAAGCGCTCGGTGTTGAGCGGGTAGCGATAGTGGACCACGCCACCCTCGGAGGCGAGGACCTGCTGGTATCGAATCTGGACACTGGCGTCATCACCCGGTTCGATCGGATAGATGCTGGCCTGGATGACGTTCTGACCGATGTATTCGAGCAGGGCAGGATCCTTCATCGACTGGACGATTTCTTCGTAGATCTCGCGGGCTTCATCCGCTTCGAGAATCTGCGCTTCGACCTCCTTGCCATCGACCGTCATGGTGAACTGATCGATCGTGGCGCCGTCCGGCACCGGGAAGAGATAGGTGCCTTCCGCGACCCAGTCGTTCGGGTTGTGGAAGGTCTGATCGATCTCGGTGGTGGCCAGTTGATTGTCGATGGTGACGTCGACGTGATGGTTCTTGACCATCAGCTGATCGCCGATATAGACCGGCGTGTCGCAGCCGGGGTCGCAATCTGGCGGCGTGACCACGATGACCCCATCGGCGCGAGCGCCGGTCACCGTAGCCACCACCGTAAGCAACATGAGCAGGGCAGCCAACCCATGCACCATTCGTGCGCGCATACGCTTATCTCCTCCATTAGCCTGGTCGCTTATCGACTCCGCTTATCCGCGCCCCGCCCGATCGACCAGTCTGCCCCGGCGGGTGCTTGTGGGTAGGAACGACGGGGGTTGGGGAAAGGTTCCAACGGAGGAGTTAGGAGTTGGGTATGGCGTAGTGCAGGACTGCTGAATCGCTCCGAGCGTTTCTCTCTACAAACGGGCATTGACCCACAGCCGGACATGGACATCCGACGCTACACCGATTTCGGCAGCAAACCTCTTAGTTCGATTCTGCGACGAAGTCGACGCCAATCTCACACATCTGGTTTGACGCGGATTGACGCGGATAAAGGCGCGAATCGACGCGATCACACACCAATCCTGACGCCCTCATTGACACCGAATCACACCGAATCACACCGAATCACACCGAATCACACCGAATCACACCGAATTACACCGAATTACACGGCACAATAATGCGTACGCAGGAATCCTTGAGGGAAACAGCGCCCACTCCCGTCAAACAGCAGTTTCCCGCAAGGACCACCGAGCCGCTCTCGCGTTCCCATAAAAATCAACCAGCCCAAGAGATCTCAGCAGCTGCAGGTTGTTCTGGACCGTTCGTAGTGGGATCTCTCCAGGCACAAGCTCCACGAGTTGCCGCAATGGAACTGGGCCGGATTGAGCCAACGTGTTCAAGATGTCCTGCTGCAACTGCGATAGATTGGTCTCGATCCGGCTGGGTGCAACATATGCGGTCGGGCGAAACCGAACGGTAAAGCTGTGCCGAGTCGCAACGAATTCCGGCGCGGGAATGCCGGCCGATTGGTTGAGCTCGATCATCTTCAGCGTCCCGCTGCCCCACGATTCGATGATTCCCTGCCGATAGAACACGCTCGCGATTAGCGGATTCCAGCGTTTCGATTCGTGAGGCACCAGGAGGTCTTCGACCTCGAGTCCGAAGCGAAGCGGACCGGGACTGGTGATCTCAAGCCGATCGTCATAGATCGCAAGATCGATGCTTGCGCCTCGCACGGCGTAGTCACGATGGCAAATGGCATTGGCCATGGCTTCGCGGAGGGCTTCTGTCGGATACAACGGCTCGTCGATCCGCGCAATCTGATCGGGAACGATCCGGCCCGCAATCGGCAGATAGTCGATCCAGAATTGCTGAGCCCGCACAAAGAGTTCGAACGCGTTCCCAATGTACTGTCGGTTGTCCCGAAACTCGCTCTTCGTCGTCCCACGAAAGCGCGCAACCCGTAGCATGGATTGGGGATAATCCGGCAGCAGCCGGTTCTCTTTTGCGAAGAGCACCATGGCGGCATTCAACGGTATCCCATCCCGGATCAGTCCGAACCCAAGCAGAAGCTCTTCGATATCCCGTGTAATTGGATCGGTCAGACGCTGCCGTCGGATGGACTCTTGAACAGTGCTCAGGATCTGCTTGTGGTCCAGGTCTTCGATCGTGTAACCGATCGCGAGACGATCCTCCCAGCTATCGGCTCGGTGCGCCTCTTCGACAAACCGCTGCTGAAAGAGCGTGGTCGGCATACGGGACGTCGATTTACCAAGGCGCTGATAGGGAATGCCATCGAAGGTATGCGTCCGCTCGGACGCAGGAAGTCGAATGGCGATCACCGATTTACCGTTGTCCAGCGGCGTCGTGGAAATGCTCGGGTCTGCCATTGGCTCGATGCGACGAATAGCGTTCGCGACGCGCTCCATCGTCTGATCCCCTATGTCCTGCCCGCGCACCTCTCCAGTGTCGGTCACCCCGAACAGTAAGACTCCGGATGCGCCGGTGTTGAGCATCCCGCAAGCTGCTTGCATACCCGCGTTGAGCTCAGCCGTGGACGACTTGAACTCAAGCGTCTCGGATTCACCCCGGGCCGCCAATTGAAGCAACTCTTCTCGATTCATAAAAGGACCCACTCGATCGGTTCACCATGTCGCGTCACGAATCGCTTTCAGCAACGGACCGTTGCTTATGCAACGCCGTGAGGTAGGCACGCATCTCGTCAGAGCTGATCGCCTGCGACGGGTCGGCTCGCAACTCGTCGTAGGCAGCGGCAACCTCGGTCCGGAGCCAGGTCTCGATCGCTTCCTCGCGAGCGAAGAGCGCCCGCAGACCGTCACGCACGACCTCGCTCTCGCTTGCGTACACGCCCGAAGCGACGCGCTCCTTGAGCGCCTCGGCCATGTTGTTGGGGAGGGTGATGCTGAGTTGTTTGGTCGTGCGCATGATCGAGCCTCACTTTCGATATGACTCAATCCTACTCCGTGTCGCTCTCCCCTGCCATGGCAGAGACCTCGAGCGCGTGTCCCGCCCGGACGCGCCAATTCGGACGTTCGGTCAGGATTCTGGGTCGTAGAAGAGTTCCCGGACCTCTTGCGCGCAGCGGCAGGCGGCGGCGAGTTTGGCGGCCCAGTCGAGAGCTTCTTCGCGGGTGGGAACTTCGATGATGGAGAATCCGCCGAGGACGGCCTTGGTTTCCGGATAGGGACCGTCGGTGACGGTTCCGTCAGTGGCGACGATGCTTGCCTGTTGCGTGTACAGACCGGCGCCGAAGATCCAGACGCCGGCATCCTTTGCTTCCCGGACGACCTTGTGGGATGCCTCACTGACCGCGGGGAGGTCCTCCTCAGGGATGATCATCGTGCCGTCGTCGAATGAGATCAAGAATCGCATCACTTGGGAAGTCCTTTCGGTCTCGTGAATCGTTGCCTGACCATGTCTCTCTGTCGGGTTGGAACACCTCGATGCGGTTGCTCCCAACAAGAGATCCTTCGCTGCGGCTCAGGATGACAGGGGTGTGGCATTAGTTCCGCACGTACGCTGCCAAATGCGTACCGGTAAGCGTCGATTTGGCGGCGACCAAATCGACAGGGGGTCCTTCGAAGACGATGCGGCCGCCATCGTGTCCGGCGCCGGGGCCGAGATCGACGATCCAGTCGGCGTGGGCCATGACGGCCTGGTGGTGCTCGATGACGATGACCGATTTCCCGGCATCCACCAACTTGTCGAGCAGGGCGAGCAGGTTTTCGACATCGGCCAAGTGGAGTCCGCTGGTCGGCTCGTCGAGAATATAAACCTCACCCGATTCAGCCATCGCGATCGCCAGCTTGAGCCGTTGCCGTTCGCCGCCAGAGAGGGTCGTAAGCGGCTGCCCGAGCCGGATATATCCCAGGCCAACATCGTTCAGCCGCTCGAGAATTTTCATCGCCGCCGGAAGCTTTGCCTCACCGGTACTGAAAAACGACAGCGCCTCCGAAACCGGCAGGTCGAGCACCTCGGCGATATTCAATCCGCCGAGCCGGTAGTCGAGCACCGATGCCTGGAAGCGCTTCCCGCCACATTCCTCGCAGATTGTGATGACGCCCTGCATCATGGCCAGATCGGTGTAGATCACGCCAGCGCCGTTGCAGGCCGGGCAGGCGCCTTCGGAATTGGCGCTGAAGAGGGCGGGTTTCACGCCATTCGCCTTGGCGAAGGCTTTGCGAATCGGTTCGAGCAAACCGGTATAGGTGGCTGGATTGCTGCGCCGCGATCCCTTGATCGGAGTTTGGTCGATGGCGACCACACCGTCGCGTTTGGCGACCGAACCATGGATGAGCGAGCTTTTGCCCGACCCGGCCACACCGGTCACCACCACCAGCACGCCAGTGGGAATATCGACATCGACATTTTGCAGGTTGTGCGTGTTGGCGCCACGCACCTCGAGCGCCCCGGAGGACGCTCGCACGGACGGTTTGAGCGAGGCGCGGTCGTCCAAGTGCCGTCCGGTGAGGGTGTCGCTGGTCCGAAGCTGGTCGACGGTGCCTTCGAAGACGACCTCGCCACCGGCCGTGCCGGCGCCCGGCCCAAGATCGACGACGTGATCGGCAATGGCCATCACTTCCGGTTTGTGTTCGACGACCAGGATGGTGTTGCCCTTATCCCGCAGGGAGAGCAGGAGCTCGTTCATCCGCTGGATGTCATGCGGATGGAGTCCGACGGTCGGTTCGTCGAAGACATAGGTGACATCGGTCAGCGGGGAACCGAGGTGGCGGATCATCTTGGTGCGCTGCGCCTCGCCACCGGAGAGGGTGCCCGCCGGGCGTTCCAGACTCAGGTAGCCAAGCCCGATCTCGACGAACGAATCGAGCGTATGCTGCAACGCTGCGAGCAGTGGAGCAACGGTCGGTTCGTCCAATCCACGAATCCACTCGGCCAGATCGCTGATCTGCATGGCGCAGGCATCGGCGATGTCGATCCCTTTGATTTTCGATGACCGCGCCAGCTCGTTGAGCCGGGTGCCATTGCAATCGGGGCAGGTGGAGAAGGTGATCGCCCGCTCGACGAAGGCACGGATATGCGGCTGCATCGCCTCCTTGTCTTTCGACAGCATGGATTTCTGGATACGGGGAATCAGCCCCTCGTAGGTGACATTGATGCCGTCGACCTTGATCTTGGTCGGTTCCTTATAAAGGAGCGCGTTCAGCTCTTTGTTCGTGAAGTCGCGGATCGGTTTGTTGGGATCGAAAAAACCGCAGCCGCTGAAGATACGGCCGTACCAGCCATCCATGCTGTATCCCGGAATGGTGAGCGCGCCCTCGTTGAGCGATTTGGAATCGTCGTAGAGCTGGGTGAGATCGAAATCGCTGATCGAGCCGGTCCCCTCACAACGCGGACACATGCCGCCCTGGGCGGAAAAGGTTTCGACCTTTGCCTCTCTGGGACGATTCCCCTTTTCGACCACCATCGTGCCGCTCGCTTTGACGGTGGCCATATTGAACGAGAAGGCATTGGACGAGCCGATATGTGGTTGTCCGAGGCGGCTGAAGAGGATGCGCAGCATCGCGTTGGTGTCGGTCGCGGTGCCGACGGTCGAGCGGATATTGGCGCCCATGCGTTCCTGGTCGACGATGATGGCGGTGGTCAATCCCTCCAGCAGATCGACGTCGGGCCGGTTGAGCGTGGGCATGAACCCTTGCACGAAGGCGGAATAGGTTTCGTTGATCAGCCGTTGGGATTCAGCCGCGATCGTTCCGAAGACCAGAGAGCTCTTGCCCGATCCCGAAACCCCGGTGAAGACCGTCAATCGCCGTTTTGGCAGCTCGACACTGACATGCTTGAGGTTGTTTTCACGCGCGCCCTGCACGCGGATGGTGTCATGGCTGTCGGCGGCATGCATCGTGGGAATACTGGTCTCCAACGTTACGGGCATCTGTTTCGAGCCTCCTTCTGGCAGCGCAGCCACAATCAAGAACTGCGCCACACCCGATCGCGGTCGGATCGGGCATTGTTCTCGTGCAATCGTTCGTCGGGGCAAATCTCAGTCTATCGGCTCGTCGAACGAGCCGTGCTCAATCGACGAGCCACGTACCCTCGCGCATCAACGCTCGCCCGGAGAGCTCGTTCTCTTCGCGCCATGCCTGGATGCGCCGAGGTGTAACGCGGAACCAGCAGTATCGTGAGCCGAGGGTCCGTGGATCGAATCCGGTGCGGGCCGCGAACTGGTCGCCTCTCGCCGCTGACAATGCATCGATTGGCAGGATCTCCACCGTTCCATCGATCATCGTCACGTCGCGCGTGTCGCCCAACCCGATGCGTACGCTCCGGCTCGCGCTCAGATTGCGCCCGGTTGGGCTTTGCGCGAGCGTTGCCAACAACAACGCCTCACCATCCCAGTCGAAAGAGAGCGGGACAAGAAACGGCTCCCCTTCGATGGATGCGGTCGCAACCCAACAATCGACATCGTGCTCCAGGCGATGCATTGTGTCGCGCCGGCGCTGTTCAGGTGTTCGGGAGGCGTAGGGAGCCGTTCCAGTTTCATCGACGGTCATTTGCGATCCTTGCCTCCACACGTCTGACAGACACTTCGCCGGCATGCACGTGCGCCGGGCTTCATCTCAATGACGAACCCAGAAGGCAAGATGTGACATGCATTCTCCTTGGTTCAAGGCAGGGACTGAGGACGAGCGCGCAGACATGCTCTCGACTACGGATGGAATTGGGGCGCTCATGCTACGCTTCTAGCGCATCCACAAAGATCGGTCAGACAGCACAGACCATGGTAACAACTCGAATCACAACTGCAACCGAATTGCTCGCGATGGGCACCGATGCGCCGTATGAGCTGATCCAGGGGGAACTCGTCCGCGTGTCGCCGTCCGCCTATACCTCGAATCTTGTGTTGAACTACGTGAACTGGCACCTCTTCGGGTTCGTGCATGCGGGACGGTTAGGACACGTGAGCGTTGCAGAGGCAGGTTTTCTTGTCGAAACCGATCCTGATACGGTGATAGCTCCAGACATCGCGTTTGTTTCGCGAAAGCGCTTACTTAACCCCCTCCCCAGTCGAGGTTATCTCCCGGTTTGCCCCGATCTTGTCGTTGAGGTCATATCCCCTACTGACGAACGAGGAGACATCGATCGGAAAAAAGCCCTCTACGATCGAATCCAGGTTCCCCTGGTCTGGTGGATCGATCCACAACGCGAAACCGCGACCATTCACATTCCGGGCCGGTCCGTGCAACGCCTCGATCGCACGGGCGTTCTCGACGGTGGCAACATCCTTCCGGGATTCACCTTGGCGCTCTCCGACGTTTTCAACGAACTCTAATCAGCGTTCTCCTGCGGCTCGAATCACGCCAATCCCGCGTCGCGGGCGCGAATGATGGCTTCCGAGCGGTCGGCGACCTGGAGCTTGGAGAAGATATTGCTGACGTGGTTGGCGATGGTTTTTGGAGAGAGAAAGAGGTCGCGGGCGATGGTCTGATTGTTCTTGCCCTGGGCGATGAGGGTGAGGATTTCGCGCTCGCGGTCGGTGAGGTTGGGGAAGAGGGGAACGGGTGCGGGTCTATTGAAATAGGTGAGGACACGCGAGGCGATGGTGGGGCTGAAGATGGCTTCGCCCGCGGCCACCGAGCGGATGGCGCGCAGCAGATCGTCTTCGGCGGTGCCTTTGAGGACATAGCCGCGGGCGCCGGCGCGAAGCGCGGCGAAAACCGAATCGTCGTCTTCGAACATGGTGACGATGAGCACGCGGATAGCGGGGCTGTCGGCCACGATTGTCCGCGTTGCCTGGATACCGGACCCGTCGGGGAGTTGCAGGTCCATCAACACGACGTCAGGTTGCAACGAGAGCGCCAGATCGACCGCCGCGTGCATACCGTCTGCCGCATCCGCCAGTTCCATATCCGGTTGCACGCCGATCAGGGCGCTCACCCCTTTGCGAAAGAGGGGATGGTCGTCGACGATCAGGATGCGGAGGGGGTCACGGTCGGTCATGAAGCTTCACCGAGGCAAGAGGCAAGAGGCAAGAGGCAAGAGGCAAGAGGCAAGAGGCAAGAGGCAAGAGGCAAGAGGCAAGAGGCAAGAGGCAAGAGGCAAGAGGCAAGAGGCAAGAGGCAAGAAAGCGTACAGCCCTTTCCGGAGGGGTGATTGGCGAGGCGTCGGGCACACGAGGGCAGACACGCCCGCGGCTACGGGTGGACGGGAGGGAATGGGGGAGGGTGAGACTATTCATTGTCCGGTTTCTCCCGATACGGGCAGCTCGGCCACGATGCGCGTGCCGGCGGGGGATGCCGGTTCGATCTCGAACGTTCCACCGAGCTCCAGGGCGCGTTCGCGCATCGACTGCAATCCGATACCGGAGACCCGGTCGGCTGGAATGCCGGCGCCGTCATCTTCGATCGCCACCTGAATACCATCGGAGCTCTGCACGATCCGGATCGTGCACCGGCCGGCGTTGGCATGACGCACGACATTGGTCAGTGCCTCATCGATGATGCGGTAGATGGCAACTTCGACCGCGGCCGGGAGCGATCCAACATCGTCCGGCGCATCCAGCGCGACCAGCAACGGGTGTTGCTGGTCGGAGGTCCATTCGCCCAAATTGACGGTTGCGACCCGGTTTTGCAGCGAACCGATGAGACCGAGATCATCCAGCGTGGCGGGACGTAGTCCCTGCACCAAACGCCGGATATCAACGATCGCGATACGCATCTCCTGTTGCAGCTCGGTGGCATGTTGCACGGCAGTATCCGGGTCGGAGCGGATGATGGTTTTCATTGCCCCGGTCTGCAGAGTGAGCGCGGCGAGCTGCGCGCCGAGACCATCGTGCAGATCGCGCCGCAACCGGCGACGTTCTTCCTCACGGGCGGTCACGATACGTTCGCGGGAGAGCTGCAAATCATTCGTCAGCCGGACATTGTGCGCCACGACGCCGATCTGACGGGAAAGATCGTCCAGGAGGCGACGATCGGCCGCATCGAACTCGCGTGCCCCTCCACGGGGTGAGACGATGAGCTCGCCCACCGATTGCGACTGATACGTAAGCGGTATGGGGATTTCCGCGGTTCCGGGACTTCCGGCCGCGGCCACGGGAAGCATGCCCGGTTCGAGCACGATGGCAGCATAGGGCAACCGCAACGCCTCGGTGAGGGTGCGCACCGTGGCCCGCAGCGCTTCCACCGGCTGCACCGTCTCGGAGAGATCGGTTGCCAGCTGCCGGACTACCTGATAGGGATCGTCGCGATCCCCGAAAAGCAAGCGGTTGATCCCTTTCTGTAGCCAGCCGCGCACCGGTTGGAAGAGCACCGCGGTGAGTCCCAGCGCGACAAGCGACAACAAGGTGGTCTGATCCCCTTTGAACAGGGAGCCAATACCGAACACGATGCCGACGTACCCCGCCAGCACCAACGCGGTCATCAGCAACCAGACAAGGGTACGGCTGAGATAAAAATCGATATCCCACAACCGGTAGCGCAGAATCGCCACGGTCAGACAGAGGGGGAAGATCAGATTGGCGAACGGCATGGCGATGCTCCAGCCGATCATGGCAAGCACGCCAACGAGTGTTCCATCGATGGAGCGCATGAGCGCATCGCCGAGCAGGAACGCGGGCAGGGCGACGGCTGCGCCGACCGCGCCCCATTTCATCTGCTGCCGGTGTATGGGTGTTGCGAGCCGTCGATAGCGATAGACGATCGACCCAACCATCAGGGCCAGCATCACCAGCACGGTGAGCGCTTCCAGCGCGGGGTGGAGGTCCCCGCCGGCATCCGAACCCGGGGCGATGATGAACGACGACGCCCCGAAAAAGAGGAACGCCGCCGGAACGACCATCCAGCGTGGGGCAAAGCGACCGGTGGGAAAGAGGAAGGGGATCAGAAAGAGGCTGGTGACCGAGAGTACGGTCAATGCTTTGCCCACGACAAGCCAGAACGGATTGCCATCCACCAAGCTGGAGAGCGCGGGGGGATAGATCGCGCCGATACCGGCGATCATCGTCAGCGCAAGGTAGAAGGCAAACCAATCGACGCCTTTCCGTTTCGTCAGGAGTACTGCGCTGATCGCGGTGATCACCACCTCTTGCACCATCGACCCGACCAATCCAATGATGGTCAGGGTCCGCACGGAGATTCCCAGCTCCTCGACATGCTGCCGGAAGGTCACCCGTTCGGCGGGCGACAGATCCATATCGGCCAGCTCGAGGGCATCGTTGACCAGCCCGGGGAGCATGACGATGTTCATGCCCACCGCCAATACGAGCAACACCAGCCAAACCCCGGCCTGAAGGCGGCGGGTAGCCGCCTTCGAGAGGCCGAGGGATGGTCGTTGCCGAAGGGAGATGCCGGTGCTCATGACGGTGCTGTCCGGTGGATTACGTGTGTTTTGTAGATAGTCCAGTGTCCGGAGTCCAGTGTCCAGTGCAGGATTGGGATTGGTCTGGGACCTGAACGGTCGTCTCTGTTCTGCCTGCTGCCTGCCGCCTGCTACGTTCCGACCGTGATGACTTCCATCATGCCGAGGAATGCGTGGGGCGGTCCGCTGGGGAATGGCAGCGGGCACATGACCAGGTAGGTTCCGGGTGCGAGATCGATGTCGAGCCAGCTTGTCACCCCAGGAGCAATGATGCTAGTCGCGGCTGCCGGCACGAATTCATCTTCGGACATTGCCGACATTGGGTTCTCGGGCGCCGGGGTTCCCCCTTCGTCCAACATGAACATTTCCATCGCGTGATCGGTTGTCGTACCGTCCGGAACGGGATAGAACTGGATGTCGTGCAGGGTCGTCCCCGCATTGAGGACCCGGAGCCGCTGGGGCCCGGACGGCACCGCATCTTGTCCCCAGGTAAACGCCATTTCGATGAGCTCGACGCTCAGCGTCGCTTCTGGCTCGGGCGTATCGCCCGGAATCGGCTCCCCGCCGATCTCGATGATGTTGAACCAACTTTCGGACGCGCTGAACCCGAGATAGGTTCCCGGCGGCAGGTCGACGATACCGGTCCGAGTCTCGCCGGGGAACCCCCAATCGGGCAGGCCGACCCATTTGGTGTCGAGGATCCATTGCGGTACGTCTTCGCTGTCGCTGGCCATGACTTCTTCGACCATGGCCAGATCGACGCCCTTCGGCAACAAGCCGAGGGAGGAATGCGACGGCATGGACGATTCGTTCACGACGCTGACCGCATAGCGACCGGAGGTGGTTCCCTCGGGAACCGAAAAGCCGTCGTCGGTCAGGGTGACGATCAGCTCGGGGAAGGCGGCCGTATCTTGCGCCAGGATGCGGATGCGCCCTGACGACGGGATCGCGATGCTGGCCAACGCGGCAGCGGAGACGTTCAGGAGGGTGCGCCGGTTCATGGGATGTCCTTCCATATGTATAGATCCTCGACGCTGCCCCGCTCTATCTCGTGCAGTGGCGTCCACGGTAGACGCACATGTATCCCGAGCGAAAGGGAGCAGATTCCCGATCGGGCCGGGAGGCTATTCCCGTTTCGATACACAGGACTCGTTATGCTTCGCAGGCAGTCGATCGAGCGTGGAGGCGATGGATGCGACGGATATGGTGGAACACATGCGGCTTGTTGTTGATCCTGGTGCTGGCGAGCACGGGGGGCGTCGGCGCGGTGCCGCCCCTCGATCCACCGGAAATCACCAGGTTCTACGACGCGCCGGAGACGCTTCCGCAGGAGCCGGGCACCCTGATCCGCTGGGAAGCAATCGACAATCCGAAGGGCGACGCCAGTCTCTACCGCATCCTCTATACCTCGACGGATGTAAACGGCACCCCGATTTCGGTTTCGGGTGCGATTGCCATCCCGGCAGGTTCCGCGCCCGGAGGTGGATTCCCGCTGGTCGCATCGGCGCATGGAATGGTCGGGGCGGCACGAGGTTGCGCACCGTCGTTGGCGCTGTTCGAGGAGCTGGAGGGACAGTCGTTCTGGTCGATGCAGCTCCAGCCCTATCTGGACGCTGGGTATGCGGTGGTCATGCCCGACTATCAGGGCGCGGGGGCAGCCGGGCCCGCGTCGAATGTGGTCGGCATCGTCGAAGCGCACAATGTGCTGGATGCGGTCCGGGCGGCCCGCAACTTCACCGAAGCGAAGATCGCTGGCGAGACATTTCTCTGGGGACATTCCCAGGGTGGGCATGCGGCGCTGTTCACCAACGCCATGGCGGCGGACTATGCGCCCGATGTGGCGTTCACCGCGACGGCGGTGCTGGCCCCGGCGATCGATCTGGAGGGTATCTTCACCAGCATTCTCGCTTCCGACAAGCCGGTCAGCCGATCGGTGCTGGCGCTGATCGTAGCCCGGGCCTGGACCGATACCTATCCCAATCAATCTCTCGATGACATCTTGACGTTGGAGGGTCGCGCCGTGGTGGAACACAGCGTCGATCGCTACTGCATCCCCTGGGTCGGAGTCTCGTCGCTGCTCTTTGCGCCGCGGACCCTCATCAAGGCCGATGCGGTCGAAACCTGGGCGCATCTGATTGCCCAAAACACCCCGGGCGCACAACCAGAGCATCCGCCGATATTCATTGGTCACGGCGCCGAAGATGAGGTCATTCCCATCGCCGGAAGCGAGCAATATGTGAAGAAGCTGTGTGCCGCCGGAACGCCCGTTACCTTCGAGCCTTATCCCGGCGCAACACATTTTTCGGTGGTGTCCGATGCCACGCAGGATGTGGTGGACTTCTTTACGTCGGTGCGAAGCGGCGCAGCGCCGAGGAGTACCTGCACTGTATAGAATTAACGTCTCGCCGGGCACGCTTTAAAATAGCAGGGCCATAGTAAAGCGAACTTTACTAGCGATGCACCAAATTAAAGCAATTGGGCTTAGGCTTTAACAGCTGGAGCCAAACGCGTACCCCATACGAGCACAATCCATACGTTCAGCCTCCTGTGCCACACTAGACGCAGCTTTATTTTGGCTTGGTTAGAAAGGCAATCGAGTTGTCGTCACCACAGAATCCGGTCAAGAAGATTCGTGAGGAATCGCATGATGCCGCGGTCGATACCGACCTGTCGGCCGCGTTGCTGACGTTCGCGCAGCTTCCCCCTTCTACCGAGACACCGTATGCCACGGTGACCCTCGATTGGTACCCCGAGGGTGGCAAGCGCACCTCGCCCACCGAAGCCTGGGGCGAGATCAAGGAGGAGGTCTGGGGGTTCCATTTCCGCAGCGCGGAGGGCATCTCGGCCGAGAACGATCGCCTGCGCATCGGGACGTACATTGCCGATGAGCTGGACAAAACCGCACGGGGCGCGATGATCGTTTCCAATAGCGGCGAGGGCACCTTCGAGGCGGCATCGTTCGGTTTGAGTATTCCGACGACGGTGCATCTTGGGCCGATTCCCTATCTGAAGGAGTTCACGCGGCTGGTGGAGGACAATCCGACCCATGCAATGCTGGTCCTCGACCAGGATTCAGCCGATCTCTACGTCATCAATGCCGACGTGTTGACCGAATCGGTTTCGGTGACCGGAACCAAGTTCCCGCGGCATCAAGCCTCCGGCGGGCTCAACCAGCGCCGGTATCAGAACCGCGCCAATGAGCGGATCGAGACGTTCATCAAGTCCGTGGCTGAGGAAGTGCAGAAGGTGCTGGACGACGGCGGAATCCGCCGTCTGGTCGTCGGGAGTGACGAGGTCAACGGCGCGCTCTTCCAGGAAGCCGCGCACGATACGCTCAAGGAGAAGATCATCGGCGCATTCCGCGTCGATATCTCGGCCGCGAACTTCGACAAGATTCTGGAGCTGGCGGAGCCGATTGCGACCGCCTACGAGCGCACCCGTGAGTCGGATGCGGTCGATGCCGTGGCCGATGCGATCGGCTCCGGCAACCGGGGCGCGGCCGGCGCGGTCGATATCCTGAAGGCGCTGGAGCAGGGGCAGGTCTACCGATTGGTCATGAGCGGAGACTATGCCGAGATGGGCTGGGCGGACTACACGATGCCGATATACGGTGTCGGTGAGATTCCAGCCGAGCATCCCGCCGGTGGCGATCCGCACAACATCGTGCCGGTGCCGCTGGAGCAGGAAATGATCCGCCAGGCGCTCCTGACCGGCGCGCAGATCGAGATCGTCGATCCGTCTGTTTCGGTCTCCACCGAGGGAGAGGTTCCCAAGGCCGACGGCGAGATCCCGAATTCCGCCGCGGACGCGAAGTTGGACGCCTTGGGCGGCGTCGGGGCGTTGTTGCGCTGGTAGATATTCGGTAACTGGTAATCAGTAACTGGCAACTGGATCCGTCCTGCTTCCACGTTTGGAAGCAGGACGGGTACTTTTGCAGGCCGTGACGGCCTGCCATACCGAAGCTCATTCATTCGCTCGAATCCGACCATCCGGGGTCGATCTTAAGCAAGCGCCCATCTTCGAGTGTGAGATAGATGATGCCGCCGTGGTCGATGACGCGGGTGATGTCACCAACGGCGGCATCGATATCGACATATGGGCCAGTCACCGAGCTTACTTCGATAAGGAACGCGAAGCCATACCCAGGTTCGAAGATGCGAATCTCGGCGAACTCGTCATCTTCGATCGACCGAATCGTGAATGTGCTCTCCGTAATCTCCGTCTGTTTGCCGACATACGAAACCGTCCCCGAGGCTGCCTCTACCGCGCAAACAATCGCATTGGAACCATCTTGCGGCCACGACGACGACGGCGAAGCCACCATAGCGAGGGCGCCATCGTCGCCCCACACCCAAACGGTGGCTTTAATTGCATCGGTAGCCCATCTGCGCCACTGGACATCGCCGCGGGCGTCGATACCCAAGAGCTCTATTTCGGACGCCTGACCTTCAGCGGCTGGGGTGCCATCGCTTGTCGGGCCGACCATGATGAATCGCGGACAGTCGTCGGCCGCCAGTGGCATTGTCTGGGGCGTCCACGTTGGGACAACGGTGGGTGCCGAAGCGGCCAATCCCTTGATCGCGACGGCAACAAACTGACCATCGATCGCATAGACCGCGTTTGCGCCGACTCCGTCGGGGACGACACGCCAGATAATCCATCCGTTGGCAAGATCGACGCCAACCACTGAGCCATCCCCAACGGTGACCGCCAGCGTTTCCCCATCGAACGCAAAGCGCGAGTGGTCGATGACATTACGAATCCTGAGCGGCGACGAAGCCATGGTCTGTTCGTCAACCAAAGACAGGCTGAAATCGATCTCACCGGTCGTCAGATCGAAGGACTCGAGTCGTCCGTTGGCGGTCAGGACGAGGAGTTGGGAATCAATCGTCGTGAGCACCGGAGCACCGGAAAGCTCTTGGCTCCCGGAGAGCTCCGATTGCCACCGTTCCTCACCCGTTGCCGCGTCGAGCACAACGACGTTATAGGCGGACAACGATCGGTGCACCGTGACCACCGCGACCGAGTTGTCGCCAACCGAAATTTCCCATGCGCCATTCGGGAACCGGCGCTCCCAGCGTACAGCGCCGGTTTCGGTATCAATTGCCTGAACCCACTGCACCGCGCCGTCGCCGTCATTCTGCACCACCAGGCGATACAGTGTTCCCGCAGACAACGTCTCCGTAACCGTATCGATCGACGCGCCAGATCCAGGAGGGTCTAGATCCCACGTCACTCTGCCCGGAGTTGGCATTGCCACTTCTGGGGTGCTCGAACCGCCGGATTGCCACGAGAGCTTAACGAGCTGACCTTCGGGATTGGCCAGAAGCCATCCGTCATCCACGAGCTCGATCCAGCCGAATGCACCTCGAAACTCGGGGGTGGCTTCGATACGGGGTGACACGATGTCTGGGGCGACGCTGGCGGGTACGCTGATAACCCGGCTGCCACCCATTACACCGATGACGGTCTCGATCGGAACGGTATCGTTCACAACGACCAGCGCGGTTCGCTCGGCGACATCTCCAATGCTCTCGGCTTGCACGATCTCCCCGGAGGCGAGATCGACGGAGCAGAACACGATGTCCGAAGGGCCGAGCGGGAAAACGGCGCCCGATCGAGTGAGGAAACTCACGTCTCGGTCGGTCACAATCTGGTCCCGCAACGGAATCTCCACCTGAGCCGTCCAATCGATCGTTCCACGGTCGGGATCGATCCCCAGCACGGCCGTCTGGCGCGGCGCGCCCGGGCGAAGGTCGAATATCTGCTCCGGCGGTCCAGACACGACGCGGTCCTGGCACGAGGCGATTCCGCTTTCGGGAGTGGCGACGCTGGACGAAACACCGGAACCAGAGCTCATCTGCAATTCCACGGAGATCTGGTTCATCGTCCCGTCATCGACGATCACGAAGCGGTCACCGGTCGCGATCACCTGCGCGATTCCCGGTTCCGGTCTGAGTTGTTGCCATTCGATCTCACCGGAATCGATATCCATACCGGTGACACTACCGTCAGCCAGAACTGCGGCCAATGTCCCGTCCAGGATGGCGAGCATGCGATAACCAGTTCCAGGATGCCCGAACAAGACGTCGGCAGGCGACTTCGCGTCGCCCGTGAGATCGATCGATGAGATCAACGACCCTGCGGCCAGATCGATCACATCGAGTGTGTTCCGATCCCCGAGCACAAAGGCGTCGTTTCCATCGATGAGCAATTCCATTGGCACGTCGTCACTCAGATCGACACGCCACAACTCCTCGCCGTTTTCCCCATCGAGTACGAGCAGCACTGGTCCCGACACATCCGGCGATGCGTCATACCCCGCGATCACCAGATGATCGCCATACGTCGCGAGCTCACCTTGCGTGAAGTCGAGCGACTGTATCCAACGAACCGTTCCCGACTGGAGGTCGACCGCCCGAAGATCCATGTACCGTTCGTCGGCCGCGTCGTTCGCGACAAATACCTGAAACACACTCCGATCCGAGAGGGCGTATTGATCTCTTGCGAGGTAGAAACGGAAGTCTTGGATTTCGGGGGAGGTCCAGACGATCTCCCCGTCGCCGGAGATCTGCGGGTCGCGGTTGGGTATGCTCAGCGTCCCCGCGATGGCGGCATCGCGATCGCTCTCGGCGGGCGATGCCAATGCCGCGACCGGGATCGCGCTTGGTTCCGGGTCACGCGTTGGGCCGAGCGGCAAGCGGGTCACCGCGCCAACGCTACCAATGAGCAGCAGCAGGGCGGCTGCGGTGGCGAAAAAACGGTGGAGTTTGTTTGGTTGCACGATCTTGCGCGGAGCGGGACGCGGCGGTGAGATTGCGACCGGTTCGTCCGCCGTGGTTACCGAGTATCGGCCGTTCGAAGATGCAAAGAGCGTATGCCACATCTGCGCGCGAAAGGCATCGGACGGCGTCGCGCGTTGGCGTTCATCGAGCTTGTGCACGGCACCCGCGACCGAGGCGAGCGGATCATTTGCGGTATCGCCGGTCAGCAAGTCATCGAGCAACGCGTCAAGGCGCAGGGCGGCATCGTGATCGGTCATTGGGTTACCTCGTTGGGAGCAAGCAGGGCACGCAGATGCTGGTAGGCACGAAACTGAAGGGCTCGCACGGCGCCGGGGGAGCGACCCAGGATCTCGGCAATCTCCGGGCCCGTCATGCCAGACAACCGGAGCTCGACCACATCACGCTGATCGTCGGTAAGCTGGGCAAGGAGCCGGCGTACATCGAGCTCGCTGGCGCGCCAGTCGAGCTCGCCATCGACCGCAAGCGCTTCGATCTCGGCATCCTCGATCAGGGGCAATGGCGACTTCGCTCGGTGGACATCCATCACCACGTTATGCGCGATGGTGTAGAGCCACGCCCGGAACGAGTGCGCCCGAAATCGAGGCAGCGCCGCCATCGCCTGGACGAAGACCTGGCTGGTGGCGTCTTCCGCCAGCTCGCGCGTGCCGAGACGCCGGTAGCAATAGGCGTAGATGGGATCGAGATAGCGATCGTAGAACGGTTCGAATGCAGCCGGATCCTGCTGCGCACGCTCGACGAGGGTCTGGTCCGCAAGGTTCGCCTCATTGCGATCGCCGGACATGCCCGCCACCCGCTCCGTTGCCTCGATTCCGAACCGTCCCCATAACGGTCCTTCGATCATCCAACGGAGCAATGGGGGGAAGTGTTACGCATGGCCGGGGGCCGGGGGCCGGGGGCCGGGGGCCGGGGGCCGGAGAGATTGTCGGCGAGTGGTGTGTGCCCGAGTTTCCCAGATTGAAATCTGGGGCTCTCAGGGCGAAGCCTCTCCGAGGCTGGGCGTGGTCTGCGACGGGTGGTTCGATTCACCCGGCCAGCGATGAGCGGCGACTTTGGGTGGTTTTCCGGCGTTGGTGATACGTCAATGCCATTTCCAGGCAGACGGAGAGCTCATCGACCGGCAGCGCCTCCGCGGGATCGAGCAGAATGGCCCGGTTCTTCTGAAACCCGAAGCGCTCGGGAAACTGTTCGCGGAAGGTTTCCACCAGGGTTGTCTGACAGTTGAACAAGACTGCGCATGTCGTACGGTCCGAGGATGGGATCCAGCCGAGCCGGATGGTGGTGCCGCTTTTCGACTCCTGCGTGAGATAGGCAGGCTCGCCCCACTTCAAGGTCTCGGTCAGCGGACCGACCCCGGGTGTCTCAGCCGCCACCGTGAAGATCAGACGACGAATCTCCTCCAGCCGCTGCCGTACGTCGGTTGGAAACGCCGCGAATGCGCCGGCGACCTCCACCGGAACCGAGGTGATTGCTTGGTCACGCTGCCCCTCAGACGTCATTGCAACATGTCCTGAGCCCTGCGTTCTGAGAAGATCGCGCTCGCTGACATCCGGGCTCGGATTCAAGGACGTGCTGACAATGCCTCGTCGCGGGTCGAATGTTTCAATAGTGCATCCCGCAGTCTACTCCGGCTGCTGGCTCTCTGCGCCGAGGTGTCCCACCCGGTCCTGTTGCTCCTTCCACACGCGATACCGTTCCGGCATGCATCGGGCGCAGGGCCGGTATCCCGCCGCAATCGCGGTTTCCTCGTCCGCAAAGAAGACCCGATGCCGCGCGTATTGTCCCTTGGCGAGATAGCGCAATGCCGACGAGCAATCGAGCCGCCCGTAAATCTTCCTCGGCTTGTACCCGCCGAGCGTTCCGGGCGTGGCGGATTGGTAGGGTTTTCCATCTGGCCCGGTCAGGGTGTAGGTCCTATCTGGACTGTCATCGGCCAATTCCTGCTGTTCACATTGCCGGGCGGTCATTCGATGCTTCATGACAATCGAACTTCGTGCCCGACCGCTACGAATATGGCCCCTCCACGGTTACGCATCGCCGGAGAACACCACCTTCGAGACAGATCCGCCCTCCAGGGCAATGTAAAACGCGTTCTCGTGAACGAGGAACATCTCCGTCCCTTCGACAAACATCTCATCAACCACGATCGTTGGTCCCGGTACACTCGGGTCGAACTCGGCCGGCAGTGAGATCCATCCGTTTGCTCCATCGGTCCCGCCAACAATGTCGTACACCTGACCATCCGTTGGAGAAGTGGATCCAAGTCGATATGGCTGTTGCACAACATCAGCCAACCGTTCGACCGCGTTCACCCGGCCACGCTCGCATCGGTTGCGCACAACGCCATGTCCGATCGATCCGCGGGCCACGCATCACGTCCGATGACGACCGAGAGAATGCCGGCATCGCTCTTGAATTCGAGGTTGTAGACATGGTCCGACTTGGCATTCCAGATGGTGACCCCCGTCGCCGGGTCGAGCCGCGTGATCATCGTCTCCCCAGGTTGTAGCTCGCTCCCATCGATCGTGGCACTTGGGAGCGCCAGTTGAACTGCGTGAGAACATAAGGCGATGACAGGAGATGCCATGGCAATCGGCGAAGCTACCGGCGTAGCAGGCTCAGGTGTCCCATACTCGGGAATCCTCGGCTCACCTCGTGCAAACACGATCAACACACCATCGACGACCACGATCTCAGTTTGACCCGGCGTATCTCGCAGGGCCCACCATTTGCCTTCCCCCGAGTCGAGATCGATGCCGGCCAGGCTCCCGTCTGCCAACACCGCGACCAGCATATCGTCGATGACCGCAAGCCGGCGATCGCCGAGAGAGATGGGGGAACCAGCCGGCTTCGAGCGCCCACCAACGTTCGTAATCGAGATCGATTGGCCCGATTCGAGCGTGATAGCGTTCAGCATGTTGCTCTGGGTCAGCACGAGGAGACGGTCACCAATCACAATCATCGACGCCACACGACCGCTTATCTCCGCACGCCAGACCTCCTGGCCAGTCTCGGCATGGAGCGCGACAACTGCCTCGGTCTGTCCCGTAGGCAGGACCAACCCGCCAAACAGCAGCAGCTCATCCGATACCGTCATGACACGGGATGTCACATCGAGTACTACGCTCCAAAGCTCTGTCCCCGTTTCGAGGTCCAATGCCCGGACGATCCCCGGATCGGGTTTGCCAGTTTCGTACGCCAGGTAGAGCCGCTCGTCATCGATCGCATGCCCGCTCAGCCACCATGATGGCTCATCGAGCCCAACCAGTCCACGCCACTTCAGCGTAAACTACCGACTCCGGTTGCGGTGTTGACCTGTGCGCCGGTGACCGCCCCGGTCCAACCAGCGGTAGCCCGATCAACGTCCCGTCTTGCGCGGTGATGAGGATCAGGCCGTCCGCCTCTTGCACCCAACGGAAACCACTAAAGGTTTCGGGATTCAATTCCTGAAATACGGCAAGCTCTTCGCAACATCGGGATCGAGGTGGCCGGTCCCAAACGGCACACCACTTGGCAACACACGCATTCCCCACGGTTCGTCCGCCTGGCCATCTCCATAGGCGAAGGTCGCAAATTCTGCGCCAGTGGTTTCGGACACGGTTCCGGTGGCGCCATCGATGAGGCAATTGAACACCCGATCGCCACCTTCGAACACGCCGCTTATACCGGGCCAGACTTGTGCGACGAGGCGATATTCATCCAAGGGCCAAGCCATATACGCTTCATCGGCACGTAGCCCCCAGACCGAGGCTCCGGTCCCCGGATCGAAGGCGTCGACAGTTTCGCCATAGGCCGAGGGAGGCGCCGCAGTCTCGTCTTCCCGAATCGTAATGGTCATCGAGCACGGATCAGCCGGAGGTAATGGGAGCGGGCGTCACATCAGGTTGCCAGGACAGGCGTCTCGACCCGAATGCAGTGACAATGAACTTGCCATCCACAACTGCGAGTCGCGTCCAGCCGCTGGTCCTTCGCGCATCCGACCATTGGAGCTCACCGCTGGCGGCGTCGAGTGCGACGAGACGGCCATTGCTGAGCAGGACCGCAACGACTCCCTGCACCATGGCAACGCGGTCACCGGTAAACCCAGAGAACATGTTTATCCCATGCTCACTCCCGGAATCGACAAAGCGACTGAGCCCAACCTGCCAAAGTCGTTCCTGTGTCTCCAGATCGAATGCCTCGAGGACATTGTCTCGTCCGAGGACAGAGATGCGATTCCCATCCACCAGGAGGCCCGCAGGGCCTTGGCCAAGATCTTTACTCCAGCGCTCGACTCCACTGCGGCCGTCGATCGCAACAAGCTCGTACCGTGCCCCATTGCTTCCGGCAACGAGGAGAAGATCCCCGGCGCCAGCCATGACATCGATAGCGACACGCACTGGGCCCTCCCACTGGACTTCGCCAGTTTGCATGTCGACCGCCTGAACGAGTGAGCTGCTCCCGAAGAACGTCCGGAAGGCGACGCCGTTCGAGATGACCGGCGGTCTATCCGAACCATCGGTGCTTGGCATCGGCTCCACCGTCCAAATCTCACCAACCGCCTCTGGAGATGCCTCGGCGGTGCCGAAGCTGGCGGCGGGGATGGCGCTCGGTTCGGGATCGGAGCGTGGGTCGAGCGGGCCACCGATGATTGCGCCCATGCCGCCGAGGAGCAAGACGAGGACGGCCGCGATTGCCACCAAACGGGAGTGGGAGATGCGGTGGAGATCTGGGGCGATGCGCGCCGGTCGTGGCAGATCGGTTCGGTGCGGCGCCGGTGCCGGAGGTCCTTCGATTCCGCTCGGGACGACGACCGGGGAGAAGAGCTGCTGTTCGAGCTGCATGACGAACGCCTCCGATGGAATCTCGTATTGGCGGTCGAAGAGGATTTGCACGGTCCGCGCGGTCTGGATCAGCGATTCCGCGCCGTTGAGATCGTGAGGAGCGGCGCCGTCCAGCGCCTGGTCGAACCGGAGCGCGGTGTCGTGTTCGGTCATTTGGTCACCTGTTTCGGATCGAGCATCGTCCGCAGTTGTTGATAGGCACGAAATTGAAGGGCGCGGACCGCGCCGGGCGAGCGATCGAGGGCATGCGCGATTTCCGGACCGTTGAGTCCCGCCAGCCGGAGCTCGACCACGTCGCGCTGCTCCGGGGTCAAACGGGCAAGCAGCGCACGAAGATCGATCTCCCGATCGAGCGCGAAAAACACCTCGTCAGGGGTGGGATCGGCCGTCGCCATCCGCTCATCGAGCGAATCGACCGGCCGCGCCCGGTGCAGATCGGTGACGACATTGCGGGCAATGGCATAGAGCCAGGCCCGAAACGTTCCAGCCCGATATCCCGGTAACGCCGCCAATGCCTGCACGAAGACCTGGCTGGTGGCGTCTTCGGCCAGCTCGCGGGTTCCGAGACGCTGGTAGGCGAAGGCGTAGATCGGGCCGACATACCGGCGATAGAGCGGTGCGAACGCAGACGGATCGCGCTGCGCCACTTGGACCAGCTGCTCGTCATCCGCTTCGGGTCGTTCGCGTTCGTCGGTCATCGCCTCGTGCGCTCCACCGCGCCAATCGGACCGTCACTCCCAGCAAACTCACCGGGATTGGAAAGAAAACGGAGAAGTTCGTCAAAGTGTTACGCAGCTTGTCGAGCAGGCAGCAGGCAGCATGGATAGCGAACACGACTCACTGGGCACAGGACACTGGATCCAACCTCCTCCTGCCTGCGAAACCTCGCTCCCAACTCCCAATACGGTAGCCGCAGCCTGCGTTCCCGTAGTCCCAGCGGGACTTCAAGCGGATCGCGACGTGGCTTCAGCCCGTCGCGGCCTGCGCGACGACCGCCGGGGATGATGAGAAAAGCGCCCGGCTGGCTGGAGCCGGGCGCTTTGGAAAGAGGGATGGAAAGGAAGAATGGTTAGTCGTCGGATTCCCGATCGTCGTCAGAATCGTCGTCGCGGTCTTCGTGGTGGTCGTCGTCATCGTCGAAATCACCGACATGAACCTTGACCAGCGTGCCATCGACCAGATGGAGGTAAACGGCATCGTCTTCGGCGATCGCGGCGCTCACATCGAGCCCGGATGCTTGCGCAGAACTTGTGACGACCGCTCCAATGACCTCCATATCGTCGTCATAAACGCCGGTGTAGAAGGTGCCGCTGCTGATGCTGCCGATGACGACGGCATCGTCCTGGTCATCACCAACCGAGATCGAAATCACATTGCCGCTCTCGACCTCGATCGCGCACAGCGAGCTCACTGCACCACCGGCCGGGATCTGGTTCCAAGCGACTCCCACGCCTGGGCCCGCCTGTTGCTCCCACAGGATCTGGCCCGTCGCCGGGACGATCGCCTGGACATGGATTCCATCGGCGGCTGGCATACCCTCAGGCGTTGGTTGCGGATCGGCCGTCTGATCGAGCCCGCCACCGGTAAAAACCGCGACGCAATCGCCACCGGCCGCCGAGCTCCCGGCAACGGGGGTGCCGCTCTGCAAACCAACTCCGGTCACTTCCTGGCCGTTCGCCCAAAGCCCGGCCGCATCGATCACGATGAATCGGTCGTCCTCGGTCTCGATCGACGAGGTCGCCGCCTCGTATCCCTCATGCGACCAAAGTTCCTCTCCGGTGGCCATATCGAATCCCGAGAGCACACCAGAGGTCGAGATCACGGCGACGACATTTTCCTCGACCGCGATCAACTGACTCGACGAATCGCTGGCCGAGCCGCCGGACTCGTTCTGCGGAGCCGACCCCTGCGCAACCCAAAGCTCCTGACCCGTTTTCTTGTCGAGCGCACTGACCAGCGTGGTGTCGAGTAGGACGAAGATGCGTTGGTCGTCCTCTTCGATCGCCAATGGAGCGCCGGAGACCGAGGCTCGCCAGAGTTCTGTCCCGGTCTTGGCATCGACTGCGGTCAGGGTATTGTCCCCACCATCGAAATAGAGCACATCGTCCTCGATCGTGAAGAAATGTCCAGCCCAGCGATGCGCCTGCTGCCATTCGACCGTGCCGGTCTTGCCATCGACGGCCTGCACGCCCACAAAGCTTGGGGTTGCCAGCAATCGGTAGACCGTGTCGTCATCCACCACCATGCCGCCGAAGTCGATGCTCTCGTCCTCGGGCCAGGGCAATGTCCAAACGGCATTGGGGAACGATTCGCCGGGTGACGAAACGGTGGGGACTATTGTTGGCGCCCCGGCGGTCGTCTCCGGCGTAATCATGACAGCCCCTTCATCGGGGACCATCGTCGGCGCCGTGTTGGCCGGAGCCTCGGTTGGCTCGGGGGTCTCGGCCGGTGGCGTGGGGGTCTCATCCCCCTGCAACATCGCGGCCGGGACCGCGGTGGACGGATCGGGATCGTTCTGGAACCAGCCCTGGTCTAGGCCGCCGCCAGCCCGGCATCGATACGGCTGCTGCGGCGAAGTCGAGAATGACCAAGGGCCGAATCCGCGTACGGGCTCTGCTGGGAATGCCACGGAGGCCGTGGCGCAAAATACTGCATCCATCGCTGGTGCTTGCTCGTGCGAGGCAGTGCTCGCGGACATCTCACGCATGAGGCGCGACCGCAGCTCGTCCGCGAAGGCATCCCGCGGCGCAACTGGCTCGTCGATGAGATCCTTGAGCGTTTCGAAGGGACTTCGTCACCCGCGACCGTGTGCCCGGGCCAGTGCTGTTTGAAGGTTGCGCGGCCGCGCGAGGAGAGCGATTCGACGGCATGAACCGATTTGGAGATCGCTGCAGCGATCTCCGGCACAGACAGACCGTCGAGGTACCGCAGGCTGATGGCTAACCGCTGCGATGCCGGCAAGGCATCCAGCGCCGCAATCGCCTGCTGGCGATCGAGCACGACCGCGAACTCGTCACGGTCGTCGGCAAGGTCGAAGGTGTCGCCGTCAAATGGACGGTAACGGCGTTCTTCGGCCGCGGTCGACCGGTAGTGATCGACCAACCGGTGCCGGGCGATGCCGATCAGCCAGGGCATGGGCGCGTCCACCCGAGTCCCTTTGCCGATCTGGCGTACAGCGGCCAGGAACGTCTCCTGGGTGAGATCTTCGGCCACCGCCGGCAGACCGCCGGTGCGGCGCAGGAAATAGCCATAGACCACCGGCAACGCCTCCGTAACGAAGGCGTCGAACACCGCTGGATCCGAGAGCTGCTGCCCGCGTTCCCAATCCCCGTCGCTGATTGTCGTCTCCCGTTCCAATACTGCGATCACAACCCACGTTGCTCCTCACCAATGTAGTCGGTGGGAGCATGCGGATTCCGTCGGTCGGTTCAGAAATTGCCCGGAGCCCGGAGCCCGGAGCCCGGAGCCCGGAGCCCGGAGCCCGGAGCCCGGAGCCCGGAGCCCGGAGCCCGGAGCCCGGAGCCCGGAGCCCGGAGCCCGGAGAAGTCAAAATCATCCGAGCTCTGGTATTGGACCAACGCCTACACCTCGCCGGCGCGAAATCCACGCGGCCGGAGCCGGTTCGGAGATAGCCCAGGCACGGAAGCCCGGGGCGTCTGGGCGCTGTCTGGGGAGCGGCTTCGTCGGTCTCCTTTGGCCCCCGACGCCGGTGCAAACGCGGCCCAATCTCACGTACCGCATTGGGCGAGCTACGACGTTCGATGCTCCGGGCCCCAGGCATCGTCGACCTGGCGCAGGATGGCGAGCTCGCCGATGTGATAGGCGTTGTGATCGGCCACGATGAGGATTTCCCGCAGGATAGTGTGGTCGTTGCTGCTCGGGACGGTGGCGGTCAGGTCGGTGGCGGGGTCTTGCACGATGGCGATCAATTCGGCGAGGTCGGCTTCGAAGGCGATGCTGTCGTTCCAGCCGGTTTGATCCGTGGTGGCATCGGGCATGGGCCAGTAGTCCCGGCCGATGGCCTCGTAGGCGGCATCGCGCAGGTAGTCTGATGTCGCTGGGTGAGACGTAGATGCTTGATCAGGTGCCAGCAATGAGTACGGCACGTTGGTGGGATGATGGTTGATCTTGTCGATGGGGAAATCCGGGTAACGCTTCCTGGAACGGCATGTGCGCATTGGCCGTCCTTCAAGAGGAGCGAGCCGCTGTCGGAGCTGGGTGTCGAGGGGCATAAGTTCGTGTTCCTCCTGCATCGATTGTCGTGGAGCTGATCCCGAGGTGAGACGTTTCGGGAGGCGGAATGTCAGAACGACGGCGAATCGACCGCGGCGTGAGCAACCAGGTAACGGTCCTCTCCGCTTCGGTCGGGACGACGGGTAGGTGACCGCTGATTGCTGGACCGTTGTGATTCTGTTCGCCCTACCGTTCCCGGGCACGGGGGTCGATTGCGTCGCGCAGACCGTCGCCCAGGATGTTGAACGACAGAACGGTGATGACGAGGAAGATTCCGGGGAAGATGGCCGATCCACCAGGCGCGCCTGGATGAGCTTTTGCCCATCACGCAGCATGTCTCCACGATGGCTCGTCCGGTGGAACCCCGCACCGAGTGAAGGAAAGCGACGCCCGGAAATGATGGCGAACGCCAGGCACTGAAGGCGCATTGCACGATCAGGGGAGACAAGGCATTCGGGAACACGTAGCGCCAGATCGAGTGATCCCGGCATACCGATCGACCGCGCCGATTCCACGAACGGTTGTTGCTTCAAGACCAGGGTCGAGCCACGGACCAACCGGGCGATGGTCGGGACATAGACGATGGTAAGCGCGATAAAGACATTCCGCGCGCTGGGACCAAGACTCGCCATGATCGCGATGGCCAGCAAAATGCTGGGGAAGGCCATCATCCCGTCCATCAAGCGCATGATCGGTGTATCGAAGCGTGGGTAATATCCGGAAACCAACCCCAGCACCGACCCAATCAACGCGGCAAACAGCGTCACGCTGGCCCCGATGAGCAACGAGACTCGGGCCCCATAGATCACCCGGCTCAGGACATCCCGGCCAAATTCATCCGTGCCAAATCGATGTCCTGCGCCCGGTTCGAGCAGGCGAATCGACGGATCGAGGAATTTGGGATTCTTGGGCGCAAGCAGGGGCGCAAAGATTGCCATCAGCACCAGCAAGACGATGATGACCGCGGACACGAGGGCAAAGCGGTTGCGCTTGAGCGCCTGCAACCAGCGCCGCTCGGAGCGCACCTGGAGATCGCCGAGGGCATCCCCCATTTCTTCGAGATTCTGGGTCGAATCGACCGGCGTGTTAACTGCCATAGCGAATCCGGGGATCGATATAGACGTACAGAACGTCGACCAGCAGGTTGACCAGGACATAGATCCCGGCAATCAGCATGATTGCTCCCTGGATCAGCGGATAGTCTCGCCGGGAGATGCTCTGCACCACCAGTCGTCCCATGCCAGGGATATTGAACACGGTTTCGGTCACCACCGCGCCACCCAGCAACGCGCCAAGGGAATAGCCGATCACGGTAATCGCCGGGATCAGCGCGTTGCGGAGCGCATGACCGGTGACCACCTTGCGGAACTTGAGCCCTTTGGCCATCGCGGTGCGAATGTAGTCGTCTCGCAGGACATCGAGCATCGAGGAGCGGACCAGGCGCGCCAGCAACCCGGCGGCGGAAAACCCGAGGGTGAAGGCGGGCAGAATCATCCCTTTGAAATGTTGCACCGGGTCTTCCTCGATCGGGACATACCCGCCGGCCGGAACCCATTTCAAGCGGACCGCGAAGACCAGGATGAGCACGATTCCGAGGAAGAAGGTGGGGATCGCCGCCCCGGCGATGGACATCACCATCAGCACGCGGTCGACCAGGGAGTTTCGCTTGATTGCCGCAATGACCCCAGCCGGAACGCCGATGAGGATCTCGAAGATCAACGCGTAGGTGGTCAGCAGGATGGTCGGTTGGGCGCGTTCGCGCAGCGCTTCGGTTACCGGCATGCCCAAAAAGAGCGACTCGCCAAAATCGAGCCGCAATGCATTGCGAAACCAGTTGAAGAACTGCACGAGAAATGGGTCGTTGAGTCCCAGCTCCTCACGAAGCTGCTGGATCTGCTCGCCAGTTGCGCTTTGCCCCAGAATGACTGCGGCGGGATCGCCGGGTGTGAGATGCACCAGCATGAACACGACAACCCCGACGATCAGCATCACCGGAATCAGCATCAGCAAGCGGCGCAGGATGTAGGTACCCACAAGCTAGGTCTCCGACAAGCGACTGGCTTGCAGTCCCTTGACTGCGAACGGGCGGGGCGGCCGGACCGGCCACCCCGCGGACGTTTCGCTGGTTTGTTCGTCTATCCCTCGATCCAGAGATTCCAGTACTTGTATCCGCGCTCGAACTGCGCGTCCATCCCCTTGACCTGATCCGACAGAACCGTCAAGGTGGCGCCGTCACCGATCTTGATGGCCGGAATCTGGGTATATGCGTTTGCCTGGATCTGCTCCCAGATCGGGAAACGCTCCTCGAAGGTGCCGGCAGCCAGCATCTGGGCGGCGAGCTCGAGGCTGTCCTCGCTGTCCCACCAACCGGGGTAGATGTTCATCTGACCGACATACGAAATCTGGGACGGATCGGGCACGAAGCCGTGACCGGTCACGAACATGTCCCATTCTTCGGGCTGGGCGCGTCGCTCGACCACGGTGGCCCAGTCGATGACCTGATGGTCGATGACCATGCCAATGGCTTCGAGCTGCTGGACCGCCACCGTGGAGGTGGCGTACATGTAGCCATATTCCTGGGTCGACATGAAGCGCACCGGGGTGCCGTCATAGCCAGCCTCTTCCAGCTTCTGCCTGCCGAGCTCCGGATCGGCCATGTTGTAGCGGTCTTCCCCGGCCGTGGTGTACCAGGCGGTCTGCTTCATCATCAGTCCCGGGTCGAGCTGGTAGAAATCGGCCGTGCCGTAGGCGGCTTGCAGCATCGGTTCCATGTCCAGGGTCGCCTGGACCGCCTCGCGCAATGCCAGGTTGGACATCACTGGGGACTGCCAGTTGAGGAAGAAGACCGGCCATTCGGTCGGGGTGTTGATCGTGGTGACCAGTCCCGGATAGTCGACCACCACGTCGTACTGGTCATTGCTCATGGCACTGGTCATGTGCATCAGGTAGTCGCCCGCCTGCAGACCGGCCACGCGCGCGGCGATATCCGTCACCGGAATGAACTCGATGGTATCGGCATAGGCGTACTTGGTGCCGCCGTAGCCGTTCGGGCCGCCCTCCAGCGCCGCGTAGTCGTCGAACCGCTCCAACCGGATGTAGGCATCCGCCCGGCGGTCGGCCAGCCTGTACGGCCCAGTGCCGATACAGGTTTCATTGGGCTCCAGCGTTCCGGCGTCGATGACCGACTTCGGATAGATCGAGCAGGCCTGCGTGTTATTGGACAGCGCGATGGCCACCGTGCCATAGGGCTCGGTCAGGTTCAGGGTAATGGTGTGATCGTCCGTGGCGTCGACACTGGTGATCTTGGCGTAGAGGTTCTTGCCGACCCCGGAAATCTGTCCCCACCGATCGAGCGATGCTTTGACATCGGCGGCCGTCATGACTTCGCCGTTGTGGAACGGCACGCCCTGGCGCAACGTGATGGTCTGTGTCAGACCGTCCTCGGAGATGGTGTACGTGTCAGCCAGCATGGGAATCGGCTGAAACTCGTTGTCGTAGGCAAAGAGCGTCTCATACACCGGGGACGTCACTTCGGCCGTCACCCCGGCGGTCGTCTGATGTTCGTCCAGGGTCGGCGGCTCACCGACGAGCGCAACCGTCAGGTTGCCACCCGGGGTTCCCGCATTGTCCTGCGCCCGAGCCTGGAACAGTTGAGGTCCGACCGCGCCCAGCGCATAGGCGCCCAGGCCAAGAGCCGAGCCGCGCTTCACGAGCTCGCGGCGCGAGATGTTCGTGCTCTCGACGCTGGCGAGCAATCGAAGCAGGTCTCGTTGTGATGTCATCCTGAAGTTCCCTCTCTTGTCGTGATCGACTCATCGCAGCTCCGATCGTCAGAACCGCTGCCTTTCCCCGGGTCAAAGGCTCCTTTCACTGGACATCGTGAAATGCATACCTTCGGGTTCACCGGCACGTTGCCGGGCATTCGAAATGCGCCTCGCTCGGCGCGTGGTGGATGGGCACATTGTCTGGAAGTTTCCCGTCATCGTCAAGGTTGGGGAGTTGGGATCTTGGAGTTAGGCCGTATTTAAAAAGGGTCCGGAGTCCGGAGTCCGGGGACCGGAGGAGACCGAAGCGGCGAGTTTCGGGGCCTCAACGGCACGAAGAACCCGAAACACGGCGCCCATCAGGCCGCACGGTGGGCTTTTCAAACACGGCTAGGAGCTGGGATTGAGGAGTTGGGAATGCACGCGCCATCGTCTCCGAACGCCTCACAGCCATGGTAGGGTCAGCGGCATGATCGACCTTCCACGTATCTCGTCGGGCCAACAGGCAGTTGTCCGCACCTGGCTTCCGGAGGCGGAGCTCGTCGCCGATCTCAGCTGGAACCTGGTCGATACCACCGTTTTGCATCTCCGCACCCCGGATGGCGACCGGATCGTCAAAGCCGGTGGACCAACCAATCACCACATCGACCGTGAGATCCATGCCCACCAGCACTTCACCGCTCCGTGGGTTGCCCGGGGGCGCGCCGCCCGTATGCTGCGGCACGATGGCGATATGAAGATCATGCTGCTCGACTATCTCCCCGGTTCTTTGATGGAAGGGACTGCGGCAGCGAACGATCCCACGCTGTATCGACAAGCCGGCGCGCTCCTTGCGGAATTACATCGGCTCGATGCTCGGCCGGACGAGGACTACGAAGCCAAGCTCACACGCAAGTCGCTCGCCTGGCTGGAGGCCGAGCACCGCATCCCTTCAGCAACGGTGCGCCGCTTGCGCGACATCCTTCTCGCGCACGAGCCACGTCCCGTCACGTTGGTTCCTACCCACGGCGACTGGCAACCACGTAACTGGCTGGTCGATGGAGACACCCTGCTGGCCATTGATTTCGGACGCGCCGACTGGCGACCGGCATTCTCCGATTTCGCCCGACTGGCCGTTCGAGAATTCCGGACCAATCCCGCCCTGGAAGCGGCCTTTCTCGACGGATACGGATCCGATCCTCGCACGCCAGACCTCTGGTACATCCTGCAGGTACGCGAGGCAATCGGCACCGCGATCTGGGCATACCGAGTCGGCGACGAACCATTCGAGATGCAGGGGCACCGGATGATCGAGGAGGTATTGGGGAGTTCGGAGGTGGGATTCAGGAGTTAGGAACGCACCCGTTGTTCCGAGCGACGTCGAGGAGCCGCTCCTTGTCTGGAACCCGTTCATCCGTATGGGCGCGGGACAACTACGCTACGACGACTTCTTGGCCCGTTTCTCGAGAATCCCTTGCACCGATGGGCTTATCGCCTTGTCGGTGCGGTGAACACAGCCGATCCAGCAACAGGGCCGGCGCTTGCCCTCGAGAAGCTCTTCGGATGTTCTTTGGATGCGGCGCTGCCTGGTTTTGAGCTGCTTGGCGTCTTCGACCCAACAGATGAACTCGTTGCGCGCCAGCGGGGTAATCTCTTCCCATAACGTCAGCACCTTCGGATCGGCAAGCAACGCATCGTGAAGATCCGCAGGGAGCTCGTGCACTGTTCCGCCGGAAATGTCTTGTGTCGCCATGTCGCTATTGTACCCAGTACGACGCGGGCAGCGTCTTCTGAACGATCAGGACAATCGGTCTCGATAACGCGCAAATGCGCTAGAATTGCGAACACATGTTCGCGCGTGTACGAACAGGACAACCCATTGTGACCGAAGCGGCCGAGCTGCTGCAACGAATCGATGACCGAACGTGGCGGGGACTGCCACTCGATTTGCGCTGGAAGATCATTCCCTGGGCAATCGAAGGGGGCGAGCTCGATCATGCCGTCCGGCTCATCGATGCCATGGAACGCGAGCGGGGCGAATCGGCCAAGCTGATCGAGCTTCGGATACGGGTCGCAAGCGCCCGCAACGATGCAGCCGAGCAGGGACGGTTACTGGAGCTCCGCGCCGAGCGCCACCCGTCCACCACCGCCACCGTGCAGCTTGCCCGGTTTCTCCTCGACCAGGGCGAGGTCGAGCGCGCCGCCGAGCTCTACGAGGCCGTCCGCCAGACCAGCGGCGATCAGCAACAGGTGAAACATCTGGGCACCGCGGTCGACCGCGCGCTCACCCCACCCAGCGAGCTCCATCCCCGGCTGCGACGCGAGCTGGATGCCGATCCGGACGGGTTCTGGCCAAATGTCTTCATGGCCACCTGGCTGCTCGACAACGATCGCGCCGGCGATGCGCGCCCGCTGCTGCACACGGTACTGGAAGATGCGGTCGAGTTGGGGTACGAGTCGTACCTGACCCGCCTCGCCGAACTGCTGGAGCGTGCTGGCGAGCCGAGCATCGCCGCCGATCTTCGTGCGCGCGTGGCGGCGGAACGCGACGAACGACGATCGAGCCTGCAGGCCCAGATCAAAACCGCGCTGGAAACGGTTGATGCCAGCGCTGCCGATTGGGAGGTCGAAGAACTGCCGGCGCCAGTTGCGCCAAACCGCTCGTCCATTTCTCCCGATGCCAAGCTGCCGGGCTATGAGGGCGAGCCCGCTTCACGCGTAGTAGAAGCAGCGGAGACCCTCGGTGAGCCGCTCGATCCCCGGGTCTTCCACGTCCTGCAACGCGACTTCGGGCACACGACCTTGCGGGATGGGCAACGGCAGGTGATCGAACGGGTCCTGGCTGGGGTCGATACGCTGGGCATTATGCCGACCGGGGCGGGCAAGTCGCTCACCTTCCAGCTCCCGGCCATGCTCCTGCCCGGTGTGACGATCGTCATCTCCCCCTTGATCGCCTTGATGAAAGACCAGCTCGAATCGCTGGCCGCCACGCTCTGCGACCGGGGGGTGCAGGCCGTCGCCTATCACGCCGGACTGACCGCTGAAACCCGCACCTGGAACCAGGAACGGTTCATGAGTGGACAAACCCGTGTGGTCGTGGCAACCGTGGCGTTTGGTATGGGTATCGACAAATCCGATGTCCGGTTCATCATCCATTTTGCTGCGCCGGCTTCGTTGGAAGCCTATGCTCAGGAATCGGGTCGTGCCGGACGCGATGGCCGCGGCGCCCGCTGCATTCTGCTGGCGACCGGCAACGATGGTTCCAGGCTGCGGCAGTTCGCCCGGCGTGAAGAAATCAAGATCGATTCACTACGCGAGGTCTATAAGGAGATCAAGAAAGCCGCCGACGGTGAATGGACCGTGGTCGATCCCCGCCGGATCGAGCTGGCGCTTCGATCCGACGATCCGGACGAGCAGATCGACTCGCGCGTCGCGCTCGGCATTCTCGAGCAAGCCGGTTTGATTACCCGCCATCCGGACGCGCCGGTGAGCTACGCGCTTTCCCGCTTCATGGGCGGAAACGGAAATGTCGATGGGCGAGGTTCCGTCCCGGAACGGTACACCAACTGGGTGAACGAGCTGGAGCTTCCGGTCGTTGTGGGTACCGCGGCAGCCTGTTCCGCGCTTGGCATTTCCCCGTTCGAGCTCGACCGGCACCTGACCGAAGACCCAACCCTGAGCGTCCGTGGTGGAACCCGCGGGATCGCCGTGCATCTGCTGCCGCCTCCGCCCAATATCGCCGACCGGATCGAGCGCCTGCTCGACCAGGCGCGCCGTGACAACGACCGGCGTATCGATCTGATGATGGGCTACATCCAGGATCATGAGGGCTCTTGCCGTCATGTACTGCTCGCCAGGCATCTTGGTGAACGGTTGGAGCCTTGCGGAACGGCCTGCGATGTCTGCACCGGAAAGGTCAAACCAAGCTCGGGTCGAACCCGGCGCGAGCAAACGAGCCGGCCGACCCTGGTCGACGCCGACGTCTTGCTGGATGCAGCCAGGAATCTTCCGTTTGGCATGGGGAAACCAGGGCTGTCACGACTTCTGACCGGTTCGACCGAGAGCAAGGTGCGGGAAGACCGGTCAGAGCACTTCGGGGCATTGCGGCACCTCAGCCCGCACGCCATCGAAAAGCTCATCGACGAGCTGATCGAGCACGACTATCTCGAGTTCTATATGAAGGACGAATACCGGCTGATCGGCGTGACGTCCAAGGGCAAGAGCGCGCGGTCGGTCGAGCTTCCCGGCAGCCGGCTCCAACGCCGTGCCCAACTCTCGGCCATGCCCGACGAGTTCGATCCCCGCTCCGACGAAGGCAAACGGTATGCCCGCCTGGCCGAGTGGCGCAAACAGCAAACGAAGGCAGAAGGCAAATCGGCCTTCGTCATCGCCAGCAACTCCCAGTTGCGAGAGATGGCGCTCGTCGCCCCGGGGTCGGTCGCTGAGCTGGCCAAGGTGCACGGCTTCGGGGCGTCACGCGCGGAACGGTATGGGGAGGAGATTCTGCGGATTTTGGGGGAGTAGACCGCATCGTCGTGCGTTCGGGGTATCCTCCTCTTTGAGGAGAGACGAGATGATCGACCTCATCGAGCGCAACCTGCCGTCCATTTCTACGCTTTGCCAACGCTATGGCGTGGAGAAGCTGGACGTTTTCGGGTCTGCGGCAACCGGTGCGTTCGACCCTGAGCGAAGCGATATCGACCTGATCGTCACATTCGCCGATGAATCTCCTGGATTGGCCCGGCGTTTCGTGGATTTTGCAGAGGCGTTGGAATCACTGTTTGGCCGCAGGGTCGATCTTCTCATCGACAAACCATTCAAGAATCCATATTTCCGTTCGAGTATCAGCAGGAGCCGGGTGACTATCTATGCACGAACGGACGGCGAAGCGGCTGCATGACGCAATGATCGCGGCGCAGCACATTCAGCAATTCATAGCTGGACGGACGTTCGACGATTTTTTGAACGATGTCTATTTCCGATCGGCTGTCGAGCGGCAATTCGAAATCCTCTCCGAATCATTGAAAGCTGCTGCGAGTCGGAACCCAGAACTCCACGATCAGTTTCCGGAGCTTCATGCAATCGTCGGTCTCCGCAATCGGATTGCACACAGCTACGATGAACTCGAAGAGAAGACGATTTGGGACGCAGCCACCACAGAGGTTCCGACGCTCGTGCCGCGACTGGTCACCACGCTCGACGCATTCGGTCTCCCCGACGAATGACACCATTCCGTTGCCTTCTCTGATGCCGACTCAACCATTCGAACCTGCCAGCCTGAATCCCAAACCGGTCATGCCGCTCTGGAAGGCATGGTGGCTGGCGGCGCGGCCGAAAACGCTTCCGGCCGCGATTGCCCCGGTCATTGCCGGAACCGCGGTCGCTATCCACGAGCATGGATTCTTCCTGCCCGCCGCGGTGGCGGCGCTGGTCACGGCGCTGCTGCTGCAGATCGCGGCGAATTTCGCCAATGACGCCATCGATTTCAAGAAAGGCGCCGACACGGCCGAGCGCGCAGGTCCGACCCGGGTTACCGCCGGAGGAATCCTGAGTGCAGACGCCGTCCTGAAAGCAACCGGCGTGGTTCTGGCACTGGCAGCGGTCAGTGGCCTCTCCCTCGTCTGGCGGGCGGGTTGGCCGTTTTTGCTGCTGGGGCTGGCTGCCATCGTCTGCGCGGTCGCCTATACCGGCGGTCCGTTCCCGATCAGCTATCTGGGGCTCGGGGAGCTCTTCGTCTTCCTCTTTTTCGGTCTGCTGGCCGTGGCCGGGACGGCATACGTGCAAACACTCGAGCTGACCTGGCTGGCTGTAGCGATCTCGATTCCCATCGGGGCGCTGGCGATCGGCATCCTGATCGTGAACAATCTACGCGATATCCCGACCGACACGGCGACCGGAAAACGAACCATTGCGGTCCGGATCGGCGCGCGTAACACCCAATACGAATATGGGCTCATGCTGGCGATTGCGATGGCAACGCCGTTCGTTCTCTTCCTGATCGGCTGGCTGAGCTGGTCGTGGATGCTAACCGTTTTTGCGTGGCCGGTCTTCTATCGACTCTGGCAGGAGATCACAACCAAAACCGGGCCCGCGCTCAATCCGTCGCTTGGCAATACCGGCAAAGCGCTCCTGCTCTATAGCGTGCTGCTCTCGGCCGCTTTGGTGATTTCTCGATGACCGAATCACGCCCGCGCAACCCAGGCGCGATCGCCGAGCCGGCAACGGTACGCGCGATGTTCGACCGGATCGTCCCCCGCTACGATCTGATGAACCACCTGATGACCTTTGGCATGGATCTGCGCTGGCGCAAGCTCATTGCCACCCGTGCCGCCGCGATGGGCGATTCAGTGCTCGATGTGGCCACCGGCACGGGAGATGTCGCGTTCGACATCCGGGCCGCCGGCGCTCGAACGGTGATCGGACTCGACTTCTCGCCGGAGATGATCGGCGCAGCCCGGACCAAGGGAGCTGCACGCGGATCGGATATCGAATTCCTGATCGGCGATGCCATGGCTCTCCCTTTTCCCGACAACAGCTTCGACGCCTGCACAGTCTCGTTCGGTCTGCGCAACATGCCGGACTACGCCGCCGCCATTGCTGAGATGACCCGCGTGTTGCGTCCCGGTGGCCGGTTCGTCTGTCTAGAGATGACGCCCTATCGCAAACCGGTGCTTGGACGTCTCTTTTCCTTGTATTTCGAGAAGATCGTGCCAATCGTTGGTGGCGTGTTGAGCGGCGATATCGGCGCGTACCGATACCTGCCGCAATCGGTTGCCAACTTCCCGGCCAGTACCCAGCTCGTCATGCTCATGCGCGCTGCCGGGTTGACCAACACCCACGTGACGATGTTGGGGTTCGGCACGGTGGCGATCCATACGGGAACGAAGGAGTTGGGATCTGGGAGTTAGGAGCTGGGACTTTGGTCGCATTGCGACCCGTGTCTCCTAATTGAAAGGAGACTGCTGGCCTCAGACGTCGTTCGGCCAATCCCGGGAAACTAGGATATGCTCCCCGCATTCGTTCGTTCCGAACTCCTAAATCCCAACTCCTAACTCCTCTCTCTCAAAGGAGCCAACGCCCATGTCCGTCCCCGACACGATGCATCCCTGGGTCAGCGAGCGGAAGGGGGCAGTTCCGATTCGCGGCGCAGCTAAACGCGGGTGACCACCCCGAACCGGGGAAGACGCTGATCGAAGCCGCGAAAGGAATCGAGGAGCTCGGTTTCGATGCGGTTTTTCTGGGCGACCATCCCGTTTGGACACCGGACGTTTATCTGCATCTCGCCGCAATGGCGATGGTGACCGAGCGGATCAGCCTCGGCCCGATCGTCGCGGCGGCGCCATATCGCAATCCGGTCGTTTCCGCCCGGTTGGTCTCCGATCTCGATCGCCTCAGCAACGGACGCGCCGTCAACGGGCTTGGAATCGGCTGGAATGCCTCTGAATGGGAGATGGGGCGCAACGAGTTCGACATGCTGGGTATTCCCTATCCTCCCACCAGCGCCCGCCAGGACCAATTGGAGGAGTACATCACCATCATGCGCGGTGCCTGGCACGCGCCACCATTCACCTTCGAGGGGCAGCACTACCAGATCACCGAAGCCTCCATTTCGCCTCCGGTACAGCAGCCCGAACCACCATTGCTGATTGCCGGTGGTGGCAAGCGAACCCTGGGGCAAGCCGCCCGTTTCGCCGATATGGTCAATTTTGGACCCGGGCCGGCCGGTGGCACCGCCGGCCCCCAGCTTGCAGCCGAACGGCTCGGCGTCTTGCGCGAGCAATGCGCCGCAATTGGCCGAAATCCGGATCACATCCTGACGTCCAGCTTCGAGCACTGGCTGGTGGTCGCGCCCGATCAAGCCGCGCTCGACCGCAAGATCGCCAAGTACTTCCCGGACGGCATTTCTGGCTTCTGGGGTGCGGGCCTGGTAGCCAAGACGGTCGAGGGGACGATCGACTACTACCAGGAGTTCATCGACGCCGGAATCGAGTACTTTGTCTTCCAGTCGCTCGACATCTTCGATCGGGAAACCCTCGAGCTCGTCGAGTTCGAGGTCGAACCGGTCCTGCACGCGCGGAATGCCCCGCAGCCCCGCAGGTGAGCCCGTGGTTTCGGCGGTTATCCAGTAGATTCGAGCCGGCCTGGCGCACAACAGTCTCGAACAACCGCGGCGCGACGGAGCGCGCGGGTTTGTAACGAAGTTGACACATCGAGCCCGGCCACAACGTCATATCCGCGACAGCTTCTTTCCCATACTCAACGATGATCATCGCGTCCGAGGATCGCTTCTGGATCGATCCCTGCACGATGGGAAAGGAGGTCCCCGTGGAATCGCAAATGATCGACACGTTTGCCCGCTTTGCCGGACAGGGAGCCAACCGGCGCCAACTCCTTCGCTACGCGCTGGGCGCGCTTGGCGGTCTGGCGCTGGCCCGGCGTGAGGCAGCAGCCCAGGATCCCTGCAACGCCCCCTTCATGTACTGCGACGAGATGTGCGTCTACTCGCTCACCAGTAACGAGCACTGCGGCGTGTGCGACAACGCCTGCGGCGATCTGGTCTGTATCGAGGGGGTCTGCACCTCGTGCGAGGAGATCGGTCTGACGACCTGCGAGGACCCCATCGGAGGGGGCCGCTACTGCGCCGACCTGACCAACGATCTCAATTGCGGGGCCTGCGGCAACCTCTGCACGACCGGGCCCTGCGTAGACGGAATATGTACGTCCACGGTCGAATGCGAACCCGGCTTCACGGAATGCTGGGGAGAGTGCGTCGCTCTGCAGAGCGACGCATTTCACTGCGGCACGTGTTTCATCCAGTGTGCCGGTGAAGTGGGGCCGGGTGAATCGAGCATCGGCGTCTGTGTTGCCGGCGAGTGCCAGGTCACCTGCCTACCGGACTACACGATGTGCGGTGCGCAATGCCTCGATCTCTCCAGCGATCCCGCCAACTGCGGCGCCTGCGGCGCGGCCTGTGCCAGCGGTAGCTGCGTCGATGGTACGTGCGAGGATTCCGGAAGCAGCGACGACACGGATCGTGATGGCGCCACGACGTTGCCCGCGACCGGCAGCGGAGCAACCAGCATGTCCGAGGATCCCTTCCTCAGGCAGGCGCCGGTCGCCGGCGGTGTTGCGGTGCTTGCGGCAGCCGGAGTGCGCTGGCTGGGACGACAGTCAACCGACCGCGAGCCGGCGCCACCTGCATAACCGGTATCTCGTCTCGAATCGGGGGCGGCGCTGCCCGCGCTGTCCCCGGGCCCACGCAACCGTACGAGCGAGCCCGACCGTATCCGGAATCCGGGTAATTGCCTGGGAATGCCGTCGCCGGCGGTCCTGGGCCGACCTCCTCGCGTCGATCCCGGATCCTGCTCCAGCCCTTGACCAACGCTTGCCAACAGTGTACAACCGTTGCAAGTGAGTTGTACGCATCCTCAAAGGTTGTACCATGGCCAAATCGACGAAAACCTACTACACCAGCAGCGTAAGCCAGAAGGGGCAGATCACGCTCCCGGTCGATCTGCGCAAGGAGCTCGATATCGAGCCGAAGGACATTGTCGTGATTGCATTGGAGGAGGGCCACATTCAGATCGAGAAAGCGGAATCGAATCTGCTCAGCGGCTATGGCGTTGTTCCTATGCCCGATCAATCCAAAAACTGGAAAGAGATCGAACGTGACGTGTTCGATGATGTCGCGGAGCGGAACGTACACAAGTGGCTTTCTCCTGAAGGGAAAAACGAGTAGCCGGTGTTGTATGTCGATACGAACGTCTTCATCGTTTACTTGACCGGCACTCCTTCACATCAAGGACGGCTGGCACACGCGTTCTTCAAGGATCTGTCGATTGGATCGGTCATCGCCACAACGACTGAAGGGGTTCTGGTCGAGGCCACGCAAGTTCTCTCCTCGAAGAAAGGACTCGCGTATCCGCGCGACCAAATCAGCCATGAGCTCAAGCGAATACTCGCGTTTCGAGGGTTGCGCCTGGAGAGGCTCGAGCTCCACTTGCGCGCGCTCGATCGATTTGCCGCGACAAATCTCGACTATGTCGATTGCATCCTTATCGAGTCGGCGGATGGCCCAGATGACGCTGTGATCAGTTTCGATCGAGACTACGACCGGGTCCGCGTCGGCATTCGCTTGGAGCCGGCATCCGACAATTAGGAAATCTCCGTCCAAGCATCTTTTGCTTTGCAAGAAACCGAGGAGCACTCCTTGACCGTACTCGAAGATCTCAGCACCGACGACCAGATCGTGCTCATGCGCACGCCGAATGCGCTGGTGATGGCCACCGCCTATGCCGAGCAGGACGGCGTCTTTAGCATCCGCAAAGAGCTGAAAGCCGGGTTGCAGGCGGCGATCGACGGCGCAACCGCGTTTCCAGACAACCAGATCATCCAGCGGTTGGCGCTGGAGATGAACTCGATCAATCCCGAAGAGGTCGACGAGGTCAAAGAACGTGCCCGTACCGCGAGCGAGCCCGCCGATCTGGTCGAGGAGCGCAATCCGTCCAAGTCTCGTCCGTGGGCATTGCAACTGGCGGGCGAATCGCTGGCGATCATGGATGCCCATGCCACGGTCGAGGAGGCAGTCGAGTTCAAGTACTGGCTCTACTCCATTGCCGATCAGGTGACGCTCGCGTCCAAGGCGGGTGGATTGCTCGGGTTCGGTGGCACGCGGGTCAGTCCAGCGGAAGCTGCCTTCTTGCGTCAGCTTCGGCAGGCGCTCGACATTCCCGAGGACAACGTATCCTCGGCCGCCGAATCGAACGCCAAAACCGACGCCGAACCTGCTCCGCCGGCCTCACCTGCACGGGAAACCGAAGCGGCGCGCATTGCCCGCCTGGACGCTGCCTCGGTACGCGCCGGCGAGCCGGTGGAGGAACCGAAATCGGTTCCCGCCGAGCGCCCGGAAGACGTATAGGCCGGCGCGGGGACACGGCCCGGGGTAGGACCATGCTCACGCGCGGTTTGCTGTACCAGCGCGTGAGTGGTTCATCCCGCTCACTCCGCTCTCCATTCGCGAATGTGCGCGGTGTGCATGGCATAGTGACTATAGGTATCCCATCGGAGTCGGGACCGAAACCGTTGCTTGCTGTGCAGGAGCTCGTCCGGCACGGTCTCGAGATAGGCGAGGAGCTGGGTATGCACGTCGAGCAGACGCTCCCGTACCTCGTCCAGTGACCGGGCATGATTTTCTTCGAACTTGCGGGCGTTGAATTCGTCCAGGCTGCCGTACCGGGAGGCATAGGTCGGCGGTTTCTTCCCTTCGGCTATCGCCGGCAAGTGGTGAAGCGCCTCCGCTTCCCAGGTTGTGATATGCGCCAAGACATCCTTGACCGACCAATCGCCGACGACGCCTGGCTCCACCATCTGCGCATCGGTCAGACCGTCGAACGAGTCGAGCAGCGCGTTCCAGCGCGACTCGATCGTTGTTCGTAGCCGGTCTCGTACGCTCTGGGCCATGCCTCCAGCTCCTCTCGCTTCGCCATTCTGCTTATGAAACGCGCGGAGGACGGAAATGCGAGATCGGCTCAGCATCTCCTGCCGTCCGGGGTTTGTGTCCGGAGCAGGCTGCATTGCCTATTCCTCGGCGGTTGCCTTGAACGCCTTGACGCCCAGGTACGCACCGGCCGACAGCGCGAAGAGGACGGTCAACCCGCTGCCCAGCTCCGGAAGGCGGTCGATCGGCTGGTGAACGTCACGGTTCAATCCCTGCGCAACGGTGATGGCGTAGCCTCCGGCGAACACGAGGGTCAGCATCAGAAACTGGACGCGGGAGAGCTCGAGGCCGGGGTTATCGGTGATGAAGTTTCCGCGGACCAGATCGCCAAGCGTTGCACGACTCGCCGATGTCTTGGCGGCGACGATGCCGTGTGGAACGTATCCAAGCTCGTCCATCTGGGCGATCTGTTGTGGCGAGCGGATGAAGCGTGTCTCCCGCGTGAGTCCCCGAGCCGTCATGATGGCCGAGATGCCGGCCGTTGCCAGACTGATGCCAATCACGATCAGCAGTGGAGTGGGGAGATCGAGGGCGATCGGACTCTGCGCACATCTACTTGGATCCGGGGCGGCAGAGCCGGCTGGGGACCGACAATCACGCGCAAGGTTGACCGTGATTGCAGTAGCGATTCCCCCAAGTACGAGGACGACCCAGAGAAACGCCTGGAACCGTGACAGGCTCACGCGGTCGGCTTCATCCAGGATGACGCCCAGCGGCCCGCGCCCCTTGCTTTTTCCCAGGGCAATGGAAAAGACCAGCAACAATCCGAGCTGGAGCAACCAGATGCGCACCGGCTCGCGCGCCGCGGCATCGCGAAACCAGCTCCATTGCCAGGCAGCCAGAAATGTGAGCGGGATAGCGCACATAGCGGCAATATCGACAAGACTCCAAGTGCGGCTGTACATGGCTATTGAGGAGTTAGGAGTTGGGATTTAGGAGTTGGGTCGTGCTAGCGAATTCGGTGCTCTGAGGAAGCCGAATGGTCTACCGATCGTATCCAAGTCAGTCGACGTAGCTTATCGCTTTTGGGTTTCAGTAACACCGTGAGAATGGTGGATGCGGGTATCCCACCTTTCCTAACTCCTAAATCCTAGCTCCTCATCAGACTTCTTCGTGATGATCGTGGTCGGAGACGCCACGCTTCCAGTGTCCGGAGAAGCTGGTGAGCGCCGGATCGTAGCCAGCTTCCTTCATGTAGGCGCGGATCGGGCGGAGACTGGTGGCTTCGCCGCCGACGAGGGTGTAGACCGTGCCCTCTGGTTTCGGCAGTGCACGGATTGCATCTTCCAGCAGGTTGGTCGTTCCCGGCGCGGCGCCGTTGCGATGCAGCCAGGTGAGTTGCACATCCGCTTTGGTCTCGATCTCCTGTTCCTCTGCGGGATTATCGACCTCGACGATCGCGATCGCCTTCTGTCCGGCCGGGAGCTCCTCCAAACGGCGCGCAATGCTGGGGAGTGCGGTCTCGTCGCCGACGAGGAGATAGACATCGACGCCACCCGTGACCACCTTCGAGCCACGTGGCCCCAAGACCCCGAGCTTGCTGCCGATCGTTGCCGACTCCGCCCAGTTTCCAGCCGGACCGCTGCCATGCAGATAGAAATCGACCGTCAGGGTCCCCGTAGCGGCATCGAACAACCGCGGTGTGAAATCACGCCGCTGTGGTGGAACCGCTCCGTCCGGCAACTTCAGTCCCTGATCGGTCACCTGTGGCAAAACCGGCTCGGCTTGCCCCTCGGCCGGAAAGACCAGCTTCATATGGTCGTCGGCATCGCGTGATTCGAACGACCTCAGATCCTCACCCTGCAACACGAACCGGCGCATCTTCGGGGTGAGCTGGGTGATCTCGACAACGGTTGTCATCCGCGGAACGAGCGGAAACATCGCACGCTCGACGATCGGTTGGGTAGTGCTCATGGTGTTGGAGTGTCCTTTGCCTGATTCTGAGACCGGAATCCCGGAGTCCGGGAATTTATCTCCGACTATTTTAGTACGATTTTCGACCGGACACTCCATACCCAACCTCTGGACGCGTCAGGTTGTGGCGCGGCTCCTAAATCCCAACTCCGAACCCCTCGTTTCTTTTGCGAATCGCCCGCTCCTGACGTATCCTCCCTTGGTTCGCGTCTGCGTCCCGTGGCGGCCGCTCGCAGGCGTATCTCCTCGCACTCGCATCGCGTCGTTTCGTTCTGCGGCCAACCAGGCACTTTGACTACCCATGCGTCAGTTTTTTCATCGGGGCGATAAGTTCCAGCCAGTCTCCGTCGATGACGAGCGGCTCAACCAACCGCAGCTCGACGGGTTGTGGCAAAAATGCCCCAATTGCGACGAAACGCTCTACTCCCGCGAGGTCGAGCACAACCTCAACGTCTGCCCCAAATGCGACTACCACTTCCGCCTGGGCGCACGCGAGCGAATCACGCTCCTGCTCGACGAGGGGAGCTTCGATGAGTGGGATACCGACGTCCGCACCGCCGATCCTCTCGAGTTCATCGATCCATCCGGTTCCTACGCAACCAAGGTAGAGAAAACGCGAAGCAAGACCGGCGAATCCGAATCGCTCATCACCGGTATCGGAACCATCGAGGGCCGGCCGATTGCCGTTGCTGTTGCCGATTTTGGGTTCATGGGCGCCAGCATGGGATCCGTGTTTGGGGAAAAACTTACCCGCGCGGTCGAGCAGTCCGCGCAAACCGGCGTTCCGCTGCTGAGCGTCAATGCATCGGGTGGCGCCCGTATGCACGAGGGGCTCTTTTCGCTCATGCAGATGGCCAAAACCGTTGCCGCCTTCGCCCGGTTGGGTGAGGCGCGCGTACCGCATATCTCGTTGCTGGTCGATCCCTGTTACGGAGGGGTGACCGCCAGCTACGCCACCGTTGCCGATATCATCATGGCCGAACCGGGCGCGCTCATCGGGTTTGCCGGACCGCGGGTCATCGAGCAAATCACCAAGCAGAAACTACCCGACGGATTCCAGACGGCCGAATTCTTCCTCGATCACGGGATGATCGACCTCATCGTCGATCGCGCGACCCTTCGCCGCCGGCTGGCCGACCTGCTCGATCATTACGCGCGAGCCCGTCAGGTCGACCGGGGCGAGAGCATCCCCTGGATACCAAACGCCAATGGCTCCGGCCGTGAGCTCAATGGAAACGGCGCCGAGCGCCAGAATGGAGTCGCCCAATGAGGCGATCCCGTCGCGAGAAAGCTGCCGAGCCCCAGGTCGAAGCCACCGTCGAGGTGGAAGAACGCGATCCGAACGCGCCGCTGACCGCCTGGGACCGGGTCAAGCTCGCACGTAATCCTGACCGCCCGCATACGCTGGCCTATATCGACCAGCTGATGACGGGATTCGTCGAGCTGCATGGGGATCGGCGTTTCGGTGACGACAAGGCGGTCGTTGGCGGTCTTGCCCGTTTCGATGGCAGCACCGTGGTGGTCATCGGACACCAGAAAGGTTCGGATACCCGCGAGAACCTGCGCTACAACTTCGGTATGGCCCGCCCCGAGGGCTATCGCAAAGCCGAACGGCTGATGAAGCATGCCGAGAAATTCGGTATTCCGGTCATCACCTTCATCGATACCCCCGGCGCCGAACCGGGGGTCGGATCGGAGGAGCGAGGCCAGGGAACGGCCATCGCCGAAAGCCTGCTGACCATGGCCAGTCTCAAGACTCCGGTCATCTCCATGGTCATTGGCGAAGGTGGTTCGGGCGGCGCGCTGGCCATCGGTATGTCGGACCGAATTCTGATGTTGGAAAACGCGGTCTACGCGGTTGCCTCCCCGGAAGCCTGCGCCGCCATTCTCTGGAAAGACGCTGCCAAGGCGCCGGAGGCGGCCGAGACCATGCGGATCACCGCCGCCGACCTTTACACGTTCGGGATCGTCGATGAGATCGTGTCCGAACCCGTTCCAGCGCACGAAGCTCCGCAAGCAACCATCTCCGCCGCCGGCGAGGCGTTGGGCCGCCAGTTCGAAGCGCTCATGCGCCTGGTCGACCAGCCCTCCGGTATCGACCGGCTCATGGAGCAACGCTACGAGAAGTACCGCCGCATAGGTGTCTGGGAAGTCGACGTCGCGGGTGCGGCAGTCAGCAATCAGCAGCAGTCAGCAGTCAGCGATTAGCAGGCAACCATCGGTAGGCAGCTTTCAGCGCGATGTAATCTCGCACAATCCACATTGGATCGCGGACCACGCACCAACAACGAATCTCGTACTGCCTGCTGCCCGCCGCATGCCGCCTGCTGTCGTGTAGAGCACACCTGGGCTGTGTCTGCCGGCACTGCCTGGACCTTGCGCAACCGGCATCATGCAGGTGTTGGCAGGACGGGAGGATGTGGGCCCTCCCGGACTGCCCAAATCAGCGGACTGGCGGAGGACGCCAGGAGATACGATGAGATGAACGCCCGGGTCAATGGCCCCGGGCGTTCTCGTTTCCGTGTCCGATGAGGGTGTTGCAAATCAGGGAATCGTCGCAACCTGTGCTGGAGCCGACAGGTTTCGCGTGATTCAGGCGACGGACAGACGCCGTTCCCACTCGTATCGTAGAGACATTGCAGGGGCAATGCCTCTCGAATCAGCAGAGAGATCTTCGAACGAAGCGAGATCGAGCGATGTTTCAGTCTCCAGCCCTTCAACAACAACTCGCCCGCGAGATCGGAGCGTCCAAAACGGCCCATTCGATGCAGCCAGCCCCCGAGCCGGCGCCTGAACCGACCGAATCGATGCTCGATTCGCTGGTGCGGCGGCTCCGGCGGTTGATCGAAACGCGACTACTCAAGCCACTGGCCAGCGAGGCTTCCTGACCCGCCCGCCGCCAGTGTCCGCTCCACACACTCGCCGAGCTTCCCCGGTCGTTTGCGACGAGTGTGCATTCCCCACAATGACGAGGGCGGCTCCAGTACCGGAGCCGCCCTCGTTTCATTCGCGATCTTCGCGTCCCGAGCGCAGACCACTCGTTCTCCTCGGGATTCAGGACCTACCCGGTCGTTTCCTCGGTGTCCGGGGTGCGGACCTTACGCCCCGCCATGTACGCTGCCGCGCCTCCGATCGCCGCGGCGGCCACCCAGACGCCACCGTCGGAGGCCGAGCCGCTTCCAGTCGCTGGCAAGACATCGATCGGCGTTTCGCAGCAGTCGCTTGAGCAGGTGCCGTCGTTGCAGCAACACTGACCGTCTTCGCAACCGGCGATCTCACAGACGAGGTCGCATTGACCTTCGAAACAGGTGGTCCCTTCCGGACAGCGGGCATTCGGATCTTCATCGTCGATGCAGCACTCGATGGCCGCACAGACACCGCCGCAGCAGATCTCGTCTTCCGCGCACTCGTCATCGTTGCCGCAGCCGAGTACGATCGGATCGCAGACGCCCTCGAAACAACTCGTTCCTTCCGGGCAACGTGCGTTGGGATCTACATCATCGATACAACACTCGATGGCACGGCAGAACCCCGCGCAACAGATCTCGTCCTCGAGACAATCGGTATCGGCCGTGCAGGCATCCTGCGCCAATGCGCCGTAGGCCGGTCGGCCGGCAACGGCAATACCGCCGACCACCCCACCGAACAATCCCTTGATGACGGTGCGTCGTGATTTTCCTGCCGCAAGAGAGCGGGTCAGGTCGTCGAATTTCCGAGTATCCACAGTGAGCCCTCTCCTAAGAACTTCCGTACGGACCCCAAATGCGGTTCCGCATGACAGTACATACGCCCCAACGTGTGACGCGGTTTCGGGCTACACCTGATCGACTTCGATCTGTTCCCAGTCGATTTCTCCCTCGACATGCTGCAGAAACCGCGCCGCCCAAGGGTCTTCGCTCAACTGATGCAGGTAGGCGTGAAACGCTTCTTCGTCCGGCAACAGCACGATGATGACGATCTCATTTGGCTCGTCATGCACATGTCCAATGTAGCTGATAAGCGAGCTGGGATAGGTTTTTCGTACGTCGCGGGTCCACTCCTCGAGCAAGACCTCGAGTCCCGGTTGCCCGTCTGCGATCAACGTTGCATGACCAATCGCGCCGACCATTCGATCGCTGCTCCTTCTCATCCCTGAGGCTCTTGTCAACGGTCACTGCGGGGATCGCGAGTATAGCAGTGCGGATTGGCTCAGGCGCGTTTGTCGTCGAGGAACCGCAGCGCCTCGGCGTTTTCCCGACCGCTCGCCTTGCGTTTGACACCGAAGACTGCCACGAAGAGGTAGTCCTTGCCGGCGGCGTGCGGCGAGAAAAAGGCGGTCAGCTCGTCGTCGGGACTGCCAGATCCGACCGCGCCCAATCCCAGGGCATGGGCCGCCAATTGCATGCGGCTTCCAAACACGGCCGCTTCGAACAACGCCAAGCGATATCCACGGTCGCCGTACCGCGCAAAGATATCGTCCAGGTTGGCCATGGTGAACATGACCACCTGCGCATCGGCCGCGTATTGCTGATTCATCCCCAGGCGCCGCGCAGTCTCGCGCAGATTCCCGGACTCGATGAGGGTCAGTGCGTTCTGGGTACGGTCGTAGAAATACGCGCCCGGTTCCAGCTCTTCGACGTTGTTGACGATGAGATAGACGTCCGCCGATGGAAAAGGAACGTCCAAGGGCGGAGCGCCATTGGCCGCAGTCAGGACGGTCGAAAAGTCCACGAACGAAACGGGGGCATCCGGGTTGTAATGCCGGTTGGAGCGGCGCCGCTCGATGACCTCTTCGATCGAGCGATCGCTCGTGCTCTGGGGACGCAAGGGGATCGTCGGCCCGGCAGGTGGAGCGGTTGGCATAGGAAGCGAGCCAGTCGAGGCCTGAACGCGCCATGTCGCGGCGGCATCACCGGTTGGGAGCGAGGTGCCCCGGTAGGCGGCTTCGATCACTGGGAACTTCGGGCTGTCCGCGGCCGCCGGTGTCTGCTCGAATGAGATTGGGGTGACCGGCGGGGAGGCAGGATGCGGCTCGGTCGTACGGCCGAGGGCCATCATACCGGCGACCAGCTCATCACGGCCGTCGACTCCTAACAATTGCTCGATTTCGGAATCGGCAAAGCCAAAGACGACCTCGGTGGGAACCTCGGCGCTGGCGGCCATCGCCAGCGTGTTGGTCAGCATGGTCCCCATGTCCCAGTAGACCTGCCGGTAACTGTGATCGAGATAACGCCAGGCATTCCGCCAGATCTGACTGGTGACGATCAGGATGGCAGGCGCGGAAGCGATGGCTGGGTCGTTGCCGGTGGCCTGGGCAACATATGCTCGGTAATCCCCGGTGCGCAGCACGCTGAGCGTATCGTCGTGAGCCCCGTAATGGTAGACCCCGGCGCTGAGACCAGGCACGCCCCCGGTGACCAGATAGAGCTCGAGGTGATACCGGGCGCCGGTTTGCCCGGCCGCGCGATAGGCGATCTCCTTGCCCGTGCGAGGATGTGTCCCCACCTTGAGAATGCCGTTGGACCGCTGGAGGAGTCGAGCAAGGACCGCAAGATCGGGGATCGCGACACCGTCAGGTTGTCGCCCCTCGGCGGTCAGGGTTTCGAGCGCCGTGATGGACGAGACGATCGGTTCCTTTGGAAGCGGCAGCGTTTCGACGCCCTGAACGATCTTGAACCGGCCCGGGTCGTTGGCCGGATCCTGCTCGCCCAGTGCGGGGAACGCCTCGGGCGGCGTCCCGGCCACGATATCCTCGGTTCCATCGGGCTTGGTCACGAACCGATATTTGGTGCGGTCGTTGTACGCCCGCGCGGCTTGCCCGGGTCGGGAGTTTTCGTTCGACGTCGACATCATGTCGTTTCCTCGCTTCTTACTCAACGTTCGCGTTGGTTGTATTGTGACCCGCTGGCGATCGCAGGTGGAGAGGTCCTTCCAATTGCGCAGTATGATGCGGAATTGTTCGATGGAAATCGTAATGAACTGATTCCGATTGGAGAGTGAGACGTATGGACAGCAATATGGAACTTCCCGAATATGTCAAAGGAAACCGGGCAGCCTGGGATCAGATGGCGGCGGACTATGTGGCAGCCGGGGAGCGGGCCTGGGCGACCGATGAGGTGACCTGGGGGATCTTTTCAGCTCCGGAATCGGAATGGCATCTGCTCCCCGATGATCTGGATGGCAAGGACACCATCGAGCTGGGGTGTGGAACGGCCTATGTCTCGTCATGGCTGGCGAAACGCGGCGCGAAGCCGGTGGGAATCGACAATTCCCCGAATCAGCTCGAGACGGCGCGTCGCCTGCAACACGAGCACGGTATCGAGTTCCCGCTTCTTTTGGGAAATGCGGAAGACGTTCCCTACCCAGACGAGTCGTTCGACTACGCGGTCAGCGAATACGGCGCGGCGATCTGGTGCGACCCTTATAAATGGATTCCCGAAGCTGCGCGCTTGTTGCGTCCCGGGGGAGAGTTGATGTTCCTGGGGAACAGCGTGCAGTTGATGATCTGTACACCGGATGAGGCAGAAGGCGTGGTTGAAGAGACGCCGGTTACCACCACGCTGGAGCGACCATTGTTCGGTATGCACTGGATGACCTGGAACGACGGCTCAACCGAGTTCCATATTTCGCATGGCGAGCGTATCCGGCTGTTGCGCGAATGCGGGTTCGAGGTGCTCGATCTGGTGGAGATCCGGCCGCAGGAAGGCGCCACGACGACCTATCCGTATGTCTCGCTCGAATGGGCGCGGCAATGGCCGGTCGAAGAAGTCTGGAAAGCACGCAAACGTTCGTAACGAACCGGATGCGCTCGCATACTATTGCCGCAAGAGGTACTGAGACCACGACGGATGCTGACCGGGCATGACTGAGCCACGCGAACGACCGCAACCACCAAACGCGGAGTTTCCGGACGGTGCGGTCGGCATTCTCGGTGGACGGCAGCTCGGCGGCTTGAAGCTGCCGGATGCGGATTCGTTCGAGCGCAATGTGCTCGGAACGGTGCGCTCCATTCGCCGGGTCTTTGCGCTCGTGTGGGAGACCAGCAAGCTCTTCACCCTGGTCGTCTTTTTCACCACGCTCATCCTGGCAGTCATTCCCGCGGCTCAGATCTGGGTGGCCGGCGAGCTGATCGATACCGTCGCCGATGCCATCGCCGCCGGTGGGGGTGATTCCTTCGAACGGGATGTCATCATCCTGGCCATCGTTCAGCTCGTGCTTTTTCTGCTTGGCAATGTGCTGCGGTCCGCCTCGTCGTTGAGCCAGGTACTCCTGGGCGAGCGGCTGCGCTATCACGTGCAGCAGGTCATCATGCGGCACGCGAACTCGCTCGATCTGGCCGATTTCGAAGATTCCTTCTATTACGACCAGCTCCAGCAAGCCCAGCGCGAAGCGGGCAACCGGCCGCTCGGTATGGTCACCAGCGTGTTCGGGCTGGTGCAATCGGTCATCACGTTCATCACCATGGCCGGTTTGTTGTTACAGCTCGAGTGGTGGATCGCCGTGGTAGTGTTGCTCTCCCCCATTCCCGCATTTCTTTCCGGCGCGAACTATTCCATGCGTGGATTCCGGCAGGCGATGCGGCAATCGCCCGCCCGACGATTGATGGACTACCTCCGCTCGTTGCTGACCACCGACAGTTACAACAAGGAGATCAAGGTCTTCGGGCTGGGTGATTACTTCGTGCAGCGCTATGCCGCCGTGGCCGATGAGGCATACCAGGAAACGCGCGATCTGGCGGTGAAACGTCAGCTTGCTGCAACGATCTGGGGGGCGATTCCCGTCATCGCTACCTCGGGCACCTTCCTCTATGTGGCGCTCCAGGCAGTGCGCGGGTTCGTTTCCCTGGGGGCGTTGTCGGTCTATACCCAGGCGGCGCAACAGGGGCAGGGTGCATTCCAGGGGATCCTCAACGGGGTCCAGTCGATCTATGAGAACAGTCTCTATCTCTCGACGCTGGAGGACTTACTGGAACGTGCACCGGCGATTGCCGCTCCCGCCGATCCGGTTCCGGTGAACCGGCCGTTTACGACCGGGGTCGAGTTCCAGGGGACGTGACCTTTACCTATCCGGGCAAGACCGAGCCAGCTGTTTCCAATCTCAGCTTCGAAATCAGATTAGGCGAAACGGTGGCGCTGGTGGGTCGGAATGGTTCGGGGAAATCGACCATCGTGAAGCTGCTGGCGCGTCTCTACGATCCGTCCTCCGGGCAAGTCATCGTGGATGGGCACGATCTCCGCTGGTACGACCCGCAGGATCTCTGGAAAGAGTATTCGGTGATGTTCCAGGACTTCGTCGAATACCAATTGACTGCTGGCGAGAATATCGGTGTTGGCAATTTGGAGGAAATCACCGACGAGCTCGTCATCGAGGATGCCGCGCAACGGGCCGGTGCGGACCGGCTGATCGAATCGTTCCCGGAGGAGTACGACACGATTCTGGGCAAATGGTTCGAAGGCGGCACCAACCTCTCGGGCGGTGAGTGGCAGCGGATTGCACTGGCGCGCGCGTTCATGCGCGATGCGCAGATCCTGATCCTGGACGAACCGACCGCCGCGCTGGACCCACAAGCAGAGTTCGATCTGTTCAAGCGGTTGACCGCGCTCTCCGAAGGGAAGATGACCCTCTTCATCTCCCACCGATTCAGCACCACCCGCTACGCCGATCGGATCCTGGTGCTGGATGGCGGGCGCCTGATCGAGTCCGGCACACATGACGAGCTGATGGCGCTCGATGGAGTCTATGCCGAGCTCTTCGATCTCCAGGCAGCAAGCTACCGGTAGAGATTGAGGAGTTAGGAGTTGGGATTTAGGAGTTAGGAAATGCCGTCGTTTCTGACTCCTCGTCAGCCCCGGGGGGATTCATTCCCGGTCGAGACATGGAGATGGAGTTGAGAGTTCGGAAATGCATTCGTTCCTAACTCCCAGATCCTAACTCCCAACTCCTCTGGAATGAACCCGGCGCATCTCGCGGGCCAGACCCGGTTGGGCGTAGGTGTCACCGTCTTCGAGCTCCTGGGTAATGCGCTCGACGACCTCGGGGGGCTTGTTCTGGCTCAGCTTGAGCCGGGCGTCGAAACGGGTCACATGTATGCGAAGCCCGGCGGTGCCGGTTGCAACCTTGCGTGCGTAGTCCTCGTCCTGACTCAGGCTTTTCGGGTGAGCCACATGCGCCTCGAAGTGATCGGTCAACCGGTTCAGGACAGCGAAGTTTTCTTCGAAGCTCAGGAGCTCCGGAACGCCGTAGAGATGCGCGGTCGCATGGTTCCAGGTGGGGATGAAGTCCTGTGGCGCATACCATGAGGGCGAAATGTACCCATGCGGTCCTTGTACGATGACGAGCATTTCATGCTGGCCCAGCTCGTGCAGCTTGTCGTCCGGTTTGCCGAAATGGGTCAGGATGACGATCTCGTCCGCATCTTCATCGAGCAGGATCGGATAGTGGGAGGCAATCAAGCCGTTCGAGGTCCCCGAGACAAAGGTCGCCCACGGGTTCTCACGAATGAGCCGTTTGACCTCCGCTGGATCCTCGAGCATGAAATGCGCGGTGTGTTTCACCTGGGAACTCCTCGAACCGTTATGACCGGATGACGAGCCGGAGCGAACCGTCGTACTCCGGCTGGGCGCGTAGGTAACCGTAGCGGGCGTCCCAGGCGCCGGAGGCAAGATCAGCGGAGAGGCGCGTCTCGAACCGGCGGACCAGAGGTGGATCGACCAGCGTCCAGGACGACATGGCCCCTTGTACCCCCGGTTCCAGGAACCGCTCCGGCCGGCCGTAATACGCCTCGCAGAAGCCATCGGTGCAATCGAGCGGGATAGGAATCGGCTCCACCCGCGTTTCCGGACCGAGCAGCTCCACCAGCCACTCGATTGGGGGAAACCGTGTGCTCTCTACGTCGAGCGGTTCCGGAAAGTAGTCCGCGAGCCAGAATTCACGTAGCCGCACCGGATCGGAAACGGTTACCACGACCGGACCACGCGACACCCGCTTCATCTCGGCGATGCCTTTGGCCAGATCGGCCCACTGGTGCACGGTGGAGGACGCCATGACCGCATCGAAAGCACCGTCGGGAAACGGCAGATGCTCCGCGACTGCGTCGATTGCCGGAGGCGAGCCCGGCGGCCGTTGCGCGCGCATGGTGGCCGAGGGTTCCACCGCGATGACCTCCCGATCGGCCGGCTCGTAGTTGCCCGATCCCGCGCCGACGTTCAGCACGGTCCCGGCATCGCCAAGCGCCCGCGCGATCTGCGCGGCGATCCGCGGGTCGGGTTGCCGGTAGACCGCATAGCCGGTCCCGATGACCCCGTAATCGACATCACCGGCGCTTCCATCGATATGGGGGCGTGCGTTCATGAACGGTTCATCATACGTATCGCTCTCTTCCTGTTCCGAACTGCCGCGGCGGGTGCTACTCTTCGTCGAATCGAACATGCGAAAAAGAAGAGGCGTGCGTCAGGAGAGTTTCGATGATCAGACTCAATTCTCGTCCCGGAAATCCGGTCGACCCGCAAGCGTTGCACTCCGTCGACGACATCGTGCAGGCGCGGATCGATAAGCGGATCTCGCGCCGCCAGCTGATCGAGCGGGCGGGCCAGCTTGGGTTTGCCGCCGCGGTTACCGGCATTATGCTGCGCGCGACCGGCGACGTACAGGCGGCGCCGAACGGTGGACAAGGGCCCGCGCTGATGCGGAGACAGGACGGCGGCACCGTTCCGGTCGAAGGACCGACCGCCCCGGAGGGCACCCGCGTCGAGGGCGGCACGTTGCTCCTCGGTGGCAACAGCGAGCCCGACACCCTGCATCCCTATCTTACCCAGCTCATGGTCGGGTTCGACATGTTCAGCGCTCCGATGGAGGGGCTGCTGGCGCTCGATGAAAACCTCATGCCGGTTCCCAGGCTGGCAACCGAATATTCGATTTCCGATGACGGGCTTTCCTATACCTTCACGTTGCGTGAAGGGGTGACGTGGCACAACGGCGAAGATTTCGTCGCCGACGATGTCGTCAACACCTGGAAGGTCGTCAACGACCCCGAATTCGGCACCTACAACACCTTTGGGTGGGATTCGGTGGTGGATGTGACCGCCTCCGAAGATGGCACGCAGGTCACTATCTCGACCGAGGAGCCGTATGCGCCGTTCATCTCGCTCACCGGTATCGCGCCGATCGTCCCGTCCAGCGCGGTCGCCGATCCAGCAGCCTTCGCCACGGATTTCGGGCGGGTGCTGACCGGGACCGGACCGTTCAAGCTGGAAGAATGGGTGCCACAGCAGCAGATCTCCTTCGTCCGCAACGACGACTACTGGGGCGAAACGGCGATTCTGGACAGGATGATCTTCCGGATCGTTCCAGACGACAACACGGTGCTGGTCCAGCTCCGCACCGGCGAGATCCAAGTGGCCAGCAGCGCATCGGCCCTGAGCGCGATTCGGGTCAATGAGGCGCTGGGGATCGAGGGAATCTCGATTCTGGAGAACCCAGGACCGGCCTGGCAACATTTCGATCTCAAGATCATCGACCATCTGCGCGATCCGCGGGTGCGCCAGGCGCTCGACTACGCGACGCCGAAACAGCAGATCATCGAGCAACTGCTGGAAAACATGGTGCTTCCATCCTCGGCCGATACCACCCCGGGGACCTGGGCCTGGGATCCCGATCTGCCGCCAACCCCATATGATCCCGACAAGGCGAAGGCCCTGCTCGAAGAAGCCGGCCTCACCTTTGCCGATGGGGTCTGGAGCGGTCCGACGCCGACCCCGGAGGTCGATATCGACGTGCTGACCGACAAGAGCGGACCGGTCATGCCGCTCGAGATCGAGATGTGGACCACCTCGGGGGAAACGCAGAACGAGCTGGTCATGCAAGTCGTGGCGCAGGCGTGGGAGCAGATTGGCGTCAAGACAGAGCAGAAGTTCGAGGATGTCTCGACCATCTGGGGACCGGAGGGGTATCAGTTCACGGAGAAGATGACCGCCGGACTCTATGCCTGGTTCAACTCGTCCGATCCGGACAACACCTGGTATTGGAGCTCGCAGTACATTCCTGATACGCCCACCGGGTCCGGCGGCAATGTGCAATCGTTCTTCTTCCCCTTCAACTTCCAGGACGAGATCGATGCCATCATCGATCCGGCCGTCGCAGAGCTCGATCAGGAGACGCGGCGGGAGGCGTATTTTGCCTCGCAGAAACTGCTCAACGAACAAGTGCCGACCATCTTCCTGTATTGGTACAAGCTCTTTTCGGCGGTGACGAACCAGCTCGGCGGTTTCTACCCGACCACCTTCAACTCGCTCTTCTGGAATGCAAACGAGTGGTACTTGACGGAGTAGTACGTGGGTCCTGAGTTCTGAGAAGTTGAAGCAGAACGAGTTGGGGCGGAGTTCGGGGGCCGGAGGCCGGGGAAATGACGTCAGAAGCTAATTCAACGACACCTCCGGGCTCCGGACTCGGTACTCCGGACATTCCGCATGCTGCGTGCCGCATGCTGCCTGCTCCGTCATGAGCAGGTTTCTGATTCGCCGGTTGCTGGGAGCGATTCCGCTGCTCTTTGGCGTGGCGGTGATCTCCTTCATGCTGATGCAGGTGGCGCCGGGCGGTCCCGACGCCACCTACGCACGCAGCCCACGTATGACCGATGAGCGCCTGCAGGCATTGCGCGAGAAGATGGGGTTGGATCAGTCGATTCCGGTGCAGTTCGTCAAGTGGATCCAGAACCTCCTGCGCGGCGATCTGGGCTCCTCCTACGTGCAGAACCGCCCCGTAACCCAGGTCATCCAGGATGCGTTTCCGAACACGCTGCTGCTGGTGACCGTGGGGCTCATCCTGGCGCTGGTCTTTGCGCTCCTCTTCGGCGTGCTGGCGGCGGTCAATCCGTACGGATGGTTCGACAACGTCACCGCGCTCATCTCCTATTTCGGCCTGGCCATGCCGGTCTTCTGGTTCGGGTTGATGTTGCAGATCCTCTTTTCCGTGAAGCTCGGCTGGTTGCCGTCGAGCGGGCTGCACGATCCGCAGAACCCAGGCGTTCTGGACACATTGGAGCATCTCGTTCTGCCGGCGGTCACGCTGGCGATCGGCAGCATCGCCGTCTGGAGCCGGTATATTCGGTCCTCGACCATCGAGACGCTGCAGCACGACTATGTGCGCACGGCGCGCGCCAAGGGCTTGTCCGACCGCAGCGTGCTCTCCCGTCACGTGCTGCGCAATTCATTGACTTCCTTTATAACGGTTGCCGCGATCGATATTCCCCTCTATCTGACCGGGGTGGTGTTCATCGAAACCGTCTTTTCCCTGCCGGGAATGGGGCGGCTCTTCTACGACTCGCTGACCCGGCGGGACTATCCGGTGCTGATGGGTATCCTGATGTTCAGCGCGACGCTGATCATCATCGGCAATCTGATTGCGGATCTGATCTACGCCAAGCTCGATCCACGGGTGAGCTTCGAATGAGCGCCGGGGTCGTCACGCTCGATGAGGTTGTTGGCAACGATGCCGGATTCGTGCAGGCGCGCACGCCCACGCAGCTGGCCTGGGGCCGGTTCAAACGGTCCCGCCTGGCAATCATGGGGGTGGCGATGCTGGCGGTCATCATCCTGCTTTCGGTATTGGCGCCCTGGATTGCCCCGCACGGGCAGAATGAGATCGACCTGTTCAGCATCAAGGCACCACCGAGCCGGGAGCATCTGCTGGGCACCGATTCGCTCGGCCGGGATGTGCTCTCCCGTTTGCTCTACGGCGGCCGGATGTCGCTTGCCATCGGGATCGCCGCCGCGTTGATTTGCACGTTGGTCGGTATCTTCTTTGGCGCCATTGCCGGCTACTACGGCGGCTGGATCGATGGCACGATCATGCGATTCGTCGATCTGATGCTGGCGTTTCCGAGCATCTTTCTGCTGCTCATCATCGCCGCCATGTTCGAGGGGATCTCGGTCTGGGGCGTCATCCTCTTTCTGGGACTCTTTAGCTGGATGTGGCTGACACGCATCATCCGGGGCGAGTTTCTTTCCCTGAAGCAGCGTGATTTTGTCGAAGCCGCCCGCTCGATCGGCACGCCGGACGGACAGATCATCCGGCGGCATCTGCTGCCAAATGTGATCGGCGCGATCGTGGTGACCTTTACGCTGGATGTCGCGTTGTTCATGCTGGCCGAGGCGGGGTTGTCGTTCCTCGGATTTGGGGTGCCGCCCGGTATCCCGACCTGGGGAAATATGCTCAACGAAAGCCGCACCGACTACCTGAGCGAACCACTGCTGGCGGTCGTTCCCGGTCTGGCATTGACCCTCTGCGTGCTGGCGTTCAACTTCGTCGGCGACGGTCTCCGCGACGCCTTCGACCCCAAGGGGATCCGCGGGTAGCGTGTTTTGTTGGTCCAGTGTCCAGTGCGGTCGAATGAGGCCGGGGGCCGGAGGCCGGAGTAGCTCAGGACCTCGTACGACGCCGGGACCTTGGTTGTCCCGAAGCAAGCCTCCTCATCCTGCCCTCTCCCCCGTGCGCGGGGGAGAGGAACGCGCCACACAGCCAGGCATCTCGTTCATCGTCTCCCCTTGCCCCTCCGCAGAGGGAAAAGGGGCCGGGGGATAGGGGTTGTCCCGCAAACACCCCTTGACAAGTAAAGAACATACGTTCTATGATTCAATCAAGCGGCACGTTTGGCAACGAGCGCGGGCCTGGGCAGCAGATCATCGTGCCCGGGCTGGTTACCCGTCATCCCCACTCGGTGCTGGATCCCGGTTCTGCAGAACGTCAAGGTTGATCCCACCGCCTAATCATCTCTTCGTGTCAACCCGTTCCCGGTAGGGGCGGGTCCCTGTGCCATGCGTTCCGACAAACACCCCTCATCCACCCGCCGGGACTCCGATCCGCCACGTCCACCCGCGATCTCCGGCGGGTCCTCGAAATGCTCGCGGGAGTAGGCCACGGCCTTCTGGATCGAGTTTTCCAGCTCGGCGATGAGGGCGCCCGAACGCTGGCGAAAACGAGTGGCCTGTTTGAGCGCCTGCGCCGCCAGGTGATAACGGCTCATAGTCGTTCAGGACGACCATGTCGAATGGCGTCGTCGTGGTGCCTTCCTCGTTGAATCCGCGTACGTGGAACCGTTCCGGGTTGACCCGTCCATGCACGATCTCGTGAATCGCTCGCTGATAGCCATGGAAGGCGAAGATCACCGGTTTGTCGGCGGTGAAGAGATCGACGAACCGGGTCTGGTCCATGCCATGCGGATGCACATCCGGGGTGAAGAGCGACATGAGATCGACCACGTTGACCACGCGCACCTTCATGTCCGGCACCCGCTCGCGCAGCCATTCGACCGCCGCCAGCGATTCCTGGGTTGGGACATCGCCCGCCGCCGCCATCACGACATCCGGTTCGAGGTCTTCCTCATTGCTGGCCCAATGCCAGATCGAGGCTCCGTCGATGCAATGCTGCTCGGCCTCGTCCAGCGTCAGGTACTGCAGATGCGGTTGCTTGTCGATGACGACTGTTGACGTAGTTGCGCGATTGCAGGCAGTGCTCACCCACCGAGAGCAGCGCGTATTGGCGTCCGACGGCAGATAGATGTTGGCGAGACCGCGCCCTTCTTGGAGAGCATGACGTCGATCAGCCCGGGACCCTGGTGGCTGAACCCGTTGTGATCGTTGCGCCAAAGGTCGAGGCAGGATGTTGAGCGAGGAGTAGGATCGGTTCGCGCCAGGGAAGAGCGGCGGCTTCCTGCAGCCACTTCGAATGTTCACGATTATCGATGCGGCGACCATGGCAAATGACTCGTAGGTGGGGAAGAGTCCATGCCGGCCGGTCAGGGTATAGGCTTCCAGCCACCCTTCGCAATTGTGCTCGCTCAGCACTTCCATCACCCGACCGTCCGGGCTGAGATGATCGTCGATATCGAGCAAGGGACCGACCCAACAGCGAGTTCTCCACCTGGAGCACATCGCCCAGCCGGTTCGAGGTCAGCTCGTCCGGTGAAAAGATCCGGAAGTTCTTCTCGTCCGCGTTCAGAGAAAACACCACATCCCGCAGGAAGGTTCCGAAGGGACGCGTGTTCTCGCACCAGCTTCCACCCGGCGATTCGATGGGCAGCTCGAAATCGTGCGGATCGGGGAGCTTCAGATCGACCAGCAGCCTGCCGCCGTTGGCATGCGGGTTCGCGCCCATCCGCCGATCGCCGTCCGGCGCCAGCTCGGCGAGCTCCGGTATCAATCTGCCCGAGGCATCGAACAGCGTTTCGGGACGATAACTCCGCAACCAGGCGTCCAATTGCTGCAAGTGCTCGGGATTCTGCACCACCCCGGAGAGTGGAACCTGATGTGCCCGGAAGGTACCGGAAACAGGCGTTCCATCGACCACCGTTGGACCGGTCCACCCCTTGGGGGTGCGCAGCACGATGGCCGGCCAGCGGGGCTGCCCCTGGAATCCCTTTGTGCGCGCTTCGGTCTGGATCTCGGCAATGGCGTCGTGCGCCCATTCGAGTACCGTCGCGAAGTCCTGAAAGACCTGGGCCGGATCGTCGCCGCAGACGAAACGCACCTCGTAGCCATGCCCTTCGATCAGATGGCGGATGTCGTCATCGGCCATGCGGGACATCACGGTTGGATTGGCGATCTTGTAGCCGTTGAGATGCAGGATCGGCAGCACCGCGCCGTCCCGGACCGGGTTCAGAAACGAGACGCCTTGCCAACCCCCAGCCCAGTGATTTCGGTTTCGCTTCGCCATCCCCGATCACGGCGGCGACCAGCAGATCGGGATTGTCGAAGGCCGCGCCGAAGGCATGGCTGAGCACATACCCCAGCTCGCCGCCTTCGTGAATCGAACCGGGGGTCGGTACGCTGACATGACTGGGAATGCCGCCCGGCGTGGAAAACTGCCGGAAGAGCTGGCGCATGCCCACCCCGTCCTGAGAGACGGAGGGGTAGATCTCGGAATAGGTTCCTTCCAGATAGACCTGCGCCACGATTGCCGGACCGCCGTGACCGGGTCCCGCCAGATAGATGGCATCGACATCCCGCTCTTTGATCAGCCGGTTGAGCTGGACATAGATCAGATTCAGGCCGGGAGATGTCCCCCAGTGCCCGAGCAGGCGCGGTTTGATCTGTTCTTTGGTCAACGGCTCGCGCAGGAGTGGATTGTTCTGCAGATAGATCTGTCCGACGGTCAGATAGTTGGAGGCGTCCCAATAGCGGAGCATCTTGTCCAGCAGATCGGCTGGAAGCGGACCATCGGCTTTGGGAGGAGATGGGGTGACATCGGTCGCCACCACGGACGAAAGGTCGGGATCGAAAACGTAGTTCATATCGTGCGCTCCCTGCGTATCAACTCGACCGTGTCCCGCGCGATCATGCGCTCCTCGTCAGCGGGGAGCACCATCACCCGGACCGGCGCGTTTTCATACGAAATTTCCGTAGCATCCTCGGTATTCTTCTCGGGATCGATCCGAATACCGGCGTAGTCGAAATCGCGACCGATGCGTGCCCGGATCTCGGCTGCATGCTCGCCGACGCCCCCGGTGAAGACCAGCAGATCGACCCCGCCCAGAACCGCCAGCAACCCACCGAGTTGTTTCCGCGCCAGATAGACATAGAGCTCCAGTGCGATGGCGGTTTGGGGGTCGTCCTCATGGTCGAGCAATATCTTCATGTCGGCCGAGCGTTGGGAAACCCCACGCAAACCGGCCTGATTGGTGACAAGCGCGGCAACCTCGTCGATGGTGCGGCCGGTCTGCTGGAGGAGATAGAGCATCACCCCGGGATCGAGATCGCCGGACCGGGTTCCCATCATCAGACCGCCGAGGGGGGTGAACCCCATGGTGGTCTCGACGCTCTTGCCATCCAGTATCGCCGCCATGCTGGCGCCGTTGCCGAGATGGGCAACGACCGTGCGCGATCCCATCCGGTCGCCCAGCCGATCGACGATCGAGGCGTAGCTGAGTCCATGGAAGCCGTAGCGGATCACGCCCGCCTGCTCGAATTCGGGTGGCAATGGATACCGCTGGGCCACCGCCGGCATGGTGCGGTGGAAGGCGGTGTCGAAACAGGCGACCTGGGGAAGATCGGGAAAGGCGGCACGGGTGGCGGCAATGGCCGCCAGTGATTGCGGCAGGTGATTCGGCGCGAACGGAACGATCGTTTCGAGGGTGGCGATCATCGCGTCGTCGATGCGGGCTGGAGCGAAAAAGTCCGCCCCGCCGTGCACCAACCGGTGCCCGATGGCGCGCAACGACTCCAGCTCGCCGTTGCGGCCGAGCCAGTCGATCAGGGCTGCCAACGCCTCGCCATGATCCTTCGCCACGAGCGGTTCGCTCGCGATCTCTTTGCCGGTTCCGCCGGTGATCTGTAGCGTCGATTCGTGCCCGATATGCTCGACGAGCGTGGTCAGATGACGGGTTTCGAGATCATTGGCGTCGTAGATCGCGGCTTTGAGACTGGACGAACCGGTATTGACCGTCAGGACCGTCTGCTCAGGCACGGATCATCGTCCGATCTGGCAGCAATGCGCCGATCGCTCCCGCGGCATCGAGCACGGTCAACAGGGGATCGAGCGATGCCGGACCGTCCACGCCGGTATCGACGGTCGCGGCCAATGCCCCTTCCGGAATGCGAAGCGGGATATCGCGCAGCAGCTTTTGCTGATGCTCCCGGATCTGCATGCTCGCGTCGGAGGGGTCGTTCCGTTCGCGCGCACGTCGCTCGAGGCGTTGCCGCGCGACCGCCGTCCAGCTCGGTCCAGACGATGGCGACCGAATCCCGCGTTCCGCTGACGGCGGCGAATCGCTCGCGTTGGTCGTTATCGAGGAAGGTTGCATCGACAATGGCCGTTCGCTTCCGCTTGAGCGCGGCTGTCGCCAATGCCAGCAACCGGTCGTAGGTGCGTTCGGTCCAGTCGGCGGCATAGATCCCCTGATGCCGCCCGGCCGCGGCCGAGTCGACTGCCAGACCGGCCAGCTCCTAGTGTACCCGGTCGGATGCGAAAACGGTCCCACCGGTCACCCGGGCGATTGCGGCGGCGACGGTCGATTTTCCGCTCCCGCTCAAACCGGAGACGAGGACGAGCATGGGTGCGATCGGGGTTGCGAAGGCGGTCGCGAGATCGAGATAGCTGGCCGCTTCGAAGGCGAAGACGCGATCCCGGTCCGCGTCCCGTCCGCTGCGCTCCAATGCGGCGACTTTGGCCCGCACCAATGCGCGATGGGCCGCGTAGAGATCGACGACCGGTTGCGGCAGATCGAATCCGGCCGCGCGGTAGCGTTCCAGCAGCTCCGCCGCGACCTCCTGCGCACCGAGCCGGCGCAAGTCCATAAGGAGGAAGGCAAGATCGCTGGCGACATCGGCGCAGCGAATGGCGATCTCGAACTCGACGCAGTCGTAGATCTGCATGGCGTCCGGTTCGAGGCAGATATGCTCGCACCGCAGATCGCCATGTCCCTCGCCCAGCCACGTCTCGAACCGGGCGTCGAGCAGCTCACGCTCGGCAGTCAGATACCGCCGCATCGAACGATCGACCAGCGCGAGCTGGGCCGGGCCCAGGATGTCGCCGGCGGCCTCGGCGACCTGGTCGAGATTGTCGGTCAGCACGGTCAGATAGACATCCGGATCGGCCGGACACTTCGTCGTCCCAACCGCAACCCCCGTCGTCCCGACCGCAGCGGAGGGACCTCTCGTTGCCCGCGACCCTTCCGCCGGTTCACTCCTCCCCCCATTGTCATTCTGAGCAACGCGAAGAATCTCTCCTCGTGCCGAGGCGAATGCCTGTTCCTCGGTGGGCGGATTGTCTGGTGCGTCCGAACGAGAGAGATCCTTCACTTCGTTCAGGATGACAATGGGGTGGAATGACGATTGGTGAAATGGAATCAGACGGTCGGCGAGGCGTTGGGCGAGGTCGTCTGGAGCCGCGTCTTCCCGGAGCAGAACGTCGAGCATGCGGTCCGCGGGCATGCGGCGCATGAGGGTGGCCCATTCGAGCGGTTCGCCGGTGGCATCGACCCCGTCGGCCGTTACGGGGACGACCCCGAGGTAGACATCGGTGGTCAGCCGGCGGTTGAGTCGAACCTCGTCTTCGCAGGCTTGTTTGCGTTTGGCGGGATCGCGAAAATCAACAAAACCCAGATCGACCGGTCGCTTCAGCTTGACGACCTTGTCGCCGGCCAGCAGCACCCAGGAGATATGGGTTTCGATCAGGCGCACCTCATCCACCGGCCAAGGATAGGCGGCGGGATCGAGCAATTGCTGGATGTCGAATGGGGGCGCGGACATGGCCGCCGTCCTCCGTTCCTCGCGTGCGTCAGATCGAGCGGACCCCGTATTCGTGGCCGCGGCGCCATCGGTATCAAGTCTACCGAGTGGAGCTGCCGCCGCCATTTCACGGGTCGGCGTGGTGTTGCGAATTCGTGACAGACGAGGAGTTAGGAGCTGGGATTTAGGAGTTAGGAATACCGGGTGGTGTGAGTCCGGAGAAGGGAAGTGACCACGCCGCGACGCGGTTTGGGTCCCAATTCGGAGACCAGGTCGCTGGTGGCAAGAGGGCAGACACGCTAATGGTTACAACTTAAGCTCAGATCCCCGCGTACGAAT
>JAMLHN010000011.1 GCA_023957115.1 Thermomicrobiales bacterium
CCCACCCCGAAGACGAAAAAAGGGCGACCCCACGTTGGGTCGCCCTGCACTGTCTGCTGGAAGCGAGGAAGACTCCTCGTCGATGCGTGTGGGTTTAGAACGCGACCTCGGCCGGCGTGAACCGATCCGTAATGTTGCCCGAGAGATCGAGATTGTCCGGATCGAGCGTGCGGACGCCGCTCCCTTTCGTGAAGTCGATCTGGTTCAGATCGGCCCAGAGGACGTTCGGCGACGTCGAAAGCTCGAAGAATGAGCGCTTGTTCGAGAGATCGAGCACGGTACGATACTCAGTGTTGTAGATCCCCACATCCTTGTACGGCGCGCCGAAGGGCACCGACGTATTGCGGACGACGGAAAGCACGCTGGCGATCGCCTCGCGCTCGCTGGCCGGTTCCGGCAGCATGCTCAGAAAGTAGGTGGCGCGCTGGAAACGGTCGCGCGGATTGACATTGCCGGGCAGGGGCATATCCGACGAGGGTTTGGAAAAATCCTGTTGCGCCAGTAGTGCCAGTTGCTCGTCGTAGGCAGGCGAGTTGGTCATCACCTGGTACTCGGATCCCTGGTGGACGGTCTGTTTGCCGTCGACGTACTCGACGATAGCCGAGTCGCCGTTGGCATCCTCAAGCGCCAGGTGCACCGTTGCCTGGCGGCCACGTGCTTCCACCATAACGAGTTGAATATCGTCCTGAAGCGCCAACGCTTCGCCCACCGTACTGGCACGGTCGAGCAAATATTGCGCCCACAGCCCGGCATGCACCGCCGGCTTGCTGGAATCGACCGGACCGAAGTCGGTCTCGGGCAGGAAGAGCATGTGCGCGGCCAGTCCCTTTTCGTTGAGCCCGTCGACGGTGCCCAGACCATAGACGGAAACGATCAGCGAGCCATACTTCGCCGTCCATTTGAGCGGGTTTTCCAACCCGAGCGAATGCCCGGCCAGCATGCCGCCGTTTCGTTTGGCCCCCCGTGGGAAGATCGTCCAGATCGGTTCGGTCGACTCTGGCCAGTCCATCGTCCGGCCAACGACCAGCGCTTTGCCATTGTCATTCCAGAATACGCGTGTGCACACGGTTGCCTGCCTCCCTTTCGCGCGTGGTAACCCATTCATTCCTGGCGGAATTATCCATGCATCCGGGCAACCGCCGGTGGCGCCTGGCGCCGAATCCGAAATCACGGCCGCGGGTGGGTGGCGCCGCTATGAAGCGTCCTCGGTCCAGGTTCCACCCATGAACCGCCAATGCTCGTCGCGCTCCGAGAGGACCGGCAGAGTGACATCCGGAGTCTCGACGAGCCCGCACGCCCGGCGCGTCACCCGGGGAAGCCCATCGTCATCGATGCCAATGGTCAGCAAGGTGACATCGTGCGGTGGCTCGATAAGCGCGGCAACCGACAGTTGCAGCACGCGTCCGTCGACGATCGTTGCATGCACATGCAGATGACCGTTGACGATCAGGAGCGGTCCCGGAATGCCGGTCAACGATTCGAGGAGCGGTGCTCGGTTGACGAGGTCGCCGGCATATTTAAGGCCGGCGTCGGACAGCATCGCTTCCATCGCGCAGGGTGGGAAATGGGTGAGCACCACGGTCAGCTTGGGATCGTTTCCGGTTGCCGTTCGGGATCGCACCGCGGCATAACCCGATGCTGCTTCCCCAGGTTCCAATCCAATCAGGGTCAGATCGATCTGCGGGTCGAGCGCCAGGGCCACTGGGGCGATGGTGACATGTGGCAGATCCATGGCACGGTGAAACGCCGCCAGGGGTCGGGCGCTGCCATCGATGTCATGGTTCCCTGGCAGGACAAAGACCGGCCGTGTGGTGGTTTCCAGCACGCGCCGAACCCTGGCGAACGAGTCGGGATCGGCGAAGTGGGTGAGATCGCCCAGAATGGCGATGGCATCGACCCCGAGTTCCTCACAGCGTCGTACCGCCTTGTCGAAGAGTTCCTCGGCCCGGTCGAAGAGAAAGCGATTGTGCCAGAACCCTTCGGGGGTACCCGGCGGCACGATGTGGACTTCGGTGATGATCCCGAACCGGACCTGCGTGTTCGCCATTGGAACCCCTCCTTGATCGTGCATCTTCGCATAGCCGGTCCGATCGAGGTGTGTCGTGCCTTACAGTTGCGGGGTGGGCCATCTGTGCGAAATCACCGTCGAGGTCGTCGTACGTGATTCGGCTGAGTGACGCACAGAGACCGGTGTGCGTTCGTTGTACCAGGGAGCATGTTTTTATGTCGATCCACCCCCAACATCTGCAACAGCTCGCCAGCAATCTGCGAACCCGTCGCTCGGTCTTGGCCGGCGCCGCCGGTGCGGGAATCGCGGCTGCCATGAACGGAATGGCGGTCAATGCCCAAACCCCGGTTGCCTCGCCGAGCGCCGGAACTCCGCCCTCGGGAACTCCCACCGCGGAGGCGGCGTCCTACAAGACGGTGCCGCAAGTCTTCGCATCCGACTGGAATTTCGATTTCCTCATCGCGCTCGGCTTTACCTACGAGCGGGGGGCCGATATCGGTGAGTGTTTTGCGGTCGCCGCACAGATCGAGGACGGCAACTACGAGTCGTGGGTCACCGCCTGGCTCGCCATGGCCGACCGCTTGAACGGTATCGCGCAAACCGCCGAATCCGCCGGTCACGCGGTCAGCGCCAGCGAAGCGTACCTGCGCGCGAGCACCTACTACAACACCGCCCAGTGGTTCACGCTCGGCACCTCGCAACCCGACCGTATCACGGAGGTCTGGACCCAGCACAAGAACGCATTCGAGGGGTTCCTGCGCAATGGCGCCTATCCGATGGAGGTCCTGGAAATCCCCTATCAGGACGATTCGCGAATCCCTGCCTATGCCATTCTGGTCGACGATTCCAACGAACCGCGCCCCTGGGTGATCCTGACCAACGGCAGCGACGGTGGCTACCCGGAAAGCTGGGCCGCGGGCGCGGCGGCCGCCCTGCGCTGCGGATACAACGCGCTCATCTATGACGGTCCCGGTCAGAATGCGATGCTCTTCGAGGATAAGGTCTACTTCATCGCCGATTGGGAAACCGTGGTTACGCCCATCGTCGATTATCTGTTGACGCGCACCGATGTCGACCCGGACAAGCTGGTGCTCACCGGCGTCAGCCAGGGTGGGTATTGGGCGCCGCGCGCCGCGGCGTTCGAGCAACGACTCGCAGCCGTGGTGGCCGATCCAGGCGTGATGCAAGTCTGGCAGTCCTGGGCCAGCAACATGCCTCCGGGTGTGATCGAGGGGTTGTTCAACACGACCGGGGCCGAGCAGGAGCAAATTGCCAAGGAGCTGGACGAAGGGCTAGCGGAATACGCCGCGCACGATCCGGCGCTCGCCTTCCAGGTCGCGTTCCGTACCTATCCCTATGGCACCAATGTCCTGAGCGACGCGCTACTCCAGGCGAAGGCGATGGATCTCACCGATGTCGCCAGGGACATCACGATACCAATCATGATTCTCGACCCGGAAGGCGAGCAATTCTGGCCCGGAGAACCGCAGCAGCTCTACAACGCGGTCAGCAGCGAGAACAAGGTGCTCGCCAAATTCACCGCCGCCGAAGGCGCCGATCTTCATTGCCAGCCGAAAGCCATCGGGCTCCGAAACCAGGTCGTTTTCGACTGGCTGGACGAGGTGTTGGGTACGGTAGGGCGGGCAACGAGCGGCGGGTAGCTGGGAGCAGACAGCGCGTAGAGCGCGATGACTGGGCCCGGGGTCCGCGCGGCGTAGGATTCCGAGCTAAGGATATTTCTTCCAGCCGGTCATGAACCGTTGTTTCCGCGGGGCTTGACCCTGACGCTACGTCAGGGTTTATGGTCGTGTCCGATGGACAGTGTGATCCATCTGGAGACGAGTCGAAATGACGTATCTGCGCATTGGCGAGCTGGCAACGGCGACCGGACTGACGGTTCGCACCTTGCGGCATTACGACCAGATCGGATTGCTCCAGCCGCCGGCGCGGTCGGAGAGCGGCTATCGCCTGTACAGTGAGACCGAGGTGCGGCGGTTGCAGCAGATTCGGTCATTGCAATCGCTCGGGTTCTCGTTGCAGCAGATCGGCGCCATGCTCGACGGCAATGCGACCTCGCTGGCCGACGTGATCGGCTGGCAATTGGATGCAGTCGATCGTGAGCTGGCCACGTTGCAACGGCTTCGTGCGCGGTTGCATTCCGTCTCCCAGGCAATACAGCAATCCGTCGATATCGATATCGACGAGCTGACAACCCTGATGAAGGAGATGACGATGGTCGAGAAGTACTACACCGAGGAACAGTTGGAAACCCTTGCCGCCCGGCGCGACGCATATGGCGACGAGCAGATCAAGGCGTTCGAGCAGCAATGGGCCGATCTGATTGCGCGGGCCGAGCAGGCCATGGCCGAGGGTGTCGATCCCACCAGCGAGCCGGTGCTGGAGATCGCGCGGGAATGGTCCGGTCTGGTGCAGGCATTCACCGGGAATGATCCCGGCATCCATCAGTCAGTCGAGCAGGTCTGGCGTGAAGAGAACGAGGTGCATGGGATCGATACCGCCTCCATACGCGATCTCATGACCTGGCTGGCTCCGGCGATGGAGCTCGTTTCGGAGAAATGATCGGAGTGCAGGGCACAACGTCTCTGCACTCCGGCGGTCACACGCCGGGATAGCCCTGGTCCTACATCGGCGCGGAACCGGGCGACGCATTGCGCAACCGGGCGATATCGCGCAGCGGCGGCTCGCCAAAGAGCCGCTTGTATTCGCGGCTGAAATGTGACGTATCGTCATACCCGACCCGAAGACCGGCGGTGGTGGCGTCGAAGTCTTCACTGAGCATGAGACGGCGCGCTTCCTGCAACCGGAGCTGTTTCTGAAACTGCAATGGGCTCATGGCGGTTGCCTGCTTGAAGTGGTGATGGAACCCGGAAACGCTCATACCCAACTCCTGCGCGAGTGCATCGATCCGAATCGGCTGATCGAACTCGGCGCGCAGCCGCTCGATCGCGCTGGCGATGCGGTTCGTCTCACCGCCCAATGTCGCGAGATGCCGCACCAAACCTCCTTGCTCGCCCACGAGAAGACGGTAGACGATCTCCCGCGTGATGAGCGGCAGGAGGATACGTTGATCGGCTGGGGTGTCCAGGAGCCGGACGATCCGCAGAGTGGCGTCGAGCACGTCCGCATCGAGCGGACTGACGGCGAAGGCCGGCGTGCCAAAGCTGCCGCGTGGCGCTGGTTGGCCGGTCTCGACCATAACCGAGCCGACGACAAGCGGGTCGAGCCGGAGGACGAGCGCCAGATAGGGACGCTCCTTCGAAGCTTCAGTAATCTGGGTCGCATAGGGAAGCGCCGCGGTGGCGACGAGGTAGTGATCCGCGTCGTATCGGTAGGTACGATTGCCGACCCGAGTCTCCTTGCTTCCCCGCGCAATCACGCATAAGGCCGGATAGGAGACGCCATGCCCCAGCTCCGTCGGCGCGGTGGCGCGGTGAAGCCGCAGCCCGTCCATCGGATGAATCGGCCCGTCTTCGGGAACGGCCCGTGCGATCCGTTCGGCCAGCTCCTCGCGACTGGCGTGCATCCGGCGCGCATCGTCTGCCGCCGGCTGCTGGTATGTCGAATTCATGGACGCCCTGCCTCGGTCCCGCGACGCCTCAGTCAGTTGTCTGCAGAATCGACCAACGATTCTGGACAATCATTCTACCTCGGTCACTCTCCACTCTCGTAACATCTAGGCATAATTGGATAGTGACGTTTCGTCGTTGACTATCAATCTGGAGTTTTGTTCAAGGTTTCACTCCGCACTCTCAGAGGAAGCGACATCCGCCACGGAGTGGACCAACATGCGCAGGTTTCCCGAAAGGACACCCAAGGAAAGAACGAGGAGCTCACATGAACAGATCATTTCGAACCGGTCGCCGGCAATTCGCGGCCCAGAGCGCGGCTGCCCTCGCGGCTGCGACCCTGCCGGGCGCGCTACAGCGTGCAGTCGCGCAGGAGGCAACTCCCACCGCGACCGTTGCGGCATCACCCTCGCCGGATTCAGGCGAGACGCGCGTGCGCTTCACCGTTGGCGACGTCGAGATCATCGTTCTCATTGCCGATAATCCCACCAGCCGCGACTTTCTTTCGACGTTGCCACTTACCCTGGAATTCCAGGAGTTCGCGGGAAACGAGAAGATCAGCTATCTCCCACGCGAGCTCACCACTGAGGGTTCTCCCGGGACTAAACCTTTGACCGGCGATCTTATTTACTACGCCCCTTGGGGCAACCTCGGGTTCTTCTACAGCGACGGCGGGAGTTACTCCGATCAAGTCATCCCCATCGGTACGGTCGAGACCGGCCTTGAGCTGCTCAACGAGCTCGAGACTGGGCCCGTGCACGTCGAAGTCGTTCAGGGAGAGGCGACACCTGAAGCAAATATGTGACAGCGGTCTGATGACCTTGACCTTTGGGTGCCGCAGTGGCGCTTGCCGATAGCAATGAGGCTAACCGGGCAGATACGGTTGAACGGCGGCACGATCAGAATGCAGAGTAGGCACGAATTTCAATGAAAGACAAATCCCCGTTCGATGCTCCGCCCTGGTGGACACGGGCAGTCATTTATCAAATCTATCCACGATCGTTTCAGGATTCCAACGGTGACGGCGTGGGCGACCTGCGCGGCATCATGCAGCGCGTTGACTACCTTGCCGACCTTGGGGTCGACGCCGTGTGGCTCTCGCCAATCTATCGCAGCCCCCAGGACGACAACGGCTACGATATCAGCGATTACCAGGATGTCGATCCAATATTTGGGACCCTGGCGGACCTCGACGGACTCATCGACGCGCTGCACCGCAGAGGGATCAAGGTCGTGATGGATCTCGTAGTGAACCACACGAGTGACGAACACCCCTGGTTCATTGAATCGAGATCCTCGAAAACCAATCCAAAGCGGGACTGGTACTGGTGGCGGCCGGCACGGGACGGGATGGAGCCGGGGGCGCCTGGCGCCGAACCCACCAACTGGGAATCGATCTTCTCAGGTCCGGCCTGGGAATTCGACCAGGCCACCGGCGACTACTATCTGCATCTCTTCAGCCGCAAGCAGCCGGACCTCAACTGGGAAAACCCTGAGGTACGGCAGGCAATCTACGCCATGATGCGCTGGTGGCTCGATCGTGGGATCGATGGCTTTCGTATGGATGTGATCAATTTCATCTCCAAGGCCACCCACCCCGATGGCTCGCTGCTGGACGGTCCTGTGACGCACGGCCGCTCTGGCGATCCATCCGAAGGCACGATCAACGGCCCACGCGTCCACGAGTTCCTGCAGGAGATGAATCGTGCGGTCTTCGCGGGTCGTCGCGAGGCGTTGCTGCTCGTGGGTGAGACGCCGGGCACGACGCTCGACCACGGTCTGCTCTTTTCCGATCCTCGGCGTGGCGAGCTGGACATGATCTTCACGTTCGAGCATGTCAGCCTCGACTACGGTCCAGGCGGCAGATTCGATCCAAGACCGCTCGATTTGCGTGATTTGAAAGCAACCCTTGGAGGTTGGCAGGATGGCCTGCAGGGGATCGGCTGGAACGCGCTCTACTGGAACAATCACGATCAACCGCGCATCGTGTCGAGGTTTGGAGACGATGGTGCGTTTCAGCGAGAGTCGGCCACCATGCTGGCCACCGTTCTGCACATGCACCGCGGCACGCCATACGTGTATCAGGGCGAAGAGCTCGGCATGACCAATGCCCATTTCACCGCGCTCGATTCCTACCGGGACATCGACTCGCTGCAATATGCAGCCGAAGCTCGGGCGCTCGGGAAGCAAACCGACGTGCAAATCCTCGCGGCATTGGATGCACGAAGTCGTGACAACGCCCGGACGCCAATGCAGTGGGATAGCTCGCCACAGGCCGGCTTTACCACGGGGGAGCCGTGGCTCGCGGTAAATCCGAATCACCGAACGATCAACGCGGCTGCCGAACAAACCGACCCGTCATCGATCTTCCACTACTACCGCCGTTTGATCGCGCTCCGGCATGACAACGCAACGGTCCAGTTCGGCGACTTCACCATGCTATTGCCCGACCACCCCCATGTCTACGCGTTCACACGAGCGTTGGACGACGAGCGGTTGCTGGTGCTTGGCAATTTCTCCCCCGATGTCCAGGACATCGAATGCGATCGGGAATGGGACGAAGCTGAGCTCGTAATCGGAAACTACGAAGATTCAGCCACTCCCCGAAATGGCGCTGTCACCCTGAAACCATGGGAGGCGATTGTCCTTCGATTCCAACCTGAACGGATTCCAAGATGAACATCCGGGTGACCTTCGGTGAGACGGCGCTCATTGGAGAGCTCTGGGGTAACGCCACCGCTCGGCCATTTCGACGGCGGTGTCGACCTGCTCGCGACCCAGACCGGCAAATTCATCGCGAGCTCAGCTCCGGTGCTCCAATACTTCAAATTCCGTCAGGAGACAGTATATGAATCCAACCTACGATTTCACCGGCCAGGTCGCGCTTGTTACCGGCGCTGGTTCCGGTATGGGACTTGCCACCGCGCAGGCGTTCGCCGAGGCGGGCGCCGCCGTCGTGCTCGCCGATATCGATGAAGCTGCGGTGCGCGCTGCCGCGGAGAAACTGTCCGCCGCCGGTCATCGGGCGATCGGCGTCCGGTGCGACGTATCCGACGAGGACCAAGCCGCTGCCATGGTCGAGCGAGCGGTTTCGGCGTTCGGGCGGCTGGACATGGCCTTCAACAACGCCGGCGTTCAGGCCCCGCCGAGCGACGCGGCCGACGAAGCGGCTGAGGTCTTCGATCGGGTGAATGCCATCAACCTGCGTGGGGTCTGGACCTGCATGAAGCACGAGCTGTGGCAGATGCGCGCGCAAGGGAGCGGCGCTATCGTCAACTGCTCGTCCCTCGGCGGACTCGTCGGATTGCCCGGCCGGGCCGCGTACCACGCGTCCAAGCATGGCGTGATCGGACTGACCAAAAGCGCTGCGCTGGAATACGCACCGCGCGGCATCCGCATCAATGCGATCTGCCCGGGGACGATCGAAACGCCGATGGTCGACGCCATGATCGCCAGTGGGGAGCTCGTCATGACCGAAGCGTTGGCAAATCAACCGATCGACCGCCTTGGCCGGGCGGACGAGATGGCCGCGGCCGTGCTCTGGCTCTGCAGCCCGGGCGCCAGTTTCGTCACCGGGGTCGCGCTTCCCGTGGACGGTGGCTACACCGCCCGCTAGGAGTCGAGTGAGAAGAACCATGATGCCAACCAAGATCAGCGGCCGATTTGACGGCAAAGTCGCGTTTATCACCGGCGCCGGAAACGGCATCGGCCGTGCGACCGCCGTTGCATTCGCACGCGAGGGGGCGAGCGTGGCGGTTGCCGATATTGCTGAACAGGACGGTCAGGAAACAGCTCGGCAGATCGAAACGGCAGGCGGCACGGCGTTTGCGGTCCCGTGTAATGTGCGCCGGTCCGAGGAGATACAGCGGGCGCTGCAAATGACCATCGAGCGCTTCGGGCGGCTTGACATTGCCTTCAACAATGCCGGCATCGAGCAGCCGTTCGCGGCGCTTGCCGATATCGGCGAAGAGGAGTGGACGCGACTCATTGACATCGATTTGCGTGGCGTCTTCCTGGGTATGAAGTATCAGATTCCGCTCTTGCAGCAGTACGATGGAGGCGCAATTGTCAACACGTCGTCTGGCGCTGGGCTGAAGGGCTTCAAGGGCCAGGCGGCCTATGCCGCCGCCAAGTTCGGAGTGATCGGGCTGTCGAAGTCAGCCGCGCTCGACTACGCGGCAGAGAACATCCGCGTTAACGTCGTGGCGCCCGGCATTGTTCACACCGCGATGATGGACCGTTTCTCGGGCGGCACCGAGGAAGGCCGGCAGTCAGTGATCTCCCAGGAGCCGGTTGGCCGGATGGGACGGCCTGATGAAATCGCTGCGGCAGTCTTGTATCTCTGCTCGGACGATGCGGCATTCACCACGGGAGCCGTGCTGGTGGTCGACGGGGGGCAGACGACGTAACAGCATCAGCGGCCATCACTTGGCCGCCGACAGGAGGTTTCAACTGTGACCGAAGCCACGTACGATGCGCAGCCATCGCCAGAACGGTGGGCCAGCGAGCCGTTCGCCTACCTGACCACGATTGGGCGCCGCACCGGCGAGCCGCATCGCATCGAGATCTGGTTCGCGGTGGAGGATGGCGTTGTCTATCTCCTGTCGGGCGGCCGCGATCGCGCCGACTGGGTGCGCAACCTGCAGGCCAATCCCGACGTCTCGATCGAGCTCGGCACAGAAACGTTCACCGGCGTCGCCCAGGTGCTTTCACCTGATTCGCCCGAAGACCGCCGCGCACGCGAGCTGTTGGTGGAGAAGTACCGTAAGGGAAACGAGCTGGACGACTGGGGCCGCACATCGTTGCCCGTCGCGATCCGGTTCGCGTCCATGGAGGATCGATTATGAACATCACGCGCAGCTCGATTGCCACGCGCAAGGGGCCGGCAGAATGGTTCACCGGCGATGTCTACATCGACGTCGTCGCCGAGCCGGAATCCACCTCGCGCGCCGGTGCGTTCAACGTCCATTTCACCCCCGGTGCGCGCACCGCCTGGCATACGCACCCGCACGGGCAGACGATTTTCGTGCTGGAAGGCGTGGGACGTTGCCAGCGGAAGGGCGGACCGGTAGAAACCATCATGCCGGGCGACCGGGCTTTCTTCGAGCCGGGTGAGGAGCATTGGCACGGCGCCGCGCCCGACCGCTTCATGGCCCATATCGCCATCGCCCAGGCGGATGATCAGGGCAGCACGGTGACCTGGGGCGCGCATGTCACCGACGCGGAATACACCTCGTCGTAGCCAACGGGCCCGTTAGGCAAAATCCTCGAGCACGCTGACGTCGATCTCCGAGACGCGGCGTAATCGCCGGTCGTTGGTGATAAACGCCTCGGCGCCATGAGCAAGGCACGCGGCGATCTGCAATGCGTCGGGTGTGCGCAGTCCATAGATTGCGCGAAGCTCGGCGCCGATCCTCGTCACCGTCGCATCCACATCCACGATCGTCAGGTTGGGGATGTCGCCGAGCAATGCTTCGTAGGCGTCAGCGATCTCCGGGCGACCACGCCGGAGCGGCTGGATCGTGACTTCGAGCATCGTGATGACTGAGGTAACCCCCTTAAATCGACCATCCGCCACCGCACGCAGAATGGTTGATGCCGCACGTGCGTGTGGCGACGCCTGCTCGATGTGATAGATGAAGATCGGGGTATCGATCCCAATGCGTCGCTTGGAGCCGAGCTCGTCTACGATGGCTGCGGACTGTCCCAAGCATCCCGCTCCTCGTCCAGATAGGACTGAATGTCACTCGTCCAGATTTCGGGGTGAAGGCAGCGAAGCTGATCGACGGCATCTCCCCGTTGCGGCACGAGCACGATGACCCCGTCTCGAACCCGTGCCGAGAGACGATCGCCCGCCTCTAACTGGAGCTCTTTCCGAATCGCCGACGGCACTGCGATCTGGTGTTTGCTGCTGATTTTCACTGAAATGTGCGCCATGGAAGCTCCCATACAATGAGTTCCGCTTAGCAACAATATCATCTTGCTAAGTATACTCGGTGTCGAACAGGTCGATGTGGAGCGACCCTGAGCGCTCGCGAAGGTCGCCGCCTCCACGTCAGACCGATTGACCAGCCAACGAGCGGCTCCCATACTGCGCAGATCGACGAGCGTGTCCTCCAGTTGCTTTACGAAAGGCTGCGATTTCCTCATGACCGTTCCACAGCCGTCCGCCGAGGAGATCGCCAGACGGCTTTCCGAAGCTATGCGCGGCGCCCTCGATCTCTTCTCGGTCTATATCGGCGATCAGCTCGGATTCTATCGGTTGCTCGTCTCCGGTGGACCTGCCACCAGCATGCAGCTGGCCGAGCGCGCCGGCACCAACGAACGCTACACCCGCGAATGGTTGGAGCAGCAGGCCGTCACCGGCTTTCTTGCGGTTGACGATCCCACCAAGCCGGTGACGGAGCGAGTCTTTTCGCTGCCAGCCGGATATGAAGCGGTCTTCGTCGATCCCGACAGCTTCATTGGTATGGCGCAAGGCGCGCAGATCCTGGTCGGGACGGTGAAACCGCTGCCCGCGCTGCTGGAAGCGTTTCGCACCGGAGCCGGGGTTCCATACGACGCCTATGGGCCCGATCTTGCGGGTGGTCAGGCGCGCTTCAATCGTCCGATGCTGCTGCACCAGCTGGCGCAGGACTACATTCCGGTCATGCCGGATATCGACGCCCGGTTGCGAGCCGATCCGCCGGCGAGGGTGGCCGATATCGGTATGGGAATGGCATGGTCGTCGATCGGGCTGGCACGGGGGTATCCGAAGATCACCGTCGACGGGTTCGATCTGGATGCGTATTCCGTCGAGCAGGCCAATGCTAATGTCGCCGCCGAAGGGTTGAGGGATCGGGTGGTGTGCCACTGTCGCGACGCTGGCGATCCCGAGTTGGCAGGGCAATACGATTTCGCCCTGGCGGTCGAATGCGTGCACGACATGGCGAATCCGGTGGCCGTCTTGAGCGCCATGCGCCGGTTGGTCGGCCCCGGCGGGACGGTGCTCATTGTCGACGATCGCGCGGACGAATCCTTCCTTCCCAATGGGACCGACCAGGAGCGCGTGCTCTATGGATTCAGCATCCTGCATTGCCTGCCAGTGGGCATGGGCGACTCCACATCGGCCCAAACCGGCGCCGTCATGCGGCCCGACACCTTTCGCGGCTATGCCGCCGAGGCCGGGTTCAGCAAGGTAGAGATTCTCCCGGTCGAGCACGAGGGCTTCTCTTTCTATCGCCTCACCGCCTGACGAGTGTGGATCGGAAATACCACGGGCTGCTTGTCTCCGGTCACAATAGAGAGAACGAGCGAACTCATGTCCGATCAGAGAGGAGCGCCATCATGCCCGATCTCCGTTGGGGAATCAAGACCTCGCAACAGCACACGACCTATGAAGCAATCGTGCCGATCTGGAAAGAGGCGGATACGAATCCGGTCTTCACGCATGGCTGGCTGTTCGACCATTTCAACCCGATTCAGGGGAGTCTGGACGGTCCCTGCTACGAAGGCTGGACCATGCTTGCCGCGCTCGCCGCGCAAACCGAACGTATCCGCTTGGGGCTGATGGTTGCCGGCAATACCTATCGCAACCCTGCCGTCCACGCGCACATCGCCGCCACCGTCGACCACATCTCGAAGGGCCGGGTCGATTTCGGCGTTGGCGCGGGGTGGAATGTCTACGAGCATGAGAGTATGGATATTCCCCTCTACGAACCGGCCGAACGGATCAAGCGGCTCGGTGAAGCGTGCGAGATCGCCAAGCGCCTCTGGACCGAGGACATCGTCGATTTCGATGGCACGTACTACCAATTGAAGGAAGCGCGTCTCGAACCCAAGCCGGTGCAGAAACCCTATCCTCCCTTCGTCATCGGCGGCGGTGGCGAACAGCTCACCCTGCGCGTCGTAGCCCGATACGCCGATGTCTGGAATCATGGCGGCACCGACGTCGAGGTGTTCAAGCACAAGATCGACGTGCTGCACCAGCATTGCGCCGCGGTCGGCCGCGATCCGAACGAGATCGAGCTGTCGGTCCAGGTGCGGATCGACTATGCCGATATTCCCGGCTCGATAGCCACTCTCGCGCCGATGATCGACGCAGGAGCGACCCATCTGATCGTCATGCTGGTTGCGCCGTATCCGGACGGAATCGTCGCGACGCTCGCCGAGGAAATCACCAAGCAGTTTGGCTAGCGCATGACGCTGGTCGATCCTACAACGGTTGCCAAATCAATTGCCGGTGGAGCGCTCGCCACCGGCGTAGTGCAGAACCTCCGTGTCCTGATAGTCCAACGGCACGTTCGGCAACCGTTGTAGCCGCCGGCCCTACGTGGCAAAAAGGAAGCCTATTCCCCAGGCAATCATCCGGCACCGGAATCAACGAGGCTCCCGCCCCACGATCAGCGGCGACCAGGCCGATCGCGCCGACCAGGGCGTTTCGTAGCTCGGATCGTGGGCAAACCGGGTGACCTGCAGGCGCAATCGGGCAATCGACCCAGGATCGAGCGCAATCTCGAACCATTCCGCTCCAACCGGCACGGTGGCCAGCGTTCCGCCGTCTTCGTCGACCAGGGTCGCGGAGTCGAACCGGTGCTCGCGGAACGACCCGGCCTGCAGCACCGCACGGCGGACGGTCTCACCTGTGTTGACCAGAGTCACCGAGACTTCGTTGCCGGCGACCCGGTCGACCAGGGCGGCCACGCCTGGCGGAAGTCCTGGCCGGTGTGCATCGGCATCGTAGTATCGGACCGCCGCGTATTGCAACCCGCCGTGCGTGATGTGCATGGGCGCGCCCCACATGAGCTGCACCAGTGATTCGAAATAGATCGGGCAAAACTCCTGCCAGAGGTGGATGTTGTACCCATCCACGGCCGCATCGACCGTATCGAGATAGCCGTCGATATGGTGGATACGGTCCCAGTTGCGCGGATCGCCCTCATCGGAGCGCAAACGACGGAGCTGCTGGTCGATCAGCGCGTGATTCGTGTCCAGCATCCGTTCCGGATAGTCTGGATTCCGCCCAACGATGAACTCGTACCAGGGGACCGTGTTGGCATTGAAATGCTTGGTGCTGAACGGCCGGTCGGGGAGTGTGATCTCCGCCCAGTCGAAGGTGTGGGGAACTCGCTCGATCCGCTCCTGGTCCTCATCGGCAAAGCTCCGCGACCAGAGATGGATGGCGTAGAGCGGACGCATGGGCCGGTAGGAGGTCCAACCGGCATCGAAATGCTTGTACGGTACCTGCCAGATCCCGTCGATCTCCTTGCCCAGTCCGTAATTGACATCGATCTGCTGCCGTGGGAGGGCGAGCTGATCCGGGTCGCCGGTCATGAGATAGGCGTTGTGCGCCGCGTTCAGACTGGGCTCGATGATCGTATGGAATCCATGCGGCCAGCGCCAGCCATAGTGGCCACCCCACCATTTGCCATCCAAGTATTCCCCGACCTTGCCGGAAAGCCCGACATTATCCGGCAGGATGCCGCCGTTGGCGTCGGCGCGGGCTTTCCAGGTGGCCAGGTAGTCGATCACCCAGCGTTTGAATGCTTCGTCCCCAGTGTAGAGATAGGCATGGGTGAGCTGCCCGGTGGCGTTGAGATTGAGCGGCACATCACCCTTGTTCAGCCGCTCGTTCATCTTGGTTATGACTTCTTCGTAAACCGCATCGTCCCGCCAGTCGCATTTGAGCAGGGAGAAATCGACGCTTTCCATGTCCTCGAACGGCGCCAGGTAGTCGGTCAGCACCCCACGATGCGTCGACCAGTCTTCTTTGGTCGCCACATGGAGCGGACCGTTGCTTCCCGTCATGGGCGCCTTGATCAGATGGAGCTGTGGATCGTAATTCGGCGCCAGCGGATCGGTGCCATCGTAGAAATGCGCGAAGCGTACCGCCCGTTGCCGGTCGATGAGCGAATCCGGTTTGGTCAGGCCGAAGAAGTAGTGGAAGAGACTGGCCTCACCGTGGTGCATCCAGTCGTAATAGCGTGGAAATTCACGATCGAGCTGACCGTACTGGGTCCATTGCCAGGTGATGGCGTCCCACATCTGGCGGGCAAGCTGGTAGACCGATTCGCTGCCGACGATCGCGTAGAAGAGGGCGAGGTACTGGAAGGCTTCGTACGGATCGTCCGAACCATCCATACCGGGCCAGCGATCACGCCAGATCAACGAGCCGTCGTCACGGGTATAGCGCGCCACGAACTCCGGAGCCGCGGCTTCGATCCGCGCCATGAGCTCGAGCTCGCGTACCGCCCAGCGGGGCGGCTCGATCGTTTCCGTCGCGTGAAGCTGAACGCGTTGCTCCGATTCCGGCATCGTTGCCACCCTCTCTGGGTTTGAGCGCGATTCGACCCTGTCGCCACTCTTGGAGACAGGCTATCGGGAAGACTGGTCAGGTTGTCCGACCAATTACGCGCATCCTAGAGATGACCGGGGGGTGTTGTCAAGGCACCTCCTGCGGGCCGATCGAGGCTCGGCGTATGTCCGCAGTATCAGGCGAGACGGAAACGGACCCAGCAGAAGCGCTCGGTCCGTTTGGTGGTCGTGTTGTTCCGGAGGCACGTCGTGCCGTTCTTACAACGTAATCGCCGGCTTGGTCTCCGTAATCGGGACCTCCCGGGCAGGATACCCAGCCGCCCACAACACCGACTTGATCGATTCGAGCGAGACCTGATCCGGATCGTACTCGACCTCGACCAGCTTGGTTTGCGGCGAAGCCGTCACCTTCCCGATCCCTGGAAACTTGCCCAGATCCTGGGAAATATGTTGCTGGCAATGCCCGCAGTTGATATCGGGCGCGAAGAGTGTTGCGGTCTGCGTGTCAGCCATTGGAAATCTCCCTTGCTCGATCTCGAGCGCGACGTCTGTTCGTTCGATTGTACCCCCAAGGGGTATCGGAAAGAAGTCTTCAGATCGTGCTGAGCAAACGTCCGACAGCGGAGCTCGGGCCAGTCTGCCTGGATCATGCCGTTACCCGAAGGCAGGCCACCCCCAATACGGGAACTGCACCCTGGGACCGCTCGCTCAAGACGCCGGGTCGTAGTCTTCGTTGGTCACATGGTCACCCCACGTCACCGGGCTCCCGGACGCATCGGCTTCCTGCATTGCAATATGGACCATCATTGCAATATGGACCATGAAGCGATCGGGAGCGGCGCCGTGCCAGTGCTCCTCATCAGGCTCGAAAAAGACCCGGTCGCCTGGACGGATTTCCTCGATCGGGCCGCCTTTCCGCTGGCACCGCCCAACCCCTTCCGTGACAAAAATCGTTTGGCCCAGCGGATGCGTATGCCACGCCGTACGAGCCCCGGGTGTGAAATGCACCAGGGCTGCACCAGCGCGCGATGGACCGCTGGGCGCTGCCACCGTATCGATGTAGACGTCCCCGGTGAACCAGTCATCGGGTCCCTTCGTGGTTTGCAGTGAGCTGCGGGTAAGTTGCATGTCGGGTCCTCCTCGATGTGTTCACGGTCGCTCGGACGCTGCCGGGCAATGAAGCGATCAGCCGATATGCATCATACGATCGGGCCGAAGCACGCTCCATCTTGACCGCGCGACGCTCATCCATGACAGGGTAGGGTACGGCCAAAACCGCTGCCCGGGTGAATCTGCCCACCCAAACCGAATCGATACGTCTGGGGGATATTGAGAGGAGATGATCAAGCTCGACGGCGCTTCGTTCCCAGCTCCTAAATCCCAGCTCCCAACTCCTCGCCCTACCCCAGCAACGGGCGGATCGCCTCCTCGGCCGCCGTCAGGGCCTGCGCGGCGGTCTGCTCACCGCGCAGCGCCCGCTGGATCTCCAACCCGATCACATCGGTTACCGCCATGAAGTTATCCGTGACAAAACTGGCGAACGGCGCATTCGCCTGCTCGCGTATGGCCGCGGCAACCGGAGTGCTCTCTTGCACGGCCGGATCCTCCAGAACCGACAGTCGTGCCGGCAACCAACCGATATCGGTCCATTGCCGTCGTTGCACCTCTGGACTGAGATAGAAGTCGATCAGCTGTAGGGCCAGATCGGGATCCGGTGAGGTCGTCGCAATCGTCCACGAATCGGCCATCGCGATCGTCGCGTTGTTCTCCGGACCCGTCGGCATCACCGCCGGTACGATCTTCCCCTCGCCCGGGGGAGCGCCCTGGTTGAGGACCTCCCAGAAGGCGGGAAAGGTGAACATCATGCCGGCGCTGTCGTGGGCCATACGGTGCGACAGATCGAGCATATCGACATTGGTCAACGAATCCCCGGTCGTCGATGGCATGAGATCGATCATGAACTGCAACGCATCGACGCCCGGTGCATCGTTGAACGCCGGCGTACCGTCGTCGTCGTACATCCGCCCGCCGGCCTGCTGCAGAAAGGCCGACCAGATCGAGGCAACCCCGCCGATCCCGGCACGGGCGCCATAGGGCATCATCAGCCCCATCGGAAACCCGGGATTGATCTCCGCTGCATATTCCTTCAGCTCGTCCCAGGTGGCCGGCGGCCCAGGGAGACCATACGACTCGAAAATGGTCCGGTTGTAGACCAGGATCATCAACGTCAGGGTGGGCATGACCCCGTATTGCTGCCCCCGCCAGGAAACCGGTTCCCCCTGCGAGGGAGCCAGATCGGCAATCAGATCCTCCGGCAATCGCGATCCCAGCTCGAGCAGGTAGGGACTGAACGGCGGGATCATGGCCGAGTTGTAATAGACATCATGGACGTAGACGCCGGTATCGAAGGCTGCCCGGCTGGCATCGTCCACCTCGAAAAGCGGCCGCATCTCGTAGGTGACCTCGGTGGCATGGTCCGACTTCCAGAGATCCAGCATATCGTTGCCGTAGTCGCCGGTCCCCGGCGGACGTGGATCGGGCGTTCCGGTCGTCAGTACCGAAAGCTGCCGCATCTCCTGCGCAGCCGTCCCACGCCCCCCACCGCCGAACGCCATTCCGGCCCCGGCAGCCGTACCCATTTTCAACACATCACGCCGGTCGAACCGCCGCATCATCGAGTTCCTTACCGTGCTCGTTCAGACGCGCTGATGCTAGTCCTCACTCGGACGACCGTCAAGCGCAGGGAAAGGATGCCCTATCCGCGCACCGCGCCGCTGGTGAGCCCCCGAACCATGAATCGCCAGACCGGGAAGGCCAGCAGCAACGTGGGAATCGTGCCCAGCGTGATCGCAGCCATGACCATGTTCCACGAAACATCGGTATTGGCCGAAAGCCCGCCCAGCACCACCGGCAAGGTGCGTCGCTCGCGCGTGGTGGTGATGAAGAGTCCAAAGAGAAACTCGCCATACGACAGCATGAAGGCGAAGAGCCCCGCCCCGACGATACTCGGCAACGCCAGTGGGATACCGATATCCCGTAAGATGCGCCAGTGCGAGGCTCCTTCGATCTGAGCGGCTTCGTCGATCTCCTCGGGAATACCGCGGAAATAGAGCGTAAGCACCAGCGTGGTGAAGGGCAAGGTCAGCACCGAGTAGATCAGGATCAATGCCCAATAGGAGTTGATCAGATCGAGCCGCTGCACGATCAGGTAATAGGGAATCGCGACCGCCACCGTGGGAATCAACCGGCTGAAGAGCACGAACGAGAAGAGCACGGACCGGCCCGGAAACCGAATCCGGGCATAGGCATACGAGCTGAGACTGCCGAAGACGACATTGATCAGCATCACCGCGGTCGCGACCAGAAAGCTGTTGCCGATCGCGCGCGGAACGTCCCGCACCTCGCTGGAGATCATGCTGCGCAATGCGCCCCGTTGCTCGTAGCTCTCCGGCACCTTGCCGGTGAAGATGTAATCGTAGGTCTGCAAATTGAGCGGATCGCGGAACCATTTAGCCGGAAAGGTCGTCAGGTTGACTTCCGGAATCGCACTCGCCAGCATCACCAGCACGAACGGGCCAAACCAGAACAACGCCAGCAGCAACGCGCCGCTATAGATCAGGATCGATTTGCCGCGTCCCCGCCGTTTCATTGGCTGTCGTCCACCAGCGCCCCCTTGGGCATTGCGCGCATCAGCACCAGAATCACGACCAGCGCGGCAATGGCGATCATGATGGCCATTGCCGCGCCTGCCCCAAAGTTCAGCTTGCGGAAACTCTCCGCCCAGGCGAAATAGCTCACCAGGGTGGTCGCCGTCCCGGGACCGCCTTGGGTGAGCGCGTAAACGAGATCGAAGTTGGTGAATGCCATCAGCAGCTCGAACAACGCCACGATCAGCAGCATCGGCCGGATCCCCGGCAGCGTGATCGTCCGGAACCGCCCGAGAGCCCCAGCCCCGTCGAGCTCGGCCGCCTCGTAGAGCTCTGGTGAGATCGACTGCACCGCGGCCAGCAGAAAGATCGACGCCAGTGGCAACTGCGTCCAGACGAACACCACCACGACCGCCAGTTTGGCCCAGCGCGATTGCGACAGGAATCCGATCGGGGCGTCGATCACCCCCAACCGGCCGAGGATGCCATTGAGCGCCCCCCAGCTATCGAGAAAGATCCATTTCCAGACCAACCCCGCCACGGCCGCCGGCAATGCCCAGGGGAGAATCATGCCGATGCGCAAGGCGGTATTGCCGCGGAACGGTTCGTTCAGCAGCAATGCCACCAGGACCCCCAGCACGAGCAATACCGGCACCACGGTGAAGACGAAGACGAGCGAATTCTCCGACGCCTGCCGGAAGAACCGCCCGTCGAGCAGGTCCCGGTAGTTCTGCAAACCGACAAAGCGCGGCTTGAAGATGGGAGATTCGATACGCGTGCTCTGATAGACCGCGCGGTAGGTCGAATAGACGAAGAACACCGCGATGAGCAGGGCGACCGGGGCCACCATGATGACCCCGGTCAGCCAATCGGGCGAGCGCCGGGCACGCCCAACGGAACCCGCTCCAGCCTGCGGTTGCGTTCCGTTGTCGCCCGGTGTCCGATTCACGACGGTTCGTTCTCCGAAGCCCAATAGGGCTGACTCCTCCGCTATGTCATTCTGAGTGCCAGCGAAGAATCTCTCTCGTCGGTGTGACCGGCAGCCACCTTCACGCGCACGATCATCACGTTTCCAGCTACCTCGATGTACTCATGCTGCGAACCAACGAAAGAGATCCTTCACTTTGTTCAGGATGACAATGCCGGAGTGAGCTTCCCCAGAGAAGTCTCTTCCGCCAACGGCCATCTCGAAATGACGTCGAGCGGGCCAAACTTCTGCTATCCCTGCACCTGTTCCTTGAGGCTGTTCCACTCGTCGCCAGCCGCCTGCAATGCTTCCTCGGCTGTGATCTCGCCGTTGAGCGCCTGTCCCAACAACGGGTTGAACGACTCGGCGAAGATTCCGTACCAAATCGCCTGGCGGCGCGCTCGGGCCAGCCCAAGCTGCTCGCGCCAGAGATCGACATCGATCCATTGCGAAAACGCCTCGATCACTTCCGGGTCCTCGGTCAGCGGAATCTGCCCGAACCCGAGTCCCTGATCGATCGCCCATCGCTTGGCGACCTGGAAGGTGCCATCGACCTCGCCACCGAAGTACTGAATGAAGTTGCCGCTTGCCTCCACGATCGCGTCGCCACGGTCGACCGCCATCTGGGTCATGTTGTACATCTTGGCAAAGCCATAACACTCGTGCGTTTCACCCGGCATGAGCGCCAGCTTGAACTCGCCAGCCAGCGCGGAGGTCGCCGCGTTGTTCAGGTCAGCCAACATGTAGTTGTACATAACCGTGAACGCATGTTGACCGGTGTTCATGGCCGGGGCGATGGTCGATTCGTGGTCCATGATGGTCAGGATGTCATCCTGCGTCTTGGCATTCACCAACCAGGTGAACTGCTGCGCCGCCGGACTCTCCGGGTCGGTCCAGAGCGGATTCAGCTCCTCGTCGATCAGCTCGCCACCACGTCCGAAGACCATGCTGGCAAACGCCTCGATCACGTTCGGCAACGTGTTCGAGAACTCATAGACGAACGGTTGCGCCATACCCGCTTCCTTGAGGATCAGCGACTGCTCCGTCACCTCGTCCCAGGTCGTCGGCGGAGCGGAAATGCCCGCTTCCTCCAGAATCCGCTCGTTGTACATGAACGTGATGATGTCGGAATAGTAAGGAAGCCCGTACACCTTGCCTTGGTAGGTCATGTCTTGCCAGGCAAAGGGGAAGACGAGATCCTGATACCCGGCAACCCAGTCGAAGTAATCCTCCAGCGGGACCACCCATCCCGCCGCGGCAAACTCCTCGAGCCAGTTGCCGCCGTTGTACGTCACATCGGTCGGCGTACCCGACGTGAAACGATTGACCATCGTCGTATGGAACTCCGGCCAGGCGAATGAGCTGAGATTGACCGTCACACCCGAATTCGCCTGTTGGAAGAGATCGATGTTCTCCTGCACGATGTCTTCCGCGTAGTTCCAGATCGTGAAATCGATCGCCTCCTGCGCCCGAACGCGCTGCGGTGCGCGCACGAGCGCCGGCGCGGCCATTGCCGCGGCTGTTCCACCGAGCAGCTTGCGGCGGTCGATTCGATTCGAGATGAGATCGCGCATCGTGCAATCCTTTCGTGATTCGCGAGTCCGGTCACGCCATCTGGCGGACCGATTTACAGAGGTATCCGAAGCGGGGCAGTCGACTCCCGCACCAGAAGCTGCGTGCTCAGTGTGCGCACCTCTCTTTCTTCCGGATACTGCAACCGGTGCAATGCCAGCTCGACGGCCATCCGGCCCGCTTCGCTGACCGGCAGGTCGATGGTGGTCACCGCCGGGGTGGTGTACCGAACGAATTCGGGATTGCCAAACGCGATCAACGAGATCTCTTCGGGCACCGTCCGGCCCTGAAGCCGGATGCCACGGAGCACCCCCATGGCCAATGCATCGCCTCCGGCGAAGATCGCGGTTGGCTTCCGTTTCAGCAACGCCGGCGCCAATTGCTCACCCGTGGCAAAGGTGAAATCCCCTTCGACAATCGATTCCGGCCCGGCCGGCAACCCGGCCTCGCGCATGGCGCGCTCGAACCCCTGTCGCCGGTAGATGGCCGTCAGCCGGTCGCCGGGACCGGTGACATGCACGATACGCCGGTGCCCCAGCTCGATGAGGTACCGGGTCGCCTGATACGCCCCACCCTCGTGATCGAACCAGACGACCGACAGGCGGGAATCGTCCGTCAGCCAGCGGTTGATCGGCACGACGGGAATTCCCTGATTCTGCAGCGCCTCGAAGCGGCGGTTGTCCGGATCGACGAACGCCATCGAGAAAACGACCAGCGCATCGACCCGCTTCGCATACATCAGCTCCACGGCGCGCAGCTCGCTCTCCGGGTCGGCTGCGGTTGCCAGCAACAATCCATACCCGGCGTCGCGGCATGCAGCCTCTGCGCCGACCGTGACCGGCGGATAGAGCGGGTTGCGTACATCGCTCATGACGAGCCCGATCGTAGCGGTCCGCCGGGTGACCAGACTGCGGGCAACGGGGTTCGGTTGGTAATCGAGCTCGGTCATCGCGTCGCGCACACGCGCCAGCGTCTCCGGCGACATCTGCTGATGCCGCCCGGAAATCACATTGGAAACGGTGGAAACCGACACTCCGGCGGCATTCGCCACCGCCCGGATCGTCACGCGCTGATTGGTCATGACTTGCTTCTGTACCGTTTTAGTAAATCGTTACAGTATCGTATGAGGACGCGCGAGGATTGTCAACCGGGAGTGGCAGCTCGCCTCGTGGATGTGGGTAAATGAAGTGGGAGGTCTGCCCACCGGGCGGATCGATGCGGAATTCGAGGAAGAGGCAACAACCATGTCTCGGGAATATATCCAGCGACTACTCGATGCAATCGAAGCAATCGACCGGATCGAGCACTACACGAGGGATATGACTCGGTCTGAGTTCGCGCAACATGAGCGCGTGCCTCTGATCGTCGAACGGCTCATCATGATTGCGGGCGAGGCGCTCGACAGAGCCAAGGATCTCGATGCAACGCTCGGAGCAAGGATCCCCAGCGTCCTTCCGGTCATTGCTGTTGGTCAACAAATCTTGCACAACACGCGCCGCACCGATTCCGGAATTCTCTGGGTGTTCGTGACCGACACAGGCCCCGAGGTTCGCGATTCACTCCGATTGGCCGTCGAGGAGCGCAGCTAATTCTGATTGCAATCGAGTGATGGGCTCATGAGATACTCCTTCGGGCAGTGCATTTGGGTCACTCCGCTGTCGGGCTTCGCCCGATGGCAGGACACGGAGTTCCTGCCCTACGACCGATCGCCTGCGGCACTGGGAAGGGGTTGGGTGGTGGCTATCCGAACGTCGCGTCCAGGGCGGCTGAGAGGTCCGCGACCAAGTCTGCCGGATCTTCCAGACCGACCGAGAAGCGCAGGTGGCCGTACTGCCGGAAGGGCTCCGGGTAGCGTTCCCAGCCGCCGCGACCTTCCGGGCCGACATGCACGATCAGCGATTCGTCGTGCCCGAGCGAGACCGCCGACGTAATCACCTTCAGATTGGCGACGAAACGGTTCTGCATATCCGCATCACCCTCGACCGCAAACGCCATCATCCCCCCGTACCCATACCCGCGGAACTGCCGTTTTGCCGTTTCGTGCTGCGGATGCGAGGGTAGTCCCGGGTAATAGACATAGGCGACGAAGGGATCCTTCTCCAGGAACTCGGCAACCCGTTGGGCACTGTCGACATGCTGCCGGAGCCGGAGCGGCAACGTCACCGAGCCCCGTGTGATCAACCAGGCATTGAATGGCGAGATCGCCCCGCCGGTATCGACCAGCGCGTCCGCCTTGATCTTCGAAACCACGTCCTTCGACCCGATCACCGCGCCACCCATCGCGTCACCGTGCCCGTTGATGTACTTGGTCAACGAATGCGCCACCAGATCGGCCCCATGGCGCAACGGGCGAAACATCGGTGGCGGCGAGAAGGTGGAATCGACGCAAAGCAGCGCATCGTTCGCATGGGCGATCTCGGCCAGCGCCGCGATATCGGCCACCTCTGTGGTCGGATTCGCAATGACCTCCGTGTGAACCAGCTTCGTTTCCGGGCGCATCGCCGCCCGTACCTCGTCCAGATCGGTGATATCGACAAAGGTGGCGGAAATACCGTATTTCTCAGGAAGCAGCTCATTGAAGAGCCGCCAGATCGCCTCATAGGTGACATCGCTGAGCACCACATGGTCGCCACTTTTCAGTAGCGTGAAGAAGACGCCGTGCAGCGCCGATACCCCGGTGGCGAACACTGCCGCGGCCTCACTACGTTCGAGCGCGGCCAGCTTTTCCTCCAGCCGGAGCTGATTGAGTCCGGTATTGCGCGTATAGAAGAGACCGTTCGTATCCGACCAATCGATTCCGGTTGGATCCTCCGGCAACGCGTACGAATTCGCCATCACCAACGGCGTGCGAATCGCCCCACTCCCAGCATCGATCTCGTTGCCAAGATGAACGCTTTGCGTCGCGAACGCCATCGAATGCGGATCGTGCTTGTCGGGTCTATTGGTCATCGTTGGTCCTGAGTCCTGTGTCCGGAGCCCTGAGACGAGTCCAGTGGCCAGGGTCCAGTGAATGCTGCCTGCTGCGTGCCGCGTGCTGCCTGCTCGTTAGGTTACCGCGTCGATCTCACGCGTTCGATCAAATCCGCCATCGCGAGATCGGCGTCGGAGCCACGGTTCCGCAATCCGGCAACCGCGCCGGCGGCATCTTCCAGCAACCGATTCTGACTCGCCTTGATTTTGCCGGCCAGGGAGCGGATCGGTATCTCGATCCCGACGATATCGGCCAGCATCCCGGCGGTGTACTCTCGCGGGGCGTCGGCCATTTTCCACGGAACGGGTTCCGGTGCTTCCATCATCTTGGTCAGTTTGCCGGCCTGTCCCCGGACCCATTTCTCATCGTCATGCACGATCAGCTCGCCCCGTACCTGCGCCATGGCGTAGTTCCAGGTCGGGACGACCTCATGCGTCGTCTGCTTTGTTGCATACCAGTTCGGGGTGATATACCGCTCGACCGACTGGAAGACGACCAGCGCCCCGGCATCCGGATCGAAATCCCGCCAGACCGGATTGTTCCGCGCCACATGGAGCAACAAACGCCCCTGCTCCCCCCAGTCCCGGTCGAGCACGCAGGGAATTGGGTTCGCCGTCATTCCCTGGCTCCCGAAGGTAACGAGCAGCCCGAGCGGACATTGCTCGATCAGACGGAAGATCTCGTCACGATCGGTTTCCGTGAAATGTGGTGGCTGATAGACCATCGCGGCGCTCCTGAGGGAAAGCGTTTCGTGGCCGCAAGCGTAGCCGAATCGGGACTTACGGTTGCGGATCGTTCCAGAGCACGGTGGAGATGCTGTCGATCGCCACCGTTTTCGCCATCTCGAACGTGAGTCCTTGCTGGCGCACCAGCGCTTGCCAGCCTCCGAACGAAAGCAATACCCCCGACAGCGCGACAATCGATGGGGCAAGCGTCTCTCCAGGCAGCAGCCTCGCAAGCAACCAGTCACGGACGCCCGACCAGTAGGCGCCGATTTCCCCCATGCGTTGGGCAAGGAACGGAAGGGTCACCGCGTCGGCGGCGCCGTGGGTGAAAATCGGCTCATTGGCCTGGAAATAGTCGTAGGCATCGCACACCACGGTCTGCAGAAGCTGGGCAGGATCGACGATCGACTCCCACTGCTGCACGGCCGGCGGCGGATGCAACTCCATGTAGTGCGACGTGCAGGCGTCCAGGATCGCATCGTAATCCGGGAAGTGGCGATAGACCGTGACCCGCCCGACGCCAGCCCGCTCGGCGATTGCCGAAACCGATGCTCCCGGGAAGCCCTGCGTGGCATGCAGATCGATGGCCGCGTCCACGATGCGTTGCCGGGTTGCTTCTTCATGGTGCGCCCGTGCTCGCTTGCGATAGGCGCGCGGCTCGCTGGTTGCGGTCGCCTCATTCATAGAACAGAGTGTATCACGGAATTTGACATCCTAATCGACGTGCGCTACGCTGCGCATATCGTGATACACAGTGTATCTCGAATACCAAGAAAACGAACGAGGAGTCCTGATTCGATGATTCAGATGAATGCAGTTGCGCCGCTCGTTCCCTCCGCGAACAACCGCGACGATGTTCCCGCCAAGTGGTTCTTCGGCGCCCAGACCTGGTTGCATGCCACGACTGATTCCACCGGTGGCGCCATTACGACCCTCGAGCAGATCGGAGATCCCGGCAGCGGTTCTCCGTATCACCTGCATCACAACGAGGACGAGATGTTCTATGTGATCGACGGTTCCGTCCGCTTTGTCAGCGGCGATGAGCGCTGGGTAGCCGGACCGGGAACCTGGGTTTTCCTGCCGCGCGAGATTCCGCATGGCTTCGAAGTCGCCGGGAATGGTCCCGCGCGCTATCTGCTGCTGACCACACCGAGCGGGTTCGACGGATTCGTGCAGGAGTTCTGGACCGATGCCCCCGCGCCGCCCGATCTGCCCAAGATCATGGAAGCCGCCGAGCGGTACGGGATCGATATTCTCGGCCCGCTGCCCGAGTAGCGTGCACTTGTCTGGAGCATCGAGATGCAGAACAATCCTCAACTACACCTCGAGTTGGCCCTGCAGCACCAACGGCGACTCCTGGAACAGCCGGTACCGCTGCGGGAGCAACCGACGGATCTCCAGCCTGCACGCCCGATCCGGTCGGCGCTTGGCCGGATGCTGATTGCCGTTGGACTCCGGCTCGCTCCCGCATCGAAAACGTCCAGCCAATTTCAGACGTCGCGCGCGACTGCCAGCTAGCACGTCCAATCCTGCGATCCTCGTACAATCGATGGTCGATCGACCCTTCGCAATGTACGAGGATCACACAATGTCCAGCAAGACCCAGCCCTCGCTCCCGACCATGGACGATTTCGCCGCCGTCATCACCTATGGCGGCGCGTCCTTTTCTCCCGACGGTACGCAGCTTGCCGTCATCAACAATCGCTCCGGCCAGTACAACCTCTGGCTGCAACCGGTGGCCGGCGGCGAGCAAACCCAGCTCACCTTCTATACCGACAACGCCGTGCGCGAGGTGGCCTGGTCACCCGATGGCAAACAGATCCTCTATACCGCCGACGTCCAGGGCAACGAAAAGCACCAGCTCTTTCTCATGCCGGCCGCGGGCGGCGACGCCGAAGCGCTGACTGGCAATCCCGAGGTGCAGTATTTCCTTGGCGACAGTCCCTGGTCGCCCGATGGACAGTACATCGCCTATGCCGGCAACGATCGCGATCCCTATGCCCAGGACATCATCGTCCGTGAAGTCCCCACCGGCGAAGACGATCGTGCCGTGGCCGATGGGCGTATCAACTTTGCCGGCAGCCGGTCACACGATGGCAAATTTCTGCTGGTCGCCGACGGACGCTCCAATCTGGAGGTATTGCCAAAGCTGTTGCATGTGCAAACCGGAGAGATCGAAGATCTGGGCGATCCCGACGATCTCGCCAACGACCGCCCCGCCGTTTGGGCGCCGGACGGGTCCGGTTTCTGGATGGTTACCGATCGTGACAGCGAGCACGACTGGCTCGGGTTCTACGACTTGGCCACCCGAACGCTCGCACCGGTCGCCCAACCGGACTGGAGCATCGAAACGGTCGATCTCTCCAAAGACGGCAAATGGCTCGTCTGGTCGGTCAACGAAAATGGATTCTCCCGTATCCAGGTCTTGAATCGCGAAACGAACGAGCAGACCGAGCTCACCGGGCTTCCCGGCGGCACGCTTCCCTCCTTCGGCGGCGGGCTCTACCTCTCCCCGGACAATGCCACTATGGTGGCGCAACTGGTCACCCCCACCAAACCGAACGAGCTCTATGTGGTCGAGCTGGAAACCGGCGCCACCCGCCGGTTGACCGCCAGCCGGTTGCGCCCCATCGACGAATCGCTGCTGGTCGAACCGGAGCAAGTCGAGATCGAGGCATTCGATGGGTTGACCATCCCCGCGCTGCTCTTCAAACCGCACGGCGATGGGCCGTTCCCGGCGGTGCTCTCCATTCACGGCGGACCCGAGGCGCAGGAACGCCCCACGTATGCCTACCGTGGGTTCTATCAATTCCTCCTCAGCCGCGGAATCGCCGTGCTTGCTCCCAATATTCGCGGTTCGTCGGGATACGGAAAGAGCTATCAAAAGCTCATCCATCGCGATCTCGGCGGCAACGATGTCAAGGACTTCGAAGCCTGCGCCAACGACCTCCGATCGCTCCCCTGGGTGGACAGCAACAAGCTTGGCGTCTTCGGCGGCTCGTACGGCGGATTTGCCGTGCTCACCTGCGTCAGCCGCCTACCACAGTATTGGGCCGCTGCGGTCGATATCGTCGGACCGTCCAATCTCGTCACGCTGATCCGCTCGTTCCCGCCCACCTGGCGTGACGTCGCCAAGACCACCTTTGGCGATCCCGATACCGAGGAAGAGGATCTGCTGCGCCGCTCGCCGATCACCTATGTCGACCAGATCGTCGCGCCGCTCTATGTCATCCAGGGTGCCAACGACCCGCGCGTGGTCCAGGCCGAAAGCGACACCATCGTCGAAAAGCTCCGCGAACGTGGCGTCGACGTCAAATACGACATCTACCACGACGAAGGGCACGGGTTCACCAAGGTCGAAAACGACATCAAAGCCATGCGCGATTCAGGACAGTTCTTCATCGACCATCTGGTGGGGTAGACGGGTCTCCCCCCAAACCCGCTCTGCTCTCCCAGTATTGGGGGCGTAGGGCAGGGACTCTGTGCCCTGCCGGGGATTGGGGGATGGATGAGGGCGAATTGCTGCCCCTACAACTATTCGTCTGTACAGCTATTCCTCTGTACAGCACGTGTCCAGATGTGAACCCAGGATTGGGAGCGGGCAGGGTGAGGATCGAAATCTCACCCAACACCTTCTCCCCAGCAACTGCACTCCCCGACTATGATTCCGCCACGAAACCGTTGCGCACGCTCGTCCAGGAGGATCGTCCCATGCCCACCACCATCGTCGCTGGCGGAGGAAGCGCTGGCGCCTGTGTCGCCGCCCGGCTGGTCGAGGCCGGGGACGAGGTCATCCTCCTCGAAGCCGGGCCCGATTACGGCCCCTTCGATGAGGGCAATTGGCCGGCCGATCTGCTCGATCCCGCACAACTTTCGATCGACAGCCACACCTGGAGCTACATCTCCGCGTCGAGCACCGGCACGCCGGACCAGGCGCTGGAACGCGCCAAAGTCATCGGCGGATGCTCCGCTCACAACGGCTGCACCATCATCTGGAGTCATCGCATCGATTACGACGATTGGCTCGCCAGCGGACTCACGCATTGGTCGACCGAGAGCTTCTTACCATTTTTACGTAAAGCTACCGATCAGGTCGCAACCTGGATTCCGTCGTACGACGAGGTGACCCCGTTTCACCAGATCGCCATGGATACGGCGCCAACAATGGGATATCCCCTCCTGCCCAATCTGATGGATATGGAGATCGAGCGCGGTATCTGCACCAATCCGGTCAATATCCAGTACGGCGCTCGTTGGAATACCGCCTTTGCCTATCTCGACCCCCTCCGTGGCGATCCCCGCCTACGCATCATCGGCAATGCCCTGGTCGATCGCGTCATCGTGCGAGATGGGGTGGCAGTTGGCGTCGAGGTCGCCGGCCCGGACGGCCCGGTGCACTACGAAGCCGATCGGGTCGTTCTCTGCGCCGGTGGATATGGGTCTCCACTCATTCTGCAGCGGTCCGGTATCGCCGATCCAGCCCTCTTGGCTCCCCTGGGCATCGACGTCGTTCATCCGCTTGCCGGCGTCGGTCAGAACCTGATGGACCACCCCGCGGTTTCGCTGCAGTTCACCGGCACCCCAGCCTTGACCGAACGGCTCGAAGCCTGGGTTGCGGATGGTGGCTTGTTGCGTGAGGAAGGCACCACCGTGCTCGCCGCCTCCGATCGTTGTCCAACGGCGTTCGATCTCCATCTCTACCCGGTTGCCACCCGAGTCTCCCCCGGCGAATGGAGTGTCTGTCTCTTTACCTCAGTCATGGCGTCGCGCTCGACCGGCACGGTGGTCATTTCCGATCGCGATCCGGCCGCGCCGCCGGTCATCGACCACGCCTATTTCAGCGACCCCGAGGGATACGATCTCGATGCCCTGCTCGATGGCGTCCGGATTGCGCGGGAGCTTGCCCAGCACGACCCCCTCGTGACCTATATCGGCGAGGAAGCCGATCCATCGCGCACCGCCCAAACCCGCCAGGAGCTGGCCGAGCTCGTGCCAACCATCAGCCGGCACAACTACCATCCAGCCTGTTCCTGCAAGATGGGGCTTCCCGATGACCCAACGGCAGTGGTGGACCAGGACGGCAAGGTTCTCGGGCTCGATGGGCTCTACGTGGTCGACGCCTCGATCATGCCGTTCATCGTCCGCGCGAATACCAACCTCCCCGTCATCGCCATGGCCGAGAAGCTTGCCGCCGGGATGAGCATGCAGCACGCGTCCGGCGGCATGCAGTAGCCGAAGCCCGGAGATGATGGTAGTCGTCCGGCCCTGTGCCGGCGACCGCCCAATTATGTCCGTCTCGGAAGGGAGTCCCTGCGGAGCGTAACGTCAAGCCGGGCTTGGCAATCGGGCCTATAATAGAGGACATTCAAGCGGCATTGCACGGACATTCGACGGGCATGCCGGCTGCCAAAAGGATATTCCTCATGCTCGAAGCAAGAATTGAAACACTGCCGCAACAGATCCATCGCCAGGCAACCGCTGCATCGATCAGCGACATCGCCAGGCTGCTCCAGGAGGTCTTGTCACGGCGCTTGACCGCTTTTGCCGCTGGCGTCAAAGATGGCAAGACCGTTACCCGCTGGGCAAACGGGGAAATCACCGAGATACGGGACGTCGATGTCGAACGGCGTTTGCGTACGACGTACGAGATCGCTCAGCTCCTATTGACCCAGGATTCGCCTGGTACGGTCAAAGCATGGTTCATAGGAATGAATCCCGAGCTCGATGACGTTTCACCGATCGAAGCGATTCATGACGGCAACCTGAAAGACGCCAAAATCGCAGCCCACGTGTTCTTCGTGAATGGCTGATTTCCATACGGTCGAGCCTCCCCTCTCAGGTATCTATCGGCTCGGTCGCAGCGCATCCGCGCTGTTCGCTCCCCCGGACTGGTCCAATGCGATTGAACGCGACACGTTCAGTGGTCGGTTCGACGACCCTCGAACAGATCTTGGGAAGGAACAACGGTTTCGCATCATCTATTGCGCATCAGATCGGCGTACCGCATTTGGAGAAACGCTCGCGGGGTTACGGCCCCCGATCAGATTGGCCTCCAGGCTCGATTCCGTCATCGACGAGGAACCCCTGGACGAGAGCTACTTTCATGCGACCGATCCGGCTGACCGAACGCGTGGGTTGATTGAGGCGGACTGGCGACTGAAACGCGCCATAGGTCACACGATTCTCGAACCCGGCCTTCGATTTGTTGATTTGGGAGCGGCCCGAACACTACAGCAACTTCGAGCGTCGTTCGAAACCTGGGCGCCCGGCGCGCGTGTCGAAGATGTCGACCAAAGTCTGGTCATGGGACCTTCCCGGCAATTCACACAACGAATCGCTCGATATATCTATGAACACCAAGATTCTCGTGGAACTCCACTCTTTGCCGGCATCAGATACACATCTCGGCTTGATCGAAAATGGGAGTGCTGGGCAATCTTTGCCGACCGGATACGCCACATCCCCGGAATGCCTGGGCTTCCCGAAACAATCTTCCCAGATGATCCCGACCTCCTGGAAGTTGCCTCCATCTTTCAGTTGACCATCGAAACCGTCGAAGGTGCCGGGCATTACGACCGCCCATAACGGCATACGAACCCCACCCCATCCGGCCGAATATGGCATCGTGAGCGCACCAACCAACCGCTCGAACTGAAGGATCGAACGCCACCCATGCTCAAGATTCATGTCATTACCCCAAGCGTTACCGAAGCCTCGGTTACCGCCGGAGCGTTCGACTCCGGGGTGGGCCAGGGCGGATCGGTCATCGTCGCAAACGGGTTCCTCGATACGCTGCCGGAAATCGGCGTCGAAATCGAGGGCATCACCAAGCCCGAACCGATCGATCCTGCGACCCAAGATGACCGTATTCTTCGGCTCGGCGCGTTCAATGCCCAGATTGCGAAGGCCGTTTCCGAAGCCATCGCCCGCGGCGCTCAGCCCTTCCTGGCCGGCGGCACGTGCAGCCATCTTCCCGGCATGGTCGGCGGGTTGGAGCAGGCATATGGACCGACCGCCCGGATCGGGCTGATCTGGATGGATGCCCATGGCGACTTCAATACCCCCGCCACCAGCTATTCCCAGATGCTGGGCGGAATGCCCGTCGCGGTGGTGGCCGGGCTTTGCTATCCCACCTGGCGAGAACAAGCCGGGATCGACGCGCCCATGCCGACCGACCGGATTCTCATGATCGATGTCCGCAACCTCGACGATCGGGAGGAAACCCTCATCCGCTCGACCGATGTCACCATCGCCCGTTTTGGCAAGAACGGTGACGCCGACGAGATCGTCACCGCCATCGATGCTCTGGCCGCGAAGGTCGATTATCTCTATCTCCACATCGATTCCGACATCCTCGACGAACGGTTCCAACCGAACCACCCAACCGCCGAACCGCATGGGCCGGACGACAAAACGGTCGATGCCCTCATCGAACATGTCATGGCCACCGGTAAGGTGGTCGCGCTGGCCGTGGTTTCGATCAATCCGCAAGAACCGGGCGGCGCCATCTCGATCGCGTCGGGCCAGCAGATGATGCGCACCGGTCTCCGGTCGTGGGCGGCGTCAACCGTATAATCGACTCGTGTATATCCGCGCTCAGCAGTACATGATGGGAGCCAAACCTCCATGGCCGATAGTCTCGACCAGCTCTACCAGCACATCGTCCAGGCATTTGCCCTCAAGGACGATCTGATCGATATCGACCTCAATGCCAATGCGAACGAAAGCGGTGGCGATCTCAATGCCGCCAAGCAGGAAGCAATCGAGCGCGAGCAGGCGGTGTCCAGTCAGTTGGAACCCTATTTCCGTTCCGGCTTGGCCAAGGCGCTGGCCGCCGGCAATACCGAGATCGCGCTGAGCGATCAGGATCCAATCGAAAACAAGGAAGCCGACGCCCTGATTCGCTATCTGGTCAGCTACGAGCTTGCCTCCTCTCGCTCCGAGGAAACCCCGCCGGGCTATACCTATTTCATCCAGGTCAACTGGGACAAGCTTCGCCAGGTCGCAACGGGCGCCAATATCGATTTCGACGCCGCCCTGTCCGGCGTTCGATAACGCACACGCAGCTCAACGAAAACCGGCTCACGAGGAGCCGGTTTTCTGTTGCTCGATCCTGTCCCGCGGAAGGCTCATGGGGACTATTCTTTCTCCATGCAACCTGAAGGACTCCACTACCTGCTCTACGACGGCGATTGCGACTTCTGCACCGAATGGGCAGGCTGGGTAGCCCTGCGCGACGCCGAGCAACGCCGCTTTCTGATCACCCCCTGGCAAAGCGCCCCAAGCCCTCCCATGACCCCGCTTCTGCAGGTGGTCAGCAAGAAAGCCGCGCAAGTCATTACGGACGACGGTACGCGTCTCTCCGGCGGCCGCGCGGTGCTCTTCGTCCTGCGTGAGACCGAGTGGCATCCCAATCTGATCCGCCTGCTCGAACATCGCCCGTTCGTCTGGGCCATCGACCTCGGCTACCGCCTCGTCGCCGCCAATCGCCCCCGCTTCTCATGGATGACCCCGCATCGTTGAAACGAGTTGGGGTGGAATGATGCTGGCAACCGTTTCGGAATCTGCGTGAACTCCTCATTCCTGGGACGTGTTTGAAACCTCGACGACGTGCCTCCACCCACGCGGGATTCGCCCGGAATCCGTCCGTTCAGGCCTGACACCAGCCCCCGTCTCAGGACCCAGGGCTCAGGCCTCAGGGCCCGTTCAAGCACGCCCGAACTCCTCTCAAGCTTCCGAGGCCAGCGCCATCTGGGTGACGCCGTCGAAGAGGTGCATCTGGTCGAGGTCGAAGGTGGCCCAGACGATATCGTCGGGGTGCATCTGCGTACCGGGTGGAACGCTCGCAACGATCAGCAGATCGCCCAGATACCCATGAACAAAGGTGAGATCGCCGGTCGGCTCGACGGTGTAGATCCGCACGGGAATCGCCCCGGGGGTCTCGGTTGGGGAGAGGTGGATAGCATTGTGCCGTAAGCCGGCGATCACCGCATCGGTGCTGGCCGACTGTGCGATGGCGCCGCGCTTGGCATCGAGCGCAGAGGCCCAATCGTTGCCGTTGCGCAGCCAGGTGGTATCGCCATCGACCTCGACCGTCGCGGAAAGCAGATTCATGGCCGGGCTGCCGACGAACCCGGCCACAAAGGTATTGACCGGCTGGTTGTAGACGATATCGGGCGCATCGTACTGCTGCAGCAGGCCACCGGACATAACCGCCATCTTGTCGGCCATCGTGACCGCTTCCAACTGATCGTGCGTGACATAGACAATGGTCGCGTTGATGTCCTGATGGAACCGTTTCAGCTCGGCGCGCATCTGCACACGCAGCTTGGCATCGAGATTGGAGAGCGGTTCATCCATCAGGAAGACCTGCGGATTGCGCACCAGCGCGCGTCCCAGCGCGACGCGTTGTTGCTGACCGCCGGAGAGCTCTTTCGGTCGTCGTTCGAGCAACGGTTCGATACTGAGGAGCCGCGCCGTTTCCCGGACACGCTGGTCGATCTGGTCTTTCGGGGTCTTGCGCATCTGGAGCGGGAAGGCGAGATTCTTGTAGACGGTCTTGTTCGGATAGAGCGCGTAGTTCTGGAAGACCATGGCGATATCCCGGTCTTTCGGGTCGAGGTCGTTGACCAGCCGCTCGCCGATATAGATGTTGCCCTCGCTCAGCTCCAGCAATCCGGCGATCAGATTGAGGGTGGTGGTCTTTCCACATCCGGACGGTCCGACCAGAGCCACGAACTCGCCCTCCTCGACGGTGAGCGAGACATGGTCGACCGCAACCACATCACGGTAGCGTTTGACGACATTGTCGAGAATTACGCGGCCCATGGGTGCTCCTAGCAGGCAGCGCGCAGCATGCAGCACGCAGACCTAAGTTGCCGGTGTCCAGAGTTCGGTGTCCAGGAAACGGCTCGTGACGCTCGCTGCGGTGAGGAGATCCTTCGTTCCTCAGGATGACAAGTCCTCTGCCTGCGGCGTGCCGCGTGCTGCCTGCTCCTCATTGCTTGATGGCGCCTTCGGTGAGGGCGCGGACGAAGTATTTCTGCAAGACCAGGAACATGACGACAACCGGGATACTCATCAGGAAGGCAGCGGCCATGAGACCGGGCCAGTTGGCAACGTATTCCGAAAAGAACCGTTGCAGACCAACCGGAACGGTGAGCTTGCGATCGTCGGTGATGAAGGTCAATGCGTAGACATATTCGTTCCAGGCGAGGATGAAGCTATAGATGGCGGTTGCCACGATTCCGGGAGCCGACAACGGCATGACGATCCGGATGAACGCCTGGAAACGCGATGCGCCGTCAATACGGGCGGCTTGTTCGAGCTGCACGGGAATATTGTCGTAGAACCCCTTGAGCAGCCAGATCGAGAGCGGTAGCCCAAACGTGAGATAGGTGATGATCAGCGAACCGTAGCTGTTGACCAGCCGCAGGTTGCGCATGAGGATGAAGAGCGGAATCAGAAAGATCACGGCAGGGAACATGTTGCGCAACAGCACCCCGTAGAAGAGGCTATTCCTGCCCGGGAATCGGAAACGAGAGAAAGCGTACGCCGCTGGCACCGCAACCAGCACGCCAACCACGGTCGTTGCAGTGGAGACCCAGAGACTGTTCAGCATGTAGCGCAGGAAGCGGCGTCCAATATCGTCGTTGGGGTCGAGCAGCATGCGGAAGTTCTCGGTGGTGGGATTGGTGGGAATCCAACGCGGTGGGAACTGCAATGCGCCGAGCTGGGTCTTGAGCGCCGTGGAAAGCATCCATGCCAGCGGGACCACCGTGAAGACCAGCAGCAGTAGGAGGAAGACCCAGCCCGCGATTCCCCAGGCATCGAGCCGTTTGCGCGAGCCGGCGGTTCGTTCGTAATTGGAGCTCATGCGCCCTCCCGTTCCGCGTCACCGCGCGTCAGCGCTTTCACGTAAAAGTAACCAAGCGCCATCATGATCAGGAAGAGAATGACCGAATAGGCCGAGGCCACCCCAAACCGGGTCCGGCCGAAGGCAAGCTGGTAGATCTGGGTAATCCAGATATCGGTCGATCCGGCCGGACCGCCGCCGGTCATCACCCAGACCAGCGTGAACGAGTTCAGATTCGTCAACATCAGGAGCAGGATCGTCACAACCGAAACACTCTTGAGCTGCGGCATCGTGATGTGCCAGAACCGGGCCCAGGTACCGGCGCCATCGACCTTCGCGGCGCGGTGAAGCTGATCGGGCACCCCCTGCAACCCCGCGAGCAGCATGATCATGGCGAAGGGGAATTCCTTCCAGATGTTCGCAATGATCAATGCCGGCAAGGCGCGGTGGATGTTGTCGAGGATATTGATGTTCTGATCGACGATGTTGAGCCGGATCAGCGTGTCGTTGATGAGCCCGTAGTCGGAGTGGTAGAGCCATTTCCAAATGTAGGCCGCCGAGACATAGCTGATAACCCAGGGAATGAGCAGGACACCGCGCACGATACTCCGGCCCGGGAATTCACGCTGGATGACCAATGCCGCGCCCAAACCAATGACATAGGCAAAGAAGGTCGAGAAGACGGTCCATTCGAGGGTGTTTCTGGTAACGCTCCGGAAGGAATCGCTGGTGAGAATGCGGCGATAGTTGTCGAGCCCTATCCAGATCTTGTCGTCCATGGCCAGGTTCGCCGGGGTGGAATAAAAGGAAAGGCGAACCGTGTAAAAAATCGGATAGGCGATGACCACCAGCATGATGCCGAGCGCCGGGAGAATATAGAGATAGTCGCTCCAATGACGCGCGATATCGCCGGGCAACGCGGCAATCCGGCCGGCAAGACCCGGACCGCGCTCCTCCGGTGCGGGCGGTTCGGTGGTCGGTTGGCTTCCGGTGATCGCGGACATGCGCCGGGGTCCTTTCCACACTATCGGGAAAACCCGCATCGTCGTCGGGTTACCGCAGGACCCAAAGGTCCTGCACGACGCCTGCGACGAGCGGGCGGATACGCCCTCGGCTACGACCGATTGGGTCGTGGAAGAAGGCGAACCCGGCCGGCGCCGTTGCCGGCCGGGTTGCGGCTACGTCGTGGTGACGACTACAGGCCGTCGCCCCGGATCTCTTCGATCTGGGAAGCCGCATTGTTGGCGGCATCTTCGACTGACATCGATTCGGTGAGCGCGTTCTGCAACATATCCGGCACGATGATGTTCATGATCTCGGTCGATTCCGGCACCACCGGGAACGGGATACCGTACGGCAGCATCGAGGTGGTCACGTCCAGGAACGGAATCGAATCGAGCCGTTCCTTCATCCACGACGTCTGGAACCCGCGGATGTTGGAGGGGTTGGAACCGACCCACGCCAGCTTGGTCGACCATTCGGGACCGGTGCTAAAGGCGATCAACGCGCGAGCGGCATCGAGGTCGACATTGCCGCCGTCGACGACCGACGGCTCGAACACATGCACGTTCGAGCCCCCGAAGACGACCGCACGACGACCGGTCGGACCCTCCGGCAGGAAGCCGTAGCGCATGTTCGCAACGACCTGATCGGCGATCTCCCTGTCGGCCTCGTCTGCATTGGCGGCCATGTCGTTCATCTGCGCATATTCGGCCGGGTGGGCAATCATCATGCCGAGCGAGCCGGAGATGAACGGCGCCTGATTCTCGGCCTGGGTATTGGTCAGCGCCGACGTTGGCACGGACTTGTCGGTCACGTACATCTGGTAGTGCGACTGCAACGCCGCGATCGAGCCCTCGTTATTGATCCAGATCTCCTCGTAGGTCGGCGCTTCGGCGGCTTCATCGAGCGCCCCGCCGCCATAGGCCCACATCGCCGGCATGAACCGGAACGGCGTGTTCCCGGCATTGACGCGAGCCACGAGTCCGTAGCCGTCTTTACCGGTGTTCTCCTTGATCTGCTTCGAATAGGCAACCACATCGTCCCACGTAGCCGGCGGGGAATCGGGATCGAGCCCGGCTTCTTCGAAAAGCGCCGCGTTCCAGATAAGCGCCATAGTTTCGTTGTTGGTGGGAACGCCGTAGGTCTTGCCGTCATAGGTGACGGACTTCATGGCCCCCGGCCAGTACTCCTCGACCGGGTATCCGGCGTCCGCCGGACCGAACTCCTGCAGTTGTCCCTTGGCAGCAAACTCGACACCCCAGAGGATCGGCATCTTGGCGACCATCGGCGCCGCATTGCCAAGCGCGGCCGTGCGGATCTGGTCAAGCATATCGTTGTAGGTCAGACGGGTGATATTGACGGTGATGTTTGGATAGGTTTCCGCAAAAGCCGCCCAGAACTCTGCATCGATATCGTGCGTGATCTGTGGCTCGGAGTCGGCCGGGCCGACATACCAATAGGAAACCTCGCCCTCATAATCGAGGGGAACCACCTGGGCGCATTCGGCCGCGGTATCGACTTCGAGGGTGCCTGCCTGGGCAACGATGGTCTCCGGGGTCCAATCCGTTGTGTCGATCGTGCCGTCCTGCGCCAAGGTCAGCGCTCTCGGCCCGAAGGCAGCCCCGGCGCCTGCAGCGGCGCCATAGGCAAGCAACTTGCGGCGATTCAGCTCGCGATTGAACAGTTCACGGTAACGCTGCGTTGACATTTCCGCTCCTTCCGGCTCTGCGGCGAGCCGTCGTTTCAGTGCGTAGTCCCGAAATTCGAGAACCCGGCAACGACGCCGGTGGTGTGCCTGGGTGAGCTCCTTTCGTTTCGCTGGCTTCGGCGACTCCTTTGGCATGCGCCAACCGTCGCTTGGTCGAACATCAGCGCCACTTGGCGAAGAGTATGGTGGAGACCCGGTTATACCTATTTTGAAATGGGACGTCAAGAAGTGGAAATTTCACACGATGATTGCGTGAATTCCGGCACAAAAAATGAGGGAATGGCAAAAATCATTGTTCCCCAGAAACACGCGCCTTGGGGGACCAGGCCGGAGCTCATCGATCGTCGTTGCCGGTCGAGCGATAGGACGGGGCTGAAATGGACATGCCGTCCTATTGTTCGGAACGTCAGGCCCGGTAGCCGGGACCGATACGTACCCTCACGCACGATGGAATTGGGGAGTGGACGCATGGCGAAGAAGCAGGCGAAGACAACGAAGACCGAAGCGATCGAGCAGATCATCCCCGATGCCTGGCCGAAATATGCAGCCGCCGGCAAAGACCCCGTCCGCATCCGCGATGTCCGCGTCATCCTGACCGCCCCCGATGGCATCCGCCTCGTCATCGTCAAGATCGAGACGAGTGAGCCAGAGCTCTACGGACTCGGATGCGCGACCTTTACACAACGGCCCCTCGCGGTCGTCGAGGCCATCGAACAGTATCTCAAGCCCATGGCCATCGGCCGTGATGTGCACGATAGCGAGGATCTCTTCCAGGCCGGGTATCTCTCGTCGTACTGGCGCAGCGGGCCGGTCCTCAACAATGCCCTCTCCGGCCTCGATATGGCCCTCTGGGATATCAAAGGCAAGCTGGCCGGCATGCCCGTCTATCAGCTCTTCGGCGGCAAGTCCCGCCGGGCCGCCAATGTCTACGTCCATGCCTCCGGCCGTGATTTCGCCGAGGTCGAGGAATCGGCCAAGGCGTATTGGGACGAGGGATATCGCTACATCCGCTGCCAGGTCGCCGTCCCCAACTCGGCCACCTATGGGGTGTCGGGCAAGAGCATGCAAGCTGCCTATCACCTCGATCCCCAGCAGGACGCCTGGGATCCGGACGCGTATGCGCGGATCGTGCCGAGACTGTTCGACCATATCCGCGCCCGCATGGGGGACGAGGTCGAGCTCCTGCACGACATCCACGAGCGCGTGCCGCCCATCACCGCAATCCGGATCGCGAAAGAGGTTGAGCCGTACCGGCTCTTCTTCCTGGAGGATCCCTTCGCCCCCGAGGACAACGGCTATTTCCCGTTGCTGCGGCAGCATTCATCGGTCCCGATTGCGATGGGCGAGCTCTATGTGAACCAGGCCGAATATGTGGATCTGGTCAAAGACCGCCTGATCGATTTCATGCGGGTCCATCTCTCCGATATCGGTGGCTTGACCCCGGCCCGTAAGCTGGCGGCGTTCTGTGAGTACTTCGGGGTGCGGACCGCCTGGCATGGTCCGGGAGACGCCTCCCCGGTGGCGCATGCGGCCAATCTGCAGCTCGATCTGAATACGCCGAACTTCGGGATCCAGGAAGCGTACCTGCCGCCTGACCGAACCCGGGAAGTTTTCCCCGGAACCCCGGAGATTCGCGACGGGCAGATGTGGTCCAACGAGCAACCGGGTTTGGGCATCGACCTCGACGAGAAGCGGGCGGCCAAATACCCCTACCCCGACCATGCGCTCAACGGCGCCTGGCCGCCGATCCGGTTGAAGGATGGGACGGTGCAGCGCCCGTAATTGGTCTGAGGGCCCGAGTCTGGAGAAGAGGGTCTGGGGCAAACCGGGACCTAAGCGCCTGGTGCTATGCTAGGGGGACAGTTCTGGGTGATAACGTAAGGGCGCGTTTCGGGATGCTGGTGCGCTGCCGAATCGAGAGGGCAGTGCGTGGACGATCGTAGGTTCGATTCGCTCGTCAAAGCGGTGGCGACCGGCGCCAGTCGCCGCTCGGTGCTCAAGGGGATTCTCGGTTTGGGGGGCGTGGCTCTCACGGGCGGTATCGTTTTGGAGGACGATACCGACGCTGCCCGTCGCCCACCCACGTCGCCAACCCGGACGAACACATGTCCGGGCCAGCAAACCTGGAATGGGAGCGCGTGCGTTTGCCAGGTTCCTCCAGCCCCGGGCGCCAACAAATGCGGACCTGATTGCTGCACCGGCAAATCCAGCGATCCCTTTCCACGCCCATCGACCCATACAGAATGTTGCGATGGCGCCTGCTGCGCCGGTAGCTGTTACGGTGAAGAGCTCTGTTGCCCGACCAATACCCGCGCGGGCGGATTGCCGCCAATTGCGCGCTTCTGCGAGAACGGCGAGTGCTGCCAGCTTCCCAGCGTTTGTTCCGGTGGAGTTTGCGTCTCGTCGACACCGACTTCGACGCCGACCCGCACAAGTACGCCGACCCAGACGCCAACCAGCACCGCTACCAGCACGCCAACCCAGGCGCCGAGTAGCACGCCAACCGAAACGTCTACCAGTACGCCAACAGAAATGCCGTCGAGCACCCCGAGCCCGACGCAGCATCCCCCCTGTCGGAGCAACGACGATTGCGGAGCCTGCGAAGGGTGCAATGTGCAGACCGGAATGTGCGGTTCCATCTGCACTGACCAGCTACCGATCTGCTGTCAGAACGATATTACCGACTACTGTATTCCGGCTGGCGAAACCTGCTGCGAAACAAATTCGAATTGTTCTGACCCCTGCGCGGAATGCAATGATGACGGGTACTGCGGCACGATGTGCGAAAGCGGCTACGCATGCTGCCATGTTGGCGGAGATGACTACATCTGCTGCGGGGTGGGGCAATGCTTGTCCGGTTTCGCCTGCTGCGAAGGACTCGATGCGTGCGGCGACCAATGCTGTGCCGTGGGCCAATGCACGACGACTGGGGTGTGCTGTCCCCCTGGCGAAACGGTATGCGGCGATGTTTGCTGCAACACCGCCACCAACCACGTCTGTCGTTCGCCAGGGACCTGCGCGTGCGAGGGGGATAACACCGAGTGCGAGGGAGTCTGCGGTCAGTTCGAATGCTGTGGTGAGGACATCAGCGGCTGTGTCGCTCAGGGATTGGACGCCGAGTGTGTCCTTTGCTCCGAGGCTGGACGTTGCGTGGCAAACCGCGAGACGGAGCCGTGCGACTCCGGCAACGGATACTGTTTCGGCGGCGTATGCGAGCCTTGTAGGCCAGACGGATCGAACTGTACTGATGCGTACCAGTGTTGCAGTGCGGTCTGCCATTTGGGCCTTTCCTGCGGCAACCCATAGCAGCCGCGGCTCGATCGTATCGAGGTGATGCTCCGTTTCGACCATCTGCTCTGGTAGTGGCTCGTAGGGGGTTGGCGCCCAGGCAGGAACCCTCTGGCGGCGATTGCGGCAATGTATGGATGTCAATGCTTCGTTGGATGCCGCCGAACCCCGGTCGGATGTGGAAGCGGTCGAATCTGACACCGCAGGATCTGCTGCCCGGTGTCGATTGGCAATTGTTCAGCTCGCCGTTCGGTCTAGACGCGCTTTTGGTCCTGAGTCCAATGAGGAGTTAGGAATACCGGGGCCGGAGGAGACCGACAAGGCGAGGTTCACGGCCTACTACGGAATCCGTCTGAACACGACGCGACGTGGTGACATCACCTCCCCGCGTTCCCAGCGTTTCAACGTTGGGGACCGGGTCCAAACTGTTCCGCAGTTCGCGCGAACACCCCTGTGGAAAACCCCGAAATCCGGAAAATCCGAACTTGATCCTCGATACCCACGCTGCTAGATTCGACCTACAGCGAAATCCGAAATCGTAGCGATACGCCATCTCCACAGCGGTCGTAGGGCAGGTGCCTCTGTGCCCTGCCATCGGGCGCAGCCCGATAACGGACGCGCCCAGTGGCCATCTCGACGCTGGCAACCGTTTTGGATTGCGCTTTACAGCCGATTTCAGAATGGTTGACGCGCCGAAACCCCGGTTGTCATTCTGACGAAGGAAGAATCTCCCTGCCGCAGCGGGTGTTCCGACGCCACACGCCTCCGACGACGTGCCAGCCATTCCGTGATCCGCTCTAACTCCTCAATCTCAACTCCCTCGATGCTATGATGACGAAAATCGATCCCGTGCCAATAGTTTGTTCTTGTGAGCCTGCGGACTGAGGGTAGCCGCTGGCGCACCGCGCGTTGGAGAGGGCTGAAAGTGGACGATCGTCGTTTCGATTCATTGGTGAAAGTGGTCGCATCGGGGGCCAGCCGGCGTTCGGTACTCAAGGGAATGCTGGGGTTGGGCGGCGCCGCGCTGACCGGCGGTGCATTGGCGGGACGCGATGCCGGCGCCGCCCGCCGGCCAACGCCAACGCCCAAACCGGTTTCCTGTCCCGGGCGGCAAACCTGGAACGGCTCGGCCTGTGTCTGCCCGGGTGACGCTCCGGCCAAATGCGGTCCCGATTGCTGCACCGAGGGCCAAATCTCACCCGGTAGCCCAGGGTATTCCGAATGTTGCGACAACGCCTGTTGTTTTGGTACCTGCTACGGCGAAGAGCTCTGCTGCCCGACGAATACGCCCAGCGGGGGCGGATCGCCGATCGCGAGCATCTGCGACAACGGCGATTGCTGCCTGTCGCCGAATGTCTGCATAAACGGGGCTTGCGGGGTGCTGTCCGGGTGCCAAAGCAATGACGATTGCGGCGATTGCGAAACGTGCAATCCTGAGACCGGCGAGTGCAGCTTCATGTGCGCCGGTGATCGCACGCAGTGTGTGTGAACGGGTTCGGAGAGTATTGCATTGCAGAAGGTCTCACCTGCTGTTCCAGTTCCGATATGTGCGTCGGGCTGTGCCCCGACTGTGACGATGCCGGGTACTGTGTTGATCGGTGCGGATGTGGGCCGGGCACAACCTATTGCGTGACGGACTGCTGCGACAACGCAACCGAGGTCTGCGATGAGAACAGCAACACCTGTGTTTGCAAGGCGGGCCTGATCGAATGCAATGGTGCGTGCATCGACGGACAATGCTGCGGCGGTGACAACACCCCGTGTGCCAATCTTGGGTTCAGTCTCGACTGTGTCGAGTGCCTCAACGGCCAGTGTTCGACGAGCAGCCTCGAGCTCAACCGCTGTCCGATGGAAGACAATTCCCCCGGCTGGTGCTCGAACGGTGTCTGCCTCGCCTGTATTCCGTTCCGTGAATTCGGATGCACCATCGACAGCCAATGCTGCACCGGGAATTGTCTCGGGGGCAGATGCGACTTCCAATAGTGGCGTGGCGGGACAAGCATTCCGGGGCATGATCCAGGGGTGATGTGACGCTGCAGATCGAGCATGTGGACGCGTTCGGGGGGCCGAGTTTGTGGCTCGGCCGCCCCGTGGTGCGAGCGATCGTATCGGGCAGTCCGGGCGGGGCATCGGACGGTGACCGCCCCCTGGAGATCCGAACGCGAATCGAGCTGCTCGATCGGCAATTGGACCGGACGGAGCTTGATCCACGGTCGTTGCCACCCTTGCCGGAACAGACGGACCTGCCCTGGTTGCTTGGCTGGGCGGCGATCGGGTTGCAACGATTGGCCGGCGACGATGTCGTCTTTTTCTCCGCTCGCCCCCTGGAATCGCCGAGAACGAACGAAGTCGTGGTCGAGTGCCTGCACCGGCAAGTTGGCGTGCTGGCACTGCAGATTGCGTTGCAACAACTAAACGCTGACGCCAAGGACAACCGCGAGCGCATGGTCCGGGAGCTCGAGCGAGCCTTCACGCTCCGGTTGGCGCCGGTTTTAGCCTCACGCCGGCCGCCGGCAGAACCCGGATGCATCCTGGCGGCGGCCCGCGCGCGGGCGATCCCGATCACCTCGATTGATCCACGCGGTCAGGTCATCGAGCTTGGGCACGGGGTCTACCGGCGTCGATTACGCAACACAAGCACGTCGAACTCGTCATTCCTTGGCAATCAAATCGCCCGGGACAAGCAACTTTCCAATCGATATCTGATCGACTTCGGGTTGCCAGCGCCCGACACCCGAACCGCGTACGATGCCGAACGCGCGGTCGCGCATGCGCGGGCGATCGGCTTTCCGGTGGTCATCAAGCCGAATGACGAAGGGAACTCGGCCGGGTTGCATCTCGATCTGCGGGACGAGGACGAGGTGCGCGCCGCGTTCGAAGCGTCCGCGCGGGTGAGCCGGTCGGGCACCGTGGTGGTGCAACGGTATCTGACGGGGAGGCATTACCGAATCCTGGTCGTCGGGGACCGAATCGTCGGGATTGCCGAGCGTATCGCCGCGCACGTCATTGGCGACGGGGAGCGTTCGATCCGCGAGCTGGTGGAACGCGAGAACCGAAGTCCGCGCCGGGGCACGTGGAAATCCGACCGGCTCAAGACGATCGCAGTCGATGGAACGACGATACGACTGCTGGATCGGCAAGGGTTCCGCTTGGATGATGTGCCGCCCAATGGGCTGCGCGTGGAGCTTCAGCGGATCGATGATCTGGAGCTCGGCGGAGAGGCGATCATCCAGACGGGGACGGTGCATCCGGATAACGAGAGCATCATCATCTCGGCCGTGCGGACAATGGAGCTCGATATCGCGGGGGTCGATTTGGTGGCGCACGATATCGGCCAGTCGATCTGGGAAACCTCCGGCGGTATTCTCGAGGTCAATTGCGACACCGGATTCTCTCTCATTCAATTTCCCACGTCTGGAACCGAAATCGATCCCGGTCCGGCGATCGTCGAAACGCTCTTCCCACCGGGAGCGCCGGTTCGTGTGCCGCTGGTTGCCGTGACGGGCGAGCGCGACACCACCGATGTGGCGTGTCTCATCGGCGGAATGTTGACGACTGCGGGCCACGCAACGGGAATCGCGTTACGGGATGGGCTCTTCCTGGGAAAGACGAGATTGTCGGGGATCGACGGCGCCGGCGTTGCCGGAAAACGGCGTGTGTTGCTCAATCCGACCGTTGAAATGGCGGTGCTGGAGATCCCTCCCGATGAGATCGTGGCGGAGGGACTGGCATTCGAGCAGTGCGATGTGGCGGTGGTCACCTCGCTTTCTGGCGCTGCTCCCGAAGTGTTAGGACCGGCGGAGGCGGTTGTTTGCCGGACACTGGCGCCTGGTGGTGTCGTGATCGTGCCCGCCGGCGACCCGGACGTGTTGGCGTTTGCCCGGCGTCTGGACCGCCCGGTGGTGCTCTATACAACCGGCGCGCAATCGGAGACGTTCGTGCGTGACCGGCGTGTGGGAGAGCGAGCGGTGTTCCTGCGACCTGATGGGGACGGCGGGCTGCTGGAGATCGACTGGGGTGGCGGGGAGACCGTTGGGGTGCCGATATCGGTCGACATAGCGCAGGTGTCGCCGGCCGCCATGGCGGCGATCGCCGCAGTGCTGGCGCTTGGTCTTCCGGTTGCGTCGTTGCCTGATCTGATGCAGACCGCCGACGTCACTTCTCAGGGACGATGACACGGAGAAGCAACAACGAAGCACAATTGACTCAATCGGAGGCAGGCATGAACCGGCGTTCGATGCTTGCAGGACTTCTTGGCGCGGCGGATTTGGCGGGACGCCTAGCCGAGCCGGGATCGCGTTGTTTCTCGATGTGTTTCAGGGACGGTCGAATCTGACATCGCAGGATCTGCTGCCCGGTGTCGATTGGCAATTGTTCAGCTCGCCGTATGCGACGGTGGCGTTTCTTTTCCGTCGGCCTCTGGATGGCCCAGCTGCTCTATGCCGCGAGCTTCACCCAGAATGCCACGCCGATCTGGACGAACGATACGCCGCAGTCGCCGGGCATCCGCTCGGCGCGGGTCGTTTCTCCTGATTCGACCGCGGCCTGGGAGTATGTCGCCGGGACGCTGACCGGAATCGCGCTGAGTGTGGAGCAGGCGGTGGGATTGCCGAAGGATGCATCGGAGCCCAGAGCCGCGCAATCGAACGACCCTCCTTCCGGCATCTGAAAACCCGGAAAACCCGAGTTGATCCTGTCCTCCCATACTGGTAGATTCAAGACGATCACGTACGGCGTCGACGCAGAGCATCCCGGCACTCGACCTCGAGGTTCGGCCTGCCCATGCCACAATCGAATTCCAGGAGGAAAACGCCGCGCATGAACCGACCCGTCCGAACCACGATCGCGGCCATCCTCCTGCTCGCTACCCTCCTCCCCGCACTGACCATCCCCATCGCCCGCGCCCAGGACACCAGCTCCGGCAACGTCCCTATGTTCCGCGGCAACCCGGCCCGCACCGGCGAAATGCCCGGCCCCGGCCCCGATCCGGCAAAAGAGATCGTTTCGCTGTGGGCCTTCCAAACTGGCAGGAGTGTGTCTTCCTCCCCAGCGGTGGTCGACGGTGTGGTCTACGTCGGTAGCTTGGACGGCAATCTCTACGCAATCGATGCGGCCTCCGGGACCCAACGCTGGTCTCTCGAAATCGCAAATCCCGGAGATGGGGTGCCCTCCCCGACTGTAGTCGACGGGGTGGTCTACATCGGGAGCTCGGACCACAACGTCTACGCGATCGATGCGGCCTCCGGGACCAAGCGCTGGGCCTTCGAAACCGGAAACACCGTGGAATCATCCCCAGCGGTCGTCGACGGTACGGTCTACGTCGGCAGCCTGGATGGCAACCTCTACGCGATCGATACGGCCTCCGGAACACAACGCTGGTCTTTCGATACCGGATGGAGGGTGCTCTCCTCCCCGGCCGTGGTCGACGGTGTGGTCTATGTCGGAAGCTGGACCGGCTTCCTCTACGCGATCGACGCGGTCTCTGGCGCACAACGTTGGTCTTTCGAAACGAAGGATGCGGTGCAATCCTCGCCGGCTGTGGTCGATGGTGTGGTTTATGTCGGAAGCGACGACGGGAATGTCTACGCGATCGATGCGGTCTCTGGAGCACAGCACTGGGTCTTCGAAACCGGAGATTGGGTGCCCTCCTCGCCGGCCGTGGTCGACGGGGTGGTCTATATCGGAAGCGGTGATGACTCCCTGTACGCAATCGATGCGGTCTCCGGGACACAACATTGGGCCTTCGAAACCGGAGGCAACGTGGAATCCTCGCCGGCAGTGGTTGATGGCGTGGTCTATGTCGGAGACTCGGTCGGGAGCATCTACGGTGACCGCGGGAACCTCTACGCCATCGACGCCACCACCGGAACACAACGCTGGGTCTTCGAAACCGGAGACTGGGTGCGATCCTCTCCAGCAGTAGTCGACGGCGTAATCTATGTTGGCAGCCTGGATGGGAACCTCTACGCCATCGGAAACCTTCCCACCGAACTGCAAACAGCCACGGCTATTCCCCAACAGACCGCCACCGCGGCGGCGCATGCAACCGCCACCGCGCAGGCAAACCACGATGCGACGGCCACATCCGTTGCAGCGATCACGGCAACAGCCTGGGCGATCGAGGCAGCGGCCACCGCAACCGCCCAGGGATCCCTGGATGCAACCGCGACCACCATCGCCGGCGCAACCGCGACCGTCACGGCCTCGTGGGACGACTACTTCTGGACCGATATCCAGCATGCCTTTTCCGCGAACGTCGCCGAGTTTCCTGGCATGTCGGTCGAGCCGTATTCGCGCATATCCGTCGGCTCGACGTACCTCCCCGCCACCTATACGCAACTCGCCGAATATCCGGTGCTCATCGCGGGCGGCGCCGGACTCACCACGGTGACGCTGGCGATCTTCCCATCCAAAGTCGATGCCGACACCGCCATGGCCGACATGAGCGGCGGGCTCATCCGCTCCGGCTGGACCCAGCACGATGTCGATGGCATGCCGCACAACCATGTCTGTCTCTCCATCGTCCATGGCGATTCCATGAGCGAGGCCGTCTGCTACATGACCCGCGATGACGCCATCATCCTGAGCTATTCATCCATCCCCGTCCCCAACCCCGATGCCGCCCTGCTCAACGCCGTCGACCTGGCCAAAGCTATGAACGACGCCTACGATCAGGTCGACCGGCCCGACTAAATCCGGTCCAATGTCCAGGGTACAAAGTGGAGCCAGGAGCTGGGATGTAGGAGTTCGGAACGATGCACGGTGCGGTTGCCGATCGTAATTGAGGGCGTGTCTGCCCGCTCGTAGCGAACGGATGTCACGCGTCCAGGAACCAATACGATTGATACGGAATCCGGGTCATTGCTTGGGGATGGGGTAGGCGCCGGCCCCAGGCCGGTGGTGCTTCGCCGGCACAGGGCCGGCGCCTACATCATGCAATGCTGGGTCGGAGTGATGGCGAACCGATCGTGCCGCATCCTGGTGTGTTCACCCGGATTCCGTATGAGATGTTGGCCGCCTTCCGTCCCACGGCAACACCCCCGACCCGCCATACTTCCCCCATCTCACGTCCCCAACGCCGCCAAAGACGGCGACGGTCGAGTATGCGAAAGGACGAGCGCGTGAAGATCACATCGGTGCGCACCGCCGTTATCGACGGCAATTTCCCCTGGGTCCTGGTCCGGATCGAAACCGACGAAGGGATCACCGGGCTTGGCGAGGCGTATTGGGGCGTAGGCGTCGCCGAGCTGGTGCACAAGGCCGGCCCGCTCATCGTCGGCGAAAACCCGTTCAATATCGGCAAGATCACCGAGCTGCTGATCCGCTGTCTCTCCGGTGAGGGATCGAGCGGCGGAGCCACCGTAACGGCCATCAGCGGTATCGAGATCGCGCTCTGGGATCTCGTCGGTCGCGCATTGAACACCCCCATCTACAACCTCTTCGGCGGTCGCTTCCGCGACCAGATCCGCGTCTATGCCGATTGTCACGCCGGCGCCACCCCCGATCCCGCGTCCTACGCCGAGCGTGCCAAGTCCGTGGCCGGCGCCGGCTTCACCGCCATCAAATTCGACCTCGACACCCCCAACCCCTACACCCGCGACATCTCCGACGATCCCCATCCCCGCCGCCAGTGGTGCGAGCCCTGGAACCGCACCATCGGCGCCGCCGAGCGCAACTGGATGGTCGATGTCGTCGCTGCGGTGCGCGAGGCCGTCGGCCCGGACATCATGGTCGCCATGGACGCACACTGGAAGTTCTCGACCAACGACGCCATCCTGCTCGCCCAGGCGCTCGAACCATTCGATCTCCTCTGGTTGGAAGACCCCGTGCCCCCGGAAAACATCGAAGCCCAGCGCATGGTCACCCACAGCACCCGTACCCCCATCTGCACCGGCGAAAACCTCTATCGCAAGCATGGCTTCCGCGAGCTGATCGAAAAGCAAGCCGCACGCATCATCGCGCCCGACATCCCGAAGATGGGCGGACTCATGGAAGCCAAGAAGGTCGCCGACTGGGCCGATACCTATTACATCCCGGTCGCGCCCCACAACGTCGCGAGCCCCATCGGCACCGTCGCCAGCTCGCATGTCTGCGCCGCCATGAACAACTTCCTCGTCATCGAATTCCACGCCCACGATGTCGAATGGTGGAAAGACCTCGTCGATGGCACGCCACCCATCGTCGACGGGTTCATCGCCATGACCGACGCCCCGGGCCACGGTCTGACCCTGAACGAGGACGTCGCTCGCGCCAACCTCAAACCCGGCTCATCCTTCTTCGGCGAATATCCCTACGAATGCTGACCGAACCCCAGGCAGAAGCCCCCTTCCTCTCCCAGCATTGGAAGAGGAAGGGGTTGGGGGGATGGTGAGGGCGAAAGGCCGCACCCGATCACCTGCCGGTACGGCACACGCCCGCATGGAAATGCACCGTCGAACCATCAGGACGCGAAGATCCTGCACGACGCCGGCAACGATGCTGCGACCGAGCAATCCCCTCTTCTCCGGCCTCCGAACCCGTTCTCGGCTAAACTTCTCAGGTAAGGACGACCTTCCCCACCTCGGGTACAGCATCTGGGACGGCCCACTCGCACGGAGCGGGATCTATGTCGTGGGTTTTTCTGGTTACCGCTGGACTCCTCGAGGTCGTTTGGGCCTATTTCATGAAGGAATCCGAGGGTTTTTCGCGTCTGCGGCCGTCGGTCATCACCATCGTCGCCATGATCGGGAGTGTAGTCCTCCTCTCGCTGGCCATGCGCTCGCTGCCTTTGGGAACCGCCTACTCCATCTGGACCGGAATCGGCGCGGTCGGGGCGTTCCTCGTCGGCATCATCGTGCTCGGCGAATCCAGCAGTCCCATGCGCCTCGCCGCCGCCGCGCTCATCGTCTCCGGTCTCGTCCTGATGAAGCTGTCGAGCTCGTAGCCTGACTACTTGCCCGAACACCGTAAAATGGAAGGGCTATGGAAGCGGCTGCTACCCGACCAATTACGAATCCACGCCCTGAAATCTTGACGGAACAATTCCTGTCAGCGCTCAGAGCAGCAGGGGTAACGGAAGCGTTTCTGTTCGGCAGCGTGGCATGCGGAGAGGAACGTTCGGACAGTGATCTCGACTTGCTGGTCACATTCGACCGCGAGGTCTTTCTGTTTGATCGTATGGATATTGCGGATCAACTCTCCAACCTCGCTGGTCGCAAGATCGACCTCCTGACGAAGATCCACCCATTCTTCGAGCCCTACATCCGGCCGACGCTCGTACCAATCCCCCTTTGAACAAGAACGCACGACCCCATTTGCTTCTGATCAAGCAAGCGCTGAATCAAATCGCTCTGTACTGACCTGCGTCAGAGGCGCTCTTCCTCGAAGATCAAATGAGGCAGGACGCCATCCACATGCGGCTCCAGCAAATTGGAGAGAATCTGATCAAGATCCATGTGCTGGATGAGGAGGCATTTGCGCGCAAACTGCCTCCTGGCACAAGCTCGCAGGATTGCGCAATGTCATCTCTCACAACTATGAGGTGATCGAACCCAAGGTGATCTGGATAATCGTGACCCAGCACCTGCCGCCCTTTCACAACACGATCGAATCGGCGCTGGCGGACCTTCCTCCAGATTAGTTACCCCGCCTGCACCGGACTCGCCATCCGCCACCGATTCGTAATCGTGTCCGCCCCATACTCCTCGCGCAGATTCCATTGTTCGATCTCGTACGCTGGCGGAGTCTCGTACCCGCCGATCTTCGAGGTCTTCCAGCCAAACCGGTCGCGAATTTCCACCAGCTGCTCGGCATGCTTGAGCGCCGCGATAGCCGAATCGATCACCGGCACCCCCAGCACATCCTGCATCTGCTGATAGAACCCGGCCGATGCGGTGCACCCAAGCACGATCACTTCGGCGCCGTCGTCCTCGATCGCCTTGCGTCCGGCTTCGATGAAACGACGCTCGGTCTCCGCCTCGTCCTTGTGATAATCCAGCACGCCGAACTCAAGCGTGCGGAACGAGGCCAGCCGGTCGCCGAATCCGTAATGGTGGACATTCGCCTTCATCTGCGGAATCCATTTCCGCCGCCCGACGATGATCGAAAACGTCGAACCCAAACTCGCGGCCAGCAGCAACGCCGACTCGCACGGGGCGGTCACGGCAATCTGCGTCGCCATCTCGCGGCTTTCGTGCAATCCCAGATCGTAGAAGCAGCCGATCACCGCCGCATCGTACCCCTGCCGTTCGGCTTCGAGCACGGTATGGACGATGTCCGGGATCGTCAATGCCTCGTAATAGTGGTATTCCAGGTGCTCGGTGCCCCGGGTGAACCCGACCAGATCGACCGTATTCTCCGGCCGCGCGGCCTCCTCCACCCCACGCTCGAACGCCCCGTCTTCCCCGATCCGCACCGGCGCGATATACAACAAACGGCTCATCGTGTTCCTCCTTCGCTTGCTCGGATCCACGCTGGATCCAGTAGGGGCGGCTCCCCGTGGCCGCCCTCGTGGTCGAATGGGTGATACGTGGTGAAGATCAGGCTCCTAACCATATGGTCGTTGGATCGCGCAGGCACCGGAACATTCGTGCCGGTCAGAGGACGCCCGCGGGGAGGCGCCCCTACCGATCGACGGTCATGCTCAGCCTCGGAGAGGCTTCGCGCTGTGAGCCCCAGGTTTCAACCCGGGAAAACATGGGAATCCTGTTCTCTCCACCACCTACGCCGTCGCCAAAGACCCCTCCGCCGGCAACTCCGGTACGACGAGCCAGGGATACGGTCGTTCCGTAACATCACGAAATTCACCAGGCGCCGGCGAATCGACCGGCATACCGCGGTCGATCCATTCCAGGACCGGCTCGCTGTTCATTCGGATTTCGGTAGTTGCCGTTTCGTCGAGCTCCAGGGTATCGGCATCGACCACGACGCCATACCGTTCGCGGGCCTGATCGACGGTCAGCAGCCCGACCTTCACATCGCGCACAACCAACGCCGGATCGCGCTCGAATGGATCGCCCCAACCGCCACCGCCGCCGGTGCGCATGACGAACATATCGCCCGGCTCCAGCTTGAGATCGTCGAATTTCGAGGGGAGCTTCACCAGATCCCCATCGGCCCGCACCAGCCAGGCATCGTTCGGTTGCGCGGCGCGGCCACCGTACAGCCCCCACGGCTGGGTTTTGTGCCGTTCGTCGAGGAAATAGAGCTTGGCCGGCCGCAACGCCCGAATCGCGCGGATCAGCCCGTACCCGCCTCGCTGCTTGCCCGGACCGCTGCTCCCCGGCCGCAGTGAATACTGCTCGATCATGACCGGATAGACCGTTTCCACGAACTCGGCCGGCGCGTTCTTCAATCGGGTATTCCAGGAGAAGGCATCGATCCCATCGATCGCGGCCCGGCCGCCACTTCCGGCCGCCATGACCTCGAAACAGAGCCAGCGATCCTTTTCCTCTCGCCCGCGTCCGAGCATGCTGTAGCAGTTGAGACTGCCGTTGTGGGTGGCAGGGACGACTTCGGGAAAGACCTGCGCCAGGCACCCCTGGATCACCTCGTCCACCCGTCCCAAGGAGAGATGTCGCAGACTTACAGGCGCGGGATATTCCGGCCGGATGAAGCTTCCCTCGGGCACGATCACATCGACTAGGTCTTCCACCCCCTGGTTCGGATCGAGCTCCGGGTCGATGGCCACCTTGTCCCCCGCCGCCAGCCGGAGCATGTTGTACAGCCCCATCTTTTCCAGGCTTTCGTTGATCGGGTAATTGACCGGACCTTCGCATTGCGGCGAGGTCCCCGTATAGTCGATGGTCACCCGATCTCCGTGCCGGGTGATGGCCGCCTTGATGGTCAACGGCTCATCGTTCAGCCCGTCATTGTCCAGGTAGTCTTCGAAAACGATCGGCTCCTCATCCGGCAAGAGCTGGATCAGCTTGGCCATCGTGTCATGCGCCCGCTGGAAGAGGATGCCGAACGTTTCCAGCACGGCGTCGCCGCCGAACTTCTCGCACAGCTCGTGCACGCGCTTCTCGGCAATCTTCCCGGCCGACGAAAGCGCCAGCAAGTCGCCGGTCATCATGTCCGGCGTACGTGAGTTCCGCGCGATGATCGCCAGCAGATCGTGCTGCAGCTCCCCCTGCTTGTAAAGCTTGACCGGCGGGATCTGCAGACCTTCGTGGTAGATCTCGCTGGCCTGGGTCGGCATCGAAGCGGGCGCATCGGCCCCCATATCCATATGATGCCCCCACGCGATTCCCCAGGCGATGATCTTCTCATCCCAGAAGATCGGCACGGCAATCATCGTGTCGCCCAGGTGAGAAATCTCGCCGTGGGAGATATAGGGATCGTTGAATAGGATGACATCGCCGGGGTGCACCGGATTCGCGGCGGCGTATTCCGCCAGCGAGCCACCGGTGAACGTCGTACCGGAGATCACCCAACCCCGCTCGTCGATCAACGACATGCCGAAATCGTGCTGCTCGCGGATGATGACCGACATCGAGGTGCGCTCGATCGCCGCATCCATCTCATAGATCAACGCCTTGATGCCATTGGCGATGACCTGAACGGTAATCGGATCAGTTGCCATTGCCGGCCTCCTCGTTTGTCACGATCAGATTGAGCAGGTCATCGACATTCACCACCTGACCGGGATGGATGACCGTGGTGCAGTCGTCCTGTCGCACCAATGCCGGTCCATTGAATTGGTTCCCCGCTCGGAGCTGCGACCGCTCGTACACATTCGTTTCTACCCACGCTCCATCGAAGAAGACCTGGGTTTGGGACGCGATGGCGTGATGCGCATCGGGTCCCTCGGCCGTATGACGTTGCAGCTCGGGCGTCGGCAGCTCGCCGATGGCGGTCACCCGCAGGGTGACGATCTCGACTGTGGTAAACGGTTGATCGTAGCCATAGCGTCGTTTGTGCTCGGCATGAAAGGCGGTCATCGCTTCGGTCAGGGATGCGTCGGTCAATGGAATCGCCGCCGAAATCGGCAGCTCGTAGGCCTGTCCCTTGTATCGCAGATCGAGCGTGACCTCGATCGCGCGATCGCCGGCCGGAATGTGCTCCTCGTCCAGCCAGGCGGTTGCCTGCCTGGAGAGCGCGTCGAGCTCCTCGTTGTACCGATCGGGATCGAGCTCCCCGATGACCCCGACCATCGTGCGGGAGAACACCTGCCGCACATCGGCCAGCAGGAACCCCATCGCCGAGAGCACCCCCGGCGCTGCTGGAACCAGCACGGTCGAAATCCCCGCCAACCGGGCAAGCTGGCAGCCATGCACCGGACCCGCTCCGCCGAACGGCACCAGCGTGAGCTCGCGCGGGTCCATTCCACGCGCCACACTGACCACACGCAACGCGCCCAGCATGTTCTCATCGACGATGCGGATGATCCCTTCCGCCGCCTGCTCGACCGTCAGACCGAGCGGTTTCGCCACGCCTTCCTCGACGACACGCCGGGACGCCTCCAGATCGAGCACCACACCGCCGCCGGCCAGCTCGGCCGGCAAACGACCGAGCACCAGATTGGCATCGGTCACCGTGGGTTGGGCGCCGCCTCGGCCATAACAGGCCGGTCCCGGATCGGCGCCCGCGCTTTCCGGCCCAACACGCAACGCCCCCGACGGCGCAACCTGCGCAATCGATCCACCGCCCGCGCCGATCGTCGTGATATCGATGATCGGAACCCGAATCGGGAAATGCGAAACCCACGCATCGGTCGAAAGCCGCGGTTCGCCGGCGGTGCTCAGACAGACATCGGTGCTGGTGCCACCCATGTCCATCGAAACGATATTCGGATGCCCGGCGGCCGCCGCGATCACGCTCGCGCCCTTTACCCCACCGGCCGGTCCGGACAGCACGGTATTGACCGGCCGCTCGACCGCCGCGCCGATGCTCATGATGCCGGCATCGGAACGAACGATCGAGAGCTCGGCCGGATAGTCCCGTTTTTTCAGTCCATTCGTGATCGACCCGAGATACCGGTCGACCGCCGGCATGACATAGGCGTTCAACACGGTCGTCACTGTCCGCTCGAATTCACGATATTCCGGTAACGTCGACGACGAGCGCGAGATGAAGAGATCGGGCGAAAGCTCGCGGGCGATCTCCTCGATCCGGATCTCATGCGCCGGATTGACGTAGCTGTGCAACAGGCAGATCGCCAGCGCCTCGATATCGTCATCCAGCAGTTCCTGGATTGCCGTACGCACCGCCGCCTCGTCGAGCGGGCGCAGGACCCGCCCATCGACCGACATCCGCTCCGGCGCCTCGCGCACCCGCTCGAGCGGCACCAGCGGATCGGGTTTCTTGTACCGGAGGAAGTTCGTGAAGATCCCGGGAATATACGCCCGGCCGATTTGCAGAATGTCGCGGAAGCCCTGGGTGGTGATCAACCCAAGACGGCTTCCCTTCTCTTCCAGCACGGCATTGGTCGCCACCGTGCTGCCGTGCACGATCTCCGTGATCTTCGCGGCATCGGCGCCGCTGGCATCCAGCACCAGGTCGAGTCCATTGAAGAACCCGATCGCCCGGTCTGCCGGGGTCGTTGGCGCCTTGCCGAATGTGATTTCCTGTGTCTTCGAATCGAGCAGCACGACATCGGTAAATGTTCCCCCGATATCGATACCGACGCGATAGGTCGTGCGTTCCGTCACGAATTTCCTTTCATTGACTAGTCCTGAGACGAACGAGAAGTTAGGAGTTGGGATTTAGGAGTTAGGAAATCTACGGACTCCCTACGCTCGGAGCGACGTGCAGAAGTATTCCAACCGTCCAGTACGAATGCTTGAGATCACGTCATGACACCACGCATGTTTGCACCAAGGGGTATGAGCCCAGCGTTTCAACGTTGGGCCCTTGGGTCAGCACTCCTGGGGAGTGTCGAGATCAGGCCACTCGGTTTTCTCAGGACACAGGACCCAGGACCCAGGACCCAGGACCTTTCTCGAGCACACCCTAACTCCTAAATCCCAACTCCTAACTCCTCAATTCCTATCCCTGCGCGCGCGGATCGAGCGCGTCGCGCATGCCATCGCCAAGCATATTGAAGGCAAACACCGCCAGGAAGATGGCCAATCCCGGGAAGGTGGCGATCCACCACCAGTCCGGCATATAGAGCCGGCCCAGGCTGACCATGGCGCCCCATTCAGGCGTCGGCGGTTGCGCGCCGATTCCAATAAAGCTCAGCCCTGCCGCACTCAAGATGGCAAAGCCGATATCCATCGAGATCTTCACGAGGACCGGCGTCATGGTGTTCGGCAAAATGTGACGAAAGACGATGCGCGTCTCCGGCGTGCCAACCACCTTGGCCGCCTCCACGAACGTCTGCTGGCGCAACGCCAGCACCTGTCCCTGCACCAGACGGCAAAATCCGGGCCACCAGGTCAACGCCAGCGCAATCGTGGCATTGAGCAATCCCGCACCCATGGCCGCGCCGATCGCCAGCGCCAGAACGATACCGGGAATGGTCAGAAAGATATCCGTGATCCGCATGATGATCTGGTTGATCCAACCGCCGAAATAGCCGGAGAGCGCGCCTAGCGGCACCCCGATCAAGGCAGCCAGCCCAACGACAGCCAACCCAACCGCCAGCGAATACCGTGCGCCAAAGACGACCCGGGAAAAGACATCGGCCCCCAGATCGTCGGTCCCGAATGGGTGACTCCAGCTTGGTCCTTGCAGGGCATCGGTCACATGAACGGCTCCGGTGGCGTCATCGGGATACGGCGCAATCAACGGCGCAAAGATCGCCACCGCGATCAGAAAGAGGATGATCGCCAGGCCGACCATGCCAAGCCGGTTCCGCCGGAAACGCCGCAACCCACGCCGGGTATTCCCCCGCGGACCGGCGCCGGCGCCCGCCAGGACGACCTCTCCCTCAGTAATGACGTTTGCTTCGGCTGACACTCGTTGGCGACGTTTCTACCGCGCGGAGGCGATTTAGTACTCGATCCGGGGATCGAGAAATCCATAGAGCAGATCGACCAGCAGATTGATCAGAACGAAGGCGATCCCGACCAAAACCGTCACGCCCATGATCGGTTGGAAATCGAGCCGCACCGCGGCATCCACCGCGTACTTGCCGATTCCCGGCCAATCGAACACCGCCTCGACCAGCACCGTGCCGCCCAACGTCCACCCGAACGTCAGTCCGATCATGGTCAGACTGGGGATGAAGGCATTCTTAAGCACATGCCGGCGAATGACCGAACGACTGGCGAGTCCTTTGGCGCGCGCGGTGCGGACGAAGTCCTGCCCCATCACTTCCAGCACATCGCCCCGCAGCGTGCGCATGATGATGGCCAGGGGGGCAATGGACAACACGATGGCCGGCAGGATCAGATGGTGCGCCGAGGTCAGAAAGGCATGCCAATCGCCAGCGAGGAGTGAATCGATCAGGAAGAACCCGGTCCGGTCGTCGGGCGGCGTATCCCGAGTAGGATAGCGGCGCCCCAGCGGCACCAGTCCGAGCCGGCTGGCAAGCGCGAGCTGCAGAATGATGGCGAACCAGAAGACGGGAATGCTGACGAACGAGACCGCGAAGAGCCGGGCAATCTGGTCCGGCCAGCGGTTCTGGTAGATGGCGGAAAGAACGCCAAGCGGAACGCCGATCGCGACCGCCAGAAACATGGCGGCCAGCACCAGCTCCAGCGTCGCCGGGAAACGGGACGCCAGATCATCGGACACCTTGTGCTGGGTCAAAATCGAATCGCCGAAATCGCCGCGCACCAGTCCGCGCAGATAATCGACATATTGGGTGATCAGGGGGTCGTTCAATCCGTATTTTTCACGGATCGTCTCGACCATCTCGGGGGTGGCGCGCGGTCCGGCGGCCAGCTTGGCCGGATCGGCGGGCACCACGCGCGAAATGATGAACGTCAGGATCGTGAGTCCGATCACCGTCGGGATCAGCAGCACCAGTCTCCAAATGAGAAAGCGTCCTCGACCCATCGCGGCCAGACTCCAGATTCACGGATGGTTTGGAATGTCGATCCCCCGGACAATCGGGTACCGGCGGACCATGAGGAGGAGCACCGTGATCACGCGATGCGCGTGATCACGGTCTGCGTCCGAATGCGAACCGAGCTCCCTAGACGAGGGAGATCTCGTAGAACCACGGTGACGAGCCCATCACCGGCGAGTACACATAGCCAATGACCTCCTCACGGTACGGGACAGCCTCGATCGGGCTGCTCAGATAGACCTCGACCGCCTCGTCGATAACGATGTCCTGCACCTGGTTGTAGATCTCGATACGGGCCGCTTCATCGATGGTGGAGCGTCCCTCCTCCAGCAACGCATCGACCTCCGGGTTGATGTAATGACTGGCGCCAGTCCAGGTACCGGCCGACGAGCTGTGGAACGACTGCCACAGGTAGTTGTCGGCATCCGGATAGTCCGATCCAGAGTAGATCGGGAACATGGCCGGGGAGGTTTCCGGGTCGGCAAAGAGCGCCACCGCGTTTGCCCATTCCATACCGACCACATTGACGTTGATTCCAAGCTGGCTCAGTTGATCGGCCAGGATCAACCCGGTCTGGCGTTCTTCCTCCAGACCGGTGACATAGACGAAGTCGATATCGAAGCCGCCCGCCCATTCCTCAGACTTGGCCAGCTCTTCTTTCGCCTTCTCGATATCCATCTGGTAGAACGGCTCCTGCCGCGCGCCGGTCAGCGCAGGCGAGAGCGGCCCCGCGATGCGCGTGCCAAACCCGCCCATCACCTCGATCATCGCGTCATAGTCGAACGCCCACGAGATCGCACGGCGGACATTGATATCCGCGGTCGGCCCAACCTGATTGTTCAGCTTGATCGTGTAGGTGGTGATGCTTGGATCCATCGGCACGACCACACCAGCCTGATTGGACAACACGGTCTTGTCCTGCGGGGAGAGCCATTCCGCAAACTGGATGTCTCCACTCTGCAGCGCGATCCGCTTGGTGGACGACTCGACACTCACCTGGTGGATGAAGCCATCGACATGCGGCGACTCCCATCCCTTCCAATAGTCGGGATCGGCAGTGAACTCGTAAAGGTTGCCCGGCTCCCAACGGGTGATCGTGAACGGTCCGGAACCAGCCGAATTGCCGACCAGCCATGCCTGCCCCTGGTCGCCATCGACTTCGTTGGCCTGCACCTCGGCTGGATTGAGCACGAAGATCCAGGTCATCGCATGCAGGAACGGCGCGAACGGCGTGTTCAGGGTGAACTCGACCGTCTGATCGTCGACCGCCACCGCGTTCTCCGGCTCCAGAATGCCGTCGAACATCCAGGCCACGCCCTGATTGAGTCCGATCAGACGCTGGATCGAATAGACCACGGCATCGGCGTTGACTGGCGATCCATCCTTGAAGGTGGCATTTGGATCGAGGGTAAACGTCCAGACGGTAGCATCCTCACTGACGGTATGCCCCGTGGCCAGCCACGGCACCAGCTCGGCACTCGCACCCATGTGCCGGTAGAGCGTATCGTAGAGATGCTTCTGGGACACGCTGATCGCGCCATCGTGTCCGACGCCCGGATCGATATTCGGGATATCGACCGCCGACGCGAAGATCGCGACCCCGCCCTCCTGCGCCGCAATCCGCGGGGCGATCTGAGTTCCCCCGATCGCCAGCGCGCCGGCCCCGGCCGCGGTGCCCTTGAGCAAACCTCGCCGGCTCGTGGAGCCGGTCAACTGATTTGCCAATCCGTTCTCTGGTGAACGCTTCACGCTGAAATCTCCTGTCTCTTGCGCACCCATGCGCCGAATTCGGTCGGTGATCGCGACATGCGGAAAGCAACATTTAAGGAAGATTGCTGCGGAAATGCACCCGCTGAATCCCCGTGCTGGGCCGAACGAGTGGACGACGCTGGAATACTTCCTGCCGGTGAAGTCTAGCGTCAACTTTCTTCATCCTGCCATTGGGGAGTGAGGAGTTGGGATTTGGGAGTTCGGATCTGGGAGTTCGGTGGTCGGAGCTGGGACAGCATACCCCGCTCGTGGTGACCGAAGGATGCGCTCGAGCAACGAGAGATTCCGCCACTTCAGTCGGAACGACGATGTCGTCATCCCGACCAGGCCGCCGGACCGTCGCAGGACCCAGGGCTCAGGCCGCAGGACCGTTTCGAACACGCCCGACATCCTCGCTCCCAGATCCCAACTCCCCGCTCCCAACCCCGCTTCCCCCTACTATTCCCTCAACATGTCGACTGATGCAGCTACACCCACCAAGAAACCTCGCCGCCGATCGTCACGCAAAGCGCAGACGAATGTCACCCGCTTCCTGCGCGATATGGATATCCAGGCCAGGGATGTCGAGCTCTTTCGGACGGCGCTCACCCACCGCTCAGCGGCAGGCGAACGCTGGCGCAGTCCAGCCGACGGCCCCTCGGCAAGCTCCAATGAGCGCCTGGAGTTTTACGGAGATGCCGTGCTGGGCGCGGTGGTGGCCGAATATCTCTATCACCGGTATCCAGACGCAACCGAAGGCACCCTCACCCGGCGACGCAGCGCCCTCGTCCGGGCCGAGCAGCTGACCGCCTGGGCGCGGGAGCTGAAACTCCAGAACTATCTCTATCTGGCCCAGAGCGAGCGGATTGCCGAAGGCGGCAAGGAGCGCCTGCTGGCCGCCGCGTTCGAAGCCATCGTCGGCGCGATGGTGATCGATCAGGGAGTTGACTTCGTCGTCCAGTTCATACGGCAGCTACTGGATCGGGACGCCGACCGCGTGGTGGCCGGCGTCAAATTCGCCAATCCCAAAGGCCAGCTTCAGGAGATGACCCAGAACCGCCATCAGAGCGCCCCCACCTACGAAATCATCTCGCTGGAAGGTCCCGCGCACCAACGCACCTTCACGGTGGAAGTCCGATTCCTTGACATTCCGCTGGCCACCGGGGTCGGCGCGAGCAAGCGCGCCGCCGAGGAACAAGCGGCCGCCGAAGCGCTCAAACTGATTCGTGCCCAGGGTCCGGCAATGCTCGACCGTATGGTGTCCAGTCAGCCTCCCGAGAGCGTGGGAGAATAACCGCACGGCTCGCAGGGGGTCGCGAGCACACCACACGAGGGAATGACGGCGTGGCCAGACCGTACGACGAGATGACGATCTTCGGCGGAAACTCCAATTCCGCCCTGACCGACGCCATCTGCGCGTATCTGAGCCTGCCGCGCGGCCGGGCCGAAGTCTTCAAATTCAGCAACGACAACAGCTTCGTACGGATCGAAGAGAGCGTGCGCGACAACGATGTCTATGTCGTGCAATCCTTCGCCACCCCGGTCAATGACTCCATCATGGAGCTCCTGATCATGATCGATACCCTGCGCCGCGCCTCGGCCGGCCGGATCACCGCGGTCATCCCCTACTTTGGCTATGGCCGAACCGACAAGAAGGATCAGCCACGCGTCCCCATCACCGCCCGGCTGGTCGCCAAGCTCGTTGGCAATGCTGGCGCCGATCGCGTGCTCTCCGTCGACCTGCACGCCGGCCAGATTCAGGGATTCTTCGACATTCCGGTCGACGAGATGACCGCCATGCCCCTGCTTGCCCGCCATTTCATGCGCATGAGACTGCCGAATCCGGTCGTGGTCTCTCCCGATCTCGGCAATACCAAACGAGCCCGCAACTTCGCGGAGTTCCTGGATGCCCCACTGGCCATCATCGAAAAACGCCGTATCGGCAACAACGACAAATCGGAAGTGCTGAATCTCATCGGCTCGGTCGAAGGGTGTCAGGCGGTCCTGATCGATGACGAGATCGATACCGCCGGGTCCATCACCCAGGCCGCGCAGGTCTGCATCGACAACGGTGCAGCAGAGGTCTACGCCACCAGCACCCACGCCGTGCTCTCCGGACCGGCCATCCAACGCCTGCGCGATTCGGTCATCAAGGAAGTGGTCGTCACCGACACCATCGCCCACCCGCCCGGCGTCCTGGACAAACTGGTCACCATCTCCACCGCTCCTATCCTCGCCGAAACCATCCAGCGTATCCACGCCGGCGCCTCCGTCTCCGCCGCCTTCCGCTCCCCAGATTTATTGCCGGCGTAGGCGCCCGGCAGGCATATCGCCCGGACACCGGTCGTTGTACATGAACCTATGTCCTATTGTTTACCAGGGTAAAGGGAAACCCCAGGGCCATAGTCGCCGGAGCAATCAATAGGAGGGACCCGGGGACTGACGCGAGCGAGCATATCATCAGCTACAATGCATTCGTGCCAGTTGGCTTCCTCCGCTGGCCCCAGGTCCCCTCATACGCTCCCCTGTCCGGAACTTCTCACACCCACCCATCGTTGTTTCTTCATGGACCGAGGTAAGCGTCCCCTCCTTTGAGACGACGGCCACACGAGAAACACCGAATAGGAGGCCAACGATGCTTACGCGCCGCACGCTGCTCACCTCTGCCTTGGCAGCATCCGCGCTGACGCTCCTGACGCAATCCACTCAAGCCCAGACACCAAACCCTTCCGGCCCAATCGATCCTACCCTGCGCGACTACCTCGGCATGATCCCCACCTCGGTCGCCAGTCTCGATCAGGGGGTACCGGTACTCATGGGAAATGCGCAACTTCAGGCGGACGCGCTCGATATTCCGTTGCCCGTGGACACTGACGACGAAGAGCGCGTCCACACCTGGCAGCTTGGAATGGGCAATGTGCCAATTCCCGAGATTCTGCGCCGGACCGAGCAGATCTACTTTGGGATGCAGCAAGTGACCGGGTACCAGCTTTCTCAGATCTACTCCGGCGTCGAAACCGGCGATCCGGCGAACATGGTCACCCTCGTCCGTGGCGATCTCGATCCGGTCGTGATTCAGGCGGCCCAGGAGGACGTCGGGTATCAACGCCAGGAGATCGACGGTCATCCAATCTTCGCGCTCGACCAGGATCGGGAGATGGAATCGGTCGGTACGCTGGATCTTGTGTCTGGACGGCTCGCCTGCTCGACCTTTCTGGACGATGGCACACTGGTCTACGCACCCACGCTCGATCTGATCGAATCGCTGCTCGCGCCGGAATCCACGTTGCTGGATCTCCCCGCGGTCACGCAAGCCATCGATACCCTGGATGAGCCGCTGATCTCCGCGGCGCTGGCTGGTCCTGGCGCGCTCTTGCCCTATACCCCATTCGAGGACGAGCCACCCAACAATCCCGAGACCATCGCCAACGCCTGGCCAGACGGCTCCCCTCTGGTGCAAGCAGCCATCATCGGCTCGACTGCAGGCGGACCGCTCGAAACCTTCGCCGGCGGCGCAACGCCCGTCCCAGCGCCGAACGGCGTCATCTCTCGCTCCAAGTTCACCCTGGTCTATCCGACTGCCGAGGAAGCTGTTCTGGCCGCCGGTCAAATCCAGCATCGACTCGCAACCGGATCCTCGACGTCCTACGAGCAACCCTGGTCCGAGCTCTTCGCCACGTGGACCGTACAACCAAATGAGGCAAACACGTCAGTTCTCGTTACCATCGAATGGCAGAACGTACCCTCGAAGGGACTGACGCTGCTCTACCGTCGCGATCTCGGATTCATCACCGGCTGATCCGCTGACATCTCCAGATCGCTCGAACCGGGGATCGACACCCGGTCGTTTCACCAACGATACGGAGGAGGATTCATGATCACGCGCAGACGGCTGCTGGCCGCCGCACTCGCGTTGCCCGCATTCGGCATGGCCGCCCCAACACCGCTCCATGCCCAAACCCCGGCCAGCACTCCACCGGCGGATCCGACACTCTGGGACTACCTCACCCTCGGACCTGCGGCTGCCTATAGCCTGGAACAACCGATTGCGGTCCTGGCGGGCAATGTGCAGTTGCAAATGGAAACCCTCGGCCTTTCCTTCCCAATCGATCCCACCGATGATGCGCAACGACAAGCTTGGAGCCGGGCAACCTACTACGTCGCCATTCCGTCGGGAATCTCATCCTTCATAGCGCTGGACAACGGTCCCGCGCTGCTCGGCTTCGATGTCAGCCAAGTCGCGTCCGGCGCAGAGATCGGCGAATCCATCGATACGCTCTCCTTCGTACGCGGCAGCTTCGATCCCGCCCAGGTCCGAGCCGCCCAGCTGGCCAACGGCTACCAGGAGCTGGAGCTCGATGGCCGGCCCGTCTTCTCGCTCAGCGAGACGGCCGCGGTCGATCTCTCCAATCCGATCCAGCAAATCGCGCTGGCGCGGCTGAACAATTCGACCATGCTGGACGATGGGACGCTCGTCTACGCGCCCACCCTGACACTGCTCGAAGCAGTATTGACGTCAGAATCGACGATCGCCGGCATGCCGTTCGTTGCCCAGGCGATGGCCACCCTCGATCACCCCCTGATCCTTTCGACCCTGCTCGGTCCGGGGGCGTTTCTACCCGACATTGCCGCGCAGATCCTCGCGAATCCGTCCCTGGATGCAATCGCAGCGACCGTAGAGAGCGAGATGGAGCAGGAACAAGCACCCATCGTCCTCTCCGCCATTGCCGGTTCGACCGCCGGCGGCCCGCTCGTGGCGCCGAGCGGCGATGCGACCCCCGGATCCGATCCTGCACCGCCGCTCTCGGTCTCCAAATTCGCCCTCGTCTATGCCACGCCCGAGGAAGCCGCCCGCGCCGCGACATCGATCGAATCCAACTTGGAGACGGGCAGTTCCCTCCGCACCGGAGAACCATGGACCGCGCTCTTTGCGAGTTGGTCTGTCGCGCCAAGCGACACACACCCCTCGGTGCTGCTGACACTGGAGTGGCGCGACCGCGCCGCCCGAACCTTCGACCTCGTCTACTCCCGCGACCTCGGCTTCATCACCGGTTAACCGACCGTGCCAACCCAAAGCGAGAAGATACTCTTTTTCCGTATCTTCACAATAGGGTTGGGAATGAGGAGCTGGCAGCCAGGAGCTCGGAACGAAACGTCACCGCGTGCGCCTCTCCCAACTCCCAACTCCTAGGCCGTGCTTGAAAAGCCCACCATGCGGCTTGATGGACGCCGCATTTCGGGTTCTTCATCCGTTGAGACCCCAAACTCGCCGCTTCGGTCTCCTCCGGCCCCCGGACTCCGGACTCCGGACCCCCTTTTCAAACACGCCCCAACTCCCCAAGACACATACCACGTTTCTCGCTAGAATCATTCCGTAGGCGAGAATAGTTACGCTGGCGTATGTATATTGAAAGGGATCGATAAATATGCTGTCTCGTCGTCGTTTCGTGTCTGCCGCGTTGGGATTTTCGGCCCTTGCGTTGGCAACGCCCCCGATCGCGCACGCGCAATCGTCTCCTGCCGGCACGCCGGTCGATCCGCTCCTTTGGGATTACCTCTCGCTCAGTCCAATTTCGGTCGCCACGCTGGATCAGGCAGCGCCGGTCACGGTCGGGAACGCGCAGCTCCAGGCAGATACCCTCGGGCTCACCCTGCCATTCGATCTCGACGATGAGGAAGCGCTCTACGCCTGGATCCAGGCCATGTTCACGCTCACCCTACCCGGTCCCATCGCGACCAATGCGCTTCGTCCGGACTTCACGCTCAACACCGGGTTCGATATCACGCAAATCCAATCGGGAGCCGAAATCGGCGAGCCCCCCAACATGCTGACGTATTTGCGCGGCACATTCATTCCGGAAGCGATCGAAACCGCGCAACAGCTCAATGGGTACCAACCAGTCGATATCAACGGACACCGGGTGATGTCACTTGCGCCCGATGCCGCGATCGATCTCGCCAATCCCGTTCAAGCTATGGCGCTGGCGCGGTTGAACAATGCGACATTCCTCGACGACGGCACGCTGGTGTACGCATCGACCCTCGGGCTGATGGAAACGGCGCTTTCCGCGTCCCAAACCCTGGCCGATATTCCCCAGCTGCAACGCGCCATGGCCACCCTCGACGCTCCGCTGATGTCCAGCATGGTGCTTGGCCCCGGCAATTTCTTACCCGGCATTCCAATGGAGCTCTTTCAACCCGATTCGCAGGAAGACATCGCCGGCGTGATGCTCACCATGCAAGCGCAGGAACCAGCCCCCGTCGTGCTGGCAGCTATCGCTGGGTCGACCGCCGGCGGACCGGTCTCACTCATCGAGCCTCCCGAGGGTTCCACCCCGGATCCGGTCGCATTGGCCTCGCAGCCACGCTCGGTCTCGAAGTTCGCACTGGTCTACGCCACTCCTGAGGATGCACAGACGGCGGCCCAACAGATCGAATCCCGTCTCTCGACGGGAAGCTCGTCCACGTCGGACAGGCCCTGGTCAGAAATGTTCGCGAGCTGGTCGGCAGTTCCCGATGCGGAACAGTCCTCCGTACTCTTGACCATCGAATGGATCGATCGTCCGGCCATGACCCAACGGCTCGTCTTCTCCCGCGACCTCGGTTTCATCACCGGCTAGCCCAGAACGATACCGTTATTCCGTAGCAGCGTAGGGCAGAGCCCGAAACGCAAGCGACGGGTCGTCCCCCAGAGATCGGAGCGCAGGGGCGTCTCTGCCCTGCGATCGGCCGCAGGCCGGTACGGCATACCCCGCAGACCGATCCAACGTGGCAACCATTTCGGACTGCGCTCTCACGGAATCCGGGTAAATACACAAGGGTCTCATCCCCGGGCCTCGTAGCCGCCGGCGCTGTGCCGGCGGCTCCCCAATGCGGTGCATCCCCAGGGAATCACGCGGATTCCGTAGAACTCCCTTCCTGCGGTAGAATGTGCGTACGTACGTGGGGTTCGGCTCGATCCGGGCCATTGGAGTGTGTGGGGCAACGGATGATTCTTTCCGATCGAGATATCGTGGCGGCGCTCGAAAACGGGCGTATCAAGATCGACCCCATGCCCGATCTCGAACGGCAGCTCGGTTCGGTGTCGGTCGACTTCCGGCTTGGCACCACCTTCATGGTCTTCGAGCACAGCCGGTACGCCTATATCGATCCACGCCATCCGCATTCGATCGGCGACGCCATGCGCACGATCGAAGTCGCCGAGGACGAGCCGTTCATCATGCAGCCGGGCGATTTCGCCCTCGCATCGACGGTCGAGGTGCTGGAGCTGCCAGACGATCTGCTCGGCCGGCTCGAGGGTCGCTCCAGCATCGCGCGGCTCGGGATCACGGTGCATTCCACGGCCGCTGTGTTCGAACCGGGCTGGATTGGCACCGCCACCATGGAGTTGAGCAATCTCGGCCGGATGGCCGTGGCGCTCTATCCGGGGATGCGCGTCTGCGCCTTTTCGTTCGAAACCGTCAGCTCGCCGGTCATGACCCCCTACCGCCTCAAAGCCAATAACAAATACGCCGGCCAGATCGATCCCAGGGCGAGCCTGCTCAGCGAGGAAAACCGCAACGAGAACTAAGGGCGAGACCGGAGACCTTAGCTTGTGTCGCTGCGGCGCGTACGTACGCACAACCCAAAAGGGGTAGAGCCCAGCGTTTCAACGGTGGTCCGGCAGTTCCCGCTCCCCAGAGACTACGACGTCACCAGCCAATGGTCGGCCGTGTTTGCAAGCTCGCGTACCTCATCCACGAACTGTCCGAGATGCCAGCCATCGCAGACCGCATGGTGCACTTGAATCGCAAGCGGCATGATGGTCCGTCCGTTGCGTTCGGCGTGTTGGCCGATGGTCAGAATCGGCAGCAGATGGTCATCCGGCAGATTGAGATTGAACGAGGTAAATGCGACCCAGGGAATACTCGACACGTTGATCAGATTACCGGGCACGTCCGTCGGCGGCAAGCTGCGGTCGCCAAACCGCTCCATATCTTGACGACAACGTTGATAGAACGCGCCGAAGTCGATGCGATACGGAGTCCAGAGTCCGGAAAAGGTTCGTGTGGTGGGTTCGAAGACCGTATAGTGCGGTGAAAGCTCGTCCCAGATCCCCAGACGACCATCGTTGTCACGACTCATGCGGAATTCCGGCACACGATTGGCCGCACTCGTCAGCATCCAGATCTGAGCTGGGTAGATGCGATAGCCGAGCCGTTTTGTCGCGTCCCGCAGCCTGGTAATATCGACGTCCACGGTCGCACTATAGGTGAGCTGCATCGCCAGAAACTGATGGTAGTGCTCCCGGCGCGGATAGCGCTCCAGATCGACCACTTGAAATGACATGGACGGGACTCTCCTGACCAAACACGCGGGAGACACCGGGAAGGGCGTCGTGGCTTGCTGCAGTCTACGTCGAACGTTTCACGTGAAACGTTGCTTCCATTCTTCTACTCGGACATCCTCGAGCACCTGAGCATGCCCCGCGCCTGGTCACATCAGGCGGCATGGCCCATTTCGATGGGCCTATCGCGGAGTATGGATACATCCCCTCGACAGGTGAGCGCCCAGGCCGGATAATCGACAAACGCTTCCGCGTCCACCTCGCATGGACGCGCCACCGTCGATCCGTAAGGGAATGGCCTCCGTGTCGAACGAAAAATTGCTCTTTCAGCTTTCCGGTCTCGCCAACCGCTTCGAGCCAATGCTCGAACAGACCATGCGGGACTACGCCGGCCGGGTTCCCGAGGGCTACCCCAACATCTCCGGCGACGCCGCCCGAGGGAGCTACGGGATCCAGCTCGATCCCTCATTCGCGCTCTTCCTCGTCACCGATGGAGAGCGGCTCTTCGCCGACATGACCTACCGGTCCTCGCGGACCGATGCCCGCTCCAGCGCCGGCCGCGAAAAATTCTCCGGCATGACGATCTTCGACCGTCGCCCCATCGAGCACACAATCTCCGACCAGGAGCTGCGCAACCTGCTCGCCGAGCTCCTCGCCCGCTTCAATACCCAGCCGCTCCTGATCCATATCACCGACACGTAGACCGGGATCCAGATCCAACGTCCAGCAACGCAAACGCCCGGGCCGTCTGGCCCGGGCGTTCATGTTTCACGTGAAACGGTCGTAGGAGTTGGGAGTTAGGATTTACAGCCGATTTCAGAATGGTTGACGCGCCGAAAACTCCTGCTGTCATTCTGACGAAGGAAGAATCTCCCCGCCGCAGCGGGCGCTTCGATGCCGCACGCCTCCGACGAAGTGCCACCTGTTCTGTAATCTGCTCTAGGAGTTTGGAACGGATGTCCGGAGCCCGAAGCAGCACGCGCACAAGCTGTGCCACTCGAAGCCGGCAACAGCCAGCTCCTAACTCCTACCACCTAACTCCAAAACATCTACTCGTCATACACCCAACGATCGGTGTCCCGCGACCAGGACGGCAGTTCCTCGCCTTCGAAGAAAAGTCCCACCTCGCGCTCCCCACTCGCCACACTGTCCGAGGCATGCACGAGGTTCCGGCCAACGGTCAAACCGTAATCGGCGCGGATCGTTCCCGGAGCCGCCTCCCACGGTCGCGTGCTCCCCACGGTCGAGCGAGTGATCTCGATCGCCTTCGGACCTTCCAGCACCATCACCAGGGAGGGTCCCGACGTGATGTAATCGACCAACCCCGCATAGAACGGTTTGCCTTCATGCTCCGCATAATGCTTCTTGGCCAGCGCCGCGTCGATCGTGCCGAAACGCATCGCCACAATCTTCAGGCCGCGTCGCTCGAACCGATTCACGATCTCACCGGTCAGTCCACGCTGCACGCCATCCGGCTTGACGATAACCAGCGTTCGTTCGATGTCCGCCACAAATTCCTCCAGCATATGACACAAGATGGACGATCTCGTGGGCACTCCCACAATCCAACCGGAAAGCCTAGCACACGCCTCTTCGGCTGAATCGGGCGACTCTTGCGTGCGCGTGAAACGGGTTCTGAGTCTGTTCGGCAAGAGGCAATAAGCACCGGTAGAGCATCATCTCGAATCCGTCATTCCGAACTCCTAGGGCGTGTTTGAAAAGCCCATCGTGCGCCCTGATGGACGCCGCGTTTCGGGTGCTTCACGCCATTGAGACCCCGAACCTCGTTGCTTCGGTCTCCTCCGGGCTCCGGACCCGTTTCAAACACGCCCTAGCTCCTAGCTCCTAATTCCCAACTCCTTCGTCCGGTTCCGAGCTCGCCAGCGGGGTCGGCACTCGTTCACCCGTGGGTCGCTCCCGGTTGCGTCGCTGTCGTTTCAACGCCTGATCGAGCGTCCACTTGGTCACGATGACCGCCAGAGCCAGCGGCACCAGAATCACCAATACCACCAGCAACCATTCCGTTCCGCTCATCCGAGTCCTCGCGTCGCAGAGATGCGGCGACCCGCCGCCGATCGTTCCAGCGATACTACACCAGCGCACCGATCCAGCCCCAGCACACCGGCCCGGACGCGCGCCTTCCACCCTGGGCCTCGAGCGGGGCGCGCCGCTGCGTCCCCATACACCCGGCTATCGCTCGATCCAGAACCACAAATGTCGACATAATATTAGAAAGAGCTCATACGAACCGGCTCCGGTGCCATTGGCCTCATCGGTCATCTCCGGCCCCCGGACTCCGAGCTCCGGCCCCCGTTTGCCCCCCTAACCCCCAATAACAAACGGCACACTGACTGGAGTCGATCCGCATGCGGCGCTAAAGGTTGCCGGACCGGCAGGCGCCTCCTCCGGCACCGTGAAGAGCCAGTAGATATTGCCCTCGCCATTGGCAATGTTTGGACGGTCGTAGCTCTCGGCGCCAATCTGCACGGTGGCGTCGCAATGGGCCAGCGGAGTGGTGGCGCCGACGAAAAACAATTGCTGATTCGGGACCACCTGCTGCGGCGCCGAAGAAATGGTGAGCTGACTCGGTTGAGCGCTCGGCTCGACCGGCCAAAGGTCATCCGGAAGCTGGGTCACCTGCTGCATATTCGGCCGCCAGGCATCGAACTCGGCCGCGAAGGCGTCGGGTGTTATCCCAAACACGGTCTCGAATGCCGCATCGAATGATGCGCCCTTCTGCAGCTCGACGTAAAAATCGCCCAGCGAGGAGATCGACATTCCTCGGGTCCCCAAGAGATACTGCATCGCGAGATACACCAACGGATATTCGCCCGCCCCCATCGAATCGCTGGCGTGCAGCTCGGCCAGGCCCGTCGTCACTGGTTTCACATACAGCGAATACGCCGTGCTTTCGTAGAACTCGGTCTGATCGGTCACCCCAATCTGGGCCGTCGCCATGAACCCAACAGCCTCGGCCGCGCCCTCGGTGAACCAAAGCGGCACCACCGCTGTGCTGCCGTCGGTCATCGCATTCTGATAGATATGAAAGAACTCGTGCACCATGGTTTCGACCCGCTCGATCGGCGCCATCTGCTGCCAGACGCGGGAGCCGGCATAGACCGCAATCGAGCGTGCGCGCGTCGTCGCCAGCAACCCTTCCCCGAACGGAGAAACACTGCTGAGACCCGTGATCTGCACATCGCCCAGATCTGGGTCGCCGAAGTACCCCACAATCACATCTTTCCCGAGCCGCACCCCTTCGAAAATATCCCACCGATCTCGCTCGCTGATCGTCGGATCGAAGCAGAATGAAACGCCGTTGACCGCCTCGACCTCACAATCGTTCTCACTGGCCGGTACCGCCACCCCCGGGGCATACACATCGAACTGATTCCAGTGCGCAAGGTACGAGGGCAGGAGCGGTTCCTCGGTATAGGCCTCCAACAACAGATCGATTCCGTCACCCAGATCCCAGGCTTTCAACATCAAGCCATACGACACCGGCAGCCCGTCGCTGCCAGTCGTATCGAACCGGTAGCATTGCACGGCAACGGTGGAACCGTTGCCTCCGGCGGCACATTGGGCGTCGTCCAGTTGCTGAAAGCCGGAGCTGGTGGGGTCGTTCGCCAGCTGACTCGCATAATCATCGATGACGGCCTGCGGGTTCGGGCTGATGGTACGGCCACCGGAGAAATAGACAAAGCTCTGGCTATCGGCCAACCCCAGCAGATCGAATCCATTCGCGTCAGTATCCGACTCGATCACATACCACGGAAGTTGCCAGGAGACCGCGTATCCAAAATGCGGACTCGTATAATTGGTGCCGGTAACCTGGGCGTGAGTTACTGGTATCCCGTAACCCGAGAACATCATCGGCACGACGATCAACAATGCGCCCAGGAGACGCATACGCGTAGCAAGAGACCGAGTAGTCACAGAACCTCCAATGGTCGAACGGCCGAGCGATGCATCCCGCAAGCGACGTCGCGCTCGAGTTCATCCGATGATAGCCCAGGCACATCCTCACTCTTCACAACGTTCCGGACGGCCAGGACGTGTTTGAAACGGTTCTGCGTCCTGAGCCCTGGGTCCTGCGACGATCCGGGGAGCTCATTTCGGGGCGTGAACGGACGGATTCACGCCAAATCCAGCGCGGGCAGAGGCACGCCATACACGCCCCAACTCCTAACTCCCAGCTCCTCATCAAGTAATCGTCAGCGAACCTGAAACCGCATCGGCGCCGCAGGAGATCATGATCGCACCAGGCCCCGGTTGAATATCCTCGGGCAGACTCACCAGCCAGAAGACCTCCCCCGAACCGTTCGCGATGGCCGTGCGCCGGAGCCGGTGCTGCGTCAGCGCGAGATCGAGCCCGCATTCCGCATGGGGAGTTGTCTGCCCGACCATGATCAGCTGGGTGTCGACCGTGGCGGCCGTTGGGAGCGCAATCATCGTGATCGCGCTCGGCTGTGGGGCCGTAGTCTCGCGCTCGAAATCGTCATCCAGCACCAGAACCCGCTCGATCCCCACACGCCACGCTTCGAACTCCTGATAGAAATCGAGAACCGAAACGCCGAAGGTCGCCTGAAACGACTGCGCGAACGTCTCACCGGCGGCCAGGTGGTCGTACACAGCTCCGATTGCGGCGACCGACAGCCCTCGACTTCCCAACAGATACTGCACGGCCAGATAGGAGACTGGGTAGGCGGGGGCGGTCATCGAAGCGAACCCTTCCAGCTCCGAAAGCGGTCGTGTATCCGCCTGTCTGGTCACCATATAAAACATCAGGTTGTAAACCTCGGCTTGATCGCTGACCCCCAGCGAGATGACTGCCTGAAATCCGATGGCTTCCGCGGTTCCTTCCGCAAACCAGGCAAGCTCCGGCTCGACCGCCCCGGCAATCATGAGGTTCTGCCAAACATGCGTCAGCTCGTGCACCAGGGTTGCGACCCGCTCGATCGGCGAGAGTCGCTGCCACGTCGTCGATCCGGTATAGACTTCGATTTCGCTGCCGAAGGTCGAGGCGAGAATGCTATCCCCACCATCATCAGCCGTCGTGAGTATGTAAATACGTACATTTGGTAAATGCTCGACGCCCAGATACTGTCCGATGATCTGCTGACCCAACCGGATCCCCTCGATCACGGCGTACCGATCGTGCTCCGACACATTCGGACTGATCACGAACGTCGCGCCGTGGTACTCCTCGGTCGTCGATTGCTGCAGCGCAACCGCCGAGTCCGCCGGCCCCTGAGCGCCTGAGCCCGCCGCGGCAACCGGGAGGATTCCGTCCGTGCCCAGCACCAGTATCAGCATCACCAGTGCGGACACAATCCGTCCGGCTCGCCGTCGTCTATACCCTATGGACATCATCACATCGCTCCAACAAGATCGGGACGCCGGTTGGCGCCCCGATCGACCGTCGTTCCTCCGTATACCGCTCCGAGTATAGGTTGGATACGGCGCACAACCAGACACAGCGCTCTTTGCTCGCGATCATCCAGCGTGTTCACGGAGCGCCGGATCCCCTGATCGTCGTGCAGCGCGTCTCTGCCCGCTCGTGCCCACGAGGCGCCCGGCTGCTCACCACGCGCAGTCCCAAGCTCCCCAACGTTGAAACGCTGGGCTAATACCCCTTTGGTGCGTACGTACGCAGTATTATGGACCGCCCCGTAGCCGGTCCCAAGGGGTATTAGCCCAAGAGTTCAGTCTTGGGAAGTTCTCGCCCAGCGTTTCAACGTTGGGAATCAGAGCTGTCATTGGGGACTTCGATCGGTTTGCCTGTGAACGAAAGGCACGAGAAGCGCCTACCCGCCGCGCTCGACAACCATCCCATCGACGAACGCCACCGCATACGGCTTCAAGTCCAGCGCCAGCGTCCCACGCTCGAGCGACGCTGGCCTCATGCTGGACTCGACAAAGCCCGCTTCCGCCGAAGCCGCCTCGTATGTCGTCTCGTCCAGGATCGCAACCATCGGCTCGGTCACCTGCAACCCTTCCAGCGCAATCGTCTGGTCCGCCTCCGTCAGATTCGCGACCAGCACCCGCAGATTCCCGTCGTTGCGCACGGCCAGCGCCTCCGCCTGGAAGGGATTCGGGACCGTTATCCAGACACTCTGCCCGCCAGCAAACCGCGCAATCGCCCGAAAGACGTGATAGACCGGAAAAAGCTGCCCCGGATCGGACGGAAACAGCTCGCGCCGGGTCAATCGCTCCCGATGCTCGATCAACCCCTTCCATCCCGTCAGCTCGAAATAGGTCGCAGTCTCGACCCCTTCATCGGCCATCCGCTTCAGGCTGCCAACCGTCCAGGCCGCCCCGAAGAGCGAGAGCTGTCGCGGATCGACCGCCGGCGGCAATTCGTCCGGCCCAGGCTTCGGAGGCGCGGCGGTCGCATTCGGATTCCATTGCTGTCGCAAGGTGATCGGCCCAACCGACAACGGCCGCTCTCCGGCCATCGCCCGGGCGCTCCGCACCACATCGGTCTGCGCGGAGATGCATTCCATGATGGAAAGATTGTCGAACGCGTGCACCTGTGGATTGAGCGTGAATGTCACCACGTCCAGCTCTCGCACGGGCAGAAAGTCGACCGCGCGGTTGAGCTCGGTAAAGAACGCGCGCGTCCCTCCGCCAATGCGTACACTCGAACCCGCCGCGGTGAACGCTGCCCTGGCGGCGGCAATCGTTTCCGGATGCGTTGCCAGATCGTCCCGCGGGAACGTCACCACCTCATGCACCGGTGGAAAGACAAAGACCAGCGCCACCGGCAGCAGCTTCGTCGCCTCGGCCAGCTCTGCCCATCCGCCATCGTCGCCACGCCGCCCGACCACACTCAGATTCAACGCGGCGCCCAGCGCCAACGCACGGTCGGCCGCGCGCCGCAGCGAATCCCGCCAGTCATCCGCGCCCAGATCGAGCTCCGCGTGCAGATAGGCCGGCGCGAGCGCTCGCAACCGTTCCAGATCCTCATTCTGCAGCGCCTCGTTGCTCCCGGCGCCAAACCCGATCACCGGAAACGACCCCGTCCGGGAAAGGTCGACGGTCAGCGCGTCCGGCTGGCCCCCCGTATCCTCCCCGATACTCGACCCTTCACCAAAGACCTCGATCGTGACCGCCTGCCGAATCTCCTGTTGGGGCGTCACCTCTACGGGATATGGGACCCGCAGCGGGGTGCTGTACGTTTTGAACGATGCGTCGGTCCAGTTCCGCTGATCCTCCATTTCGAAGAGATCGCCTTCGAACCGGATCTCCGCGGTCGTGTTCTCGCCCGCCGCATGGGTGATCGATTCCATATCGAGAAACGGCTGGTGGGGAGAGATCAATTCGGGGAAGAAGCTCTCGACCCGCCCATCCGGCGTATCGGTCCACGCCGGCGCGCCGGCCAGCTCTGCCGGATGGAGTACGCAGAAACCGATCCGGTTCCGCAGAAACGCGGTTCGCGGCGCGCCCTCCATCTCATAGCGAATGGTTCCTTCCGGCGTCCCTTCGATGATCCCGCTCCAGGCAAAATCGACCCCGGAGGACGGATCGACATGCTCCGCCTCGATCGTGATCCGAAAGGAATCTCCCCGATCGTCCACCTCGAAGGCGGTGTAGACCGGTTCGACGGTACCCCAGTTCCGATCCCGCACCGCGAAATACAACCGCCGCACGATCTCGATATCGCCCACCCGCACATAGCGCAGGTCCGCATGCTCCAATTCCGCGGTCAACGGCCCCGCCCGCAGCGTACGCCGCTCCGGCAACGCATCGTTACTGCCATACCGTATCTGATTGATCGATCGTGGTTGTTGCATTGCCTTTGCCTCTTTTTTGGAGTTGGGAGTTGGGATTTAGGAGTTAGGAACGCATCGTCGTCCCGAGCGAAGCCATTTCTAACTCCCAACTCCTACCACCGAACTCCCAAATCCTAGCTCCTAACTCCTCGCTCCTCGCTCCTCGCTCCTCAAGGACTGCTGCAGCCGTCCTGCGGCCGACGTCATATGCCGTTCCATCGCGATCTGCGCCGCCGCGGCATCGCCGGCGGCGACCGCTTCGAAAATGGGGACATGCTCGGAATACGACGGATCGCGCGCGCCATCCTGCGCCAGCACCCGGGCGATCCAGGTTCGCAGCAACGCCTGCACGCTGGCATGAATATCGCGCAGGACAAGATTGTCCGACGCCTCGGCCAGTCGCACATGGAACTGCACATCCGCCTCCACGAACGCCGAAGCAGTCGCGGCACGCTCCATTCGCCCCAGGATCTGGCGCAACGCTTCGATATCCACCGCGGTGCGCCGTTTGGCCGCCAATCCAGCGATCACGATCTCGATCTCCTGACGTGCTTCCACGAGATCCATCGTGCGCCGCTCGCCCAGCAGCAATCCCCATTCGATCACCTCGGGCAAGAGCGCGGAATCCGCCTTGCGCAGGTAGGTGCCATCGCCCTGCCGCACCTCCACCAGCCCGATCAACGAGAGTGCTTTGATCGCCTCGCGCATCGCCGAGCGACCGACCCCGAACGCTTCCGCCAGTTGCCGCTCGGAGGGCATCCGCGTCCCCGGCTCGACCGCCCCGGAAAGCAGATATTCCACCAACCGCCGGGCCACCTGCGTCGCCACCGGTTCGCGTTTGATCGGATCGATCTGCGTCAGTTCCATCTCACAACCAAAGGAGGAGTGCAGGACGTCCCTGCCCTGCTGGTGACAAGCGATCTTGTTCAAGCAGGACACGGAGGTCCTGCACGACGCCGATTCCGGACTTGAAATGAGTTTGCCCACACACCCTCGGGCATGTCGGATGCGTTATCTGTATCACTCGTCGTTCTCCAAATCGCGCAGCAGCCCGGCATCCCGGGTTGCCTTGATCTCACCCAGAATGCCAGCATCGTCGATCAACCAGCGACCCAGATCCTCGACATGATCCGCATTCGAGAGCACCGGCCAGAGATTATTCGCCACACGGGTAAAGGTATCGGGCCCACCCAGCGCCGCGGTTTCGAACGGACCGGTATACCGCCAGCGTCGCGCGAGTCCGTCGCGCACGATCTCGTCGACCACGCCCGGAGCGGCAACCCCGTTTTCGACGATCCAGACGGCTTCCCGCAGCAACGCGAGCTGCAACCGGTTCCAGACGAACCCGTCCACATCGTTCTCCACCACCACCGGCCGTTTCCCGACCGACGCGATCAGATCGACGGAACGTTGCACCACCTCGGAATCGGTTCCCGGCCCGCTGATCACTTCCACCAGCGGCATCAGCAACGGCGGGTTCCAGTAATGATTGCCAACCGTCCGTTCCGCGGCGCCGCTCAGCTCGCCAAGCCGCCCAATGCTGATCGACGAGGTATTGCTGGCCAGGATCGCATTGGGAAACTGCTTGGCCGCCGCCCGCAGCACCTCTCCTTTGACCTCAGCGTCTTCGACCACCGACTCCAGAAAGAGGTCGATCGGCCCGGCAACGGCGTCCAGATCGGAGGCAATGCCGAGCTGCCGCCGCCCGGTCACAAACGCTCCCTCCGACCAACGACCCATGGCCGCAGCCGTCGCCCAGGCCGTCTCGACACGCTGCTCCGCCTTCGCGCCATCACGCGCCAGAAAAGTCACCTCGTGCCCAGCCAGGGCATACTCGACCCCAATCTGCGACCCCATCAACCCGGGTCCGGCTATGACAATACGCATCGGTGGTTCTCGCTTTCTGTAGCAGTCAGCAACTGGCGGTCGGCAGTCGGTGGAATCTTCTCCCGGTGCGTCATCGCCTCACCCCCGGCCGAGCCCACCGCACGCGCGAAAGCCCCCTTCCTCTCCCAGCATTGGGAGAGGAAGGGGGTTGGGGGATGGTGAGGGCGAAATGCTGCCCATTGAGCATCCGTCCAATCCCGAACGCCCTCGGACTCTCCTGATTATTCAGACGACGATTCTCTACCAGCAAGCTCGGATCGAATTTGCTCGACAACCATATCGAGATCGGTGAGAACCGCCGCGTTAGAAAATCGGACGACGCTATATCCGTACTGTTCCAAATGCTCGGTTCGCGCTTGATCATACCGAACGTATTCATCCAGCGAATGATGTGCACCGTCGAGCTCGACCACCAACTTCCGTTCAACGCAGACGAAATCCAACACAGAGTTGCCAACTGGATACTGTCGCCGGAACTTGAACCCGTCGAGTTGCCGCCCGCGAAGCGCTTGCCACAGGACGCGCTCGGCCGGTGTTTGACTGGCACGCAAGTTGCGGGCTGCTGCCACAAGCTCATTCGACGCCCCCCGCACGCGGCCGTTCTTCGTCGGCATCCTGCCTCCTGTCCACCCTCATCCATCCCCCAACCCCCTTCCTTCTCCCAATGCTGGGAGAAGGAAGGGGCTCCTGCACCCGCGCAGTGCGGTCGGTACACAAACTGTCCGCACGTGAGCCCTCTGGGGAGCGGGGCTTTTTGCGCGGTGGGGGTTGACAACGATGCAAGCTCGTGTATTTATATAGTAGTACTATTTATTTATGCCGCATTCGTGAAAGGATGAACCGATGCGTCACGTTGCTCGTATGTTTGGTCTGGCGATGCTCTCCGCCCTTCTGGTCCTTGACGGGGGATCGCTGCTGACGGCCGCCCAGTCGCCGGTCGCTTCCCCGGAAGCCTCCCCCGATCTTCTGCTGACCGGGGCGGCCGTGACCCACAACTCCGATCTTGGGGTGCTCATCTTCGAGCAGCAGGTGGACGGCACGGCCGGCGCCACGGTGCCGGACCCGGTTGGCCAACTGGACGGCGCGCCGGTGCTTGGGCATGTCTTCCCGACAACGCTGTCCCCGACGGCGGTCGGGTTCTCCGAAGTCGATGGGATTCTGGCGCTGGCGGTGACCTCGCACCCGGATTTCGACGACACGCCGCTGTGGGACGAGAACGTGGACGGTATCTATGACAACGACGGCGTCGTCTATCACACCCATTGGGTCGTGGTCGGACCGGACGAGCGGGTTTCGGGCGGTCTTGCGGTGCTCGAGTTCCACTCGAATGGCGCCGCGGTCACCCTGCCGCCAACCGCGCCCGGTATGCCGATGTACATGGATTCGCCGGGATTCGCGGTGCAGTTGAATGGCGACACGCTGAAGGTCCTCGTGCCGGTGGACCGCGTTGGCAACCAGACCGAATTCAATTACGATGCGGTCACCGCCTATCTGGAGGTCAATACCTCCGACCCCGACCGGCCGATGCTGGGGGTCTATGCGGTCTATAGCGTCCTTTCGGGAGATCTCTCGCTGCCCTATGCCGTGGTTCAGTCATGACCGCACCATCCCTACGGACGACGGCTCCGCCGCGCTCGATCGGGAAAGCGCCATTCGCCGGCAGTTGATTGCCGGTCTGGTCAAGATCGGCCTCGCCACCCGCCAGCACGCCTGGGCGGGTGGCGAGCAGCGTGGTCTTACCCCGACCCAGGGACAGGTGCTGGCCATTCTGTTGCAACGGGCGCCGCATGGCGCCCGCGTCACCGAGCTGGCGACCGCGTTGGGCGTCTCGCAAGCGACGACCAGCGTGGCGCTCAAGGCGTTGACCGAGAAGGGTCTGATCCAGCGCACGACGCCCGAGGATGACGGCCGCGCGGTGGTGCTGACGCTGACGGACGCTGGCCTGGAGGAAGCCCGCCAAACCCTGAGCTGGACGGACTTCCTCATCGATTCGGTCGATGAGCTGGACGAGGCCGAGCAGGCTGCCTTTCAACGCTCGATCGTCAAGATGATCCGCGCCATGCAGCTCAAGGGGCAGATCCCCGTCTCGCGCATGTGCGCCACCTGCACCTGGTTCCGCCCCAATGCCCACCCCGGCAGCGACCATCCCCACCACTGCGCGTACGTCGACGCCCCCTTCGGCGACCGGCAACTGCGGCTGGAGTGTTCCGACTTCAAGGCTGCCGCGCCGGAGTTGGCCGAGCGGAATTGGGAGGAGTTCGTGGGGGTTGGGTGAATCGAGGAGTTAGGAGCTGGGAGTTAGGATTTAGTCACGTCCCCAACGTTGAAACGCTGGGCTAACACCCCTTTGCAATCTTCCGGATTCCGTACAACCCCGCGATTGGTCGTAGCGCTGGACGTAGCTGTCCGGCGATCGCGCGCCAGCGCGATAACAGCGGAGCCCACAACCAAGCGCATTCGGGAATGGAATCTCCAGACTGAAGTCAGGAGCTCATACCCCTCAAGGCAACCGGGGATTCCCGGAATGGCGGTACCAGGGCGAACGGGACGAAGCTGCTCCGAGGCTGAACACGGAGCGAGTGTGGAAATAGGAAATCGATTAGGGCGGAATCATGTAGGCGGTGGGATCGACCATGACGCAACTGAGGAGCTTGGAGCGAGGATCTGGGAGCTCGGAATGAAAACCTAACTCCTAAATCCCAGCTCCTAACTCCTCAACTGCCGGGAACCAGCACCGAGTGTGGATGACGGGTTACCAGCCCGAGCACGATCCGTGGCTGCCCAGGCCCGCGCTCGTGCCGAACGTGCCGCTTGAGCACAGCATAGAACATACGTTCTTTATTTGTCAAGGGTGGTAGGAGCTCGAAAATCGATGGGAGTTCCGTTGATGCCAGGGGAAGTATCTACTAAACAGAGAGAAGGCGAGAACCTCGCGGAGATGAAGAGAGCACGTGTTCCTACTTCTAAGCTGTAACCTCATCCGCAGGCCACCCATACGCATCCCATACCAGCTGATCCAACCGGCCTGGAGATAGTCGGACGTTCACTGTAAAGATTTGTCAGCAGAACTGGCTTTGGACCACCCCACCTCCAGTCTGGAAGAACATCCAATCAACATATTATTATAGCGGTGCTATCATATGGGGGAGATTTGGTTGCATACTAATGTGCCACTATCATATGAGCCAGTCGCCGCTTCTTGTGTAAGTCGGACTATCACATGACCGAATCGGCTCTTCATTCCGACAACCAATATCGTGCGGGGCGCTACGTCCGCCAAATGACCGGGTATCGGGCGTTCATTCCCGCGCCCTTGCCGCCTGAGCCGCCGATCGACCTCGATGGTCGATTACGGAAGCTCCTGTCCGATGCCGATCGAGCTCTTGGCCGGCTCGACGGGGCTGTGCAGACGATCCCCGACCCGGATCTTTTCGTCTATATGTACATCCGGCAGGAAGCGGTCTTCTCCAGCCAAATCGAGGGTACGCAAAGCTCACTCCAGGACTTGCTGACGGCGGAGGCTGACATCTTTTCAGCAGGACGGCCAGGGGATGTAGACGAGTTAGTCAACTACGTACGCGCCATGAACTCAGGATTGGAGTGGCTCGAACGTCTGCCGGTGTCGGTAAGACTCATCCGAAACATCCATGGAGAGCTGTTGGATGGTGTGCGGGGGGCGGACAAAATGCCCGGCGAGATTCGCACCAGCCAGAACTGGATCGGGAGCGGTCCGGTTGGGCTGCAAGACGCAACCTTCGTTCCCCCTCCTCCTATGGAAGTTGGGAATACCCTGGCGAATCTCGAAACATTTTTGCACGCGCAAGACGACATCCCATTACTCATCAAGATTGGCTTGGCGCACGCCCAGTTCGAGACGATTCACCCGTTCCTTGACGGTAACGGTCGAGTGGGCCGATTGCTGATCACGTTTCTCCTCTGCGAACGGGGCGTGCTTCTGAAGCCGGTGCTTTACCTTTCGGCTTTTTTCAAGCGGAATCGTTCCGAATACTACGACCGGCTGCAAGCTGTCCGGGACACGGGGGATTGGGAACAATGGCTTGAGTTCTTTTTGCGAGGGGTCATCGAAGTAAGTCAGCAGGCGGTTGACACTGCCCGAGCGATCCAATCACTACGAGAGCGTCATCGCAACGCGATCACCGAAGAACTGGGGAGAGGGGTTGCGAATGGCCATCGCGTGCTCGAACAACTCTACACACGCCCGATCGTCTCGGTCGAAGACGTGCGTGCGATTACCGGCACGACGTACGCAGCCGCCAACCAGCTCGTCACGCGTTTCCAGGAGCTCGGCATCTTAACCGAGATTACCGGCCGAAAACGCAACCGCCGATTTAGTTACGATTCGTACATAGCCCTCTTCCACGACCCGGTGCCGCACATCGAGTGGATTGCTCCAGCGTAGCAGCCGGGCTCGAAAACGCGACAACTAGACGAATCAGGTTTCTGCCTGCCACGCCCCCTGCTCGTTTCACATCCCGGAACATTTTCAGCAGCATCAGGTCATACACGCCTTTCAGGCTCCCAGCAATAACCAACGGCCAGCCGAAGGCGGATATGCTCAGTAGGTAGTCGGAGAAGCTCGGCGCGGCAACAGCGTCCCCCAACAAACCAAGCGCAATCGGGGACGAGACCTCCAGACTAAAGTCAGGAACTCATACACCTTCATACACCTGGATGCGAAGGGAGGCCCAGAATGGCGGTACGACGTCCCTGGCGAACGACCCTCCCCTGTAGCAGGGCGATCTCGATCGGGATGGTCGAGTTCTCGAGGTTCCTCAGGCGGCGGCTCTGGGAGGATTGGTCATTGCCGGTTGGCGTCGATCTCGCGGACGTGGATGCGAACGAGGTCTTCGATCAGCTCGCTGGGAAGCGGGTTCTTCAGCGTGAACTGGATCGCGTGTTTGGTGGTCTTTTAGTCCGACAGCCGATCCTTGAGCTCCTCGATGGCCCAAGAGGAGGGGTAGAAACTCATGTGCTTTTTGGATGCGGTGAAGAACACCAGCGCGCGACCCTTGTACGTCAAGGTGGGCATACGGTAGCTGATGGTTTCTTCGACGCTCGGCACGAGCCGGGTCACGAGCGCACGAATGCGTTCGAGCTCCGCTCGGAACGCAGGGTCGATCCCATCGAGGTACGCATCGATGCTCGTTGCCTTGTCACCCATCGCACTGGTCCCCTCTAATACAACGAATTTCAGAAAGGTTGACACATCACCGGAGGCAGGCAACGTTGGAGCACCCGCTGCGGCGGGGAGATTCTTCCCGTTGGTCAGAATGACAACCCGCTTTGAGGATGACAACCTTTATGAAAACGGCGGTAATTGAGCGTTCTGCGAGAAGAAGCGTGCTGCTCGTCCATTTGGCGACGAATGCCGGGATGTTCATGGTGACGAGAGTGTAGCTTGCGCAATGGCAAGTGGGCTTACCCGGGCTGTATCGAATCCAGTCTGAGGAAAGCTGCAGAAAGGTTGGCGCCTCTGACAGAGATGTTGGGCAACGTCGATTATCGGCCTGCGGCCGATCGCAGGGCACAGAGGCACCTGCGCTACGATCGACGGGCGTGATCGCCGGTCATCCTTTTCCCAAGCCATTGTTGCCGAATTACGAGTCTGCCTGCTGCGTGCCGCGTGCCGCCTGCTATTTCCCCTGCTCCTCCGGAGGTTTCACGTCGCGGAACATCTTCAGCAACGTCAGGTCGTAGACGACTTTCAAGCTTCCCGCGATGACGAGGGGCCAGCCGAAGGTGGACATGTTCAGCAGGTAGCCGGAGAAGGTCGGACCCGAGGCGGCCGCCAGGCTGCGGGGGACGTTGGTGATGCTCGCGGCGGCGGGGCGTTCGGCGGGGGTGACGACCGCCATGACGTACGAGTTCCGGGCTGGGACGTCCATATTCGAGAGCAGCGACCGAATCAGCAGGCAAACGACCGCCAGTTCGACGGCCGGCATGAACGGCGCCAGCAGCAGGAATCCGTTGGCCGGCAGATGGGTGAAGACCATGGTTTTCACGAGCCCGATGCGCTTCGCGAGCCGCGCCGACGCAAGATACGAAATAGACGTAAGCAACCCGGCGAAGAAGAAGATCGTGCCGGTGGTGCCCGCGGAAAGCTCGAACTTCTGGAAAAGCCAGAGCGCGATCATCGATTGCACCGCAAATCCGCTGGCGAACGAATCGAGACTGAACAACGCCGCCAGCCGGTAGACGATCCCGCGCGATTCCTTGAGCGGGGCTTTTTGTTCCGGACCTTTGGGCTCCAACCCGGGCGAAAGCCGTCGATAGAGGAAGAACGCTGCCACGCCGAAGGCAGCGTAGATCAGAAACATGACATCCATCGACTGCTCGAATGAGAAGCGGGAGTGCCGTTCGATCCACTCCGGAGCACCCGAGGCCAGCGCACCGACCGCGGCGATCAGCGAGCCGATCAGACTGTAGCGGGCAAAGAGATCCGTCCGCTCCGCGTCACTGACGGTCCGGGGCAACAACGCCTGTTCGGTCGGCAGGAAGACACTGACATCGCCCGAGGACGGATTGAGTGTCCCGATAAATGCCACCATCAGCAACGGCCAGAAGTCGTGGATGAACGCGAACCCAAGGCCGGTGATGAACGTCAACGCCGCGCAACGGATCAATAGCTCCCGCACGTTGAGCCGGTAGGCGATCAACCCGACCAGCATGGTCAATGCCGCCGACCCCAGCATGGTTGCCGTCGCAATGACGCCGACCTGCACCGAGTTGAATCCCAGCCCGATCAGGTGAAGGGGGAGCAACACGCTGACGAACCCGTCCCCGAACGCCCGCATCCCCCGCGCAGCCAGTAGGGTGCGCGCATCCGGCGTCGCGGTCGAGGGCATGAATCGGATCATGAAGGTGAGGCCGGAGCCCGGAGCCCGGGGGCCGGAGATGTGGATCTGGGAGCTAGGAGCCGGGAGCTCGGACGTGTTTGAAAAGGTCCTGAGTCCTGAGTTCTGGGTCCTGAGCAGACCGAATGCGTTGATTGCACGGTCTGAACGGCGCGTATGCACGGGGGTGTGATTCGCAGGGAATGCCATGTTCGGCTTTTCAGACACGCCCTATCGCGAAATCCACAACGGTTGCCAGTGTCGACATGCCTGCTGGGCGCGTCCGTTATCGGGCTGCGCCCGATGGCAGGGCACAGAGGCACCTGCCCTACGACCGCGTCGGGACTGCGTATCGCTACGATTTCGGATTTCGCTGTAGGAGCGAGGAACTGGGCAATGGGCGTGGGGCAAACGTGTCGACTCAACCTCGTTCTTCTGAGCACTCCGGGCTCTGGGCACCGGACTCCATTCGTTCTCCTCCGGGCTCCGGACGCCGGTCTCCGGACCTCAACCCCCGCCGAGGTCCCGCGCAACGTCCAAGAAGTCTCTCCACTTCGCTGCGCTCCGGTCGAGGCGACGGTGTCGTTCCTAGCTCCCAAATCCGAGCTCCTAGCTCCTCAAAAGAGCCGGAGCGCCGGCCATGGGGAGCACGAGCGGGAGCCCGGTTTCTGGGTGCGGGATGATGGAAACGTGACAGTCGAAGATTTCGCTCAGCAACGATTCGGTCAGCGTCTCGGCCGGCGTGCCGAGCCCGGTCAGACGTCCCTCACGCAACAGCAGAATGCGATCGGCATAGGTGGACGCGAGATTCAGATCGTGCAGCACGACCGCCAAGGCGCCTCCCTGGGCAGCCAGCGTACGCGCCAGCTCCATGACAAGCTGCTGATGCCGCAGATCGAGCGCCGCGGTCGGCTCGTCGAGGAAGAGCACCGGTGTCTCCTGCGCGAGTACCCGGGCCAGCGACACGCGCGATTGCTCGCCGACCGAGAGGGTCGGAAAAACACGATGCTGCAACCCGTACGAATCGGTCGCTTCGAGCACCTCGTCGATCACCCGCCGATCGTTCAGATTGGGATCGATGGCCGAGCGGCCCATCTCCACGATCTCACGCGCGGTGAAGGAAAACTGGACGAAGGTCTGCTGTGGCAGCACCGCGCGTCGCCGTGCCAGCTCGATCGGCGTATAGCGAGAGAGCGGGCGGTCGTCGAGCAGGATCTCTCCTTCGGAGAGCATGGTATCCCCGGACAGGGCTGCCAGCAGGGTCGATTTTCCCGCGCCATTGGGACCGAGAATGGCCAGCACCTCGCCCGGCTCGACGGTGAACGAGACATCGCGCACCAGCCAGCGCGATCCAGCATGGATACCGGCCCGCTCGACACGCAGCACGCTCATCCCCAGCCACCTTCGGCGCGGCGCGTCTTGAGCATCAAGAGAAGAAGGAAGGGACCGCCGATGAACGCGGTCAGCACACCCAACGGAAGCTCGAGCGGGGAGATGAGCGTGCGCGCCACCAGATCGGCGGCGACCACCAGAATTGCGCCGCCCAACGCCGATGCCGGCAGCAAGACCCGGTGGTTGGGTCCTGAAATGAGCCGGATCACATGCGGCACGATCAATCCGACAAAGCCCACCACCCCGGAGACCGCCACGGTGGCTCCGGTCATGAGGGCGGTAAAAATGATGACGAGGAAACGAACCCGTTCGGTCTGGACGCCGAGGTGCCGCGCTTCGCGCTCGCCCAGCGTCATCAGGTTGAGCGGCCGCTGCCACCAGAACGATGCCACCAGCCCCATGATCACGAAGGGAAGCACGGCAAGGATATTGCTCCAGGTGGCGCCGCTCAGACTCCCCATCATCCAGAAGATGATGGCGCGCAGCTGTGAATCATTGGCAATGAAGGTGACCAGCGAGGTGCCGGCCCCGGCGAAGGTATTGAGCGCGATACCGGCCAGAATGAGGGTGACGACCTCAGTGCGGCCGTGCTCCCGCGCGAGCGTATAGCCGAGCAACGCAAAGAGCACGCCACCCGCGAAGGCGAAGATCGGCGTGGTCCAGCGGCCGAGCACGTCGATACTCAGCCCCAGCGCGATGACCGCGCCCAGAGCCGCGCCGTTCGACACCCCGATCAGCCCCGGGTCGGCCAGCGGATTGCGAAACATCCCCTGCAACGCCGCGCCGGAGACCGCCAGTGACGCGCCCACCATCACCCCCAGGAGGATGCGCGGCAGGCGGATCGACCAGACCACCGCGTCCTGCTGTTGCGTATAGGTTGCGTCGAAATGAATGCCGAGATGCGCCCCGAGGTGATTGATGACGATTGCCCCCACATCCGCCGGCGGAACCTGCACGGCCCCGAGCATGGCGCTGAGCACCATGACCGTCACCAGCACGACGGCCAATACCGGAATCAGCACAGATGCGGAGACGCGAGGCACCATCTTGACGCCTCGCGTTCCTATCGACACTCGAGATCGATGGGTACGATGTTCACCGGCAACCAAGCTCATGCCGGATTGTTGCTCCTACGTGGGGGTGGAGTTAGGGATTTGGGTCTTGGGTCCTGGGACTATTGCCTTTGCTAACTCCTAACTCCCGACTCCTAACTCCTCGATAGAACGGTTGCTAAAAAACGTTGCCGGCGCATCTGGACGATCGGGACTCCGGAGCACTCGCTGCGGCGAGGAGATTCCTCGGCAAGCTCGGAATGACAGAGTTGCCGGGTCGCGCACGTCCTCTGGCCACAGTCCTAACTCCTCAATCCCAACTCCTCGATCGGGCCTCAGCCGGCCGGGGTTGCCTCGGGCGATGCGGTGGCAGCCGCCAGCTCCGGATGGAAATCGGCGATCATCGCCATGAGCTGCTGTCCGGTGCGGGGGGTCATGCCCACCAGCATCTCGTCGTCATAGAGATAGACCCGGCCGTTCTGGCCAGCCGGCGTTTCGGAGACGCCCGGCAGCGCCAGCACCCCTTCGAGGCCGCCAACCGCTTCCGCGCCCATCGCCATCGTCACGATGATCTCCGGCGCAGCCGCCACGAGCGCCTCCGGGGTCACCGGCTGATAGCCCATGACACCTGCCGCAGCGCCCGCATCGGTCGCCCCGGCAGCTTCCAACATGGCGTTGGCCACGGTCCCGCCACCGGCCATCAGCTGCACACCGCCCTCCTGGATCAGGAGAATGACCGCGGATGGACTCTCGGTCGCCTGGGCGGCCAGCTCCTGGGCGGCGCGAATCTCTTCGGCCACCTTGGCGGCCAGCGCCTGACCGGCATCCTGCACGCCGAGCGCGGTCGAAACCGCCTCGATCTTCTCCATCGGGGCCTCGATCGTCTCGGACGACGCGACGATCACCAGCGGCACGCCGGCGCCGGCAACCTGATCCAGCACTTCTGCTGGTCCGGCCGCCGTCTTGCCGATGACCACCGTCGGCTCCATGGCCAGAATGCCCTCGGCATTCAGCACCCGCTCGTAGCCGACCTTCGGCAATGCCAGCAACTGCGGCGGATGGGTCGCGGAGACATCGACCGCCACGATATTGGCGCCGAGTCCGAGATCCCAGACGATTTCCGCGATATCACCACTCAGCGGGACGATCCGCGAGACATCGGTCACCGTGACTTCGGCGCCATTCGCATCGGTCACCGTCACCGGCAACACGGGAGAAGCAACTTCGGGCGATGCATCCTGCGCCAAAACGGCCAGACCCGGCCGGGCCAGGGCATACCCCAGCGCGGCGGCAACCGGCGCGGTCAGCGCCACACGACGGGAAAAACGTGTCACGAGAGCCTCCTTGGACTCGAAGCGGTCGAAGACGGGGCACACTGCTCTGCCGGCGCCCCGTTTTCGAGGATCGTGCAAAAATGCACGATCCCCAGTCGTTGGACGAATGATACGGACCACCGCCCCTCCAACCGGCTCATTTTCTTCTCAAATCTACGCAAATATGGCAAATCTCGGTTTCTTATCTCGGCACAGTGATCGAGGACCCGAGGGGGATCCTGGGATCGGGATCTTGGAGCATGGAAAAGAGATGGGGAGACCTGCTTCTTCGGAATCCGGGTGCAGCACCGCCGGCTCTTACCCCATACGTTGGTCTCCCAGGCGGCCACTCGGACTCCGCATCAGCCGGCTCTGTCGATCCGCGCTGCGTTCCGCTCGGCGATTCCCACGATGGGTCGACCGGTATCCTGTGCTGAGCAGGAACCAGGTCCTGGCGACTTGGACGGGCATCCATAACTGATCCAATCAATCGTCGGAAGGGAGTGCGTTTCATGAAGGCGACGCGACGGCAGGTGCTGAGGACGAGCGCCATAGGGATTTCGTTCGGGTTGACGCCGCGGCTGATGAGCGCGACCCACGTGGACGCCAATCTTCGCCAGGATGCCGGTCCGAGCGATCTTGCGGATGTGCTCATGTTTCGCGGCGATCTTCGGCGGACGGGGCAGATGCCCGGTCCCGCCGTGACCTCCAGCTCGGTTCGCGTTCTGTGGGAGTTCGCGACCGGAGACGAGGTTTGGTCGTCGCCGGTGCTTTCGAACGGCACGCTCTTTATTGGAAGCGACGATGGGCGGATCTACGCGCTCGACGCGCGCACAGGCGCCGAGCGCTGGAGTTTCCAGACCGGCGACAGCATCTTTTCCACGCCTGCGGTGGAGGGTGGAACGGTCGTGGTGGGCAGCGACGACGGCAATGTCTACGCCCTCGATGAGCGGCAGGGAACATTGCTCTGGCAATTCGATACCGGAGCCGGCGTCTGGTCGTCCGCCGCCATCGAGACCGGAACGATTTTCATCGGTTCCGAGAACGGAACGCTCTCTGCATTGAACTTGACATCGGGAGACCTGTTGTGGCTCGCGGAAACCGAAGATCGCGTACGGTCGTCGGCGACGGTTGCGGGGGGTGCGGTGTTTGCGGGAAGCAATGACGGTCACCTCTATGCGGTGGCAGCCGAGACCGGAGATATTGCCGTCCGTATTCCGACCGGCGGTTCCGTGCGGTCCAGCGCAGCCATCGAATCGGATACGCTGGTCTTTGGAAGCCTGGACGGAACCCTCTACGCGCTCGATGCACGGAACGGCCAACGCGTGTGGGAGATTGCCACCGGCGGGTCCATCGAAAGCTCGCCCGCAATCATGGATGGGGTCGTTTTCTTCGGCAGCCGGGATGGCACGCTGGGGGCGGCGTCGCTGGACAGCGGGACGGAGATCTGGAGCGTGATGCTGGGGGACGAGATCCGGTCCTCTCCGGCGGTGTGTGACGGTCTGGTCACGGTGGGATGCATGGACGGGCGCGTGCTCGCGCTGGACGTTGCCGATGGCAGCGAGCGGTGGAGCTTTGCAACCGGCGGGCGGGTGTATTCCTCCCCAATCGTGTCCGGGGGCATCGTCTTTGCCGGGTCCACCGATGGCCGGGTGCTCGCGCTGACCGGCTGAGGAGGTGGGATTTTGGGAGTTAGGATTTAGGAGTTAGGGCGTGTTTGAAACGGTCCTGCGTCCTGAGCCCTGGGGCCTGCGACGGTTCGGGGAGCTGATTTCTGATTTCGGGGCGTGAATCGACGGATTCCGGGCCGGTCCAGCGCAGGCGGAGGCACGTCGTCGAGTTTTCGAACAAGTCCTAACTCCCAACTCCTAACTCCTCATTTATCGCAAGCGCGGGATTCCAATCACTCAGCCCTGCCAAAACATCCAGCGAGACAACATACCATTTGTCATGTACACTGGGCGCCAGCAAGAAAGTCGCGTTCTTGGCACATGCGTTCCTGTCCGGATGAGTGACGATCCACCCGAGTGCAGGGGTGGAACCGCTTGTCCTCGTGCTCTGTGTAGGAGAGAGTTATGCGTTCGAACTCGGCCCGATTGTTGTGGGTGCTTGGGGTCATCGCCCTCCTGGTCGTCGTGGCGGCGCCCACGGCAGGGTTCGAAGCGCTGGCGCGGCAGGGATCGCCCGTTGCGGAGGTCTCCGTTTCCGACGAGACCGAACCGGTCGACGAGCCCGCGGACGGCGGCGTGCAGACCATTCAGCTCGACGAGGGAGCGAGCTCGACGGAACCAGCCGGCGAACCCGCAGGAGAGCAACCGAACGAGCCAGAGCTCGAGCAACCCGATGGAACCGAACCGGATACGAGCGAACCTCCCGTCGACGAGCCGGTTGCGACCGCGACCGAAACCACCGCGCCAGAGCGGGTGATCACCGCGGACGAATCGGACGCGCCGGTGCTGCCGGCCGATACGACCACGATCGAGGCCAATCTCGACTATCCGTTCTGCGCTGTGCAACCCACCTGGTGGGTCTTCGTTTTGGGGAATCCTGTCAGTCTGGACGAGAATCCGGATTCGATCGACGTCACCTTTACCGGCGGGGTTACCGTGCCGGTTCCCCAGTCTTCCAACGTTTGGGACGGGACGAGATATGTTGCTCGCTACACCTGGACCGACAATGTCGATCTCACCGTCCTTTCCGCCACGGCAGTGGTGAACGAGGAAGTTGCGTTTGAGTTTGCGCTGTTGGCCGGTCCAGTCTGCGGCAGCGCGCCAACCGCCACGGCGACGGCAACCGCCACCCTGGCTCCAACCGAAACACCAACGGCGACCAGCACGGCAACCGTGACGGCGACGAGCACCGGCGAGCAAACCATCACTACGACAGATATGAGCGCAAACTGCGCCGTGTTCTGGCAGTTCTGGATCACCGACATCGCCTCGGAAGCTCAGGCGCCGGCTTCGATCGAGATCACCTTTGCCGGCGGAACCGTGACCGCCCCGCTCCTTTCGTTTATCGGTAGCACCGCCAGCTACCGGTGGTCTGGCAATCAAGGCGATACGCTGATCGAGGCGTCAGCGGTCATCTATGACGGGTGGGACGGCATCTTCGCCAACACCCACAATTTCTGTGCCGGAAGCAAGACAATTGCGGCCGATGTCACCAACCCGGGATGTAGTGAGTACTTCTTCTTCAGAATAACTGGGCTCTTGACCGAGGAGAACGCGCCCGCATCGATCGAGGTAACCTTCCAGAACGCCGGCACGGTCACCGTTCCACTGTTGAGCTTTGACAACAGCATTGCCATCTATAGCTGGCAGGCAAACCTGGATGACACCGTGGTTTCCGCAGAGGCCGTCGTCCCCACGGGCTGGAACGCAACGTTCGTTCTCTTCTCCGGCCCCTGTCCGGACGCAACGGCGACAGCGACCGCAACGGCGACGGGCACCGCAACGACGGTTCCAAGCTCGACGCCAACGAGCACAGCGACAGCGACGCAAACGGCAACGACTGGGCCAAGCAGCACGCCCACCGCGACGGCAACTGCGACGCAGACGGCAACAATCGGGCCAAGTCTCACGCCGACCGCAACGGCAACCGCTTCGGCGACGTGGACCGCAACGCCGACGGCGAGTGCGACGATGGTTCCGAGCAACACGCCGACGAACACGGCCACGGCGACCCAGACGGCAACGCCAACGGCGACGAGTGAGATCGTTCCGCCGACCCTGACGCCGACCGCGACGGCAACCAAGACCGCAACGGCGACGCGTACCAGCACACCAACGGCGAGCGCGACGCATCCCGCCAAGCCGACGGTCTGGCCGAGCCATACGCCGAAAGCGCCCAAACCGCACGCAAGCGCCACCAAACCGGCCAGCATGCTGCCGGCCACCGGTACGGGTTCGTCCGGTATGGGCAGCGGCGCGATCGCCCTGGGCGCAATCGTCGCGCTGGCTGCCGTTGGACTCGCGGTCCGGCGACGCAGCACCCAGGCATAGCGCTCCGTAGGTAGCACCAATGAACCAGCCCAGGCTTCACCGCCTGGGCTGGTTCGCGTTTTGTCCGCAGGGGTGATTCGACATCGGAATGACGCGGGAACGACGCACCTTGGTGGCCGCGACGGGCCGAAGCCGCGTCGCTACGCGCTTGAAGTCCCGTTGGGACTGGATCTGGTCGGGTGCGTTCTATGGAATCCGGGTAATGACGTAGGGATGTCAACCCTATGTCCCCTACACCATTCGGGTGCCTCAAGCAATCACCCGGATTTCGTATTCGTTCGTAGCTGAGGGCGTGTCTGCCCTCTTGTACCCCGCGACTCGGTCTGCGATTCAAACTGCGGCCCAGAAATGGTCGCCACGTTGGACCGGTCTGCGGGGACACGCCGTTATCGGCCTGCGGCCGATCGCAGGGCAGAGACGCCCAGCGCTACGATCTCCACGCGCGATGGCCGATTGACCGAATCGGCATGAACGCGGACGATTCCTTATGCACTACCATCATCGGATTGGTGCAGAACTTCCGTATCCTGCGTTCGTCAAGATCCAACTCGAGATTTACGCCAATGGATGATGAGAAAGAACGTGTCATGGCAATGAAGCATCCTGTGCATCCCGGGCGGATCGTGCGGGGAACAATCGACGATCTGGGATTGACGGTTACCGATGCCGCGCACATGCTCAATGTCTCGCGGCCGGCGCTTTCCAGTTTGCTCAATGGACGGTCCGGGCTGTCGAGTGAGATGGCGGTTCGCCTGTCGAAGACCGTCGGCAGCACGCCGGGGTTCTGGATGCGGTTGCAACTGAACTACGATCTGGCGCAAGTCGAGCAACGAGCCGATACGATCGTGGTCAATCCGTTGCCCGGCGGGGCGCATTCCACCTGATCGCATGACCGCCAGTCCGCCCTGGGCTGAAGCCGCGGGGCTACCCACTTGACGTCCCGTTGGGGCTGGGGCTGGTCGGGTGCATTGGTCGTAGCTGAGGGCGTGTCTGCCCTCTTGCGCGCGGCGAAACGGTCTTCGATTTGGAGCGCAATCCGAGATGGTTCCCACGTTGGGCCGGTTTGCGGGGGTATGCCGTTATCGGCCTGCGGCCGATCGCAGGGCAGAGACGCCCAGCGCTACGATCGCCAATCGGGCGACGCGTCGCCTCGGTTTCGGAATCTGCTTCAACAGACCCGGGTAGCCCTGCCCGGGTCTGTTGTCGTTCGATGCGATTGGTTTGGTAGCGGCGGCTACCGGAGCGAACGGTAGAAGGCGCGGACGTCCTGGGTGAGGAGCTCGGGGGCGGACATATTGCGATGGTTGCCGTCCGCCGGGCTGGATTGATGGACGATGGTGTTCATCATCTCCGCATATGGGCGGATGGCGACATCGTCGGCGAAGTTGGCGACTCCGGTCAGGGGTGGTCGAGTATTCGGGCCATTCGCCGGCATGCATATCCTCGTAATAGCAGAGAATCGACGACGCAACGGTGTTCGTCAACCAGTAGATGGTGATGTTGGCGATCACCCGGTCGAGGTCGATCTGCCGGTCGCGGAACCAGTCGCTGGTCTCGGGATGATGCGGCGGAAGATCGGTCAACCCATAGGCAACGGTTTGCGGCCGGGTCGACTGAACCTTGAAATACCCGCTCAAATCGTCATCCCAGTGACGCATGCGGGCATACCGCACCTGCTCGATCTCGGTCAGCGCGGCGTGCTCCTCCTCCAGCTCTCGCCGAATGGAAAAAGCCAAAGGTGGCCGCGTTCACATGAACGCCGATGACATGCTCTGCGTCGATGCGTCCAAGCTCCGGACCGACGAATGCGCCCCAATCGCCGCCCTGGGTGCCATACCGCTCGTATCCGAGCGCCGCCATCAGCCGGGCAACTGCCTGCGCTTTTCGCTTGGTCGTCCAGCCGGTTTCCTTCAACGGACCGGCGAATCCGAATCCCGCGCCACCCGGAATGACCACATGGAAGGCATCGTCGGCATTGCCGCCGTAGGCCACCGGATCCGTCAACGGTCCGATCAGGTCCAGGAACTCGATGACCCCGCCCGGCCAGCCGTGCAGCAGCACCAGCGGCATCGCATCTGCTTCATTTGAACGGACATGGATGAAGTGGAACGGCTGACCGTCGATCTCGGTCATGAACTGCGGAAAGGCGTTCAGCTTCGCTTCCCATTCCCGCCAGTCGAATCCGTTCTGCCAGCGGTCCAGCAGATCGCGCACCCAGGTCGTGGGGACTCCATAGTCATCGGTGATTCCGGCTGGAATCTCCGGCAGGCGCGTCTGCGCCAATCGCGCCTGAAGCTCATCGAGCCGTTCCTGGGGAATATCGATCGTGTATGGGCGGATGGTGAGCTCAGTCATGAGGTCCTCCTTCGTACGAATCCAACCGACTGGACCCATGGTATCGTTCGATTAGGCATATTTCGTTCCTAATCGAATGGGAGAATTTCGTCAGTTTCTTGGCAGTGGGTGATGAAGCGGAGACGTGGCTTTGGGTTGCGGAATCGCCTCACCCCCAACCCCTCTCCCTCTGGGGAGAGGGGAGCGCAGTGGGCTCGGTGGGTGTTCAGGTGGAGGTGGGATTTGGGCTGCGTTTCGGCCCTCGCCACTCCCCAGCCCCCTCCTCTCTCCCAATCCTGGGAGGGGGAGGAGGCTTCGCCTCATAGCTCAGCGGGGAATTCACGTGTTCATACGAAAACTGTCCGCACGTGAGCCCTCCGGGGAGAGGGGAGAATGAAGGTGAAGCATGCTCGATACGTCGGCGCGGTTGCTGAAGCTGCTTTCCTTGTTACAGACGCGAAAAACATGGAGCGGGTCGGGCTGGCCAGACGGCTGGATGTCGGTTGGCGGGTGGGCTGGTGCGCAGCGAAGTATCGACCGATTGCGCGAGCTTGGGTATCCGGTCGATGCCACCCGGGGCGGGCGGTGGATATCAGCTCGGCGCGGGGCCGAGCTGCCGCCGTTGCTGCTTCGATGACGACGAGGCCGTTGCGATCGTGCTGGCGCTTTCAGTGGCCCGGTCGAGCGGTGTTTCCGGGGCCGAAGAGGCATCTGCCCGGGCATTGAGCAAGATCCAGCGGGTGCTGCCGACTCGCCTGCGCCGGCGGGTCGAAGCCTTGCGCACCTTTGCGGTGCGGGTGCCCTCCTGAAGGAGACCGGCCGGCCGTGGAGAGCGAAACGCTTACCCTGCTGGCGAATGCCTGCCGGGACCATGAGGTGCAACGGATCGTCACGAGCGGCGACGGTTCGACCACACGCCGCATGGTGGAACCGCACCGGTTGGTCGCGTGGGGGGATCGCTGGTATCTGATCGCCTGGGATCTGGAACGCGACGACTGGCGCACCTGGCGGGCCGACCGGATCGAACGGCTCGATCCCACCGGCCGGACCTTCGAGGAACGGCCACTCCCCGATCGATATCACCGCATATGTCGCCCGCACGGTCTCGCGTGCCGCCTGGCGCTCGACCGCGAGGATCGAAATCCACGCACCGGCCGAGGACGTGCAGCCCCATATCGATGCCACGGTCGGTACGGTGACCACGGCGCCTGGCGATCGGTGAACGCGCCTGCTGGAATCGGGCGCCGACTCGCTTTGGACGATCGCGGTCTGGTGCGCCGCCATCGACCGCGATTTCCACGTCCACGACCCGCCCGAGCTGGTCGAGTACATGCGGGTGCTCTCGGCCCGTTATGCACGAGCTACGGGGGAGTTAAGAGTTGGGATTTAGGAGTTAGGACGCGTTTGAAAAGGGGTCCGGAGTCCGGGGGCCGGAGGAGACCGAAGCGGCGAGTTTCAGGGCCTCAACGGCACGAAGAGCCCGAAACGCGGTGCCCATCAAGCCGCATCGTGGGCTTTTCAGACACGGCCTAGGACCGGCCCGTATGTGATGCGCGGGCTCGACTCGCTGTGGCGAGGAGGTTGCTCGACTTCGCTCGAAACGACGAATTCATTCCTAACTCCTAAATCCCAACTCCACAATCCTTGGCATTTCACAGTGTGGCGACTCAATTGGCTCATGGCGAAGAGTACGCATTTCTACCGTACGTTGAAGGGGGAGTCGTATGTGGCGCTGACCTACCCGTCAGAACGACATACGCCAGGAAAGGAGCATGTGATGAACGCGCGAATACGCACCGGTCTCGGCGTTATTGCCGTGGCCACGGTGGCGGCGCTGGTCGTCTATGGCTTGATTCGTGGGCTGTGGCTGGAACCGATCGCCGAGCAGAATGGAAGCGACGAACCAGTCACGCAGCGGGCAATGGTGCTGGGGCAACGCGGTGATCGCCGGGTTCCTGGCCTGGGGCGTCGCGACCCTGATGGAACGGGCCGAGGAAGTGGGCCCGCTGGTGGCCGGCCCTGGGCAGCACCGTGCTGGCTACTCTCGATCCTCGGTCGAGTTGCTCGCCGATGGCGCATCCGCCGTGGCGCTGATCATTCTGCATTTCACGGTCGCCATCATCCTGATCACCGGCTTCTCCGGACTGATTCTGCCTGGACGGGCGCCCGGCAACCTCTCGAACCCGTTTGCCGGGAACAGGTAGGATTCCGTCAGGACCGATCGGTGCCGGGCGAGGCGTCCCATTCCGGACGCGGCGCATCGTGTACACTATGCCTGCAAAACCGAACGGGAGAGAATACCTGCCCATGCTCGCCGAACGTGTGCGACCAACCCGAAGCTCATCGACGCCGCAGGTCGAGGCTCAATCCAGCTCGGCGGCGTCTTCCTACGCGAATAGCTTTCTCTTCGACCTCGACGTCGTTGCCGAAAGCAACTCGCATGCAGGCCACCGAGGCGCAACGCCTCGGACTGACTGACCCTATCTGATGACCAAGCAGATTGCCCGGAACTTGAGCCCCATGGTGACCAGGATGGCGCGCTGGCCAACGGGATCGACAAGACCGTGGCGGTCGATGTACAATCAGGCGTATGCTCGCTCGTTACGGTATTCCCATAGGCCATATCGGCCAGATCAGCCAGATTCCGAAACGCAGATCGATTGGGCGGGTAGCACAGCATCCGGACGTTATCACGGTCTACAGCCCGGCGGAAGGCTGGATGGGTTTCCGCCGCGGCCGCGAGATCGGCCGGTTGCAGCATGTGCTGGTGCGGGTTTGGGACGAGGGCGACATCTTCTTCGATGGGCAGGAAGGCGGGTTCCGCGCCGAGGAGAGTTCGTCGATGGCGGTTCTTGCGATCGACGCCTTGCCGGAATCTGGTGGTGGTCAGCGCCACCTCGTTTTTCCTTCGATGGAATACAGCTTCGATGCCGCGCGTTTCCCGGTGCAACCCTTACCGAACTTCGCCACCGTCCGCACCGCTGTCGAAGCGCACCGCCCGCGCCGGGCGGGACTGGAGCTTCCCGGAGCTCAATGCGCCCGGCAACACCTCGGTCGCCACCATGCAGACCATGAAAGATGCCGGCTTCACCGGGTCGAACGCGCGGGCACGGTCTCTGCGGCACCACGATTCCACAGATGATGTTCTGGCGGCAAGCGCGCGAGCGTCCGGCCTATATCTATGTCAGTGAGATCAGTCATCATTTCCGGGACTACGCCTATGCCTTCGGCGGCGGTATCTGGGCGCTGCTCGGTCCATTGTTCAAGACATGGGAGTGGACCGCATTCGTCGGTACGACCCCAGAGGCGGCCCGGAACAATCCGGGTGCCTATGCCCATATCGACCAGGTGATGGACTACGTTCTTCCATTGAAACCGGCGGACCGTTGCCAGATCGGCGATACCGTCGCCTTCCCGGTCTACGCGCAGGCGCAGATGTCCCGGGCCTACACGGTGGCCGTCAGTGGGGTGCAATCGGGCCAACCGATGATCGAAGGCATCTTCGACCACGCCGCCACCATGCTCGACGAGCACCTCGTTCCCTTGCCGGTCGAGGTGGCGCGGGATCGGTGCATGCAGTGCGCGGCAGGCAGCACGCGGGGTTGAGCAGTCAGCAGTCAGCGATGCGTATGGGCGAAAATGAGCTAACCATAATTTTGCCTCTTAGGGTAGTGTGCTGCTTGCCGGGGTGCTGAACGAGACCTTGCCGAGAAATGCGATGCTTTTGGGATCCAGCATGCCTGATGCCAGCATGCCTCCTCCCAGGTTCGAATTGTGAAATCACGGTAAAGAAGCGGGCTTTTCGGGGCGGCACGGGGTAGCATCTCGCCAGAAAGGGATGCGAATGACGACCAGTGCGGCCGGTGCGAATGTCTCCACGGATCTCGAACGGCTCGGCACAACCGAGCACGAGATCGCTCCGCTCATCTCCGAGCTCTCGGACATCGATCTCGCGCTCACCGAAGCCCTGTCGAATCTTCCCCCGCCGGTCGGTCAGGTCGATCCGAGCTTCCAGTCCAGCGTGTGTAATCTCATCCAATACCTGGAGCTGCGGCGGAGCGATCTGCGCCCATTGCAGATGGAGCTCTCCGAGCTGGGACTCTCGTCGCTGGGCCGATCCGAAGGGAGCATTCAGGCCAGTATCCAGAACGTGCTCGCCATGCTCCACGCGCTGATCGACCGGCCCGATCTGGTGCAACGGGCCACCCCGCCGGTTCATATCCTGCAGGGGGATGCCCTGCTCGCCAAACATGCGACCCAGTTGTTCGGCGAGCCGCCGGCCCGCCGTGCCGCCCGCATCATGGTGACCGCCGCTACCGAGCTCGCCACCGACCGCGCGCTGATGACCGGGATGCTCGAGGCGGGAATGGACGTCCTGCGCATCAACTGCGCTCACGACGATGCGTCGGTCTGGGCCCAGATGATCGCGACCTTGCGGAGCGCGGAAGCCGAGCGGGAGTCTCCCCGCCGATGCGCGGTTCTCATGGACCTGGCCGGTCCCAAGCTCCGCACTGGCCCGATCGATCCGGGCTTGCCGGTCACGCGGATTCGTCCCAGGCGAAATCGGTACGGGGTCGCAATCGAACCAGCCCGCGTCCTGTTGGCCGGCGAGCTGCCCGACACAACCACAGCGCCGTGTTTGGCGCTTCCCGCCGATTGGCTGGAGCGGTTGCGACCGGGAGATGCCCTCACGTTCCGGGATGCGCGTCATCGAAAGCGGACCCTCACCGTTGCGACGACTGGAGAAGACGGCATCTGGGCGGAAACCGACCGGACTGCCTACGTGGTCCCCGGAATTCGCCTCCGGCTTCGGCGAACGGACGAAGCCGTCGAGATACGCGGTGTGGCCCCTGTTCGGCAGCACGCCATTACCGTGCACCGTGGCGAGCAGCTGGTCCTCACGCGTTTGCTCGAACCCGGACGCAATGCCGCGCAGTCCGACACCGGCGAGCAGCAACCGGCCAGGATCGGCTGCACCCTTCCGGAGGTGTTCGATTGTGCCCGTGCGGGCGAACCGGTCTGGTTCGACGATGGAACGATCGGTGGGGTGATCGAGCACGCGACAAGCGATGAACTCCTGATCCGGATCACACAGGCCGCCACGGGCGGGAGCACGTTGCGCCCCGAGAAAGGGATCAACTTTCCGGAAACCCGGCTCGAAATCTCGCCACTGACGGCCAAGGACCTCGCCGATCTCGCCTTCGTCGTCGAGCATGCCGATATGATCGGGTACTCCTTCGTCAGCAAAGCCGCAGATGTGACCCAGCTTCACCGGGAGATCGCTGCGCTCGGGCCCAAACGCCCGGGGCTCGTACTCAAGATCGAGACCCGGCGTGCATTTGCCGAGCTCCCATACATGCTGCTGGAAGCGATGCAGTGGCCGCGGGTTGGGATCATGGTGGCGCGCGGGGATCTGGCGGTCGAAGTCGGATTCGAGCGGCTGGCTGAAGTACAGGAAGAAATTCTCTGGCTGGCCGGAGCGGGGCATGTCCCGGTCGTCTGGGCCACGCAAGTATTGGAAACGCTGGCCAAGACCGGGGTTCCATCCCGTTCGGAAATCACCGACGCGGCCATGGGCGAACGCGCTGAATGCGTCATGCTCAATAAAGGGCCGTATATCGTGGCGGCCATCGACGCACTCGACGACATTCTCACCCGCATGTCCGATCACCAACGCAAGAACCGATCGCTTCTGCGCCAGCTGAAGGCATGGGAAACGCGCGCGGACTAGCACGCAGCACGCAGCATGCGGCAGGCAGCACGCAGAATTGAGCAGTCAGCAGTCAGCAGTCAGCAGTCAGCAGTCAGCGAGAAGGGCAAAGGGCAAGAGGCAAAAGTGGCGGCCAGTTTGGCCATAATCATGCTGACTGCCGCGTGCTCGGTTTTTGCTCTCTCACGCGGGCTCGCGTATACTGTATACATATCGAACAAGCGCCATCTGGCAGCGAGGCCCGTCATGGCAGTCCCGGTAGACGATCGGTCCGGCAAACCCGTTCTCACGACGGCCACCCTCTCCCAACAGGTGTATGCGCATCTGCGCGCCGGCATCCTCGATAATACCTATCCCCCCGGTTCCGCACTTCCCGAAGAAGCCCTTGCCGCCAAGCTGAATGTCAGCCGTGTTCCGGTGCGCGAGGCACTTCGCCGGCTTTCCGCCGAGGGGTTGGTGACGGTCGTACCCCGGCAGGGCGCAACCGTGACCGAGCTGACCTCGAAACAGATCCTCGATGCCTACCAGGTCCGGGAAGCGTTGGAAGTGCTGGCGATGCGGCTGGCCGTTCCCAAGCTGACCGCGGCCGACATCGAGCAACTCGATACGTTGCAACAGGCCATGCAGTCGGCGGCCGATGCCGGCGATGCCAATGCCTTCTTCACCGCCAATGCCGCGTTCCACGGGTTCTTGGTCGACAAAGCCGGCAACGGCGACCTGAAGTCGATCTACGAAAGCCTCATCGACCGCATGC
>JAMLHN010000012.1 GCA_023957115.1 Thermomicrobiales bacterium
CACGCGTTGGCTCCGGCACGGAGGGGGTCAAGTCCCCCCACGCCTAGTCTGCATCGTTTACTGCGTGGACTACCGGGGTATCTAATCCCGTTCGCTCCCCACGCCTTCGCGCCTCAGCGTCAGGTCCGGCCCAGTTGGCCGCCTTCGCCACGGGTGTTCCTCCCGATCTCTACGCATTTCACCACTACACCGGGAATTCCACCAACCCCTGCCGACCTCAAGCCCGCCAGTCCCCGACGACCCTCCCCGGTTGAGCCGGGGGCTTTCACGTCAGGCTTGACGAGCCGCCTGCGCGCGCTTTACGCCCAGTAACTCCGGACAACGCTCGGCCCCTACGTATTACCGCGGCTGCTGGCACGTAGTTAGCCGGGCCTTCTTCCTCGGGTACCGTCACTGCTTCGTCCCCAAGAAAAGGGGTTTACGCCCCGAAAGGTGTCATCCCCCACGCGGCGTTGCTCCGTCAGGCTTTCGCCCATTGCGGAAAACTCCTTGCTGCTGCCTCCCGTAGGAGTGGGGGCCGTGTCTCAGTCCCCCTGTGGCTGGCCGTCCTCTCAGACCAGCTACCGATCATCGCCTTGGTAGGCCGTTACCCCACCAACCAGCTAATCGGACGCAGGCCCCTCCATCGGCGAGTCCGAAGACCCTTTCCTCACCTGAGCTCCCCTCAGGCGAGCGTATGCGGAATTACCCCGCGTTTCCGCGGGCTACCCCCCACCAATGGGCAGGTTCCCCACGTGTTCCTCACCCGTCCGCCACGTTGTCCCCCGAAAGGGCCACGTTCGACTTGCATGCATTAGGCACGCCGCCAGCGTTAATCCTGAGCCAGGATCAAACTCTCCACCAAAAAATCTGCCTTCCCCAGCGAACTGGCGGAAGGACTTCGTTTCACATTCTGCGTGCGTTGTCTTCAACACCCCAGGCCGGTCTGCTCCACACGGAACAGCCCCTGGTGTGTCGGTCCTCCATCTTCGGCCGCCCTACTGACGATGCTCCACCTCCGGACCCGAAAGACTCCCGTCTCCCGCCCCCGGCGCTACGCATCCCCCGGCAAACCAACCTGTCAAGGTGCGGCGCGCGCGGCACACCGCACGCGCAACCCTCATTTCTGAGGGCCGCTTAATCTACCATGTGGCCGTTACGGCTGTCAAGAGAAGATTAAGACGGATTTCCGAGCCCTATCGGCTCGTTTCCACACGAAACGGGCGCCGCTTGGGCACCCGTTTGCGCAAGGTCTAAATTGTAGCATAGGAGGCTACGAATTGCTATCGTCCGCCACCGGCGTGGCTGTACCAGTTCCGACCAGGATCGTATTCTCCGAGGCGCCGTAACTGCTGACCAAATCGCCGTCCGCCAGCACCGCGCCATCTTTGTCCGTAACCGTGCGGTGAATGCTCGACGAGAATCCTTCCTGCGCGTACTCCACCTGGAGCTTCGTGCCTTCCGGCAGCTCCGGAGAGTCGGTGTACTGGGTGCTGGTGTCGGGCTTGATCACATTGGTGATCTCCGGCTGGCTGATATCGACCGTCCAGCCCGGGTCGGTTCCCAGGATGCGTGTAGTCAACACCGCGCCGTCGTCGATCACCTGAACCGCAATCCAGTTCCCCGTGGTGTTCGTGAATTTCAGGTCCAGGGTGCCGTACACCTCGTCGATATTCACCATGGCATCCAGCCCCTTCATTCCGCGGGGTGGCTCGCCATACGTCTGAATCCAATAGGGGTGCGAATAGCGCTCGTCGATCTGAAGCCCTGACCAGAATGCGGCCTGAAAAATCGTGGTCGAGACTTGGCAAATACCTCCGCCAATGACCGGGGCGGTGGTCACGCCGCCCATGCCATCTTCGACAATGCCGAAACCGGTGACAAATCCTTGATCGGCCGTCACGCCGCCGATGAACTCCGCGTACGAGAATTGCGCCCCCGGTGCGATCAGCCAGCCATTTTGTAGCTCGGCGGCAACTTCCACATTCTGCCGGCGGGCATCGCTCGAATCGCCGTAATAGGTCGACGACTCGGCAAGGACGTCGCCAAGGTAGATCTGGCTGATCACGGGCATCGAAAGCGTCGGTTCAACCTTTTTGACCGTCAGCTCGGCCGTGCCGGAGCCGGTGCTTGCTGCTTCGACGATCGCTGCGATCGAGCTTTCGACATCGACTTCTTTCCCATTCTCGCCCTCTTGGGCGGGAACGATCTGGCCATCGACCAGCCGAAGTCGCGGTTCCTTGACTGGCACATTGATGTTCTTGAACGTCTGCTCGAGCACGTCCTGGAAAACGGCGCCATCGAAACCGAAGACGAACGGATCGTCCTGCCCGTCACGGATCCGAACGGTTAATGCGCGCAACAAGTCACCCCGGTCGAGCGTGATCGAACCCCCGTCCCAGGTGACGTCGAGCGGAGTATTGAGCAGCTCTTCGCCACGCTCCGCTGCGGCAGAAGCCACATCGTCAGAGATTTTCTGTGGGGTGGTCGAATAGACCAGCGAAACATCGTGGGTTCCATTCTGAAGGGCGGCCACCACCGCATCTGTCGTTGCGAGTTGATCGACGGTCACCTCCGACCGTCCCGGTTGCGCGGCCAGCTTGCCGTTCTCATCGACTGTGATACCGGCATCCTTGGCTGTCTGGTCCATCTGCTGCGCAATCTGCGAGACGAACACCTCGATGCTTGCCCGATCGACCTCGACTGTCTCATCTCCCTTTTTATAGGAAAGCAGTGACTGCATCTCGGCCGGCTGGATACTCCACGTGCGGTCGAGTCCGGAAACGATCAGCTCGGCCGACATCAGCGTCGCCAACTGAGCCGCCCCACCTTCGAGATCTTCGACCGTGGTGTCAGCGGTCCGGATCGACGTCACCAGCACCACCGGATCGCTCGATTTATTGACGACCCGGTCGATGATGAGCTGGCGCGTTGCTTCGGTATCGAACGTAATACCCGGCAGCTCTGGCACAACGGTCGGTTGCCCGTTGGCGTCATAGGTCAGAAAGGCAGGTTCCGCATCGCGCACGATCTGTGCTGCCGCGCCTTGCAACGTCGCATCGATCTTGGCCGTATCCAGCTGGAGCTGGACCGGCACGTCGTGTCCGTCTACCAGGGCGCCCGCCCACTTCTGGGTTCGCGACCAGATCGACCCGGACCGTCCATAGGCGAAGGCTGCATTGAGGGTCGCCTCGACATCGACGTCGATTCCGGACAGCGACGGATTGAAATAGAATTTCTGCTCGTCGTTCACTAGCAGAATGGGGCTATCGGTGACGGAGGCGAGCTCATCATGAATCGCGACCCGCGCTTCTGCCCGGGACATTCCGCCGACATCGACGCCGCCGACCGTTACGCCTTCGTAAATCTCGTTGGCATGAGCCGAGCCGTAGAGCAGCAGACCGACGATCGCTGCCGCCAGAAGCAGCAGCGCGCCAAGGAACACCGAGGTCAGCAAACGGCCGATCTGGTGGAGATCTCGTGGGCGAGCGGCACTACGTGCGTCCGTGAAGTCCGACTTGGAGGTGGTGAGACCTTTCAGGGAGATGCTCATAGGCCGTTGCGAGGTCCATCCTTTTCGGGTTCGAGCATGATCAGCCGTGTGCGGGCTGCCGAATGCCGAATCATATACGCGTACACCGGGCAAGTTCAATTTTCCGCAAAGTCACAGTTGTTGACCCGGGTCACGTCCCCGAAGGTGCCCGGATGTGGGGGAAAGCGTGACGGAGAACCCTCAAGATTTGCTGGGAATCACGTTGGTCGAGAAAGGGACGGTCGATGAAGATTACTGATCTCCGATGTGCCGAGCTTGGAAACCATCTGATGCTGCGGGTTTGCACCGACGACGGGGTCGATGGATACAGTCAGGTCGAGTCTTCCAAGCCTTACCTGAAAGACCCGATCCTGCGGTTGCGCGATCTGATCGTCGGAAAAGACCCAACCGATGTCGAGCGGGTCATGCGCGGCATTCGCCAGCGCGGAGCGGCCAAACCGTGGGGGTCCCCGGTCAGTGCCATCGAAATGGCACTTTGGGATATTGCCGGGAAAGCGGCAGGGCTCCCGGTCTATAAGCTGCTGGGCGGCAAGGTTCGCGACCGGGTGATGGTCTACAACGGCGCCATCCGGGATCTGGAGCATGACTACACCCCGGAGGGCTTCGCCGCGGCTGGCGCGTGGATGCGATCGCTGCCGCATGGATTCAAGTTCGTCAAGATGGCAATTGCCTACCACGGCGATATGAAGAAGGTCCCCGGATTTCTGATGGGCGACCTGCTGGACGAGATGGTCCATGGTTGGCCGGTGGCGGGCACGATTTCCGAGCGCGGCATTGCGCATGTAGTCGAATGCGTGGCCGCAATGCGTGAGGCCCTCGGGCCCGAGATCGGCATCGCGCTCGATTGCGGTCCGGGCTTCTCGGTGCCGGATGCCATTCGGCTTGCGCGGGCGCTCGAGCCGCTGAACCCGATGTGGATGGAGGATCTGCTGACCGGGGATTACACGCCGTGGCCTGGCGCCGACCTCTATCGCGAGATCACGACCCAGACCACGATTCCGATTCATACCGGAGAACAGCTCTACTTGCGCCAGAGCTTCAAAGAGCTCATCGAAGGAAAGGCGGTCAATATCGTCGGACCCGATCCGTGCGATGTCGGCGGGCTGGCAGAACTGAAGTGGATTGCTGAGTATGCAGACCTGCACGGCATTCTGATGGCGCCGCATGGCACCGGCGACGGACTCTTTGGGTTGGCCGCCCTGGTTCAGGTCAGCGCGACACTGCCGGGGAACTTCATCGCATTCGAACTCCCGACCGGGAATCCGCCCTGGTGGTTCGACATCGTCGAGGGGTTGCCAGATCCCCTGGTGGTGGACGGTTTCATCGATGTCTGGGATCGGCCGGGAATCGGAATCGAGTTCCGGGTCGATCGGGCACGCGAATATCTCGCAGACGAAGATCGCGGTTTCTTCGACAATTAGCCAAAATGCACGAAGGTGTGTCGAGTGCCAACCCCGAGTCTGGAGACCAGAGGAGCTGTTCGTTGCTCTGACCCTGGATATTGGGCCTAAAGCAACTGCTCTGAACACCTTGAAACAAAGAAAGGCAAAAGCGTGGGAAAAGAAATCGTCTCGACAGACAAGGCGCCGGCCGCGATCGGTCCGTACTCGCAGGCCGTGAAGGCGGGAGCGTTCGTTTTCACCTCTGGGGTCATCCCGGTGGATCCGGCAACGGCCAAAGTGGTCGAGGGTGATATCACGCCCCAGGCCACACAGGTGATGGAGAATCTGAAGGCTGTCCTGGCAGCGTCCGGATCGTCGCTGGACCGGGTCGTCAAAACCACCTGTTTTCTGGCGAATCTGGACGATTTTGCCACCTTCAACGGGATCTATGCGGGCTACTTCGACGCAGATCCTCCGGCGCGTTCCACGGTCCAGGTGGCCAAACTGCCGCTTGGCGTGCTGGTCGAGGTGGAGTGCGTCGCCCTCGTCTAGAGGAAATGCGGATTTGGGGGCCCGCGCGGGTCTTCAAATCCGGCGGTCGAGGGTGGGCACTGTGGTATCATCGCGACGCCGAAAAGGGCGCGTAGCTCAGCTGGTTAGAGCGCACGGTTCACATCCGTGAGGTCACAGGTTCGAGTCCTGTCGCGCCCACCACGTACCGTGCGCTGGATGGTAAGGAGCGTTGCCATCCTCCGCGAACGATGTGCGTATGCACGGCACGTGTAAATCGGCAACAATGGCGATGGTCGATCCACCCGTGGGTCATGGGACCCGTGTACTGTGGCGAACCGGGCAACGGTGCGTTGCAGAATCGACTGAGCAAATCCCCGGGTAGGGGATCTCCCCAGGAGGAGGACACCGCATGAGACGCGAGCAAACGCTTGCCGATCGCATTACCAGCTCATCGGTCTGGCGTTCGGTCGTTCGTCACGGCTATCCGGATAATCAGCGCAATCAGGCGCTGATCATCGCCAGCAACGTTTTCCTGCACATCCATCCGGTCAAGATCAAACGGTACGCCACCAAGGTGACCTATACGTTTTGTCTTGGCGGACTCTCGTTTTTCATGTTCCTGGTGCTTGTCCTGACCGGCGTGCTGCTGATGTTCTATTACATCCCGTCGTCGGATCAGGCGTACCAAAGCATGAAGGACATCGAGGCAAGCGTGACCTTCGGCCAGCTGATGCGCAACATGCATCGGTGGTCGGCGCAAGGCATGGTCATCGCGGTCTTCCTCCATATGGGCCGCGTCTTCTACACCGGCTCATACAAGCCACCGCGGGAGTTCAACTGGGTCATCGGCGTGCTGCTGCTGGTGGTGACCTTCCTGCTTTCGTTCACCGGCTACCTTCTGCCCTGGGACCAGCTGGCCTACTGGGCCATCACCGTCGGCACGCAGATCGGTGGCGCTGCCCCGATCGTCGGCCCCAAGGTCGACTTCCTCCTCAAGGGTGGAAAGGAAATCGGCCAGCCGACCCTCATTCGCTTCTACACCTTGCATGTGATTTTCCTGCCGTTGATCGCCGCGTTCCTGATGGCCGTCCACTTCTGGCGGATCCGCAAGGACGGTGGCATCTCGGGTCCGCTGTAGGCGTGGCCCGGTTGATCGTGCAGCTGGAGATATGAGGACCAACGGGAGCAGGAAAAATGGCTGAACTGGTGCAGGGCCAACCCACGCAGCCCCAAAATCAAATCGACGAGGCGAAACGTCAGAAGCTGTTGGAGCTCGTGCGTGGGCGTGCCCTGGCGCGTCCAACCGACCTGGCCGATGACGAGGTGATGGTCTGGCCGTCGTTGGTTGTCGTCGAGGCGGTCTGCGCGGCGGTCTTTCTGCTGATTTTGACCTTCCTGTCTATCTTCGTGAACGCGCCGCTACTCGCGCGGGCGAACCCGAACCAAACCCCCAACCCGTCGAAGGCCCCCTGGTACTTCCTCAATATGCAGGAGCTCCTCCTGCATATGGATCCCGGGCTGGCTGGCGTCATCGTTCCGTCGGTGACCCTCGTTCTGTTGGCGGCCATCCCCTATGTGGACCGGAGCCCCCTCGGCGTCGGTATCCTCGGGACATCGGCCAAGGGACGCAAGATCATCGGCTTCACCACGGTCTTCACCATCGTCGTCATTGTTGCGCTCATCGTGCTCGACGAGGTCCGCGGGCGTGGCACCGTCTTCGGTATCGGCAGCTATCTCGCCGACAAGGGCGCGCCGCGAGAGCTCACCGAAATCGTCCTCCCAACGTTGGTGATGCTCGGGGGTATCGCAACCCTGATGATTCTGGTCCATGTCATCTTCAAACCTACTCGGCGCGAGATGATCATCGCCCTCTTTACAGGGTTCTATGTCGGCTACTGGATTCTCACGATCTTCGGAACGTCGTTCCGCGGCGTTGGTCAGGATCTCACCTGGCCGTGGGACCTACCGCTGACACATCACTAGTCGCCGGTCGAATCGGCAATCGACCCAGAATTCGGATCGGGACAGAGGAGAGTAGCATTCGGTGAAACGCAGCGGGATCGGAGCCATCATTGGCGTGGCGGCGGCCTCGGCCGTCTGGGCCTTCGGGCACCTGAGCAGTGTTCCGAAGGCAATCAACAATGTTGTTTCGCGGCGTAACTTCGTTCGCAATGCGGCCCTTGGGGCGGTGCTGATCGTCCTCGGTCAGCTGGCGGCTGGGTTCGTCCGTTTCTTCTGGCCGAACAAGATCGGCGCCTTCGGGAGTGTGCTCACGGTTGCCGCCTCTGATGTTCCAGAGGCCGGCGGCCAGCCATTTACGTATACGCCGGGCAAGTTCTATCTCGTCAATCTCGACGAAGGGCTGATCGCGCTCTACTGGAAGTGCACGCATCTCGGGTGCACGGTGCCCTGGGTGGCGTCCGAAGAGCGATTCCATTGCCCCTGCCATGGTTCGATCTTCTTCGAAAACGGGGTCAAGGAGTCCGGCCCGGCTCCCCGGCCACTCGACTACTTCCCCGTGACGGTCATGGCAGACGGCAGCGTCCAGGTCAACACCGGCGCGCCAACGGAACGTCATGACTTCAATCCCGATCAAGCCGTCCCATATCCGTAGTCTGGTTGGGGCCAGCGCCTTGACCGGTCGCCCTGAAGTGTGCGGCCGAATGCAAGGAGAACGTGAGCGTGGGATCGGTTCAACGGATGGCGACGGTCGTCATCGTGGGGTTGGTGGCGCTGTCGACAGTGCTTTTCCTCTACCTTGGCGACGAGCAGAATCGTATCGATTCTGAGGCCGCAGAACAGCAGGAAGTCGCGATCGAACGAGGTATGGAGACGTATCTGTCGAACTGTCTCCAATGCCATGGACCGGCCGGCGAAGGGTTTATGGAGCCTGGAGCCGCGGGCACCGGTCGCGTCGGCGCGCCTCTGGGCGGTATCAATACCTCCCTCAATCAGGAGGGCATCAACGCCGCGGGTACCCCGGTCGCCGGCGGCCTCGAGGGACGCGCGGATCACATTCACGACACCATCTACAACGGGCTCATAAACCCCGATGGCACCGTGCGGATGCCGGCATTCAGCGATACGCTGGGCGGACCGCTGAATGACGAGCAGATCAACGAGCTGATTCTCTTCATTCAGCATGCCGACTGGAACGAGGTCTACAACGAGGCCGTCCATCAGGCGGGCGGATTCCCGACGCCACCGCCTGCCGCGGAAACTGAAGAGGAAGAGGAATCCGGCGGATCGACCGGGGCCACTGGCGGCGAGTCGGGCGGGGCGTCTGCTGATGCAGTCACCGTGTCGATGCACGATATGTACTTCGATCCGTCCGAGCTGACCATTGCCGCCGATACGCCGACCACGTTCCACTTCGTAAACGATGGCGCTGCAGCGCACGATTTCACCATCGATGCGCTCGATATTCACGTCTCCCTCAATCCGGGCGAATCGGCTGACATCGAGATCAACGCGCCAGCCGGTGAGTACGAGTACTACTGCAGCGTTCCGGGACACAAAGATGCCGGCATGGTGGGCACGCTTACCGCCAGCACGGACGTCCAACCCGCGGAGTCATCCGGCGGCGAGCCGGCTGCCGATTCGGGTGAAGCAGATGCGGGCGCCGAAGGCGGCGAGGCATCCGCCAGCGCTGCCGCCTCGGTCGAGGTCTCCATGCACGACATGTACTTCGATCCGACCGATTTGACCATCGGCGCCGATACTCCGACCACCTTCCACTTCGTCAATGACGGCGCAGCGGTCCATGACTTCACCATTGATGCCCTCGATATTCACGTCAGTGTCAACCCCGGTGAATCGGCCGAGATCGAGGTCAACGCGCCTGAGGGAACATACGAGTTCTATTGCAGCGTTCCCGGGCACAAGGACGCGGGGATGGTCGGCACGCTGACCGTCAGTACGGATGCTGCTGCGGCTGCACCTGCGGCTGCCGAAGAGACGGATTCCGGTGAAGCTGATTCTGCCGATGCCGAGTCCGCGGACGACTCCGGCGCAGCCGCTTCAGCGGATGCAGTCGAGGTCTCGATGCATGATATGTACTTCGACCCGACCGACCTGGCGATTGGCGCCGATACCCCGACCACCTTCCACTTCGTCAACGAAGGGGCCGCGGTCCATGACTTCACCATCGACGATCTCGATATCCACGTGACCGTCAATCCAGGTGAATCGGCCGAGATCGAAGTCAATGCGCCTGCAGGAACGTATGAGTTCTATTGCAGTGTTCCAGGACATAAGGATGCCGGTATGGTCGGCACGTTGACGGTCGGCTAGATCGTTCGGCGCAGTACGCAGGAGTGATTCATGGGTGATTTGATCCGACAACTTGGCGACATCCGGGTGTCGAACCTTGCCCAGGACTTCGGGACCCGCGCGGAGTCGGTCGAGCTCTTGTTCGCCGTTGCCATGATGCTTGGGGGAATCATTCTCACCTATCTGGTGCAACGCTGGGCGGACCGCGCCGGCGAGGTTCAATCGGCCGCAAACGTGGGCCGCGGCGGTGGCCCACGAACCCACGAGGACCGAGGTCTTCGCGAGTAGTCCCAAAGCCGACGTCATGCTCGAGAGCCGGAGGTCGGTCGACCTCCGGCTCTTTGCGTGGGGTCATCCGGCGCGATTCGAGTAGAGTTTCTCCATGAGTGACGCAAGTACGAAAAGCTATCTTTGGTGCGACCCCTGCCGGCGCAGTTTTTCCCACGCGGATGCTCCCGAAGGCGACTGTCCCGTCTGCGGCACGCCGATGCGGGAAATGGGAAAGATGGCTGCGGTCCTACGGGGTTTGATGGCCACCGAGCTGGTTGCCTCTGATCTGCGCATCAAGCATAGATCGTTGGTTCGCATGATTTGGACCCGTAACGGGCTCGGCGAGGGGTACTATCGCGTCCTCGAACCGGATATGACCTACGGCAGATTTGAGTCTCGGGTGACCGACCTCGTCTGTCGCGGCGCCGAAGAGGGTTGGATCACGATCCAGATACCCGCGGCGCCCACGCTCGATGACGATGACTACAAGATCGTCATCCACGACGAAGATCGCTTCATCGACGAAATGCACCGCATGGTCGAAGCCAACCGGAAGAAACGGAAGTAACGATCGTGGAGGCAGGGGCGGTGCATTTGAGCACCGAGACATGAACCAACTCGTTCAGATCTCCGGGGCGATTCTGATACTCGCGGGGTATCTTCTTGGAACGACCGGAAGACTCGATATCAATTCTCGGTCGTATCTGCTCATCAATCTCATCGGCTCAGCGTTGCTTGCCGGCGTTGCCTTGCTCGACCGTCAATGGGGTTTCCTGATCCTGAACAGCGCCTGGTCGATCATCTCCGTCGTCAATCTCCTGCGCACTCGCCGAGGGCCAACTCAGCAACGAGCGTAGAGCGCCCCGAGATGGAAACTGCGAGCGTGCAGCGCAACTCCAAATGGTTGCCAATGGCGTTTAGATAAACCACGTAGCATCGCCCTGATGAACAGTGCTGAGTTAACCGCCCTACCGCGCTGGCGCTCCGTTCCCCCCTGTTACGCTGAACGCAGTGAATCATCGCTCCGCGTCTGGGTGCTCGACCGTCTTGGCGACTACGAGGCACAGGGATGACGTCCTTGTTTGTATATTTACGCGGACTCCGCAGAGGCTCGCGCCGTTCATCATGGCGACGCTCCGATCCATACCCGTCCAAAATCAAGCTTCAACGACACTTGACGGTAAAAGAGCATATGTTCTGTGATGCAAGCGAGCGGCACGTTTGGTGTAGGACAGGAACTCAGTGTCCGGTCGGCCCGGGTAGCAGATCATCGTACCCGGGCTGGTTCCCCGTCATCCACACTCGGTGCTGGATCCCGGCAGATGAGAAGCTGGGAGCGAGAAAAGCAAAAATCGAACTCCTAAATCCCAACTCCTCCGTTTCGTCACGGTCGATCCCACTGCCGAATCGCTTCCCCTCATAGGCCACGTCCTGGTTCCCACGTCCCATCCACCTTTGCCTATTGCCCATTTCCTTTTCCCGCATCACCCCGAATCGATTTCCTATTTCCACACGTACCCCGACAGCAGCTCCCGGACCGTCTCAGGACACAGGGCTCAGGGCGCAGGACCTTGTCAAACGCGGCGGAGACTAGCTCGCAGCCACCGAAGATCGATCGCTCCGATACTCTGGAAATTGTTCGGCCAGTCGATCCGCAACGTATCGCCCAATTTGCAGTGACGATGTGGCCGCCGGCGACGGCGCGTTGCGCAAGTGGAGGATCCCTGGCTGAACGTCGATCACGAAATCGTCGACCATTCCTCCATCCTCGGTAAGCGCTTGCGCGCGAACACCCGACGGCCCCGGAAGCAGATCCGCCTCGGTCAACTCTGGGATATATCGTTGCAGGCTCTTGAGAAACGACGACTTACGCAAATCGCGCTCCATTTCGGCCATTCCGGTGCGCCAGTTCCGCCGCGCAAACGTCCGAAATCCCGTGCTGCCGAAGGTCGTGCGGAGATCGGGAAGATTCACATTCGTGAATTGATATCCCTTGCGTGCAAACGCCAGCACTGCGTTTGGTCCCAGCCAGATCTCTCCGTTCACGCGTGGTGTGAAATGCACTCCCAGGAACGGAAACTTCGGATCGGGCACCGGGTAGATGTTCGAGCGAACCAGGTACCGGCGGTCTGGGCGAAGCACAAAATAGTCCCCTCGGAAGGGAACAACGACCGGGGATGCCGGCGCCCCGGAAAGCGCGGCAACGCGGTCCGCATACAAGCCACCGCAGGTCACCACCGCGGGCGCTTTGTACTCATTGTCGTTCGCACGCACGACCGTCTTCTTGCCGAATCGTTGCATCCCATCGACCGCATGATTCAGGCGAATCTCTCCCCCAAGCGCTTCGATGTCTCGCGCGTACGCGGACGATACCTGTGTGTAATCGACGATCCCGGTATTGGGGGACCAGAGCGCTCGGATGCCCTGACAGTACGGTTCCCGTTCGCGCAGCTCATCCGAATCCACCACGCGAACTCCAGGAACGCCGTTGGCGATCGCGCGTTCGGCCAAATCGTCCAGCCGTGGCAGCTCGGATGCATCGGTCGCCACGATCATCTTGCCGCACAGCCGAAACGGAACATCCTTTCTTCACAATAGTGGATCGCCCGCGGCGCCGGCGACGCAGAATTTGGCTTTTGAGCGACCCGGGTTTGTAGTAGATCCCGCCGTGGATCACCCCACTGTTGTGCCCGGTTTGCTGGCTGGCAAGCTGGGACTCCTTCTCCAGGACAACCACCTTGGTTCCTGGGCGGCGCAGAAGGAGCTCCCGGCCGACCGCAAGTCCGAGAATGCCCCCGCCAACAACGACGACATCACCTCGCCACGATTCGCTGCCGTTCGCATTTGGTCCTTGATACATGCTGCTGGAATCACCATTCATCTGATCGATTGATGCCGGAACGAGATCTCGGAAACCGGTAGCGATTCCCGTCGCATCATCCTATAGTGTTGATGAATATCGTACCTGGGTGTCGCCTGAATCATGCATATTCGGTTCTGGGCATGGGCGATACGCACCAGACTGGCCAAAACAATTGGAATGCGTACAATGCCGTTGGCATTGTCAGCTGGTTCGAAGGGTTGGTGGGGGACTCCTGAAGATGGCTGAGAGCCGTTCGCTCGGCGAAGCAATACGATTGCGGCGTCTCGAGCTGGGAATGAGTCAGGAAGATCTCGCCGAAAAGATCGGGCCGGATGTCCGCCAGTCGGACGTCTCTCGACTCGAACGGGGCAAGATTCTGTTTCCCCGGCTCGAGCGGCTGAACCAGATTGCCATGGCGCTTGGCATGTCGGTCGGTAGCCTTCTGATCGAGGCGGGCTGGTTCACGGACGAAGAGACGCGCCAGGTCTCTTCGATCGAAGAGCTGGTGCCAGGAACCGCGGTTCCCATCGTGGTCGCCGATGACGAGCCAATCAGCCTCGAGGCCATCGCATCGCTTCTCGGCGATAACGGGTACGCTGCCATTTCCGCGTACGATCTCCCGTCGCTTATCGAAGCCATCAACACCGCGACTCCCGAAATCGTCATCGTCGACGTGGCGCTGCCAGGATTGCGAAACGGCAATCTGGACGAACACATGCTCCATCTCGATCCTGCGCCAATCGTGGTCTTCATGGGATCGGGACTTCCCGAAATCGAAGTAGACGAGCCATATCTCGAGAAACCGATCGATTCTCGCCAGCTGCTCGCACTCATCGACTCGATCGAACGGCCGCTCCGACCTGTCAACACGTCGTGCAACGGCCACGACGCCCCATCCAAGTCCTGATTAGCTCCGACATCGGGCGAAATGGCCCTGTTGTCGCCCCGTCGTCGACCGACTTAGGGCCAGCGTCGGTTACAGATCGCCTTATTCAACGATCTGCGAAATGGATGAGATCCAATCGAGCAGGTGGATGGCCGCGTAGACGCCCCGCTGCGCCCGAGAGCGAATTCAGGAATCGAGGCCCGCTTCGGCGCTGCCCGTGAGCACTTTGCTCGCTTCGAACCGGTCTCCGACGTTGATGCCGCCATGCTCGATCGTGAACTCTCGAATCGCGGAGTCGAACCAACTCTTTCGATGCTTCGTGATTGACACCATACGCCGGATCGACGAATTGAGCTCGACCGAACGCATCAGAATTCCCGTGTCGATCATTGGCGAGATCCGCGGTACGGGGAAATCCACGGTTTGCGAAACGAAGGAGTCTAGCTCGAGATTCACCAGCGTCGTGATTCCACGCCTGCGGAGCTCGTTCGAGAAGGCAACCCCAAAACTCGTTTGCCGCTGCGGGATCGCGAACATACGCGCCACATCGGTAAACGCATCGATCGTCAGCCGAGTCGGGCGAATGTCATCGACCGCATTCAGCACCCTCCATGCCCAGCCATCTGGCGATCGTTCCAACGCCGGTTCCCAGATCACGCGCAGGCATCCGGAGCGCAGGCAGTCGCCGTGGGGAAGCCCCAGCCGTTCGCATGTCGCGAGCAGCACCGCTTCGGTTTCGTGGAACGTTGCATGGAGCACGGTCTCACCAGCGGTTGCCCCGGCGCCCAGAAACTGGAGGCTCAACAGGGTCTTGCCGACGCCTGGAGTGCCGAAGACGGCGGTCGTGCTTCCCTCGATGAGCCCTCCGCCCAGCATTCGATCGATACCGTCGACCCCAGTGGACAGTCGATTCTCGGTTTCGACCGGTTCTGGCGGCGTCTTTCCAGCCATCGATTCGAGACGCGGAAAGACGGAGATACCCGTCGCGGAGATCTCGAATTCATGCTTGCCCATCAGGTGCTTGGCGCCGCGCTGCTTCGCGACGCGAATCCAACGGGTGTCCCGCGCGTCGACTGGCTCGAGGTCGAGTTCGATGACTCCATCGACATGCGGATCGAGAACTGGCTGAACGCTTCTGGACGACAAGAGCACGCAGGTGCAATTCAGCATGGCAGCACGGGCCTGCAGATCGCGGATGAACCGGCCAAAACTCGCGGCGGAGTCTCTATTCGACTCGACCAAACCAGCGCCATCCAGCACCATCAAGCTGGCGTCATGCTCTCGCACCGCCGCCTGGATCGACTGAAGCACGCCTGGCAAGCCATCGGTTTCGATTTGTCTCAGCAGACTGATGTAGTGGATGCGTCGATTGAGTAGCTCTGGCCGAACGAACGAGAATCCCCCCAGGTGCGCCAGCATCCATTCGTGCGGTTCGGTTTGGAGCATAAAAATGACCACCGATTCGCCGGCGGCCGCGTGTTGGAAGGCAAGCTGGTTGCCGAGTGTGGTCTTTCCCGTCCCTGGGCCACCCGATACGAGGTATGCATCGCCCGCCAGCAGACCGCCATCGAGCAGGCGGTCAAGCCCACGAATACGAGTGCGAAGCCGCGGATGTTCGGCATTCCCACCAACACTGACGATTCGTTCTGGCACGTGGATCCACCTTTGCAGGGAAACCCCGTGGTCTCTCTGCAAAGGTGATAGTACTGTACGTGACTCGACGAATCGACCCACCTAGATGACTGGCCGGCGTCCTCGCTCGCGTGTCGACCATTGGCCGATACTCGAGAGATATGAATGATGCCGCTGCTCTTCGATCAGGAACTCGCGCTCGGCAATCCGCACCATGAGATCCTCGAGAAAGGCAATCTCACTTCGGATCGTGCGCATCCGCTGAATGTTGGAAAGACCCGCGAGCATGTCTTCGCCCTTGCCGGGCAGCGAAGGAGGCAGTGAAGCGGGAGATTGATTGCCGCGGCCGTTGGTGCTGGCTTCGAAGTCCCGGCGAAGTTCACGCAGCCGAGCAAGCGCTTCTCGCGCATCCTTGATCGTGTTGAGTTCGTAGACTTTGGAGGTCGCATTGAGTTCTCGAGGAATGCGGGCATTCTCATCGAAGAGCGGTGGTTTGGAGAGCTGAGTCTCGATTGGGGTAACCATTACATACCTCCCTCGGTAGCTTCCCATTAGAGATTTCGACTGAGAAATTCTCCGTGGAAGAGAGCTCTGCAAAGACGTCTCATTCCGTCAGGAGTTGGAAGATCTCGCCGATGATTCGAGTTTGCAGGCATAGCGAACTCGAAACAAGAGCATGTAATGCATATTCCAGAAACGTATGTTCGATCGTGGTATTCCGCGCACGTACGCATATTGTTTACAAATAACCGTAAATTATTGCCGAACCATCGTTGTCCGATCGGGCGGTAGCCGTTCCCAGTGAGGGCCCGGCCGCCGCCCGAGGGCGGTCCCTCACTGGGTGCTCGATCTGAGGATTAGGGTCGGAGGCTACCTGCTTGTTCCCGCGCTCGCCATACGCTCTTCGATGGGAACGTAGTCGATGTCGTATCGGAAGTGACGTGGTCCCCCAAGGGCAACCCCTTCTGGGGTTCGCCACTTTTCGTCGCACGGCATCGCAATCACTCCGACCCGGAATCCATACCGGAGCTCCTCGGTGGTGATGGGGTCCCCACGCTCCGCGTCCAGAATTGCGATCAGGTCCGGTACCGACGCCATGACGACGCCATCACGGAGCGCCACCAGATGTTCATTCTGAAATTGAACGACCATCTCGCTCCCGGCATCGTCGTCGGTACCGGCAATGACGACCTCGCCAAGCGCCCAACCCCGTTCGATGCGCCGCTGGACGTCGATGATGCGACCCGTGAACAGGAGATACCCGTTCGTGGTGTTCAGCACAGCATCCACCGGCGATGCATGCTGCGCTTGCGCCTCGCGAATCGCACGCCCAATCGTCTCTGCATACGAGACGGTGCCAACCACGGCGGCCCGCTTCAAATCCCCAACGGTAATCGGGAATCCGACTGCTCCCGCAATGGCCCCCATCTCCACTGCGACCGGCCGAGCAATGCGCTCGACCCACCGATTGTCGATGGTGTCGATGACCGTCACATTGCCATGCTCGTCCGCAACCGCCATCGGCGAAGCGCCGTGACCATAAAGCGTGAACGTACACAGGTCTACTTCCGGATAGGCGCGGCCCATCCCATCGGCATCGATTGCGGGAAGCCCCAGCTCGCGGGCCAACGCCAGCGGCACGACCGAGTTGACGCCACCGATCTCCGCCGAGACGATTGCGCCGATCTCACGTCCAAAATACCGAGACATCGCCGTGAACGCGGTCATCAGCTCATCATTCAACGAGACGCGCTCGATATAGGGAACCGGAGAGCCAATGGCAAATGGAGAGACGGCCAAGGTGTCATCTGGCAGCTCATCGAGCTCGTACAGCTCCAGGTCGCCATGCTTGCGGATCGCCTGGATCGCGGCCAACATGCCGAGATAGGGGTTTCCACCGCCGCCCGTACCCAGGACTCCGGACCCAATGGCAATGTCCTTGATTTGACGCTCATCCAGATACCGCACGCACTACTCCTCCAACAAGTTGTGTTCGATCGCACTTGATCGAAGCATTGTCACATGGATCGCAAACGGCACGACAACACAATTTGCTGAGAAGAAACGAACCGCTCCAACAATGGAGCGGTTCATTCTCTCGCCCGACTATTCATGCGCCGGGTACGAAAAAGCGTCAGATTCCGGCAAGGAACGTGCCCTCGGGAGATATGTCGAGGAACGCCGGACGATACGCATCATGCGCGGGACCGTACCACTCGAGCATGAGATTCCCGTACCAGGCAGCGCGCTCGCGATCGGTATACCAGCGGATACCCGTGTATTCGGCGGCCTTCAGGATCCCGAGCACCGAATGCACGATCTGGTCGTCGTCGAAATCGGGGCCGATCGGTGAAACGATCCAGCGGGCAAGATTCGCTGCGGTCTGGAAGGTCCGTTCACGATCCTGGGTGACCTGATAGCCGACATAAAACATTGGCTGGATTTCAGGAAGCCACTCCACGACGACATTCTCATTGCGAGCGTACGAGATAAAGGTGGCGACATCCGCCTCGGCTGGAATCTGCACTGCCAGTCCGCGCGGAAGTCCCCCAGCACCAGCGAGAGGCTTCATCGGTAGCCCAGCGCCAGCCTCCATACCAATGCGGGATTCCTGCAGATGGGCAAATTGCCGAGCAGCGATCCCGTCAGGACCCGCCAGCCGCCGATACTGCGTCATCGCCTTCGACAGGTCTGGCAGGTCCTCCGGCGTGATGAGTTCGGAGACCTTCGAGTAGAGTGTTGCGTCCTGGAACGAAATCAGGGCACCCTCGCTGGCGAGCCTGCCTTCTTCCTCGAGGTGCAAGCTCCACATCGTGGCGGCGGCATCGATGTGTTTACCATGTGCCGGAGCGGGAAGCGTTTCAGAGTAATCGACGAAGAGCACATGCCCGTCGATCTCGTCCGCAGCTGACCCGGCTAGCGGCGTTGCCCAGACGACGCGCATATCGCTCAATCCAGGCGTCTCCGGATCGATACTCAGGTCCGGGAGCAGATCGAGAAAACACGGAGTGCCGCTGGATCGCTTCACCGCTTCAGAGTGTGCCCGCCGGCAATTCGCCGGTAGCCCGACCGGCTCGCCGTCGCTCACACCGGCTGCTTCCATCAAGAGCCGGCGCGCACGATCTGCTGTTCGGACGAGGAGCAGGGGCGTATCTCGCCGGAGATAATCCGTCCAGGCGACAAGGACCGTCGACAGATCGACGTGCTCCTCGGTTTCGACCGGGGGCAAGGTCAGAATCTGACTGAGGGTTGGACTGGGAAGGTAGTCAGCAGACCGAACTGGCTGCAGGCGTTCGACGCCCAGCGTTCAGAAGCCGCCCAGCCATTGGTTCATCCATTGTTCACGCTCGAACGGCACGCTAGATATCGCTCCGTGACGATACGGGGAGAGAAGACCACATTCATCGAACGAAAGTCTTACTTAGCTTGTCGGAATTAGTCTAGACGAGACCGTTCGCAGGGACAATGGCCAACCCATGTGCTGGGTGTTGCCGGACATCATCTGGGCAGCTCATGCCATGCGCGCCCGAACAGTATGAGGGTGAAGCAGATCGGTGATACGGCGTGTCGATAGCGGATCCTCGAGCGCAAGCGAACGCAGCGCGTCCGCCAGATCGTGCGCCTGATCGCCAAGTGCGGGCACGGCCATGCCAAGGAATTTTGGCATCAGCTCCTCAGTCGATACCGATGACTGTGCGCTCCATGGAGCGTCGAGCTCGGTGTGCGAGACCACCTGGCCATCAGCAAGCTCGAAGACTACTTCGGCAGGCAAGGTTCCCGTTTCATCGACCCTGCGATCGAATCGTTCTTCGCCGATCACTTCGATTCGTCTCGCCAACGACACCGTCTCTGGGTGGCATGCGACCGCGACATCCGCCCACTGGGCCCCGCCGTCGATACCGCGAAGGAGCATCCCCATCGTGGAGGGGAGGGAAAACGGAATCGCTTCAGAAGACAAAGGCTCTGGAGCAGTCAGCTGCAACATGCGACTGAACGTACGAACCTGGATCGAGCGTATGTCCGTCGGTGCGAGCCGATATCGGGCTTTCACCACGGCCGCTGCCTGAAGTGCGGGGTGGGTCATCCGGCACGAAGGGAATGGTTTGAACGACATCTCATCGATGGTCCAGCGCGTGCCGAGACCCTCCGTGAGCCGGGATCCGTCCACCCGATCCGAACCCATGGCGAGCCAGAAGGCGCCGTCTGCATCGAGCGCCTTGCGTTTCCCTTCGAATCCCTTGGCGGCCAGCAGGGCCGCCATGATCCCTAGCGCGCTCGCTTGCCCAAGCTTGCCGGCTTTGAACCCGTGTACCGTCTCGGATGTGATCGTCGTCGCGACTTGCATGTGTTCGAGGGTGATCCCGAATGCGCATTCCATTTGCCGGGGAGTCAGGCGCAACAACCGGCCCGCAGCAGCAGCAGCGCCGAACGAGTGCCAACCAACCGGGTAGAGGACGCGGTACCGCTCGTCACTGGGACGCGCCGCGAAACCGACCCGGTTGGCAACTTCATATCCGGCAATGATGGCGGCCCGCAGCTCGGCGCCGGATGCGTCCATCCGTTCGGCGATGGCCATTGCCGCGGGGACAACGGCTGTTCCGGTATGGCCAAGGTCCAGATAGGTATCGTCGAAGTCGAGCGCGTTCGAGAGTTGGCCATTGACGAGCGCTGCGGTCATGGGAGGGAGCTTGGCGTCTCCCGCTCCGATGACGGTGGCGTGCGGATGACCTCCTTGCTCGAGGGCGAAGGCGATCATCTGCTGGCCGAGCCACGTACCGGTTCCCCCCAATGCGCAACCCACTGAGTCGAGCAGACAAGCGGCCGCAGCGTTCCGCACATGAAGAGGCGGGGTTTCCAGTGCGATGTCGAGCGCGAATTCGGCCAGGAGCTGAGTCTCGCCCATCCATGTCCTCTCATACAGAATCGAGTCGTTTGGAGTGACTCGTGAGTCTTCGTCATGACGCCCGTGCCCGGAGAAGGGCTGGACAGCTGTGTTATAGAGATGTATAACACACTCACGTTTGGACGAATGAATCGGGAGTTGCCGTGCGCATCACGATCGATCGGTCGCAGTCGATGCCCCTCTTTCTCCAGATAAAGGGGCAAATCGGATACCAGATTGGTATGGGCGTCCTGAAATCCGGTGAGAAGCTCCCGACGATTCGGCAGTTGGCCGCCGATATCGGTGTGGCTCCGTTGACCGTCGTACAGGCCATCGATTCGCTGGCCGCCGATGGACTGATCGAGACGCGGCCGGGGGTCGGTAGCTTCGTGGTCGATCTCCATGCGGACGCACTGGCCCGTTCCCGCACGCAGATGGTCGAAGGGCTCGTGGACGAGCATCTTCAGGATGTGCGGCAGCATGGCGTCCCCGTGGAGGAGTACGCACAGGTCGTTTGGAAGCGGGTGTTTCACGATACGCAAACGGCAACGGTTGACCAGGTCGCCATCTTTGTCGGCAACTATCCAGTCGACACCGAGCTCTTTGCGGATCTCCTGGCCGATGAGTTTCGCCCATTTCGATTCGACGTTGTCGGACGGACTGTTCAGGATCTTGCTACACCCACTCCGGAGACAGCCGCGCTCCTCGCAGTTGCCGATCTCGTCATTGCCGTCCCGCTTCGATTTGGGGAGGCGCGCAAGCTCGTCGGCGACCGCCTCGAAGTGGTTGGACTGCCGTTGACATTGAGCCCGACCACGCGCGAGCACCTTGCGCAACTTCCACCACAGGCGCAGATCGGTATGGTGGTGACCGAGGCGCTTTTCGTGCAATCGATGCGCAATATCGTTTCGATCTACCGCCCCGCGTCTGAAAGCGCACCCGTTGCCGTGATCGATGATCAACGCGCGGTCCGCGATCTGGTCGCGAATGTCGACGTTGTCATCTATTCCATGGGGATTCGAGACCGAATCCCGGATGCATTCGCTCGAAATGTGCTTGCCATCGAATTGACCCACGTGCCCGACCCCGTAGCTTTGGCCGAGGTGCGAGAGCAAGTCAGGAATCTTGCCGAGCCGCAGCAGGAGACGACCGCGATGGTGACGTGATTCGCCGGGTTCGTCGGTTTGTAGTCTGAGTTTCCCCGAGAGACGAGAGGAGAAAGCGACCAGCAGTTGCCCGCACGGGTAATTGCCAGCGAAAGCCATGGCTGAACGACGCACTGGGGGCGGCGGATCGATCGATCCGATCTCCCTCGAGATTCAATGGCAGCGTTTGATCACGATTATGGACGAGGTCGATGCGGCCGTCGTCCGCACCTCGTTTTCCACCATCGTCGGCGAATCGAGAGATTTCGCCTGCGTGATGCTCGACACGAACGGCGAATCGGTCGCCCAGTCGACCTTCAGTACGCCGGTCTTTACGGTGACCCTTCCCAAAACCGCTGGACATCTTCTGGCGGAATACCCGCTCCAAACGCTGGAGGATGGCGACGTCCTCATTACCAACAATCCCTGGATGGCGGCGGGACACCTGCCGGACGTCTCGATCGTCACGCCCGTGTTTCGGAAGGGTGTCGTCATCGGGTTTATCGGCACGGTCGCGCATGTCTCCGATATCGGCGGCCGGCTCGGGTACTACGACGCCCACGATGTCTATGAGGAGGGGCTCTGCATTCCTCCCATGAAGCTGTACCGCGCCGGAAAAGAGAACTCCGATCTCTTCCGGATCGTGCAGAACAACGTTCGCGTTTCCCATATGGTGATTGGTGACTTCCGCGCGATCGTAGGCGCCCAATGGCTGGGAGCCAAACGCCTCAACGAGTTCCTCGACGACTACGAGATGGATTCGATGGCAGACCTGGCGCAGACGATCCATGAAACGTCGGAAGCCGCCATGCGGCGCGCCATTGCCGCGTTACCGGATGGACGATACCCGTATCACCTCACTGCGGATGGATTCGCCGGTGTTGCCCTCGAGCTGAACGTCGAGATCACCATCGACGGTGACGAGGCCACCGTCGACTTCACGGGCTCGTCTCCGGAATTCGAGATCGGCGCGATCAACTGCGGGCTCAACAACACCTTTGCCGACACGATCTATCCGTTCAAGTGCAGTCTGACGCCGCTCATTCCCAACAACACTGGTTTGTTCCGTCCGGTGAATGTGATAGCTCCTGAGGGCACGGTTGTGAACACACGCCATCCAAGTCCGGTAAAAGCCCGATCCAATACCGATGTCCAGGTGCATCACGCAATCTATGCCGCGCTTTCGTCTGCCCTGGGCGAGCATGTTCAGGCCGGGAGCGCATCGTTCTGGGGCGTTATGGCCAATGGAATCGACTCCACCGGCCAGCGATTCAACAATCACCTCCTCCCGGATGGGGGTATCGGCGCGATGCCTATCAAGGACGGACTGGCGACTACTGCCTTCCCCCACAACAAATCCATTACGCCTGCCGAAGTCTTCGAAAACACCGCGCCAATGCTCATGGAGCGTCGTGAGCTGCTGCCGGACTCCGGCGGGGCCGGTAAGTTCCGCGGCGGACTCGGACAACGCGTGGTGATCCAGTCGATCAATGATCGCCCGTTCCATCTCACGCTTCGTCCGGACAAGATTCGGTTCCCGCCTCCTGGTCTCGAAGGGGGGCAACCCGGCGCCATCGGCAGCTTCGATATCGATGGGGAGACCTTCGATTATCGCGGTCCGCGGCGCGTCTTACCTGGTCAGCGATTGGAGCTCAGATTGCCGGGCGGCGGTGGATACGGCGATCCGCATGAGCGTGACCGAGCGGCGGTGCGCGACGACATCGAGGCCGGATACGTCTCACCGGACGTTGCCAGGTCGGTGTACGGGTATTCGGATTAGGGCGATTGCTGCTCAGCGTCGCAGTGATTGTTGATCCGCCGCCACGGCGGGATTACGAGACGTAACGTTTGCTCACAAGGGAGAAGACTTGATCATGGTCCAAGCGCTGGAAAACAACGGCAGCCAGCAAGGGCGATATCGCCTCGGTTTTGATATCGGGGGTACGTTCACAGACTTCGTTGTCGTCGATGACGACACACACTCGATTCACTCGCATAAGCTCCTGACCTCAGCGGACGATCCGTCACGCGCGGTTATGGCCGGAATTGCCGAGCTGCTTGGTCGGCTCGATGCAGACGCATCGGAGCTCGAAATGGCGATTCACGGCACCACACTGATCACCAATGCATTGATCGAGCGCAAGGGAGCCAGAACCGCGCTGATTACCACTGCCGGGTTCCGCGACGTGCTCGAGATGGGCACCGAGATGCGCTATGACATCTACGATCTGCGGATGGCGCGTCCTGCCCCCTGGTCGCTCGCCCGATGCGTTTCGAAGTGACCGAGCGCCGGACAAGGACGGAATGTTCTCGTGCCGCTCGATCTCGAAAGCGTCACCCGCGCCATCGACCAGTTGATCGAGCACGAGGTCGAAGCCGTCGGCATCTGTTTCTTGCATTCGTTCAAGAATAGCCAGCATGAGGAGACTGTGGCGCAGATGGTCATGGACCGCCTCCCGCATGCGAGTGTCTCCATTTCATCGCGCGTTGCCCCGAGATTCGCGAATACGAGCGCATGAATACCACCGTAAGCAATGCGTACGTGCAGCCGCTCTTTTCACGCTACGTAGACCTGATCAAGAGTGGGCTGGTCGACGCGGGTGCAACCAAATCTCTCTTCCTCATGCTCTCGAGTGGCGGTATCACGTCGGTCGAGACGGCCGTCGCCAATCCCATTCGCCTGCTGGAATCGGGACCGGCGGCGGGCGCGCTCGTGAGTGCGTTCTACGGCGAGCGGATGGGTCGAAAGAACCTGATCTCCTTCGATATGGGAGGAACTACCGCCAAGATCTGCCTCATCAAGAATGGTCAGCCAGCGTTGACGAGCACCTTCGAGATCGCGCGCGTCCATCGGTTCAAGCGGGGGAGCGGTCTTCCGGTGAAGACCCCAAGCGTCGAGCTCGTGGAAATCGGAGCCGGCGGGGGGAGCATCGCGCATGTCGATGATCTTGGTCTGCTCAAAGTGGGTCCGGAAAGCGCGGGCTCGAGTCCCGGTCCCGCTAGTTACGGCTTTGGGGGAACGGAGCCGACGGTAACGGATGCGAACCTCTTGCTCGGGTATCTCAATCCGGATTTCTTCCTTGGAGGTCGCATGACGCTCGACACCGCAGCTGCAGAACAGGCAGTCAGCGTACTGGGAGAGCGCCTCGGTCTGGATCCGGTCACCACGGCGAGCGGAATCTACGAAGTCGTCAACGAGAGCATGATTTCCGCAACCAGAGTGCATGTTGCCGAGCGCGGCGAGGATCCTCGCCGGTACATGTTGGTTGCCTTCGGCGGGGCGGGCCCGGTGCATGCGCATGCAATCGTCAAGGCGCTCAAGTCGCCGGGCTTCATCTGCCCTCCGTCCGCCGGGGTTGCCTCCGCGCTCGGATTCCTTACCGCGCCGATCGCCTTCGATTTCGGCCGGTCATATATCACCAGGCTGGAGCAGGTGGATGCAGCCGATCTCGACTCCGTCTATCGAGCCATGGAGCAGGAAGCATTGGCAGTGCTTGCAACCGCATCGGTGCGAGAAGAGCAGGTCGAATTGACGCGATCCGCCGATATTCGCCACGTCGGCCAGGGACACGAGATTTCGGTTCAGCTGCCGGCCGTCAACGGAGGCATCGATATCGAGGCGATTCGGAATGCCTTCTACGTCGAGTACGAGCGACTCTTCGGGCACGCGCATCGGGATGTACCGGTCGAGATGCTTACCTGCCGGCTGCGCGCGAGCGGACCCAAGCCGGAAGTCGACTTGCAGGCGCCGCCGGCAGATCCCGCATCCGCGGAGCGTGCCCTCAAGGGAGCACGCCCAGCGTTCTTCAAGGACGCCGGAGGATTCGTGGAGACCCGAATCTACGATCGGCTGCTTCTCGCCCCCGGGGCTCGTTTGACGGGTCCGGCAATCGTCGAGGAAGTTGACTGCACCGTGGTCGTGCCGCCGGGCATGGAGGCCAATTTGGATCACGACCAGAACCTCGTGGTCACGTTCGCAAGTGGGGACGGCCAGCATGACTAGCGCCGTAGAATCCGTTGCGGTCGACCCGATCACGCTCGAGGTTCAGTGGAACCGTCTTATCTCGATCATGGACGAAACGGACGCCGCGCTGGTGCGCACCTCCTTTTCGTCGATCGTGGGTGAGACGCGGGATTTTGCGGTCATCATGCTCGACGTCCATGGCCGCTCGATCGCCCAGTCGAACTTCAGCTCGCCCGCCTTTACGGTCACATTGCCGATCACCACCAAGCACTTTATCGACGTTTTTGGATACGACGGTATCCATGACGGCGATGTACTGGTGACGAACGATCCGTGGCTGGCATCCGGGCATTTGCCGGACCTCACCATTGTGACTCCGGTGTTTCATCGGGGCGCGTTGGTGGCGTTCATGGCGTGTGCCGCCCACGTGGCCGATATCGGCGGGACGCTCGCATGGTTCGAAGCCCGGGATTTGTTCGAAGAGGGTCTGCGCATTCCTCCGAGCAAGCTCTATCGGCGAGGCGAGCGCAACGAGGATGTCTTCAACTTCCTGGCTGCCAACGTACGCGTACCCGATCAGGTGATCGGCGATATCGGCGCAATTGTTTCGGCGGAAACCGTTGGCAAACGGCGTCTCATCGAGTTCCTGGAAGACTACGACTTGCCCGATATCTCAGGGCCGGCCGCGCACATTCTCGACCGGTCGGAAGCGGCCATGCGGAAAGCCGTTGCCGAGGTGCCCGACGGTCAGTGGAAAGGCGAGGCGCGGGCAGACGGGTTCATCACGCCCCTGCATATTGTCGTGACGGTGACCAAACAAGACCAGGACATCTGGGTCGATTTCACCGGCTCGTCGGAGCAGTTCGCCCGAGGGTCGATGAACAACGTGCTCAATTTGACCTTCGCGGATACTGTCTATTCCCTCAAGTGCGCGCTGACCCCAACGATTCCGGCGAACGAAGGAATCTACCGGCCAATTCACGCAAGCGCTCCGGAAGGGAGCGTCTTCAATACGCGGTTCCCGAGCGCGGTCAAGGCGCGTTCCAAAACCAGCTTCCACATTCACAATGCCATTTACAACGCCCTCGCCAAGATATCGCCCCAGCTTGTCCAGGCGGGCAGCGGCTCGTTCTGGTCGATTACCGCGAATGGGCAGTGGAGTGATGGCAGCCGGTTCAATATGCATCTCCTTCCAAATGGCGGGAAAGGAGCCGTGCTTGGGATGGACGGGCTGCCCACTATCGCGTTCCCGTACAACGGCACGGTCACGCCCGCGGAGGTCGTAGAGAACACGTCGCCCCTTCTGTTCGAAGAGAAAAGTCTGCTACCCGATTCCGGGGGAGCGGGCACCTATCGCGGCGGCCTGTCGCAAAAAGTTGTGCTCTCGTCACGGTCGGCCTCGGAAGTCATCGCTTCCGTGCGTCCCGACAAGGTCAAGTTTCCGCCACCGGGAATCCACGGGGGAGATCCGGGGGCATTGGGCTCGGTACTCGTCAACGGCGAGCCGATGAAACCGGGGGAAAGCGTGGTTGCACTAGAACACGGTGACCGAATCGAAATGTGGCTGCCGGGCGGCGGAGGGGTTGGCTCTCCGTTCGAACGGCCGGCTGAATCCGTGCTGGCCGATGTCGTACTCGGGTTCGTGACGGTCGAGGCAGCCCGGGATCGGTACGGAGTCGCCATCGACTCCCAACGGCTGACGATTGACGTGGATGAGACGGCTCGCCTGCATGGCCTGGCCTCGAGTGGAGAAAGGACGAACTCGTGAGCGGAGAACGAACACTGTGGAACTCGGCGCCCGAAGCCGGAATCGGGAGAACGACCTACATTCCCATTCCGGTTGGGGTAACGGCGACGGGCAGCGATCTGGAAATTGGAATGCATGTCCTCGAGGGGGCTAAACCCGGGCCAAAGCTGGCGATCGTATCGACGCATCATGGAGATGAGCTGTTCACGGCCGAGCTGACCCGGCGCGTCGTCGCATCGCTCGATCCGTCGGACGTCGCCGGAACGATCTACGCGATTCCCGTTGCGAATCCCCTGGCATTCGAGTGGGGGACCCGCAATACCGTCCAGGATGGCTCGAACATGAATCGGGTCTTTCCGGGGAATGATCGTGGCTGGATTACCGAGGTAATGGCCCGCGTCGTGACAGACAGTCTGCTGCCCAACATCGATCATCTCATCGATCTGCATTGCGGCGGCACCGACACAACCATCCACTACACCTATACGCGCAAGGAATCCGACGAGTTGGGACGGCGTATTCACCAGCTCGCCCAGCTGGCCGGCGCCGATGTGCTGTGGGAGACGGCGGGCCCCGCCGGGACATTGGCCGGTGACGCCATGGACCAGGGCGTTGTGACGGTCATCGTCGAGGCCGGCGGAGGCACAACGTTCGGAACCCCGCTCGAAGAACGCGCGATGAACGGACTCCTCAACATCATGAAAGAGATCGGAATGATCTTGGGCGCACCTGTGGTGCATCGACCGCGAGTCGTCGTGCGTTCCGGAACTGCGCTTCGACCGCGCCATGGGGGGATCTTCATTCCCGAGATCGGGTTCGATGCCCTTGGCGGCCGGTTCGAGAAGGGCACGCTGTTTGGCCGAGTTGTCTCGGCTCGGACTATGCAGGAGATCGACCAGATCGTGGCTCCCTATGACAAGACGGAAGTCATGATGGTGCGCGATCGTACGTCCAAGGTCCATCCGGGAGATTACGCCTACATCGTGGGAGACGGAGACTCCGGATACCAGTTCGATTCGTAGCGCGTGTATCACTAACCAAGCACGCAAGCACATTCTGTTATAGTGTGATATAACGCATGTGCAGTCACCATTTGAGCCGTTTGCAACCGGGGATCGATTCATGAACTCCAAAGGCGGCAACGCACTACGTCACACGTCCAGGGAGCCTCATTCGAGGGAGGGCATCGAGTAACTTTCTTTCGGGTTTACGTTTCTGGCTGACAGGCGGCCAAACGGTGAGCCGACCGATCTCTTCGGCCACGATCATTCCAGCAATCTGCTGAGTAGATGGAGTGGAAAATGACGTCTGAACGATCCGAAAATCAAGGGTCTGATCGCACAATTCGTGCAACGCGCCGGTCCATGTTGAGGTTCGCAGCCGCCGGAGCGGCGGTCAGCGGTGGTTTGGCGGCAGGGATCCGGCCGTCACTGGCTGCGCCGTCCCCCCGGACGGCCGGTCTGCTGGCGAGGAACCAGGAGATCGAAACGCTGACCATCGGACAGCCCGCGCCCTTCCAATTCCTGGACCCTCAGCGTACGTATCTCTCGTCCGAGTCGAGCATGCATCAGTCGATCTTCGACACCCTCGTTGCCTTCGACAACGAGGCGTAGTTCCAGCCGATGCTCGCCACCGAATGGGAGGCAACCAGCGAAACCGATTGGGTGTTCAAGCTCCGCGAGGGAGTCACCTTCCACGACGGCACTCCGCTCGATGCCGAGGCCATTCGGTACAACGTCGAGCGCATTACAGAGCCGGGGTTCCAGGATTGGGCGTTCATGGAACCTGTCAGCCATGCCGAAGTGATCGACCCGATGACGGTCAAGATCGTGACCAAGGGGCTGCTACCAACGCTGCCCAACCTGATGGCGCAGTTCTTCATCGTGTCGCCGACCGCCATGGAGGCGGGTGTCGAGGCGTTCGTCCAGCAGCCGATTGGGTCGGGACCGTACAAGTTTGTGGACTGGCAGCCGGACGACCACGTTCGGGTCGAAGCGAATGCGGACTATTGGGGCGGCGCCCCGGCCATCGGCGAGGTCGTTTGGCGGGTGCTTCCAGAAGCGTCGACCCGGGTAGCCGCGCTGCAAAGCGGCGAAATTCAGATTCTCAAGGACCTTCCATCCGATCAGTTCGATATGATCAACGACGAGGACGGAATCTCGGCACTCGAAGTTCGGTCGGTCCGCACTCCCTACCTGCGGTTTTTCCCGGACAGCCCGCAAGGTGGCGGTGAGCCGTTCAACGACATTCGCGTTCGGCAGGCATTCAACCATGCGATCAATGTCGACTCCATCATCGAGAATCTGCTTGGTGGCCACGCCGAGCGGACCGCGACCATCATGACGCCCGATATCTTCGGGTTCGATCCAGAGGTTGCTCCGTATCCATACGATCTCGAGAAAGCCCAGGCGCTTATGGCTGAAGCTGGCTACGAGGACGGGTTCGAAATCGTGTTCGATACGTGGGCCTCCGGCCCCGCCCCCAAGCCGGTCGAGCTGGCGCAGGCGGTCGCTGCTGATCTTGCCAAGATCAACGTCAAGGCGACCGTGCAGCCGGTCGAGCTTGGAACAGCACTGCAGCAGCAGAATGAGCGGACGATTGCTCCCTTCGGTCTGTGGAGCTGGGGCGGAAACGGCTTCGACGGGGATGGGAAGTTCTGGGGCGTCTTCCACCCGGATTCGAGCGCGACCTTCCTGACCGACGAGACCTTGACGTCTATGATCGATGAACAGCGATTGTCGCTCGATCCGGACGTGCGCGCGCCGATCTTCTCTGAGATGCAGAAGTATTCGGTCGAGCAGGCGTTCATCGTTCCGCTCTTTGCCCAGATGGACACCTACGGCTCCACTGACTCGATTCAGTGGACCCCGCGACCGGACGAGCTGGTGTTGCCGTTCGCGGTCACGCCTGCCGAGTAGTCGTTCGGATCAGAGCAGCCGGCCCCTGGTGTGTATTCGCCGGGGGCCGGTTGGTAGGTAGTGACGTGTCGTCGTATCTGATCAAACGCATCGTTGCCTCCCTTTTTGCAATTTGGGGAGTTGCTACGCTTACATTCTTTCTCCTCCGGGTTACCGCCGATCCCGCGGTGCTCCTGGTTGGCGAGCAGGCAACCCCGGAGCGTATTGCAGAGGTGCGTACCAGGTTGGGTTTGGACCAACCGTTGCTCGTTCAGTACGTCGACTTTCTCAAGGGAGTCGTCACACTCGACTTCGGCGATTCGTACCGGTTCAACGAACCGGCGATGCATATGGTCATCGAACGACTGCCGACCAGCCTGAAACTGGCCAGCGCGGCATTCCTGGTAGCGCTTCTGGTCTCGATACCATTGGCGATCGCGTCGGCTGTCTGGCGCGACACGCCGATCGACTACATCGCGTCGTTCATCTCATTTGTCGGCTTTGCGGTCCCGGCGTTCTGGCTGGGCGCGATGTCGATCCTGCTCTTCTCGGTGCGTTTGGGCTGGTTGCCGTCCTCCGGTACTGGTGGGATTCGGTACTACATCTTGCCAACGCTGACCCTCGCAACCTGGCCGCTCGGTCAGTTCACCCGGCTCTTGCGTTCGGAGCTGCTCAATGTCTTCCATGAGGACTACATCCGCACGGCACGCGCCAAAGGGCTACGAGAGCACCGCATCGTGATTGGCCACGCGCTGAAGAACGCGTTTCTGCCCGTGCTGACGCTCATTGGCATCAGTTTCGGATCGCTCTTGGGCGGGGCCATTATCACGGAGATCATCTTTGCATGGCCCGGCCTCGGGAGGCTGGTCGTGCAAGCCACGCTCAATCGTGATTTCCCACTCATCGAGTCGTCCGTCATTCTGCTCGCCTCGGGTTTCGTGATCATCAATCTGATCGTCGACCTCCTCTATGGCGTGCTCGATCCGCGGATCAAGTTGAGCTGATGGGAGCCGGCACCATGCGCGTATGGTATTCCCAATGACGTCGGTCCCATTGAGCCAACCGCTGAGCCCCGGCGCGCTCGAATCCAGCCGGAGCGTCTCGCGCTGGCAGCAAGTACGTCGCCGCCTGAATGGACGAGCCTATATCGGCGGAACCCTGGTGGCGATTGCGATCCTGGCCGCCGTGTTCGCGCCCTTGCTGGCGCCGGCCGATCCTGAGTATGCCGATATCACCATTCGGCTCAAGCCACCTGCGTGGCAGAGCGGCGGAAGCACGACGTATCTCCTGGGTACGGATGCACTGGGTCGCGATCTCCTGAGTCGAATCATCTATGGCGCGCGAACCTCGTTGATGATCAGCGTGACCGCGGTAATTCTGGCGGCTCTGATTGGAGTCACCCTCGGGCTCATCGCTGGCTATTACGGCGGAACGATCGACCTGGTCGTCATGCGCATGGTGGACATCATGTTCGCCTTTCCATTCTTGCTGCTGGCCATCACCTGGATGGCGATTTTCTCTCCCGGGCAGCGGAATGTGATTGCGATTCTGGTGCTCACCGGCTGGGCAACCTTTGCCCGTCTGACCCGAGGACAGGTGCTGACGATGAAGGAACGCGAGTATGTCATTGCCGCGCGCGTCCTCGGCGCGTCCAACGACCGGCTGATCCGGCGGCATGTGCTGCCAAATCTCATCCCGACGATCATCGTGATCGGCACCATGACCCTCGCCCAGTTCATTCTGGCCGAAGCGGCCCTGTCGTTTCTCGGGCTCGGAGTGCCGCCACAAACCCCCACCTGGGGTGGTCTTGTCAATGAGGGACGGGACTACATCACGCAGGCCTGGTGGATCGAGACATTTCCCGGTATCGCAATTGTGCTGACCGTATCCGGTATCGGACTTCTGGGCGACTGGATGCGGGATGTGCTCGATCCCCGATTGCGCAGTCTCTGATGTGCCATTTCGTTTGCAACGGTTGGGAGTGACTCTGTGACCAAGTCGAATACGGATTCTTGGCGTCTTGCGACGTTGCTTGAGATGGCTACGCTGATCGAGCGTCGTGAGGTTTCGCCCGTCGAGGTGGTGACGGCCGCGTTGGAACGGGCGGAAACCGACGGTCCCTACTACAACACCTATATCACCGTCTTGGCCGAGCAGGCGATCGAAGAAGCGCGAACGGCCGAGCAAGAGATCCTGCAAGGCAACTATCGAGGGCCATTGCACGGGATTCCGCTCTCGATCAAGGATATCTATTGGACGAAGGGCGTGCGGACCACCGTCGGTTCCCGTGTCCTGTCAGATTTCGTTCCTGATGAAGATGCAACCGTCGTCGCGCGCTTGCGCGACGCGGGCGGCATCCTGATTGCAAAGGCGAACACCTATCAGTTCGCATGCTCTCCTCCAATTCGGGATTTCGGACCGTCCAGGAATCCGTGGAATGTCACGCGCACCACCCGGGGATCGAGCTGCGGTTCGGCGGCATCCGTGGCGGCGGGTATCGACTACGGATCGTACGGGAGTGATACCGGCGGGTCGATCCGGGTGCCGAGCGCATTTACCGGAATTGTGGGCCTCAAGCCAAGTTATGGATTGGTTCCGCGATTCGGAATGAATCCGGTTTCCTGGACCATGGATTACAGCGGTCCAATGGCAAGAACGGTTGCAGATGCCAGGGCGCTCCTTCTGGCCGCCGCGGGTCCTGATGGGCGAGATCCCGCAACAGTCGGAACGCCCGCACTCCCACCCGGATTGGCGAACGGGATGGGCCTCGCAGGAGTCCGGATTGGGCTGCTCGGCGAGGCGATCGGGAATCCAACCTTGCCGGAAGTTGCCGCCGCCGTGAAGAACGCGGCAACGAAACTGGAGCTGGCTGGAGCTGAGGTCTCGACCGTGGCAATGCCTGATTTCCTGAGCGATGCCGCCGATGCCCATGGGAACATCATGTGGCCCGAGATTCTCTTCTTGCACCGGCACTGGTATCCGTCGAAAAAAGAGCTCTACAGCGAGTTCTTGCGCGATCGACTCGAGGCATCGCAAACAATCTCCGCGCAGACGTATCTGTCGGCATTGGATACCCGAGCTCATCTCCAGGAGCAGATCGGCCGAACCCTGGCGGACGTAGACCTTCTGCTCCTACCGGTCGTTCCATTCCCTGCAACGCCGTTGGAGGGAGCAGAGGACGATTCCGAAATCGGTCGCGATGCCGAGTTCTTCGGACTTGGGTGGCTCAACTGTCCCTTCGACATTACTGGCAACCCGGCTATCTCGATGCCCGGAGGGCTGACCTCGGATCATCTTCCCATTGGCATTCAGCTTGTTGGACGGCCCTTCGAGGACCTCCTGGTTTTGGATGTCGCCGAGGCGCTTGAATCGCAGCTCGGTTTTCGATCTCAGCAAGACGCGTTGCTCCGGATGATCGCAGACCGACACCGGCAGTAACGCGCCGGCGGCGCGATGCACAGGGGCAACGTGGGAATGCGCCGATCTCCAGAGCTGCGCACGCTCGATCTCATTCGGGGGGTGGGTGCGTGCCGGAGTGCCAGCGGAGCGTCTCCGAGCCGTTGTGGAGAGGCAGCCCAAGAGTAGTTCGGCAGAGGGGGATCCTGGTAAAGCTGCTGCTTGCATACGTGCGAGAGACACAGTGCTTCGTCGCTCCGGCTTATCCGGCCAGGTCTGACCGAGCATCCAGCCACGCAAGCCAAACACGAGAACTCCACGTCCCCTATGCATGTTCTTGTTCCCGAGAACCGGACAGTGTTTCCGGTCGTCATCGTGTCCCAACCCCATTTCCCAAAGGTCCGATCGTTCTCCCTTGTCGTTCGGACTGTTCGACGTGCGCGGATCACGACGACCCGCTACGCCGTCATGCGTGCTCCTGATCTGGACAGGACCGAGCCAGGTCAGATGTTGGCGTCCATCCCAAATCTGCACGTGATCGTCCCACCGAGGGGATTCCTGCAGCGAGAGTCGTGTTCGTCTTTGGGCGACATGTATGAAATTTGTGTTGCGAATGCACCAATTATGAATGAAATGTTGCAAATACTCAGGCTCCCTGCTAGAGTCCGGTTCAGCGAAGCATCAATCACGTACGAATGGATTCGGGAGCTCTCGTTGGACGGTTCACACCCACTCGTAGGGCATCATCACTACGATCGACTGAGCCCCAAACAGCAGAAGTTGGCGCGTTTTGTTGCCGAGAATCCGTCATTTGCCGCATTTGCCACCGCGGCCAATCTGGCCGAGCGCGCCGGCACGAGCACCGCAACGGTGGTCCGGTTCGCGCAGGCGTTGGGCTTCGATGGCTACGAGGAATTCCAGCAAAACGTTCGTCACAACTATTTGCGGACACTCCGGCCGCTCGAGGCGCTGGAGAGCAAGCCGCATGTCGGTGAGAACCTCTTCGAAGTGCAGCTTTACCAGGACCTCGAGAATCTGCGGCTGGCGTTGCACTCGCTGCATGTCGACCTGTTGACCGAGATTGCGGAGCGCATCGACGCTGCACGACAGATCGTGATCGTCTCCGCAGGTAGCTACTCGGCGGTCGCGTTGGTGCTTGGGCATCTGCTGCGATTCATGGGCTACCCCGCCCTTGTCGAGGATCGGGGTGGTCCACATCTCACAGCCGCGATCTCTCCATTGGATGACCGTGACCTCGTCATTGGCATCAGCTTCTGGAAAGGCGCCCGCGAGATCGTCGGGGTGCTGGAGTGGGCGTCGGGCAAGGGGATTCCGACCATTGCGCTCGCGGATACCGTCTACGCCCCACTTGCCCGCGCCGCCACCACCGCCGTCGTGCTGCCGACTGAGAGCCCATCGTTCTATCAGTCGATGGTCGCACCGCTTTCGATCGCTTACGGAATCGTCGCGTTTCTGGCCAATCGTGCGGATGCAGACCGCAAGCAGATCATGAGGGAGGCGGAACAAAGCTACGACCTATTGGATATCTCGGTAAATCGTTAGTTAGGTAAATATAAGCGCCGGGTCGATTGGCGTATCAACCAGTCAAGGGGAGATTCATGTCAGGTGCGCGTGTTCAGCGAATTCAAGACCGTATTCGAGACGAGGGGCTCGATGCGCTCGTTTTGTACAAACCGGTCAATACGTACTACGCCAGTGGATTCACCAGCCTCGACACCGCTCGTCCGAACTCGTACACGCGGCCGATCGTCGTTGTCCTGACCCCGGAGCGGGGCACACTCGTCGTTCCACTGCTCGATGACGAGCCGGCTCGGGAAATGTCCTGGATCGGGGACATCCGATCGTATCTCAAGCCACCTCCGTTCGAGAGTGGGCAGGAGTTGATCGCGGAATTCCTCAGCGAGCAGGGCGCCCGCCGCATCGGTGTCGAGCAGGATTACATCTCGCTCAGGGTGATGGACGATCTGCGTCGCCGCCTTCCAAACATCGAATTCGCTCCCGCCGCGCACATCATCGAATCACTGAGGCTCATCAAGGATGCCCAGGAGATCGAGTACCTGCGCGAGGCTTCGCGGCTGACCGACGTCGCCATGAAGACCAGCATCGACGCCATGATCGCCGGCCGGTCCGAGATCGAGGTCGAGGCCGAAGGTATCCGGGCCATTCGACTCTCCAACGGGAACGGCGGACTGAACCATCAGACCGCCATGATCGACGCCATGGCGATCATTCTCGGCGGCGCCCGCGGTTCGATGCCGCACGAGTTTAGTTCCTATCGCCCGTTCGAAGACGGCGATCTCACCTGGCACTGCTGGCTGATTTCCTCGTGGGGGTACTGGTCGGAGAACGTTCGCTCCCTGGTGCTGGGCGAAACCAACGCAATCCATCAGCGGATGCTCGATGCCGCTCGGGTCTCGTTCGAGCTCGGCAAAGAGCAGGTTCGTCCTGGAAACGAAGTCCGGAACGTTTTTGCAGCCGTCCAGGGACACATTCAGAAGCAAGCCCCTGACGGCACCATGCTCATCTCGCGCAGCGGACATGGCTCAGGTCTCGAGTATCACGAGCCGCCGTTCGTCGAAGCGACAGACACCACGGTGCTCGAGCCGGGAATGGTGCTGACCGTCGAGCCAGGCGTATTCCTCCCTGGCGTCGGTGGCGCCACCTACTCTGACACGCTCGTCGTGACAGAAAACGGTCACGAGACCCTCACGCAATACCCGATCGAAGGCAGTCGCAACTAGCGGGTCGACTGGAGGAGCGTCACATGACAGTCCGGGTCGGGATCGACATCGGCGGCACATTTACCGACGTGGTGATGATCGACAGCGATGGCAACATCGTGGTCGACAAAGTGCCGTCGACGCCGCCGAATTTTGCAAACGGCGTGATGAACGGGCTGGGTAAGCTGCCAGTCCCGATCGAAGCACTGTCGTACTTCTCCCACGGAACCACCGCGGCCACGAACGCCATCATCGAGAAGAAGGGCGCCAGGACTGGTCTGATCACGACCAGGGGCTTTCGGGATGTGCTGGAAATCCGGCGCGCGGATCGTGGCAAGTTGTACGACTACTGGTGGCGACCGCCTCAGCCATTGGTTCCACGGCCGTTCCGGCGCGAAGTAACCGAGCGTATTGCCTTTGACGGTTCTGTGCTCGATCCGCTATCTGAGTCCGAGGTGCTCGAAGCGGTCGATTTCCTGCGCGGACACGATGTCCAGGCGGTCGCCGTTTGCTTCCTAAACTCGTTCACGAACGCAGCACACGAGCAGCGAGTGAAAGAGCTGATCGTCGAGCGCTGGCCAGACGTTTTCGTTTGCACCTCGTTCGAGATTCTGCCGGAGCTGCTCGAATTCGAGCGGACCAGCACGACCGTCGCAAACGCCTATGTGGGGCCGATCATCAGCACGTATCTCGAGGATCTGGAGCGTCAGCTCCAGGCACAGGGTTTCGCCGAGGATGTCTACATTATGGGCTCCTCGGGCGGCATGATGACGGCGACGCAGGCAGAGCAGCTTCCGGTTTCCACCGCCGTGTCCGGGCTGGCCGCCGGTGTGATGGCTGGGGCGGAAATCGCGGCTCAGACCGGGCGCGAGAATGTCATCACCTTGGATGTGGGGGGAACCAGCAGCGATATTGCCCTCATCCACCGGTCCACACCACGCCTGACCAACGAATGGATGGTCGAATTTGGCGTTCCCATCCGGTTGCCAGCGGTCGATATTCACACACTCGGCGCCGGAGGGGGCTCGATCGCATGGATCGATGCCGGAGGCGCCCTCCAGGTCGGACCGCAAAGCGCCGGTGCGGTGCCCGGCCCTGTCTGCTACGGCAAGGGGGGTGCCGAGCCGACCACCACAGACGCCCAGCTCTTGCTGGGGCGCCTGAATATGGAGCTTTGGCGCGAGCGATACGGGTGGGATCTCGATCTCGCGGCTGCTGAAGAAGCCCTCCGCGTGAAGATTGGCGACCCGCTCGGCTTGACCGCGGTCGAAGCGGCCGATGCGATTCTCAGGGTGACCGTCAACAACCTGGTGCAGGGGATCCGGCTTGTCTCCATCGAACGTGGGTACGATCCGAGGGCATTCACCTTGTGTCCGTTTGGCGGCGCTGGCGCGATGTACGGCGTCGATGTCGCCGAGGCGCTTTCGATTCCCGAAGTCGTCGTGCCGCTTCACCCTGGAGTGACGTCAGCCCTGGGACTGCTCCAGGTCGACCTCAAACAGGACCTGATGCGGTCCGCATTGATGGTGCAGGGGGAGATCGACCTGGACCTCCTGACCGGGCTCTACGCAGAGCTGGAAGCCGAGGCCAACGATCTCCTGGAAGGAGCGGACGTTCCGGCAGAGCGTCGCATTCTTCGACGCCAGGCGGATGTTCGCTACTTCGGCCAGAGTAAGTACATGACCGTTTCGGTACCGGACGGTCCAGTCGACGACGCGCTCGTCGCGACGCTTATCGAGAACTTCAGCAGCGAGCATCAGCGCGAATACGGCTACACGATGCCTCCGCACATTGCCGAGATCGAGATTGCCAACGTACGCCTCGCCGCCATCGGGCAGCTCGACCGGCCGTCGATCGTCAGCTCGGCAGATGCCACGGCGCACGGTTCGGCCACGTCGTGCCGTCCCGTCTACTTCACCGCAACAGGATCTGTCGAGACGCCCATTCTTGGCAGAGCCCAGATCGCGCAGGGACAGCCCGTGCTGGGACCGGTTGTGATCGAGCAATCCGATGCCACGACCGTAGTGTCGCCTGGCTGGCAGGCAGTGGCCGATCACTTGGGGAATCTGATCGTCAGTCACGTTCATGTCGGATCGGACACGGGAGGCAGCCATGGCAATTGATCCAACGACGTTCGCGATTCTGCGCAGCTCATTCGTAAATATCGCCAATGAGATGGGGTTGACACTCGGGAAGGTTGCCTACTCTCCGGTTATTACCGAGGGCCGCGATTTCGCTGGAGCGGTCTATGACTCAAATGGCCATCTGGTTGCGTGTGGTGAGCACGATCTGACCGGACTCCTGGGCACCATGGAGCCAACCATCCAGTTGATTTTCGATTGGCTGGGGAAAGAGAACCTTCATGAGGGAGATGTTGTCTTTGTCAACTGCCCGCATGAAGCCGGAAGCCATCTGAACGATGTGCGAGCCGTCAAGCCCGTCTATTGGGAAGGTGAGCTGGTCGCCTTCGTCGCCGATGTCGGGCACTGGACTGACATTGGTGGACCGGTTCCTGGTTCGATCAATCCGCTCGCGCGCGACAGCTATGGTGAGGGGCTGCGGATCACGCCCATCAAGGTGGTCGATCGGGGAGTCATCCGGGACGACGTCATTCGGATGATTCTGGGCAACCTGCGGATCCCGTATGAAACCAATGGGGACATCTTCGCTCAGATCAAGGCGCTGGAATCGGGCGAGGCCCGGTTGCATGAAGTGCTTCGAACCTATGGAGCGGACACCTTGAGCGAAGCATTTGCTCAAATGAAGGTCCACGCCGCCGGCATCTTCCGCAACTACCTCGCTCAGATACCGGACGCCGAAGTCGAGTTCACCGACTATATCGACCTCGATCCGCTCGATCTCGAGGCTGGGCCAGTACGCATCCATCTGAAGCTGATCAAGTCCGGTGATCGGTTGATCTTCGACTTCACTGGATCTGCGCCGGCGCCCAAGGGCGGGGTAGGAGCGTCTCGACCGCTCACCTGTTCAGGCGTCTATGTTCCGGTTCTCAATCTATTCCCGGACGTTCCGTTCAACCACGGATTCATCGAGTGTTGCGAGGTGCGTACGAAGCCGGGGACCGCGGTGCATGTCGAGTTTCCATCGCCGGTATCCGGGGCAGCCTCGGGCGGATTCGAGAAGGTGATCGCCTGCACGCTGGGCGTGCTGGGACAGCTGGTGCCAGAGAAGCAGGTCGGATCGACCTACAACCTGATCAACGTCACGCTTGGCGGAATCGATCCTCGATTCAACAAGCCCTACGTGATGTACATGTGGAACGAAGGTGGGTTTGGGGGCGGTCCTCACATGGATGGCGGCGATGCCCCCACCATGGCGCTCTTTGCGACCGGGTCGCGCAACCAACCGGTGGAAGTGCATGAGCGCTTCTATCCCGTCGTCTACACCGAGCTCGTGATTGGCGAAGACACCTCCGGGGACGGTCGTTGGCGCGGCTGTCCCGGTATTCGGCACAGCTACCGGGTCGAGCATGGGCAGGGTGAGGTTGGCGTCTTCGGAGACCGTGCCAAACATGCGCCGTGGGGCGTCAAGGGCGGTCGTGCGGCTGCTCCCCAGGTCGTCTACGTGAATCGCGGCAGGCCGGACGAGCGTGTGCTCGGAATGTTCAGCTCCGGGGTCATTGTCAACGAAGGCGACATCGTCGAAGTGTGGTCCGCTGGCGGCGGCGGTTATGGCGAGCCGATGGACAGAGAGCCCGAGCGGGTGCTCGCGGATGTCCAGAGCGGAATTCTTTCAGTTGCACGCGCGAAGGAGGTGTACGGGGTCATCGTGCGGTGTGTCGACGAGAGACTCGAGCAGTACGACGTCGACGAGAAGGAGACGTTGGAGACGCGCGAGTCCCTCAAGCAATCCGTAGCGACTGTCTAGAGCGGCAAATCAGGATTCTTGCACTGTCCAGCCAAAGCAAACGAGTCGTTCAACCCTCGAAAAGGAGAGCACCTATGTCCACGATCAATGGTCCGAAACAGTTCGATCGGCGTCGCCTCCTCAAAGGGGCGGGTGCGGCCGGTCTGGCCCTTGGAGCGCCCATGACGCGCTCGATGCGCACCTCCGCGCAGAGCGGTGAGCTGGTCTTTCTCACCTATGCCGTTTACTCGGATCCGGTGTTGGTTGATGGATTCACCGACCAGACGAGTATCTCGATCGTTCCCGAGAATTATGGCGAGCTCGACGAGATGGTGACCAAGCTCCGGGCTCGGGGCGGCAGCGGTTACGACGTCGTCTCGGTGGCGAGCAACCTCACGAAGCAGCTCTTCGATGAGGGGCTGATTCTGCCAATCGACACCAGCCGTCTTTCGAATTGGTCCAGTCTCAATCCAGCGTTCGGTACGGCCGCCTATGTCCAAACTGGGACCGAGGGACAAGTCAGCGGTGTTCCGACAGTCTGGGGACCGGAAGGGCTCATCTACCGCACCGACCTGGTCGACGACCCGGTCGATTCGTGGGCGATTCTCTGGAACGAGAACTACAAGGGCCAGATTTCCGCGATCGATTACGGCTACGAAATGATTCTGATCGCGGCGCTCTATCTGGGCTATCAGGATGAGCTTCGCGCGGATCCGATCGTCTTCTCGGACGAGCAGTTCGACAATATCAAGAATGCGCTGATTGACCAAAAGCAGCTTGTCAATCGCTACTGGTCCGACGTCTCGGAAGCAGAAGCCGGGTTGGCGAGCGGCGAAACGGTAGCGACCATTGGACGAATCCTCTTCCAGACCGACCTGGAGAACGAGGGCATTCCGGTCCAGCTTGTCGCCCCCAAGGAAGGGACGCAGGGCTGGTGCACGAGCACCTGCATCGCTGCCGGGAGCCAGAATATCGATGCCGCGTACGAGTTCCTGAACTATGTCATTAGCCCCGACTATGGGCTGCCTCTGGCAGAGAGCATGGGCTATCCATCCTCATCGAGCGTCGTTCTCTCAATGCTTCCGGAGGATGTGAGCGCTCGTATGACATTCAACGACCCGAATATCGTCGAGTCGATGATCTGGTGGCAGGCGGCTGGTGACGAACAGCGGTGGAATGACCTTTGGAACGAGGTCAAGGCGTCTTAAAGCGTGAAGCTATCAGGACTTGTTCCAAGGCGACTACAGGGTCGGGCGCTTGCGCTCGGCCCAGTCGCCGCCTGGTACATCGTTTTCTTTCTCATACCGCTGGCGCTCATGCTGCGGTACAGCTTCGCATTCACCGAGCAATCGCGTATCCAGTTCGTTTGGACGCTCGACAACTATCGCCAGGTTTTCGAAGACTCGATCTACCTCCGATTGCTCGTGAAGAGTCTGAGGCTGTCGCTTACCGTGACCGGTATTACATTGTTGATTGGCTATCCGGCTGCGTGGGCCATTGCCCGGATGCCCGATCGGCATAAGCCGAAGCTCCTGGCATTGTTAATCGTTCCCTGGTGGGCGTCGTACATCGTCCGCATCTTTGGAATGCGCATGGGGTTTGGCAACACGGGAATCATCAACTCGACGCTGAAATGGCTGGGGCTAACGGATAAACCGCTCGAATTCTTTCAATACAACTTCACTGCGGTTGCGCTGACCGAAGCCAATCTCTATCTACCGCTCATGATCATCCCGATCTATATGTCGGTCGAGCGGATGGACATGCGTATCGTGCAGGCGGCGTCCAGCCTTGGTTCAGGACCGATCAGAACGTTCTTCCGCGTCATTCTGCCGTTGAGCCTTCCCGGCGTGCTGACGGGATGTATTTTCGTCTTCCTTCCGGTGACTGGAACATTCATCGTTCCGTCACTCGTCGGGGGACCAAACGACATTGTCTATGGAAACCTGATCGCATCGCAGTTCGGTGAGTCCTACAACTGGCCACTGGGCTCGGCGCTCGCGATTGCCCTGTTGGCGCTTCTCGTTGTCATGCTTCGAGTTATGACGTCGCTCGCCAGGTGGGCCTCAGGCGGAGTCGCACAGTGAACCTTCCCAAGCGTTTGACCAGTCTGGCGCGGGGGCTGTTCCTCGCACTCGTCTTCCTGTTTCTCTTCGCGCCCAGTGTGGTCGTCGTCGTCTTTTCGTTCAACGAATCGAGATTCTTCAGCCTGCCGATCAAGGGATACACCTTCGATTGGTATCGGGAGATGATCCACCGCACGCCGCTGATCGACGCAACCAAGAACTCGTTCTACATCGCCACCCTCACGGTCGTAGTCTCCGTCGGGTTGGGAAGCATCACCGGCGTGATTTTCAACCGGTGGCGCGCGAACAGGATCGTGAAGTCGATGATCTCGAGCGTGATTCCGATGCCGTTGCTGTTGCCGGGGCTCATCTGGGGACTGGCGCTCCTTATCCTCTTTTCACGGTTCGATGTCAGGCTCTCTATCTGGACCGTACTGGCGGCCCATGTCCTGCTCACGTTACCGCTGGTCATTCTCATCATTTCGACCCGGCTCCAGACCCTCGATCCCGCGGTGGAAGAAGCGGCCCTGTCGTTGGGCGCCACCTATCCGGAGACCCTCTATCGAGTCGTGCTTCCCCATATTGCGCCCGCCTTGCTGGCATCGGGGCTGATGACATTCACGATCTCGTTCAACGAATTCATCCTGTCGTTCTTCCTGACCGGCGGTGGTTTCAACACACTCCCGATCTACATCTACTCGCTCATTCGCTGGGAGGCATCGCCAATCATCAATGCGATTGCCACGGTCATGCTCGTCTTCGCTGGGCTGCTCGTTCTCGCCATGTATTGGATCGAGGGAGCGCGGGCGTTGCGTGGAATCAGCCGGCAGTCAGGCGAGGGGGACCCGGCCGAGCCGGGGGCGCCGTCAGCGATCCAGGTCACGCAAGGAGCCACTTCGTAAATGGACCAGACAGTACAGGTCAGTCTCGAATCGGTGACCAAGACATATGACCAGGTCATCGGCGTCGAATCGCTCGATCTTCGCGTGAACAAGGGCGAGTTCTTTTCGCTTCTGGGCCCCAGTGGGTGCGGCAAGAGCACGACGCTGCGGCTGATCGCCGGGTTCGAGCAGCCCGACCGTGGGACCGTCACGATCGCTGGTCAACCGATGCAGGGCGTTCCTCCATATAAAAGGAACATTGGCATCGTTTTCCAGAGCTACGCGCTCTTTCCACACCTCGATGTTTTCGAGAATGTCGCGTTTGGGTTGCGGACGCGGCGGATCGCCAAGAACGAAATCCGAACGCGGGTTGCGCAGGCAATCGAAACGGTGGAGCTCACGGGGCTCGAGAAACGAAAACCACACCAGCTAAGTGGCGGCCAGCAGCAGCGTGTCGCCCTGGCCCGGGCGATCGTGATTCAACCCGATGTGCTTCTGCTGGACGAGCCACTGGGAGCGCTCGACAAGAAGCTGCGAGAAAACATGCAGGTCCGGCTGATCGAGCTTCATCGGGAGCTGGGAATCACGACCATCTATGTCACGCACGATCAGGAAGAAGCCTTGACGATGTCCGATCGTATCGCCGTGATGAGCAGCGAAGCACACGGACTCGTTCAGCTCGACACGCCTGAGCTCCTCTACAAGAACCCCGGATCGCTCTTCGTCGCGAACTTCATCGGGACGTCGAGCGTGATCTTCGACACGCTTGCCGATGTCTCCAGTGGCTATGCCGTCACCGATGGAGGGCTGCGTGCTCGGTGTCCTCAGGGATTCCGGGCCCAACGTGGAGCGCCGGTCGCGCTCTCCGTGCGGCCGGAGAAGATTGCCATTCGCGCAGATCTCGACGCCGAACCGGAAGCGCCCAATCGACTCCGGGGAATCGTCGAGACGATTGTCTTCCTGGGGGAGTCGACCACGTACCTGGTGCGCGCCAAAGATCGTGAATTCCGGGTCAAGCGATTTCATGACGCTGACCAACGTGTCATCCCGGAAGGCACCCCGGTGCTCCTGAGCTGGCATCCGGATGACACCAGCATCTTCGTCCAGTAAATCAATCGACGGCGCAGCCGTCACGATGCCGCGCAGGTTTGCTGGTGGTGCCATCCCGTTCGAATGGTGAATCTGAGAATCCGGCGCTCTACCCGCGCGAAGCAATTGGACGTTCGCAGGAGACATGAGGAAGGCACAACGTGATCATCGATACTGAAACGCACATCATGCAATTCGCCAGACCGGCGCGGCTCAATCCGCACATGTCCATGACGAAGCACTACACCTGGCACGAGCATCCGGCGGAGCTGCTGATTGCCGAAATGGATGCCGCCGGGGTGGATACGGTGTTTTGCATCAGTTACGACGCCGAGGACATCTGGTGGGGAATGCGGCAACGGGGATTTTCCATCGAGGATTTCGCCGGTGGACGGAAATACACACAGTTGGGCGTGCGGGATTTCCCGGATCGGTTGCTCTGGTTCAACACGCTGAAAGATCCGCGCAAATACGATCTTCCGGCTCTGATCGAGCAAGACAAGAAAGATGGCGTCACCGGACTCAAGATCTTCCCGGGCTTCATGGGGATCGATCTCGATGACCCGAAGCTCATCGAAAGTCTCGAGGTTGCCACGCAACTCGGTTTGCCACTCCTCATCTCGTTCGAGGTGCTGCGTCCGCCCGCGACCCGGAGCCTGTCAGAGTATTGCGAGCAGCTGCCTCGACTTCTCGATCGACTACCAAATCTTCAGGTCTGTTTGCTGCATGCCGGGTGTGCGGATCCGATGACCCCGGCAATCGAGCCAATTGCCGCCCTCACGCGCCAATACCCGCAGCTCTACCTTTCGACCGCCTATCCGGGCGAGGTTTGGGACGACGGCACCGAATATCCCTTTGCTAACTATCTCGGCCGCATGAAGCGACTGGTCGAGCTGGTGGGACCGGACAAGATGATGTGGGGAACCGACTGGCCCTGGTTCGAGCATCAATTCAAGTATCCCCAGGCCGTCGACGCGATTCGACTTCACGCCGATTTCTTCGATGCTGCCGGCCGCCAGGCCTTCCTGGGCGGGACGGCCGCAACGTACCTGCGCAAAGCGAGCGAGTCGTAAATGACACTCGTCGGGATCGGAACCGATCTGCTGGTCAGCTCGGCGATCGATGAACCTATCGAGGACGGTGTACTGATCGTCGACGATGGCCGCATCGTTTGGTCTGGCCCGTTGAGCGAACTGCCAGGGTTCCCGTGCGTCTGGAGCTCCTGGCATCCGCCGGTCCTGGCGCCGGCATTGATCGATGCGCATACGCATCTGTCGATCGAGACCCCTGGACGCGAGTTCGAGCAGCTCGAAGCGCCCGATGCCGTCATTGCCACGCGCGCTGCCCGGTTCGCGTCTGAGATTGTTCGTTCGGGGGTGGGGGGAGTGCGTTTGCTGGGCGAGCCGGGAGATCTCAGTACGCAATTCGCCGATGCGGCGGAGCACGATCCGCACGGTTGGCCATCGATCGTCTCATGTGGTCGGGGAATTCGTCCGTCGCATGCGATCGTCTCGGTTGCTGACATTGTGGTCGATACCGAGGATGACGCCCGGCGCGGGGTCGAGCTCGTCGCGTCGAGTGGCGCGGATTGGCTTAAGCTGCATGCAACTCCGTCGAGCCTGCGCGGCGATCCCATCGAACCGCTCTTTTCGGCATCATTGCTTCGCTTGCTGATCGAGCTGGGGCATGATGCCAAGATGCGCATCGCTGTGCATTGTCACGGTGGACCGGCCGCTGATATCTGCATCGACGCGGGCGTTGATACTATCGAGCATGGTCGATTTCTGTCGGACGAGCAGCTGAAACGAATGGCGGACTCCGGGACGACATTGGTCAGCACCGTTGGCATCGGGGCGATCGCCCGTCATCGACAGAGTGGAGAGCCGCTCCTCGCGCTTCTTTCTGAGCTGGCCGAGCCGGTCCGGCGCGCCAAACGTGCCGGCGTACAGGTGATTCCAGGTTCTGATGCCATCCACGGCCGGTTTTCGCTCGAGTTGCATGCGCTCGAATTGGCTGGGTTCACTCCCAAGGAGGTGTTCACGCAATCGACGCGTGTGGCGGCCGATATCTGCGGCTTTGCATCGTTGGGCAGCCTCGAAATCGGGAAGGTCGCCCGCGCAGTTGGCTTACGATCGAACCCATTGGACGACGTATCCGTATGGGATCGTGTGGTCGGCCTCGTTGGTCCCGGCGGCCTGCTCATACCCCATTCCGATGCGGTTGCGATGGCGTGACGGTTGCTTCGCGCATGCGCGGCTGTGATCAGAGTTGCGCCCATCTGGGGGATGGACAGCGCGCAACCTATACTGCTCCGAACAGCCAATCCTTCGTGCTGCCCACGTCGCTGCGCACCGGGTTCGGGTTGTGACAGGAGCACATGACATCATGCAGAAGAAACACCGAATCTACACCATGCCGTTTGCTCGTGTCTATCCCGAGTATGTGGCCAAAGCGGAGCGGAAGGGCAGGAGCAAAGCCGAGGTAGACGAGATCATCTCGTGGTTGACCGGATACGATCAGCAGGGATTGGAGACTCAGCTGGAGAAGGAGACGGATATCGAAACCTTCCTGGCCGAGGCTCCTCAGCTCAACTCGTCGCGATCCCTCATCAAGGGCGTCGTTTGTGGCGTTCGCGTCGAAGATATCGAAGAAGAGACCATGCGGGAGATCCGTTATCTCGACAAACTGATCGACGAGCTGGCTAAGGGCAAGTCGATGGAGAAGATCCTGCGGTCGTAACCGCGAGCTCGTGCGAAAGCGCCGCTGGCGCCAGCAGCCCACCCACACTCCGTAGCCGCCGGCCCGGTGCTTCCGGAGTGCGGTAGATCTCCAGGTAATTACCCGGATTCCATATCAGCCCCGTAGCTCATGTCCGGCGCCCCGAACATGCGTGAATCCAGTCCGCACCGGGACGCTGAAAGCCGCGAATCCTCGGTTGTCTTTCTGCCCTTTACGCGGGTCTGGGAATGACGACGTGCTCCTTCAGCACCCAGAACGTGCCATCGGTGCGGGCATAGTTGGCGACATCCGCCCATGCGGCGGCAACTTCGGGCGTCGTGCGAGAGTATTCGAACGCCTCTTCGTTCTCGTACCACTGCTGGACGAACGCCTCCGATTCGAGTTCACCTCGTACCCGGCGAATGACTTCGTTGACCACATAGCCCTTCAGCCCCGGTGCTTTGGATGAAATTCCGGCATGGACATCGAGCCAGTACTCCATAAATGCGTCCGCGGTGAAGTCATCGCGTTTGTAGGCCGTCCCCATTGTTTTCAGGTATCCCGGTTCGGTGGGAGGCGGAATGATCACATGCTCTTTCACCAGCCAGAAGGTCCCGTCGGTGCGCGCGTAATTGCCGACGTCCTCCCAGGCGGCTTCGAGCTCCGGTGTGCCGCCCGTCGCCTCGAAGCTCGCTTCGTCGTCGAACCATTGCTCGACAAATGCCTCGGTGACGAACTCCCCCATCAACCGCCGGACGACTTCGTTCACAACATAGCCGCGCAATCCCGGAATCTTTTGCGAGATCGGTGCGTGGACGTCGATCCAATACTGGAAGAACTCCTCTGTTGTGAAATCATCCCGCTTGTAGGCGGTTCCGACACATTTGATCATGACTTCCACTCCTGTAGTTCAACGTTGGCACGTTCGATTTCTCTGATCTCGATCAGGATGCGCTCGCTCGCCGGCCAGGTAGCGCATGCCTCGCCAGCATCCGTTGCTCGGCCAGAAACGAGACGATGCGTTCGACCAGTTGACTGCTGTACGGTCCGGTCAGGAGATCGACGCCCTGTGCGTCGGTCGGCATCGACACCAGCATGGCCCAGCCGATCGAGCGATTCCGGGCCTTCCGAATCTCTTCGCTCAGCTGCTCCGACCGGCTGCCTACGGCGAAGAGCTTCGCTTCGCCCCGACCGCGCAGCGCATCGGCCTGGCCGCCGCGGAACACGGGAGACAGCAGGATCGATGCGTCGATCGGCGTGGTCGACGAGAACTCCAGGATCTGCGTCGCTGAATCGCCGGCGCCAGCCAGCGCAACCCAAGCGGCTCCGTTCGTCCGCGCAAACGCCAGGAGCACCGCAATATCTGCGCCGCACAGCGTGTCATCCCACGCGCCATCGGAGGCGCCATGACCTCGCAGATCGACGGTCAGCACGGTTCGCTCGGGCGTCACAATGGCTGGCAACAGTGGACGCCAACCGTCGAGATCCCGCTCTGCGCCGGGCTCGTGCAACAGGATGATCCAGTCAGGACCGTTTCCCCATTGTTGTCCGCGAAGGACAGCGCCATCCTCCGCTGGTATCTCTACTGGAAGCACCCGGATGTCCATCACATGCGACCCCGATGACGCACCCATGCGTCTTCGCCGAAACATGCCACCATGTGATCCGGCTGCCCCGAAACCGCCTGCAAACTCCCACTCCCGGTGCATGCGCCAATCGCTGCCCGTGCTGCTTCATAGTCGAGCAGTGTCGGGGGCGTTCCTCCAACGATCAGCGACGGTACGGCCGAAAGAAGCGTCTGCGTGTAGGGATGCACGGGATTGGAAAAAACCTCGACCGCTGGACCGATTTCCACGATCTGCCCCAAATACATGACAGCCACCCGGTCTGCCATATGCCGGATGACGCTCATGTCATGGCTGATGAAGAGATAGGTGAGACCAAGTCTGTCCTGCAAGTCGCGCATCAGATTGAGAATCTGGCTCTGCATCGATACGTCGAGCGCGCTGACCGGCTCATCCGCCACGACGAAGATCGGATCGACGGCCAACGCCCGCGCGATGCTGAGCCGCTGTCGTTGACCGCCTGAGAACTCGTGCGGAAATCGCCGGGCTGCATCGGCGGGGAGCTGGACGAGATCGAGCAGCTCCGCGACCCGTGCCTTTCGCTCTGACTTCGATCGTCCGGAGTCGGGCATGCCCTCGGCGACGATGACTTCGCCTTTCATGCGTGGGTCGAGCGATTCGAAGGGATCCTGAAAGATGATTTGCGCCTTGCGGCGGAACTCCTGCATCTGACCCTTGTTTGAGCCCAGCACGTCCTGTCCGTCAAAACGCACGGAGCCGGATGTTGGCTCGATGAGCCGCAGAACCAGCCGGGCGAGGGTCGATTTGCCCGAGCCTGACTCCCCCACCAATGCCAGGGTTTCCCCTCGCTGCACCTGCAAGCTCACATCGTCAACGGCAGAGACGAAGGCGGTGGATCTCCCGAAAAAATCGGTGGCCACCGGGAATCGCTTCACGAGATTGTTGACGGTCAGCAGCGGCTCAGTCGACATAGGGCGTTGGGTTGAAGCAGCGCAACGCGTGCCGAGGCTCATTCTCGACGAGCTGTGGATGGCGTTGCGTGCAAATCGGAATCCGGTTTCGACATCTGGCAGCAAAGCGGCATCCGCTGGGCATCGCGCGAAGCTCGGGCACACGCCCCGGAATGACATAGAGACGATCCTGCCGGTCTGTCAGGTAGGGCATGCTGCGAAGCAATCCCTGGGTGTAGGGGTGTTGTGGATTGGCAAAAATCTGCTGCACCGGGCCAATCTCGACCACCTCGCCCGCGTACATCACCGCAACTCGGTCGGCAATCTCGTGAACCACGCCCAGGTTGTGCGTGATCAGCAACACGCTCAACCCCATATCGCGGCGAAGCTCAGCAATGAGATCGAGAATTTGCGCCTGAATGGTGACATCGAGTGCGGTCGTCGGCTCGTCGGCAATCAGGAGCTGGGGATTCATCACCAGCGCCAGCGCCATCATGACTCGCTGTCGCATTCCGCCGGAGAACTGGTGCGGGTAACTGTCCAGACGGGACGCGGCATTCGTAATACCGAGCCGGTCGAGCATCTGAGCCGCTCGTTCGCGCGCTTCGGCTTTCGACACATTCGAATGCGCGTGGATGACTTCGGTAATCTGCGTGCCGACGGTGAACGACGGGTCCAGCGCGGTCATCGGTTCCTGGAAGACCATGGAAATCCGGTTGCCGCGAATGCTCCGCATGGCACGCTCGTTCAGCGTCGTCAAATCGACACCATCGAAGAGAATAGCCCCGCCGGTGATTGCGGCATTGACTGGTATCAACCGTAGAATAGACAGGGCCGTCATCGACTTCCCGCAGCCACTCTCACCCACCACGCCGAAGATCTCGCCGCGGCTGACCGAGAACGACACATGGTCGACCGCGGCAACGTCGCTCTTGCGGCCCTTGATCGACGTGACGAGATCACGAACCTGGAGCAGCGGCGCCGTGCCCGAGCCAGAATCGATGTCAGCGGTGGGAACCATCGCAGTCATGCGCGTCGCTCCGCCGCAACACACGTAGACATCCTGGGACAACGCGACGTAACGCGCATCGGCAGTCGCTGCAGCTCAACATGAAGCGGCCGGCGCGGCCAGAAGAACCGCAGCCTCGACTCCTCCGATCCGCCACGGGGAAGGAGACATGCGCTGACTGCGATTGCCGCGAGGTCGTGCGGGGCGTTCTGGCGTTGGCAGGACTGCGGAATCATGGATTCAAGACCGCCTCAGGTGCGGGTCGAAGATGTCCCGCAACCCGTCGCCGAGCGTATTCAGCCCCAATACGATCAGCGCAATGGTCATACCGGGCAGGATTGCGACCCAGGGGTTGACATAGAGAAAGTTGCGTCCTTCCGAGATCATCTGGCCGAGACTCGGGGTCGGCGGTTGCGCACCGAGCCCGATGAACGCAAGCCCGGCTTCGGCAATGACCGTGACGGCGATGTAATACGAGGCCATCACCAGCGAGGTGCCGAGCATATTGGGAACCAGATGCCGGACGATTATTTTCCAGGAGGGGACGCCGAGCGCCCGGGCCGCTTCGATGAACGCCCGCTCCTTCAGTGAGATGACCTGGGCTCGTACGATGCGGGCAAAACCTGCCCAGTTGACGACGCTGATCGCGAGGATCACCGCGGTGAGTCCGGGCTTGAGCGCGCCGACAAAGATCACCGCCACGAGGATTACCGGGAAACCCCAGACGAGATCGATAAAGGCAGAGATCACCCGGTCGACGATCCCGCCCGCGTATCCGGCCAAGGCGCCCAGGATCATCCCAAAGAACATCGAGATGATGGTGACCGCCAAACCGGTGAAGAGTGACACCGCGGTGCCGGCTGCGATGCGCCACATCATGTCACGACCGAACTGATCGGTGCCCAACGGAAATCCGGGAGACAGTGGCCGAAGCAATGTCTCTCGCAGGCGCTGATCGATATAGAGGTCGCTCCATCCCGGTACGAACATGATTGCCGCGCCGATGCATGCGACGACCAGGAAGAAGAACGTCAGGAATGCGCCCAGGACTGCCAGTTTATTGGCCAGAAACGGGGCCAACCGTTCTCCCCACGTCAAGCCGGGTGCGACCGCAACGACCGCTTCGATTGGAGCCTCGGGGGGGAGAGAGGAACTGTCGAACGCCGTCATCAGGCTCCTGCCTTCCCGCGTGTCCGTGGGTCGGCCCACTGCTGGAGCAGGTCGGCCAGCGCGTTGAAGATGATGACTGCGGCGGTCAGCAGGATTGCCAGCGTTTGCGCCACCGTATAGTCACGCTTGAGAACCGCGTTGACCAATTGATACCCGAGCCCTGGCCAGCGGAAAATCGTCTCCACGATCAGGGTATACCCGAGCAAGGTCCGCATCATGATCCCGGCGAGCGCAATCACGGGCGGCAGCGAGTTGCGCAGAACATGCAACCAGAGAATACGCCGGTTGGACAGTCCCTTGGCTTTGAGGGTGCGAACATAGTCGCGGCCGAGCTCCTCGAGAACCGACGAGCGAACAACGCGGAGATTGATCGCCAGCGCCTCTGCGGCAAGGACCAGGGCCGGCATGATGATGTGTTTCGGAGTTTCGTACCCGGCCACCGGCAACCAGCCCAGCCGAACGGTAAAGAGCTGGATAAGGAGCACCGCCAGGAAGAAATTGGGAATACCCATACCAATGACGGCGATGAGCATCGTCCCTTGATCGAAGAGTGAATTGCGTTTCCACGCGGCCAACGCGCCGAGCGGAATGGCCAGTCCGATACTCAACAAGAAGGCAAGGACCGCGAGCCTGAGGGTATAGCTTGCCGACGTTCGAAGAATCTCCGATATCGGTTCGCCGGTAACCAGAGACACTCCGAGGTTGCCCGAGAGCAACTCCCGCATGTAGGTGCCGTACTGCACGAAAACAGGGCGATTGAGGCCGAGGTCTTCCCGGATTCGCTCGACCGTCATTTGCCCGGTCGGATGGCTGGCCAGAACTTCTGCGACGTCCCCGGGCGCCAGCCGCATGCCATAGAAGACAAGAAACGACGCCGCGATCAGCAGCAGGACCGCATAGAGGCTGCGATAGACAATGGTTCTGGCCATAGATCAATGTGCCCCTGCGTCCGGGACGATAAACGCGAGCGTGCCCGGCGGTCGCCAGTTGGGCGGCCGGGCACGCTCGATAGTCTGCTACTGCTCGATCCAGACGTCGTTGAAGAGCGGGTAGAGCATCGACTGTGACGGGGTAAATCCGTGCACATTGGTCCGGTTGACCCAGACGCCATTCGCCGTTACGACCGGAATCTTGGTCAACTGCTCAGCCCATTCCAGCTGCGCGCGGCTGGCGGCGTCGATCAGCTCTTCCTCGGAGGCAGCTGTCTGCCAATCGGTAAAGGCCTGGTCGAGCTCCGGCGTCACCCCGTTGTACGCGGCGCTGGGCAGAATGCGGCCGAAGATAATGAGCACGTCCATTGGTGATGACCAAAGCCATTCCTGGCTCCAGGACGCCGGCTCCGCCGATCGCGCCTCGCCGAACGCGGCGAGCTCGAGATTCTCGTTGAGCATCTCGGCGCCGATCTCCCGCAGATTCTCGGAAATGATCTCCATGATCGGCTGATTGAACGGCTGATTCGCAAAGTTGATGTTGGTCCAGGAGAGCTTGACGCCATCCTTCTCACGAATGCCGTCGGATCCTTCGGTCCAACCGGCTTCATCGAGCAATGACTTTGACAGCTCCGGATCGAATGCGTTGAACTCCTCGACCCCTGGCTCGTACCATTTCCAGTTCGAGGCAATCGGTCCTTGCGTTGGCGTCGCGTGCCCGAAGTAAACCGCCTGAGCGATGCCTTCGCGGTCGATCGCATGCGAGATCGCCTGGCGAACGCGAATGTCGTCGAAGCCGAGGCTCGTGTCCTGGTGGTTGAGCGAAAGGATCACGTTGGACGGCTGCGGGATCTCGACCACGACCAGGTCGGGATTCGCCGCCAGCCGGTCGACGTCCTGTCCGCCGGGATTCGTGACCACGTCGACATTGCCCGACTCGATTTCGATCGCCCGGTTGCCCGCTTCCAGAATCGGAACGAAACGAACTTCGTCGACGTAGGCTGGCCCGTTGTTCTGCAGGAACTCGATATTGCTCCCGTGGTACTCGGGCCACTTGGTCAGCAGGCACTCCTGCCCAGGAGCAAAATTGGTCAACGTGAAGGGGCCGGTCCCATCGGCCCCGGTGGCTCCGAAGGAATCGCCCAGCTCTTCACGGACGGCCGGGTTGTATGGCATCGAGTATTCGGTCGCCAGTGTCTCCGGAAATGCCGCAAAGGGTGCGGACGTCGTCACCACGACGACATTGCCGTCGGCTGCCTGTACGTCTGTGACAGTGGCCCAGAAGATCGCATTCTGACCCTGCTCGGGATCGCGGAAAACATTGAAATTCGCCGCGACAATCTCCGCTGTCAGCGGCTCGCCGGACTGAAAGGTGAGACCTTCACGGATATTGAGGCGCCACTCCAGGCCATCCTCGGAGACTTCCCAGGATTCAGCCAGCGCAGCGACCGGAAGGCCGGTTTCCGGATGACGAATCATCGTGTACTCATAAAGGGCGTTATACCCCGGATCGGCCCAGCCGCTCGCCACCGGATCGAGTTTGTTCACGTCGCGGTCGTAACCCCAAGTGAAGCGTCCCCCCATCTGGGGTTCGGCGTCCTGGGCCGCGGCCATCTGCGGAGTTGCGGCTGCCAGCATGCCTGCCGCAGCAGAAGCGCCAACCCCGAGTGCAGCTGCCCGGGTGAGAAACTGCCTCCTGCTTACGCGCGAACGAGCAAAATCCTCCACGAGTACTGCGAGCGCACGCTCATTCCGTAGATCTGCTGTCACCGAAGACTCCTCTCTGATCCACAGTGACCGAGCACCTGCCGGCCACACTGCAACGAACCCGGAATCCAATACCGTACGATGTGATCTTGTTATAAATTATACGGACCGCGCGAAAAACACAACTCCACGCGAACTCGGACTTTGGTGCGGTTACCCGGGTTGCGCGGCCCGTTCGACCATTTCATCGAAATCGAGCGACATGATGGCCATCGAACTCTCAAGATGATCGCGGAGCGCCGTGGCCGCCCCGTCGGCGTCTCCTCGTTCCATGGCCGCCAGTATCCGTTCATGCTCGGCGACGACCTCTCGATGAGTCACGCGCGTCTCGACCTGCCGCCGGTAGCGGTCGGTATGGTCCCAAACGCTGGAGATAAGTCTCATGAGCCAGCGCGAGCCGGACGGCTCATAGAGCATCAGATGAAAACGGCGATGGTCGTCATAAAGCACCACCCCCTTCTTGGCTTTTTGCCGGCCGAGCTTCTCGTTGATCTTGCGTGCTGTCGCGATCACCTGCGGCGTGGTATTGGGCACCGCCTGCCGGAGGGCCTCTGTTTCGAGAATGAGCCGGGTGCGGTAGACGTCGAGCATGTCCTCCTTGGAGAACGGAGCGACCCTGGCGCCCTTGTTCTGAAGGATGTCCACGAACCCCTCCGCTTCGAGCAGGCGAAGGGCCTCTCGAACGGGGATCATGCTGACCCCATTTCGCGCGGCCAGATCCTGCAAGCGAAGCGGAACGCCAGGCGCAAGCTCTCCAGAGACGATGTCGTGACGAGTTTGCCGATAAACGAGCTCGACGGAACTGGTCAGGTCACTTCCCGGCATGATTCACCCCTTCGAGCGCCGGTGCTTCGATCCGGCCAGGTGTCAGCATTCCGATACGAGCGCACCCCAAAACGGGAAGCTCCAGGGTGACTTGAATTCAGAATGCTGCTATATATTATATCATTGCACACTTGGTCCATTTGCCGGGACCAACGGACGTCGCCGGCAAATCCACTATGCCACGAACGCTGGTCATTCGGCAGGGGAGAAACACCGTGCGCCTGACACCAGATGTCTGTCTTGTTGGCGGAGGTCGATTTGGGTTCAGCTTGACTTCCCCGGGAGACTGCCACGTCTACCTCCTGGATGGAGGAGACGATCTTGCCCTGATCGATGCCGGTATCGGCGGCGTAGCGGGCGATCCCGAGCTGATCCTGCGGGAGATCCGGCGGGATGGCTACGACCCTGCGCGCATCGCCCATCTCTTCCTCACCCATTACCATACCGATCATATGGGCGGCGCGGCTCAGTTGCGAGCGTTGCTCGGTTGCGAGGTGCATGGATCGCCGTTGACGGCACGAACCCTGCAGGCGGGAGACGAGCGCCAGATCAGCCTTCCCGAGGCGAAGCGAGCAGGGTACTTCCCCGAAGACTATGTCCTGCATTCCTGCCCGTGCGCCGGGGACCTGACTGAGGGGGATACCCTCGCCGTCGGCAATCTCAGCTTGCGTGTGATCGAAACCCCCGGTCACGCCGCCGGCCATGTCTCATTCCTGGTCGAGGGGGGCGCCAAGACGTACCTGCTCCAAGGGGATGTCATTTTCTTTGGTGGCACGGTCTTCCTGCAGAACACACACGACTGCTCGATCCAGGAGTACGCTCAGAGTGTCGACAAGCTTGCGGAGCTCGATTTCGACGCCCACTTGCCCGGTCACCTGGGAATTTCGCTCGACGACGGCAAGCGCCACATCATGGCAGCCAAAGCCACCTTCGATGCGCTCGGCGTGCCGAAAAATCTCGTGTAGCGAAAACGCGATTGCTGATATTGTCCCGCAGGATCTGCCAGGAACTGCGCCGTGCGCAGGAGGAACGAGATGTCGGAGAACGAAAAGAACAACGTCGATTGGCGCGGCAAAATCGGAGGGATGGACCCGGACGAGGTCACCTCGTTCCTGAACGAGGGTATTCTGGCGCGGCTGGCGACGCTTGACGCCAATGGCTATCCCTACATCGTGCCGATCTGGTTCGAGTGGGAACCGGAAGAGGGCATCTTCTGGATCATTGCCCGTGAAAAGAGCAAGTGGGCAAAGATGATTCTCGACAACCCAAAGGTCGCGCTCAGCATCGACGAGGACTCTTCGCCGCTACGCAAGGTCTTCCTCCAGGGCCGGGCCGAGCTGGTCGAGGAGCCGAACGTAGGCGGAGCCTGGGTTCCGATCGCGCAGCGGATGTCGGTTCGGTACTTGGGGGAGCGTGGTCCCGACTACCTCGTTCCGAAGCTTGGGAACAACCGCTGGCTCTTTCGGATTGTTCCGGACAACTTTGTCACCTGGTCTGGCGTCGACTGGCACGATCGCTACAAGTCGTGATGTGGGGAGGGGTGTCGACGGATGATCCCCGCTCGTTGATGGTACGGCGTTATGGAATGCGACAGAACAACAGCGGCGCCGCGCGAAGCGCCATATCGCCCAATCCTGTCCGGCGGCCTTAGATCGTTGAGCCGCGCATGATTTCTCGGTCTCTCGCCTCATCGTAAATGGATACTTCCATGATCTTGCACGAAGGGTTCGACTATCCATTCAGTCGTCTCGACCCGCACGGCGCTCACATCGATCCGCCGAGCGTGGCGATTTACGAGACTGTGGTGGCAAAGGGGCCGGATGGTCAGGCGCATCCGGCCCTTGCCGATCGCTGGGAGATCTCCGAGGACAAGCTCACCTGGCGCTTCCACATTCGGGACGGGCTTCGTTTTCATTCTGGCGATCCCTGCGACGCGCCCGCCATCCTTCGCGCGCTTGAAGGACTGCGCTGGGGCTTTCATGGTGGCCGTCAGCTCTGGTATTGGGATGCGGTCGACAAGGTCTTCGCAGACGGCCAGGACACACTCGTCTTCACCTTGCACCATCCCTACGTCCGGCTCCCATCCCTCCTTTGGGGAACGCACACGGCGATCTATAACGAGGCTCGCCGTGCCGCGGATCCCGACGGCTCGGGATACACCTTCGCCGATGGAACCGGACCCTTCCGCCTCGTGAGTCACAGCGATGACAAAGTCGTCGCCAAGCGCTGGGTTGATTATCCAACCCCACCGGCTCGCTTCCTGCACGCCTCGGCCAGGTCGGGCGCCCTCGTCGACCGGATCGAATGGACCAAGGTGCTGGAACCCGCGGAACGGGTGGCGGCACTCGAACGGGGCGAGCTCGATTGTATTCATGGACCGGATTACGAGGATGTGGCCCGGCTCGAGGCCGACGATCGCTTTCGCGTGATCCGGTTCAGCCAGGCGTCGAATGCCTATCTTGGCCTGAACTGGGATCGCACCGATCTCGGTTTTGACGATATTCGCGTTCGACGGGCGATTGCGTCCGCTATCGACCGTGACGAGCTGGTTCGCAAAGCGGTGCTCGGGTATGGCAGTGGAACGTGGGGGCCGATTTCTCCGGGTGGCGAGTTTTACGATCCCATCGTCGAGCAGGGGCGCCGCTTTGACCCTGTGGAAGCCGCGGCATTGCTCGATGCGGCTGGCTGGACGCTCGGCGAAGACGGAATCCGGATCAAGAACGACGTTCGCCTGGCCTTCGAATGTGTCATTCAGGATGACACCATCCACAGGCGCATCGCTGAAGGGCTCCGTGACCAGCTTCGCGCCATCGGCGTACTTCTCCAGCTCAAACCCGTCATCAGTTTCAAGGGCTTCTACGAAACGGTGCTGTCTGGACCGGCCAGCTTCATCAACAAGTGGCTGTGGCAGGATCCGGTCGATGCGGCCATCGGGTTCACCGCCTCGTGGGGTGCTCCGCGTCCAAACTGGCAGCATGCGTCGATCCCTGAGCTCGATGACGCCTATCGCGAGTGGCTTCGGGCCGAAGCCGATGATCTTCAACGCGCTGCGACCAGAATCCAGCTCATCTGTGCCGACCAGCTTCCCTATATTCCACTGCTCGTTCCTCAGGATGTCTATGTTCGTCGGGTCGGCGTACACGGTTGGAATCCGGCGCAGGCAATGCTCTACCCCTTCTACCATCGAGTTTCGATCGAATCCTCATTCGAAGCGAAAGGACGCGACTGATGACAGGACCAAGACTGGCGGGACGAACCGCCCTGATCACCGGCGGCGGCAGCGGATTCGGCCGGGCAACCGCTCGCCGATTCGTCGAGGAAGGCGCAACCAAAATCGTTCTGGCAGACATCCGGCTCGAATCGGCCGAGGCGGTGAAAGCCGAGATCGAGGCGCTTGGCGCCGAGGCGTTGGCGCTGCAATGTGACGTTGGGACGAAGGAAAACTGCGACAAGCTGATGGACGATACGCTGGCTTGGCTGGACGACAAGCTGGACATTCTGGTCAGCAATGCCGCTCCATTCCACGGTCCGCAGCCCTTTCTCGAATTCACGGATGACTTCTGGTTCTCGGATATCAACGTCCAGCTCAATGCTGCGTTTTTCCTCGGTCGCCGGGCCGCACGGGCCATGGTCGCCTCGGGCGGAGGATCGATTCTCTATACGACATCGATCAACGCCGAAGGAGCGGGCGCCCAATTCGCCTCCTACGTCGCGGCGAAGTCAGGTATCGCCGGATTGATCAAGGTGATGGCGGTCGAGCTTGCGGAACACAACATTCGGGTCAACGGCGTCGGCCCAGGCCCCGCCGATACGCCGCGCTCCGTGCAATTGGTTGGTGAAGAGACGATGGACGAGTTTCGCAAGAAGTTCCCGATCGTGCCGATGAATCGGTTGGCCGCCGCTGACGATATCGCCAACGCTTTTCTCTTCCTCGCGTCTGACGAAGCGTCCTATATCACCGGTCAGAATCTGATGGTATGCGGAGGCGTTACGGCCTACGTCTACAACGTTCCAAAGGAATAGCCAGCCATGCCTCACGCAGACGTAAACGGCGCAAAGATCTACTACGAGATCAACGGCAGCGGCCCGCCAGTTATCCAGATTGGCGGCGCCGTCAATGGGCACGAGGGGTATGGTCTGATTACCCCATTGCTCACCGACACGTTCACGGTCATCGACTTCGACCACCGCGGCTACGGGCTGAGTGACCGTCCCGACCAGAAATACGGCATGGACGTCTGGGTTGATGATATGGCGGGTCTGATCGACGCCCTCGGCTACGAGAAGCTGCACGTCCATGGCGGGTCGATGGGAGGGTTCATCGCGGTGCTCTTTGCCGCGAAATATCCAGAGAAAGTGGACAGACTCGTTTTCAACGGAGCGGTCGCCAAATGTGACTGGCTGGCGCGAACCAACTTCGATCTTTGGAAGCGAGTGGCGCACACGTTTGGGCTGGGTTCCGAAGAGCTGGCGCTGATGCTCCTGACGCACGCATTCAGCCGTGCCTACCTGGACGAGATGGTCACCAGCGGCAATCTGCATTCGCTTTCGTGGATGCAGGAATCGATTCTGCGTAATACCTCGCTCGAGGTCTTCAGCGATGCCTGTGATGCAATGATCACGACTGACGTGCGAGGTCTGCTGGGCAACATCACCGCTCCAACCCTCGTTCTCCATGGCGACGAGGACTGGCTCACCCCGCTCGATTGCGGGCCAGACGGAGCTGGCGCTCGAGTCATTCACGAGGGCATCAACGGTTCTGAGCTGTACATCTTGAAGGGTTGCGGCCATGGCGTGTTGTTCGAGCGGCCGGAGGAAGCGGTGCGAGAGGTGGTCAGGTTTCTCTCGTAGAGTCCGACGCATTGCAATAGAGTGGCGAGAAAGAAACCCGGGTCGTGAAAGCGCCGCAGTCCTCGGTGAGCTTCTTCCTATAGGATTGAACGCATGCGCCGTTCGTCCGTCCGGCGATACGGTTCGTGCAAGATATGGCGCTGCTGCTGCTGAGAAACCCCGGTAGACTGCTCTGGTCTCAAGTGGAGTAGAATCTGCTCCCCCCTCATCTCAGACCACTTCAGGCAAGAGAGCCAGATCGCTTTCTCCGCTTGCCAGGTGAGGTTGAGTCCGGCCCTCGCGGTAACAGGGGCCCGTACGTTGCTTCATGAAAGGCGTACCTGCCGGTCACCAACCTGGGCCAGTAGTCTGGAAGTCGACTCGGGCCAGCGTAATTCCCCAGCGTTTCCCAGATCTTGGCGAGACTGATGCGACTTCGAATCTCTCGACGGGGTCGAATTTCATCTCGCCGAGCCTCTGAACTGACGCGAAAGGCTGGAATCCCGTTTCTGTGCTGGCTGAACGTACCGTGGGTGCGCTGCAGCAAACGCCGAACATCACCACCTGCGGACTTTGGATCAAGGACTTGAGGCTTGGCTGGTCCGCCGACCGGCTCTCCTGAAAGCCATCCACGCCAAGTGCCGGCATCGTGGTCAGCTAATCGGAACATGCGACGTCCATGGATCCCCCATTGCCGCGTCGACGAGAAAGGGGGCGAGACCAGGACGATCGCTCGACCTTTGGCGATGTCTTTTGAACACCTGATCCAGCGAGGGGCCGCTCCCTTCTGTTTGTAAGGAAAAAAGAGCGGCCCCCTCGCTGGATCAGGAAGCCGGCGGCGAGCCGACCGGAAATCCTGGGTACATTTGCCCGGTGGTGTGATTCGAGTCAAGAAACTCGATGTTCTGGCGCCACGCTTCGGCCGGCGTCAGTCGCGGATAGACGGCTGAAACCTGGTCGGCCGTATCATCGCTCGTGGTGACGGTGTCGGCCAGATCGTAGTTGGACTGGTCCGCAAACGGAGTGATCTCAAGGGTCTGCATCATGCCATTGTCTTCGTGCAAGAGAATGTGGCAATGGTCGACAAAGACGCCGATATAGTCAGGGAAGCGCGATCGCACGATGGCGCGGCCACCCGCTCGCGGAATCCAGACGACATCTTGCCACCGTGGCTCGTCGAGAATGTTGACAAGATTGCCGTTCTCATCCGGAACCTCGATCCGGAGGACCCACACAGGATTCTGATGAATATGGAACGGGTGATCGACACCTTTCGAGGTGATCACCCACGTCTTGCCGTCATTAGGTTGGGCAGCAAATCGGGCCTGACCTTCTGCTCGTGACAGCGGCTCACCGGGAAAGTGGCCGCCATCTTGTCCAACTGGACTCTGACCCGTATCCGCCCAGAGCGGCATCGAGTAGTTGTAGAGTGCCCACTCCTCCGCTGTTCCTTCGAGCATCCGTGGGCGCAGCGGATCGTTCGGGTTGAATTTTCGAGACATGCTCGCGCGAACGGGAAGCGAGCCATCACTTTCCGGGAGGACTGGCGCCGGCTCTGACGAAGCAGAGGATGCAATAGCCATTGTGCGAATGTTCGGCGCCAACAGGACATAATCATCTGTATCGGGAATCGATGCGTACCGCAGTAGCTCCAGGACTCCGCCGTTCGCTTGGTCGCGCTCGACGAACGCACGGAAATTCGTAGAGGTCTCGTCGTCGCCTGCGGTGGTGATGAGCGGGAAGTCGGCGGCGCCCCAGCCCGAGTAGGTGATAGTTCGGCTGCGGAACTTGCCGGCTCGCCCGTCCAGTCCGCTGTCCGGATCGGCCGGAATGTCGCCCTCCGCTTCCTTGATACGCACCTCGTGATGATCGATCGGGAGGTGATATTCCGGAGTCTCCGGCAACACATCTACAAGAGACATCACATCGAAAGCAGGAATCGGCGTTGCCGATTGATCCTCCGTGTTCGCGCCATTGCTCACCACGACGTACCCGACGACCACGTCTTCCGGTTGCGGGACGAGGTTGGGCTTGTTGTAGTTGGACTGCAACGCGGATTGGTAGTTATCCGATTGAACCACCGATGCTCTGCCGAGGATCGTGTAGTAGTCCGCTTCACTTCCAGGCGAAAGCGCCGGCGCCTGGAAGAACAGGTCCGTTCGGTTGGCCGGAGCCAGGTAGACCTCGTTTGGCCGGACATACGTGTTCGTGATGCTGCTGGCGTCTGCGTATGCCGCTTGTATATTCGCGAGCATCGCTTGGTTCGGCTTCCCAGAGAGCGGTTGATCTATCGGGTTTTCGGTTCCGGGGTTCTGTTGCGATAGGTCCTTGATGGTGTATCTCGCGTTCTCGCCCTCTCCGGCAACGAGCGTCACGCCATCGAACGCGAGCTGATAGAGCGTTTGCTTGTCTGCTTCGAGTTCGTCCGAAGTTACCGGTGCGAAGGCCTGGTTTACCGGATCTGTCGACTTCATCAGCTGGATCGACTCGTTCCCCGCTTGGCTGCTTTCGTCTACGGCATACTGGCCCTTGACGACCATAAAGCGCATGTACCCTTGGCCATCCACGCTTCCGTTCAGAACCCGCCATCGCTCGATGGCACCAGGACGCATGGTGATGGTGTCTGGGCGCTGGTCACCGTTGACGAGCGGGACCGCATTTCCACCTTGCTTGAGCTCCTGAGTTGGGGCATCAGGATCGACGGAGAGATTGAACACACGCTGAATGAACATCACGCGTTCCATATAGTCGTAGGCTCCGGCCCGCAGCTGCGGATCCGGGAATCGCTCGCCAGTCAACGCCAGGTTGATCGCTTCGTCGACATCGCCTTCGATGATAAGGAAGCCCGCCATGCCGCTCGCCACCTGATTGTGTGTCGCTCCATGGCAATGCGGGTGATACCAGTGCGTGCCGGGCGGATGTGCTTGCGGCGGAAGTCCGAGTCGCTCCGTCAGCTTGGATTGCACATTTCCGAGTCGAAACTCGTAGTCGGCAAACCCCGTGACCTCATCTTCTTGCAGATAGGTGGTCTGGTTAGGATCTTGCAACCAGGCGCAATAGGGACTGTCGCGGTTGGCTTCCCGCTCTTCGAGATCGGCTTCGTCGATCAGCCGCAGGATGATGTTGTCGGAATGCGTTCCGTCCGAGTTCTTTCCTGGTCGAACGTGCAATCCATGTGTGTGAAGATTAGTTACCCGCAACGAATGCACGCCGTTCACATGCTCGCCGATGCAAAAATCGCTGCGGATGAGGCCAACCTCCCGGGCCCTCTCCGTGACCTGCGATGGCTTCATCCAGGACGGCAGCGCCTTGGGGTCGGGGTAGGGGCCGACCGTCGTGGTGCCGTAGTTTTGCCCGAGCAAATTTCGCAGCCGAACGAAGAGCGTTTCGTCTCCGCGCATGCGAATCGTCGGACCGGGCGTCATACCGCCATATGAGAAGAGGATGGCGCTCGGATTGCCGTAGCCGACGATCGCCCCGGGGTTCTCGTTTTCGACGACATTTAGCTCGAGCGCCTGACCCGGCCAGTCTGACGGACGCCAGATCCATGGCTCACCCCACGTTTCGACCGATGTGGCAGAGAGCGAAATGGGCGTCTCGATTGGCACCGGGCTCGCGGCCGGTGTCTGTCGCGCTTCAGCAATCGATGTATCAGCGACGAGATTGAGTCCGACCGCGCCCGCTGCCGTCTTCAAGAGCGTTCGCCGGCTGACGAATTTTGATGGAGAAGGCAGCGCTGCGTCATCGTCTCGTGCCGGTGTTGAAGGGGCATTCGTCGGGACGTTGCTCTGAGACACGAAGGTACTCCTTTCGCTTTGGGGGTTGTGTTTGTACCTAACGCTCGGTTGTGCGCGATCAAGAGTGAATCATCAGAAGATTCTGATCCATGCTCGAAAAGATGGATACTCCCTCAGCGCGAAACGAGCACAAGCAGGCAGTTGGTGGGTATTCGAGTCTAACACTCGATGGGTTCGCTCGTTGACCATCTCATGTTCCTCAAAGCTGAGGGGTCGATCTCCAGCAACGGCCTGGAAGCGCTGGAGGTCTTGGTGCTGGTGCCCCAGGTCAGACTCGAACTGACGACCCTTCGCTTAGAAGGCGAATGCTCTATCCACTGAGCTACTGGGGCCTACGGACAGTATACCGTCGCCCCGAGGACCGAAGCGTCGCGACCAGCTGACGTGACATCGACTGCGTTGTCGCCCGCACGTGAACGTCCGCACCCTCCACAAAAATAAGCCTGCGAAACAGCATGCGGTATAGTGAATGCGAAGCTGTTAGGTAGAACTTGGAATCGCGTCGTCGTTTGCGCGGCCGGCATGAACTTCGTGTTTGCCGTTCGCGTTGCCGGCGGTTCGATTCGGTCGAACGGCGACAGCGAGCATTGAGGCGGAAGAATCGGCGGATCTGTCGATTCGTGCGAAAGCACCATGAATGGAGGGGCTATGACTCACAGACGTACGCGCACGATCTCGTTCTTGAGCGTCATCCTGCTGGCGCTCACGGCGATTGGACCACTCTTCGGCTCGGTCTCCGCTCAGGATGACCGGCCGGTGCTGGTTCATGCAACGAACTCGGGGGATAAGGCGACCTTCGATCCGCACCTGGCTTCGGGAACGCAGGACCGCACGGTCGTGGACATGGTTTTCAATGGTTTGCTTCGGTTCAAACCGGGCGATGCCAGTGTCATCGAGGCCGACCTCGCGACCGAAGTCCCAGAACCTGTCGCGGAAGCAGACGGAACCCAATCATGGACATTCGCCCTGAGGACCGACGCAACCTGCCATGCAAGCAGCGCAACCGAGGCCTATCCGCTGACCGCGGATGATGTGGTCTTCTCGCTGCAGAAGTCCGCGAATTCCGATACGTCCGGCGTCGCAGGCGATTATGCCGGATTCGAGTTCGTCAAGGTCGACGATGCCACCGTCAAGGTGGTCGTGCCCACACCACTTGGCCCGGCAGTCTTCCTGCCGAAGTTCGCGAATTACGGCGGCGGCTATATCATCTGCCAGCAGGCCTATGAGGCGCTCGGCGCGGATGGCTTCGCCAACGAGCCGATTGGCACCGGCCCATTCAAGTTCTCCTCCTACACGCCACAAACCAGCACAACCCTTGTTGCCAACGACGACTACTTCCGGGGCGCGCCGAAGCTTGGTGGGGTTGAGGTTCGCTACATCGCGGACAACACCGCACGCGACCTCGGCCTGGAGTCGGGCGAGCTCGATGTCATCAATGGCCTGCCGGAAGCGCAGTATGTCGAGCGCATCAATCAGGCAGGTAATCAGATTGCCGATGTCTTTGGCGTCGGTGAAGCAGTTTGGCTGAACCTCGACATCACCAACGAATATCTGCAAGACCCGCTGGTGCGTGAGGCCATCATCCTGGCGGTTTCGCGTGAGAATCATCTCGCGCTTGCAGGAGAACCGGTGGCCCAGGGGATCTTTTCGATCGTGCCGACCGGCATCGTTCCGGGCGCGCTGACGCAGGAAGAGGCCCAGGCCGCCGAGGTCGACTTTAGCCAGGACATCGAGCGGGCGAATGAGCTTATGGCCGAAGCCGGCTATGCCGATGGCTTCAGCCTGACCCTTGTGACCTCTGAGCAGGCCGCTTACCAGACGCAGTACACGGTGTTGCAGGAAGAGCTGGCACAGATCGGCATCGATGTCGAGCTCGAGGTTGTCCAGCATGCGGTGATGCACGAGCAGATTCGCGCCGGATCCAACGCGATCACGATCTATATCGCGTATCGACCGAGCGCGGATACCTATCTGACCCAGTTCTTCACCTCTACCGGTGGATCGACCAACTTCTCGCAGTTCCAGCTCGACGATCAGGTGGCGGCGGCGCGTGCCGAGACGGACGCCGAAGCACAGATCGAAGCCTGGCAGCAGCTCAATATCGAGATTCTGCAAAACTTCGCGGGCTTTGGTCTCCTGTACACCAATCAGGTTTACGTTCGCCAGCCCAACGTCGACTACGGTCATGAGCTGATCTCGGTGCCGCAGCTCTATCCGGGTTACAACGAGACCACAACGATTACCGAGTAGCTCGGCTCAGGGAACAGTTGTCTCGAGCCTAAACGTATACATATCCAGATGGCAGGTGGCGCAGTTCGGCGCCACCTGCCATGCGCCATTGATTCCGGGTGAGAGGATGTAGCGGCGCATGCTCAGATTCATCTTCAAGCGGCTGCTGCTGGGCATCCCCACCCTGTTCGCGGTCCTGACCATTATCTTCTTGCTCATGCGGGTGGCGCCCGGCGATCCTGCCTATGCAGTGCTGGGTGACTACGCCACCGATGATGCAGTGGCAGCACTTCGCACGCAGATGGGTTTGGACAAACCGGTCTGGCAGCAATATCTCGACTATCTCGGGGGGATCTTGCAGGGTGACCTGGGCGATTCGCTGGTTACGCGCCAACCGGCGTGGATTCAGATCCGTACGGTACTTCCATACACATTGGAGCTCACCGCCGCGGCGATCGTCATTGCCCTGGCGATCGGCATTCCCGCTGGCATGCTCAGCGCGGTCCGCCGCAATACCTTCGTCGATTACTTCGTTCGCGTGATCTCCCTCGCTGGGCTCTCGGCGCCCGCGTTCTACATCGGCTTGCTGTTGATGTATTTCCTCTCGGCCAAGGCCGGTTGGTTCCCGGCCATCAGCACCGCCGGTTTCGACGATCCGCTCGAGAATCTGCATGCCCTCGTCCTGCCGGCCATCACCCTGGGATTGGTCGAAACCGCGTATGTCACCCGCATGACCCGATCGGTCATGCTGAACGTGCTTTCGGACGACTATGTCCGCACGGCCAGGGCCAAGGGATTGCCGAGCCGAATGGTGATGGTGCGGCATGCGCTGCGGCCAGGTTTGGTGCCCATCGTTGCGCTGACCGGAGTCTTCGTGATCGGTTTGATCGGTGGTTCCGTGTTGACCGAAGAGGTCTTCGCCCGGCCAGGACTCGGCAAGCTGATGGTCGGCGCCACCACTCGCCGCGACTACACATTGTTGCAGGCAATCATGGTGGTCTATGCGCTGATCATCGTGCTCGTCAACATCCTCGTGGACATCATCTACACGCTGGTCGATCCGCGGATGAGGAAACGGTAATGACAGCGACCCCGTCCGTCACGATGGCGCCCACTGCGCCGATTGCGGTCATTTCCGAACGACGACGCGCCTGGAGGGCGTTCGCTCGCAACCGATCGGCCGTCGTCGGCTTGATGCTCGTGATCCTCATCATTCTGGTTGCCGTCTTTGCGCCGGTTCTGGCGCCACACAACCCATTGACCCAAAGTGTCCCAAACAGGCTCGAAGGCCCGTCGCGCGACTATCTGCTCGGTCGCGATGCATACGGCCGCGACGTGCTGTCGCGCATCATCTATGGCACCCGAATCGCACTCCAGGTCGGTATTTTTTCGGTGCTGCTCGGTGGATTCGCTGGCACCGCCATCGGCGTCGTTGCTGGCTATTTCGGTGGCAAGACCGAAGCCGTGCTGATGCGTCTGGTCGACGTTTTGTTAGCATTTCCAGATTTGATCATGGGGCTGCTCGTGATGGCGGTGCTCGGTCCCGGCCTGGGCAAGTTGATCCTCGCAATTGCCTTCACCATGATTCCGCGCTTTGCCCGCATCGCCTACGGTCAGACACTGGTGCTCAAGGAACGTGAGTTTGTCGAAGCCTCGCACGCGCTGGGGCAACGCACGGGGGTGATCCTCTATCGCCATATCGCACCGAATATCGCTGGGGAGCTCGTCGTACTGGCGAGCCTCTGGACTGCTTCTGCAATTCGCCTCGAAGCCAGCCTGAGCTTCATCGGACTCGGTGTTCCCCCGCCAACGCCCACTTGGGGGCAAATGATTCGGGAAGGAACCGTCTACCTGTCATCGCTCCCGTTGCTGAGTCTGGCGCCGGGCGTCGCGCTGCTGCTTACCGTGTTTGCATTCAATCTTGTAGGGGATGGATTGCGGGACGTTCTCGACCCGCGCTCAGGCAAGTAGTCACGAGAGATCGGAGCAAGCGTCGTGCAGGATCGCGTTATCATCGTCGGCGGTGGCATCAGCGGAACCGCGACCGCATATGAGCTGGCACGCAACGGCGTCAACGTGACGTTGCTCGAGCGCGGCGAGCTTGCCAGCATGGCATCCGGCTGGACATTGGCCGGTGTTCGCCAATCTGGCCGTCACCCGTCGGAGCTTCCCCTTGCCGCGGCGGCGGTGGCCCGCTGGCCGAATCTTGCCGCCGAACTCGAAGCGGATACCGAGTACCGGCAACAAGGAAATCTGCGGCTTGCGCTCTCGGAGTCCGATGTTCCCATCATTCGCGGCGTTGTCGACGCGTCGGCAACGGCCGGGATTCCGATCGAGTATCTCGACTCCATCGACGACGTTCACGCCATCGCTCCCGCGCTGACCGACCAAATCTTCGGCGCGTCCTATTGCCCTTCGGACGGTCATGCGAATCCCTCCAAAACGGTCCTGGCGTTCGCCGCGGCGGCGACACGGCATGGGGCGGTCATACGGACCGGCGTCGACGTGACCGCCATCGCAACCGCGAGCGGTAAGGTCACCGGCGTCGAAACGACCGAAGGACCGCTTGCGGCCGACGTCGTGATTGTGGCGGCTGGTATCTACACGCCACGACTCTTGGGGACGCTCGGCCTCAACCTTCCGCTGGACATTCGCCACGTACCAGCAGTGCAAAGCGTTCCCCTTCCTCCGATGCTCGCTCCGGTCATTGGGGTTGCGTCGGGCATGTTCGCTGGTCGCCAGCAGGTCGATGGACGACTCCGTCTGACGCTGAACGGAACCGCATGGAACGGCGGCGAGTGGCATGATCAGTACAGCGTGCAACCGACCCTGGAGCAGGTGCGGGACACGATTGAGTTCGCGGTCGGCATCTTGCCGGCGGTTCGAGATCTGCGTGTCGCTCAAGTTTGGGGCGGTCTGCTCGATCTCACCCCGGACGCGCTTCCAGTCATCGAACGATCGCCGGATGTCGATGGCCTCATCATTGCTGCCGGGTTCAGCGGGCATGGATTTTGCCTTGGCCCGATCACCGGCCAGATTCTGGCGGACCTGGCGGTCGTCGGATCGACCGAGCTTCCCATCGAACCGTTCCAGCTCACGCGGTTTGCGAACCAGACAGCGCCATCCGAATCGTTGACGCTGCACGGGTGATCTCCTTCTGCGAGCCGCAAGCGAATCCGGGCACATACGTGCGATAGTCCGATTGAAGCCGGGATTCGAGCGGATTCCGCTCTTGGGCCAGACACGATACCGTTCGGCGTATCTTGCAGCCCTCGGAGATAATTTCGCCGGACTCGACGAAACGCACAACCTGAAGTGAAGGGGCTGAGATCAAGCAATGGCGGAATCGACATCTGGCGGCGTTCGCCGTCGCGCACTCGTCACCGGGGCCGGACTTGGCATTGGGCAGGGAGTCGCTATCGAGCTTGCGCGCGCCGGGTACGACGTGGCCGTCCACTATGCGCACAGCCGAGACGGGGCGGACCGGACCGTGGCCGAATGCGAGAAGCTGGGTGCTCGGGCAGTGGCCGTTGGTGGCAATCTCCGCGAGGTCGAGACCTGTTTCCGCGTCGTCGAGGAAGCTGTCGAGTTTCTCGGAGGTCTCGACGGTCTGGTCAACAACTCGGGGGTTACCCGCGCCGTCAACTTCTTCGATACCGACCAGGTGTTGTTCGACGAGCAATTCGAGATCAATATCCGCGGCTACTTCTTCTGTGCGCAACGCGCGGCTCGGTTCATGGCCGAAGAAGGCGGCGGCGCAATTCTGAACATCTCATCCGTGCATGGAGGTGGGGGAGCGCCGAATCACGTTGCCTATGCCGCGACCAAAGGAGCGGTTGTTGCATTCACTCGTACGCTCGCCATCGAACTGGCCGACAAGCACATTCGGGTGAACTGCATCGCTCCTGGCCTCATCGAAGTGCCCCGGTACTTCGACATGCCGGGGTACACGAGGGATTTCGGAGGCCAGATGGTTCCCTGGGGTCGGGTCGGGCTGCCGGACGATCTCGGCAAGCCGGCCGTCTTCTTCCTTTCGGACAATGCCGATTTCATCACCGGGCAGACTATCTACGTCGACGGCGGCACCAACGCGCGTATGGGGGTGAGCTGGAAGCAGGGCGATTAGCGGCCGCTCACAGCGTGTCCGGGTCCCGGGACAAACGCGGACAATCGTCTCCGTGGACCCTGGACCCGGCTCAACCGCGTCCTATCGGGTAACGCTACTCCTGGCTTTACTCTCGGCACGCAACCAGGCCAGAAATGCCTTCATTTCCGCTCCCAGTCGCTCACCAGCGGCGTCGACCGTAACCAGGGTCGTTCCCGCTTTGCCGACGTTCTGCCGGACGGCAATCTCTGCCGTCGTTCTCGGCAAGATCCCTTCCGCGCCACCCATGACAAGGAGGTGCCCGGGCCGGCCGGTTGTCGTGGCGCGATACCCGTGGTCGGCGAAGTACGCTCGGGCAAGCTCCATCACATCATTGTTGCTGAGCTTGACGACCGCCTTCTTCTGAAAAGCGGTCCGCTTGAGCTCTGTGTTGATCTCTTCGATGGTCGGCATTGGCTAATTGTCCGTGAGCTCGATCGATTCCCCGGGAGCCAGTGGTTCGCAGCGCACTCCGGTCCGCTCTTCGACGTCCCGTTTGAAACGGGCGCTGTCCTGCTGGATTGGCGGGAAGGTGTTGTAGTGGCAGGGAATGACGATCTTGGGATTCAGGAACTCGACGGCACGTTGCGCATCCGCCGGCCCCATTGTGAACGCGTCGCCGATCGGGATGATGCCGACGTCCAGACCTTCCTCACCGATCAGCTTCATATCGCTGAAGAGACATGTGTCTCCGGCGAAATAGATGGTCTTGCCACCGAACCGAACGACCAATCCCGCCGGCGGCGTGGCGGCATGAACCCCATGCTCATCCTCGTATGAAGACGTGTGCCAGGCCGGCGTGAACTTGACCGTTCCGCCATCGAACGCGATCGTGCCGCCCATATTCCCACCGGTTGCCTGCTCGACGCCTGCCCGCCCGATGTAATTTGCCAGCTCGAAGAGGGCAATCACGTGACTTCCTGCACGTTTCGCAATCGCAATCGTATCTCCCACGTGATCGTTGTGGGCATGTGTCAGCAAGATCGCGTTCGGGGAGAACTCGCCGGCGGAGACGGTCGCGGTCGGGTTACCGGTGATGAACGGATCGACCAACACTGAATTCGAGCCGTCCGAAAGATGGAACGCCGAATGTCCAATGTACGTCAAGGTCAGCATCGAGGAAAGGCCTTTCTTCACCCTTAGGAGGAACAGACGATCGTGCCGTCAATAATGGTGTGATCGACCCGTACTTGGCCAATCTCACCGGCGGCCACGGTGTCCAGGTCGGTGTCGAAAACGGTCACGTCCCCGAGCTTACCCGGTTCGAGTGTTCCCTTGATCCCTTCCTCGAACGATGCCCAGGCTCCATTGACGGTGTATGCCCGCAATGCCTCGTCCAGGCCGATTGCTTCTTCTGGCCAGGTTGGATGCCCGTCCTGGTCGGTGCGCGTCATCATCGTTTGAATCCCGGTCATGGGATTGGGTGGGACGACGGGCGCATCGGTACTGGCCGCGGCGACAACCCCATGGTCTGCGAACGTTCGCATTCCGTAGGTGTGGCGGATCCGCTCCATCCCGAGATTCTGGAGATAGGCATCCCGAAAATAGTAAAGGAACGACGTTCCAGGTATCGGCACCACACCGAGCCGAGCGATGCGGTCGATGATCTCTACATCGACGATCGAGCAATGTTCGATCCGGTGCCGTGGATCGGGACGCGGATCGGCGGTTTGCGCCTCCTCATAAGCATCCAGAATCAGATCGATGGCCGCATCTCCGATGGCATGGATGCCGACCTGGAATCCGGCTGAGTGCGCTTTCCGCACCAGCCGCTTCATCTCATTCGGCTCCTGCATCCAGAGCCCGACATTGTCCGCTTGTCTGGCATATGGCGTCCGCATACGGGCTGTCCGGCCACCGATGCTTCCATCGCTGAAAAGCTTCGCTGGCCCGATCCGGAGCCACGGGTCGCCGAATCCGGTCTGAATCCCGAGTTCGATCATCTCGTCGAGTGTCTCCGCGATGATCATCATGAGATAGGTGCGGATCGGGAGCGATCCCGCTCGCCAAAGCGACTGATAGGCGCGGAGCTCTTCAGGCCGATCGATACCCGCTTCGACCGTGCTCGTAACGCCGGCCGTCTGAAACGCCCGCAATCCCCGTTCGATGTAGCGCTCAAGATCGGATCCGGTAGGCTCGGCAATCGCCTCTTGCACCAATCCCAATGCTGTTTCGCGCACGACACCGGTGGGCATGCCGGCCTCATCGCGATCGATCTGACCCCCATCCGGATCCCCCGTCGATTCGTCGATCCCGGCAAGCGCCAGCGCCGCGCTATTGGCGACGCCGATGTGATGACATGCCCGGAAGAGCAAGACAGGATGATGGGGGGAAACGGCGTCCAGGTCTGCCCGGGTCGGATGACGTTGATCCCGCAATCGCGCCTGATCGTACCCTCTCCCGATGATCCAACGTCCGTTCGGGCGACGCTCGGCTGCCCCGGCCACCATCGAGACGATTTGAGCGATCGATTCGACCGGCGGGGATGCGATCGGCAAGTCGTCCAACGACATCCCGAGCATCATTGGATGGGCGTGCGCATCGTTGAGACCCGGGGTCGCTGTCCGGCCGCCAAGATCGAGCACGTCCGAATTGCGATCAGCGACAGCCCGGGCGTCGTCGTTGCTTCCGACCGCAATGATGATGCCGTTCTGCATGGCGACCGCCTCGGCGGTCGGTTGCGCGGGATTCATTGTCTTGAAGCGCCCGTTCACGAGCAAGAGATTGTTCGACATCGTGTCGGCTCCCGGATGTTGGTCAGGCGGCATTCGCCGCGACGATCAGGGCGATCTCGTCGACCACGCCGTCGACTTCGTCCTCGGTCAGCCACCACCCGCAGGAGATGCGCGCAACCAGCGGCGATGGCTTCTGTTCGACATAACGGATCGTATAGCCGCGCTCGGCTAGGGTCGCGGTCAACTCCTGCGGGGTCATCCCATCGATCTGGAAGCAGATCAGCCCCGCCTTCTGCCCACGTGGCGTGACGAGGTGAATCCCCGGGATGGTTGCCAGTCCGTCGTAGCATCGTTCGCCAAGCTGCCGGATTCGATCGTATGCCCAGTCGAGACCGACCTCATCGACGATCCATTGGAGCCCTGCCCGGAACCCGGCGCCGGTGAGGGGATTGACCTCGGCCGTTTCGTAACGGGACGCCCCGGGCGATGGCACGACGAACCCATTGACATCGAACGAGCCGCCGCGCAGGTAGGTCGGCAACACGTCGCCCATGCTTTCGCGGCGCACATAGACCGCGCCGGTGCCGACTGGACCGCAGAGCCATTTTTGGCCCGGAATTGCATAGATATCGACTCCGAATGCATGCATGTCCATGGGGACGTGGCCGCCGGATTGGGCGCCATCGATGATCGTCAGAATGCCTCGCTCGCGGCAGGCGCCGGCGAGATCGGTCATATCGAGCACCGCTCCGGTCGACCACTGCACATGTGAGGTCACCACCGCCCTCGTGCGGGAGGTGCACGCGGCCATCAACCGGGCCGTCACGTCGCCGTCACCATTGCCGATATCGACCGTGCGTACCGTAATGCCGTGGCGATGCGCCGCAAGTCCGATCAGGTTGAACAGGCAGACATGCTCGAGCTGGGTCGTGACCAGCTCGTCACCGGGACGCCAGTTGATCCCCATGACGCCGATATTCATACCTTCGATTGCATTGCGGGTCAGCGCAACTTCATCCGCATCGCATCCCATGATGCTGGCAAGCATCGTGCGGATTTCGGCTGCCTCCTGCATGACCGATGGATAGAAGTCGGATCCAATGCGGCCCAGCTCGAAGTCCGAAGTCAGCTTCGCAACGGTTGCATCGAGCAGCGCGCGCGAGTGCGGCCCGTTCGTCCCTGAATTCAGATAGACCGTTTCGCTCGTGGCGGGCAATGCCACGCGCAATGCGGCCAGCTTTGCTGCCTTTGCGGATTCCGATGTGTCGTTCGCCATCATGGCCCCTTCGTCGATCGATATTGCCAAACTCGGGCGTCACCAATCAGTCTATTGCAGGGCGACGAGCGGCAAATACGACTATCCTCGATCGGGGAGAACGAACGTCAAAGGAGAACGAGCAATCATGGCCGGGCGAGCAACACAGGAACGGACGCTGGGGGCGATTCTAGGACTCGGAATCGGCGACGCGCTTGGCATGCCCGTGGCGGGACTCGATCCGGCAACGATCCGGCAACGGTTCGGTCGAATCGAGGAGTATCACGGCCTTGACTTCGAAGAGGGAGTCTCGCTTGCGCCCGGTGAATTCACGGATGAAACCGAGATTGCCCTTTGCATCATGGAGACCTATACCTCTGCCAATGGTGTACTCGACCCCGAGCTCATCCGTGCCCGGATGCAGTTCCTCTCCCGGGGCGAATCTCGTCGCTGGATGAGCCCGGAGACGCGTCGATCGCTCGAAGACGAGTCCGAGCCGCCCTACCGCTCCGATGCTATCGACGATCCAGAGGTCGCGCTGCGGGGCATTGCCATTGGGCTCATCCATGCCGCCCCGGAATACGATCGCGTGCGTCTCCAGGACGATGTCGCACAGGTCGTTGGCCTCACGCATGGTCGCCGCGAGGTGGTCGAGCTGGCGACGGTCGTGGCCGAGGCGATGGTACGCACCCTGGCCGATACTGGAGACCGGCAGGTTCTTCTGGGAGAGCTGGGCAGATCGACCGACTATCGCGTGCTTCGCGAAGCGCTTGGCTCGACACAACGCTTGATCGACAGCAGCGCAACGATCGAGGATCTGATTGCTCGGGTCCACACGGACAACCGCGCAGTCGATGCTGTGGTCACTGGTATCGCTGCGTTCGTGACCGCGGTGCGCTTCGAGGACGCAGTCTTTGCGGCAGCGACGGGAGGAGGAGAGACCGACAGCCGGGCGGCGCTGTCCGGGGCGCTTTCCGGAGCTCATTTTGGCGCCGGGGGCATACCGCAACTGTTGATCGATCGGCTCGAGGGCCGGATCTATCTCACATTGGCAGCGCCCTGGTTTTATCGCACCATTCAGCTCATGACCGGCCGTGGAATCTCCATGGGGCGCGATGACGGTTAGCACTCGTATTAGGTGAGTGCTAAAATCCTTGGCTGAGAGGGGCCTGAGCCCTATACTTCCGGCATATCTGGGATGTCGCCCGCGCTCGTCCGTTCGTTTTCGCGGTGTGCGCTCCCTCCGTTCGATTTCGACAAAGTACGAAACCACACCCATCCATGGCTGAAAAACGCGACTATTACGAGGTCCTTGGCGTATCTCGCACCGCTTCCGATGACGACCTGCGCAAGGCGTATCGGCGCTTGGCGCGCAGATATCATCCCGACGTCAACCGCGAGGACGGCGCCGAAGAGAAATTCAAAGAGGTCAACGAAGCGTACGAGTGCCTGTCGGACCCGAACCGGCGCGCCGCCTATGACCGGTACGGTCATGCGGCCGCCAACGGCGGTCCGGGCGCCAATCCGTTCGACTTCGGATCGTCCTTCTCGGACATCTTCGAAACTTTTTTCGGCGGGGCGGCGCAGGGACGCCGCCGCCCAACCAGCAACCGGGGGCAGGATCTTCAGGTAACGGTCGAGATCGACTTCGAGGAAGCCGTCTTTGGCGCCGAGAAGGAAGTCGAAGTGACCCGTTTGGAGACATGCGAAGGTTGCAACGGCACGCGTATGCGGGATGGCAAGCAGCCGCCAAGATGCGAGACCTGTGGCGGGACCGGTGAAGTCCGCCGCGTCCAGCAAACCATTCTCGGGCAATTCATGAGCTCCGCGCCATGCGCATCCTGTAACGGGGAAGGGGTACAGATTACCGATCCGTGTCCACGGTGCCGCGGCAAGGGACGCGTGACCTTTGCGCGCCGCATCTCGGTCACCATTCCTCCCGGAATCGACGAAACGGCCACACTTCGGCTCTCAGGACAGGGCGAAGCCGGTCCCGCCGGTGGACAAGCCGGCAACCTTTTCGTCAAGGTTCGTATCCGGCCGCATCAGTATTTCACCCGCCATGGAAAAACCATCCAGTTGCAGGTCGGCGTCAACGTGGCGCAGGCAATCCTGGGCGATGAGATCGAGCTGGAGACCGTCGATGGGGCGGTTGCGTTCAAGCTCCCGCAGGCAACCCAATCGGGTCAGCAGTTCCGGCTTCGTGGCAAGGGCGTCCCTGATATGCACGGCGGCGACCGTGGGGACCAGATCGTGACCATTCACGTGATCATTCCCAAGGAGTTGACGACCGAGCAGCGGGAGCTGGTCGAAAAGCTGGGACAAACCCTGGGGCGCGATCTCGCTCCACAGCCGACGCACAAGGGATTCTTCGACAAAGTGAAGGACGCGCTGGGCGTTTGACGCAACAGAAACCGCGGCGAGTGGCGCCGGATGCCGGCCAGGGGCAGTCCAGTGCTATCATTTCGGTCGCGATTTCGACTGTTCGGCTGAGCAAGTCTGCAGCGGCGCGTGCACCTATTCGCGGGTGGTGAAAAGGTATCACATGGGTTTTTGGCACCTATATTCCAGGTTCGAATCCTGGCCCGCGAGCCATCCGAGCGCTGTGCGATACGCCCTGCCGAGCGTCCCGGCACGATGACCTTTCCGGCGATCCCAGCGACGCTCTCCATCGTTGTGCTCGCCGCGGGCGCGGGTTCGCGCATGAAGTCGTCCCTCCCCAAGCCTTTGCATGCCGCGGCGGGGAAGCCGATGCTGGCGCACGTGCTTTCGGCCGCTCGCTCCCTTGCTCCGGCTGACATTACCGTTGTGGGAAGTCCTGGAATTGCATCCCATCTGGCGACTGCGGATTGGATGGATGGCGTCACGCTGGCCATTCAGGATCCGCCGCTCGGAACCGCCGACGCCGTTCGCACAGGACTCGGCGCACATCAGTCGGGGGAGATCGTCCTCGTTCTCTACGCAGACCATCCGCTTGTCACCGGCGAGATTCTTGCTGGCTTGCTCTCAGAAATCGATTGGACGACCCACCGGCTGGCCGTGCTGACCTGCAACGTCGACGATGCGGCCGGCTATGGGCGTATCGATCGAGACGATGAGCGTCGTGTCCGTGCCATCGTCGAGAAAGTCGCCGACGAACCGTCCATGCGACGCGGCGTGACGGAAATCAACAGCGGAGTCATGGTCCTCAACCGTCGCTGGGCGGTCGATGCGCTGGCGCGGTTGGCGCCCAATTCCCAGAAGGGCGAGTATTTCCTTACCGACCTCGTGGCGTTGGCGTACGATGAGAACCCCAACTCCGTCGCCGGTATCGCCGGCCCCCGGGATGTATTGATTGGCGTCAACGATCGAATCGAGCTCGCAGTCGCGGATGCGCATTTGCGGCAGCGAAAGCGGCTCCAGCTCCAACGGGATGGGGTCACGCTGATCGATCCCACCTCCAACCTCATCGACCTCGATGTTCAGATCGGTCCCGACACGACGGTCGGACCCGGTTGCGTTCTGGAGGGGGCGACCCGAATTGGGGAGGGCTGCCGTATCGGACCGTATGCGGTCGTCCGATCCAGCACGGTTGCGGACGAAGTCCGTATCGAATCGTCGACGATCGAGGATTCGACCATCGATTCGAATTCTGACGTTGGCCCCTATTCCCACCTGCGCGGTCACACGAACATCGGCAAGGGCGTTCACATCGGCAACTTCGCCGAGCTCAAGAACGCAACCCTCGGTGACGCCGTCCGGGTCGGCCATTTCAGCTATCTGGGCGATGCCTCGGTTGGCGCCGAGGTCAATATCGGCGCCGGCAGCATCACCTGCAACTATGATGGCGCCGGAAAGCACCGTCCGAGATCGGCGCCGGGGCGTTCATTGGGTGACACCATGTTGATCGCTCCGATCTCGGTCGGCGCTGGCGCCCGAACGGGGGCAGGCGCTGTCGTGACCAGGAACGTAGCCGATGGCGCCACCGTGGTGGGAATGCCCGCGCGCCAGATTCGTCGCAAACGCGAAGACGACTCCGATGCAGCAGATGGAGGGGAGCAATAACGATGGAAGGCCGTATGCAGGTATTTGCTGGGACCTCTCATCCTGCTCTGGTTGCCGACATCATGACGGAGCTCAACGCTCCGCTCGGCCGCGCCGTCGTCTCCACTTGGAAAAACGGTGAAACCCGCGTCAAGCTCGACGAAAACGTCCGTGGATCCGATGTCTTCGTCATCCAGTCGTTGTGCGATCCGGTGAACCACAACATCATGGAGCTGTTGTTGATCATCGATGCGTTGCGACGCGCCTCGGCCGACCGGATCACGGCCGTCATTCCCTATTTCGGATACGCCCGGCAAGAGAAAAAGACGACCGGACGCGAACCGATCTCCGCCAAGCTGGTTGCCAACCTCATCGTCACGGCCGGAGCGCATCGTGTGCTCGCGATCGATCTCCACGCTCCTGCGATCGAAGGCTTCTTTGACATTCCGGTCGATCATCTGCGCGCGACCCCACTGCTGGCACGCCGGTACGGTCGTGAGCATCAGGGACCGATCGTCGCGGTCAGTCCCGACGCCGGCGGCGTGACCCGGGCCGAGGACTTTCGGGCCCGTGTGGGTGGCTCGCTTGCGATCATCTCAAAGCAGCGGCCCGATGCCGATGCCACCGAGGTGATCGAGATGGTCGGCGATGTCGATGGCAAGACATCGGTCATCATCGATGACATGATCTCGACCGCCAGCACGCTCGCCGTGGCGGCTGATCTGCTCACTGACCGGGGAGCGCAGGCGGTGCATGCCGCGGCGACGCATGGGGTCTTTGCCGGCGAGGCGATCGAGCGGATTCTCTCCTCGTCCATCTCGAAGGTCTACGTGACGGACACGATTCCGTTCCCCCATGACGAGCTCGGTGATCGCCTGGAGGTCGTTACCGTAGCTCCGCTTCTGGCGGAAGCCATGATGCGCATCCACAAGGATCTGTCGGTCAGCGCGCTCTTCACCTAACCACCGTCTTCCCAAAATGTGCTCCCCAGACTCAGCCCGACTTGTCCCACAGCGCCCGAGACTCGGGGTTCCCTTGATCCGGCTTGGGGCGGTCACCTCGACCATGGACATCGCCGCCAGGTTGCTCGAGCTCGGGACACCCGAAGGGACCGCGATCGTAGCGCAGAGTCAGATGGCCGGGCGCGGGCGGGGCGGCCGCACCTGGCAATCTCCGCCCGGCGTGGGTCTCTACTGCTCGCTCGTCTTTCGTCCCCTCATTGCTCCGGATCGGTTCCAGCCGTTTTCGGTGATGGTCGGGCTCGCGCTGTGCGAGGTACTCGATCCCTTGGAGGATGCCGGTATCCATTTGAAATGGCCAAACGACCTGGTTATCGGCGAGCGGAAGCTGGCGGGCATTCTAGTGACCGCCTCGATTCAGAACGCGACTGTCGAGCGTGCGGTCGCGGGATTGGGTATCAATCTACGATGTGATCCAAGCGGGTTGTCCTCGGCCGTCTCGCTGGAAGAGATGGGCCGGCTCCCCGAGATCGATGACGCAACGCTGGTTGCCGAGATTGCGGAAGCCGTTGCCCGGCGGTACGACCAGCTCTTGGGCGGAAACGGCGATATGGCATTGGCGGGATGGGAGCACAGGCTGGCGGATCTTGGCGAGCAGGTGATCGTTCGGGATGGAGAGCGTCAACGCGAGGGAAGATTGGTCGGAATCGAACCCTCAGGTGCGATGCTCCTCGACACGAGCGAAGGCGTGCTTTCCATTCATATGGGAGAGCTGACCCGAGGTCCAGTAAAGCGCACCTGATTCGCTTTTTCCATCGCCAATCCGCCGTTTCCTCGTGCGCTCATTCTTCTCCTCCCTTTATACTCGCTGATTGGCAAGGGCGCGTCGTCCAGTGACCACGGCGCAGGGCATTCCAGTGAAGGGCGTACGACCAGCGATGGATTTTAGTCTGACCGAGGAACAAATTCAGGTTCGCGACATGGTTCGCGAGTTCGCTCAGCGCGAGGTTGCTCCATACATCCAGGAATGGGACGCCAAAGTTGAGTTTCATCGCGAAGTTCTGACCAAGATGGGCGAGCTCGGGATCCTCGGTCTGCCGGTTCCGGAAGCGTACGGTGGGCTCGGACTCGACTACGTCTCGCTTGCGCTGGCTTGCGATGAGCTGGAGTATGTCGATACCTTCCTTCGGGTCATCATGAGTGTCCACGTTGGGCTCAACAGTCTGGCGCTGTTGCAATGGGGGACGGAAGCGCAGAAGCAACGCTGGCTGGTCCCGCAGGCGCAGGGGACGAAGATCGCGACTTTCGGGCTGACCGAGCCGAACGCCGGATCCGATGCCGGTTCGATCGAATCGACCGTGGTTCGTGATGGCGATCACTACATTCTGAACGGCGCCAAGATGTGGATCTCGCTTGCCGATGTTGCGGACCATTTCCTCGTCTTCGCCAGCATTGACCGGTCCAAGAAGCACCATGGCCTCTGCGCGTTCATGATTGAGCGCGGTATGGATGGGTTCACCACTGGCACCATCAAGGGCAAGCTGGGTGTGCGGGCCGGAAACACCGGTGAGCTCGCCTTCAACAACGTTCGCGTTCCGGTCGAAAACCGGATCGGTGAAGAAGGTGAAGGCTTCAAGATCGCGATGAGCTGCATCGACCAGGGCCGTTTCACGGTCGGCGCCGGGGCGGTTGGATTGATCCGCGCATCGCTCGATGCCAGTGTCAAATACGCCAACGAGCGCGAGGCATTCGGCGAGCCGATTGGCAAGTTCCAGCTCGTGCAGCAGATGATCGCCAAGATGGTTGCCGGGCACGAGGCTTCGTACCTGCTGACCATGAAGGCAGCCGAGCTCAAGAACCGCGGTATCCGCAACACGCGTGAGACGTCGTTGATGAAATGGTTCTCCTGCGATCAGGCGTTGCAGGCCGCCGACGACGCCATTCAGATCCACGGATCGTATGGATTCTCAAACGAGTATCCCGTCGAGCGCTTCTGGCGCAATTCACGCGGCGCGGTCATCTATGAGGGAACGCGCGAGGTCCACACGCTCCTGCAGGCCGAGTACGCGCTGGGCTATCGCAAGGACAAGCCGCTGTCGCACCCGCAGCCGCCAGCCCAGGGCTACGATGCCGAAGAGCTGCTGGCGATGACCCGATAGCGAAACGAGGTTTACCCGATGACGAAATCGGTCATATTGGGGGGCACACGAACCCCCGTCACGAAAATCAACGGTTCCCTGGCCAGCAAGACCGCGGTCGAGCTTGGCGCGGTCGCCATGGAAGGCGCGCTCGACCGCGCCGGAGTCAAACCGGAGGAGGTCGAGCACGTCATCATGGGGCAGGTGCTTCAGGGAGGCGCCGGTCAGATCCCATCTCGCCAGGCGCAGCTGCTGGCCGGGATCCCACGGACGGTCACGTCCGAAACCATCAACCGGGTTTGTGGATCCGGTCTTCGCGCCGTCACCCTGGCCGACACCCTGATCAAGGCAGAGGGCTATGACGTGATCGTCGCCGGTGGAATGGAGTCGATGTCCCAGGCGCCCTATATCGTGCGCAACGCCCGTGGCGGCATGCGCATGGGGAACGGCGTTTTCGAGGACATGATGATGACCGACGGGCTCTTCTGCGCGCTCGACCATGTCCAGATGGGCCTGCACGGAGACAACGTGGCTGCAGAGAACGACGTCACCCGCGAGGAGCAGGACGCATGGGCGTTGCGGTCGCACCAACGTGCGGTCGCCGCGCAGGATGCCTGCCGTCTCTCGGCCGAGATCGTTCCGGTCGAAGTCAAGACGAAGAAGGAAACCATCGTCGTCGACAAAGACGAGCAGCCGCGCCGCGATACTTCGCTCGAAGCGCTGGCGAAACTCAAACCGGCCTTCAAGGAAGGCGGAACCGTCACCGCCGGCAATGCGCCCAGCGTCAATGACGGCGCCGGCGCGTTCGTCATCACGAGCGAGACCTGGGCTGCCGAGCATGGACACGAGCCGATCGCGCGCATCCTGGCGCATGGTTGTGCTGCCTGGGATCCGCCGTATCTGGCGTACACCCCGCAAATGGCCGCTGAGATTGCCTTGAAGAAGGCCGGCCTCACCGTCGCAGATCTGGATCTGGTGGAAATCAACGAGGCGTTTTCGAACGTTGCGCTGATCGCCTCACGCCGGCTGGGAGTCTCCGACGAGATCGTAAACGTCAACGGCGGCGCGGTGGCGCTGGGCCATCCACTGGCCGGAAGCGGTCCGCGTATTCTGCTCTCGCTCATCTACGAGCTCCGCCGCCGTGGCGGCGGGATCGGACTCGCGGCAATCTGCTCCGGGGGTGGCCAGGGCGATGCGGTCATCGTCGAGGTTCCGGGCGTGAGCAATGTCTGATACGACACTCCTGAAACTACCCGATTCCGAGCCGTCGATCGACGGCTCGGTTTTTCGCGCTCCCGGGTCGGTCGTCGTGGGCGACGTACAGATCGGCCCTGAATCGAGCATTTGGTACAACGTCGTCGTTCGGGCCGACGTCTCCCCGGTGCGGATCGGCGCGCGCACCAATATTCAGGACGGCTCGATTCTTCATGCCGATCCCGGGTTTCCCTGCCTGATCGGTGACAATGTCACCGTCGGTCACAAGGCGATCGTCCACGGCGCCAAAATCGGCAACGGCGCGCTCATTGGTATGGGCGCCATCTTGTTGAATGGAGCGGAGATCGGCGAGGAGGCCATCGTTGCCGCGGGTGCGGTGGTTACCGAGGGCACGGTCGTTGCTCCCGGCACCCTGGTCGCCGGAATACCGGCCAAAGAGAAACGCCAGCTGGATGACGACGCCCGCCGAATGGGGCGCGCCGGGGCCGCTGGATATGTCGAAAACGCCCGTCGCCACCGGGGCGCCGTCTCGATAGGAGAGTAATCTGCATGGCAATCGATCTGGAACGACGCGGCTCGATCGCGGTCGTCACCATGAACCGGCCGGAAGCGCTCAACGCCTTCAACAACGAACAGCTTCGCGTGCTCGCCGAGACGTTCGACGAAATCGGCAATGATGGATCCATCCGCTGCGTGATTCTGACCGGCGCCGGTGAGCGAGCATTTGCAGCCGGCGCGGATATCAAGGAGATGAAGGATCTCGACGGCGCCGGCGGCCTGACCTTCGGTCGTCTCGGGCATCGAGCGACCCGTTCGGTGGAAGAGTTGCCCCAACCGGTAATCGCCGCGGTCAACGGGTTTGCGCTCGGCGGTGGGTGCGAGTTGGCTTTGGCGTCCGATATCCGCTTGGCGTCCGAGAACGCCGTATTCGCTCAACCCGAAGTCACCCTCGGAATCCCTCCGGGGTGGGGTGGCACACAGCGGCTAACCCGCCTGGTCGGGCCCGGTTTGGCGTCCGAGCTGATTCTGTCGGGTCGACGCGTGAAGGCAGACGAGGCATTGCGGATCGGCCTCGTGAATTCTGTTTGGCCACTCGACCAGCTCATGGGCGAAGCAACCAAATTGGCCGAGGTGATCGCCGCCAACAGCCCACTGGCGGTTCGCTCGGCGAAGCAGCTGGTCCGATTGGCGTTCAACGGTCAGACGATCGATGGACTCGATTCGGAAGCCCGCGCCTTCGGTGAAGCGTTTACGATGGCGGATCAGAAAGAAGGCATGACGGCATTTGTCGAGAAGCGCGCGGCCGTTTTTGCCGATCCAGCCTAAAAGGACGATCGATGACATACCAAATAGCTGTGCTGGTCAAACAGGTCCCCGATCTCAATGCCATGCGAATCGATTCCGCGACGGGCAAACCGATCTACGGTGGGCAGATGGTCATCAGCTCGTACGATGACTACGCCATCGAGGAAGCAATCAAGCTGAAGGAAGTGCACGGCGCCGATGTGACCGTCATCGCGGCAGGACCGGCAGGCGCCAAGGACGCGGTGAGCCGCGCACTGGCCATGGGGGCCGACAAGGGTATCCTGATCGAAGTCGCTGCCAACGATGTCGATACGCGAGTTCTGGCCCGCGTATTGGCCGATGAGCTGGCAGGCGCCGGATTCGACCTGATCCTTACGGGCCAGAGCTCAGATGATACGGGCACCGGGCAGATCGGTCCTCAGGTCGCCGAGTATCTCGGACTGCCAAGCGTGTCATCGGTGATCGGACTCGAAGCGAGCGGCTCGACGCTTTCGATGGTGCGTGACACCGAGGACGGGAAGCAGAAGGTCTCGGTCGACACGCCCGTTTTGGTTATGGCGTCCAGTGGTCTGAACGAGCCGCGGTACCCGTCACTGAAGGGGATCATGGCCGCCAAGAAGAAGCCGCTCGAAACCAGGCCGGTCGACGTGGCCCAGGCCCAGGACATCGCCTGGGGTGAACCGTTCCGCGAGGAGCGCGTGGCGACCGGCACCATCATTGCCGATGTTCCAGCCGCCGATGCCGCAGCCCAGCTTGCCGCGTGGCTCAAGGAGAAGAAACTCGTCTAGTTGTCTGAACGCCGATTCTGCCGCCCAGCGAGAATCCAATTGCCACACGGCAGCGATCTGGAAAGTACGTCGATGGTGAAGCTCTATTCCTGGAATGTAAACGGACTGCGTGCGGTCATTCGCAAGGACGCGTTTCAGCCGTTCATTGCTGAATGCAACCCGGACATTCTCTGTTTGCAGGAAACGAAAGCAAAACAGGGACAAGCCGAAGTCGACCTTCCCGACTATCGGGAATACTGGTTCTCGGCAGTCAAACCCGGCTACAGCGGGACGGCCATCTTTACTCGGACCGAACCAATTCAGGTCGTCAATGGGTTGCCAGCAGATATCATCGAGCAATACGCCCTTACCGGAGACGGCTACGGCAATCCGAATGATGAGGGCCGCGTCATGGCGGCCGAGTTCGATCGGTTCTGGCTGGCCACCGTTTACACCCCCAATGCAAAGGACGATTTGAGCCGCATCCCCCTGCGGCAGTCATGGGATCCGGCCTTCCTGGCCTACATGCTGCGACTCGAACAGCAGAAACCGGTGGTCTTTTGTGGCGATCTCAACGTCGCGCATACGGAGATCGATCTTGCCCGGCCGAAACCAAACATGGGTAAGAAGGGGTTCACGATCGAGGAACGTACCGGTTTTCAGGCGTTCGTCGATGCTGGCTTGATCGATACATTCCGCACACTCCATCCTGATCGAACCGATGCCTACACCTGGTGGAGCCAGATGGCGAACGCACGTGCACGGAATGTCGGCTGGCGTATCGACTACTTCCTGACCTCGACATCGTTGCGGCCGAATATCGTCTCGGCAGACATTCACGCGAACATCATGGGATCGGATCACTGCCCGATTTCGCTCGATCTTCAGTTTTAGGCCGCGGTCGAGCCCAGGGTGATCGACAGTCGCGCAGGAGTTGCACATGGGATTCAAGAAGATTCTGGTCGTCGGTGAATCGGGACCGAATGGGCTCAGACCCGAGTCGCTGGAAGCGGTAACCGCGGCTCATGAGCTGGCTCACGCGAGCGGAGCCGAGCTCGCCGGAGCGGTGATCGGCGCCGAAGCGGACGGGGCAGCGCAAACGATGGCGGCGACCGGGCTTTCGACGGTCTATCTGTCCAATGACGCTCGGTTGACGACCGATCTGCCGATCACCAAAGCGCTGGCCATTGTCGTAGAAACGTCCGGTGCGGATGTTGTCATCCTTGCCGGCACCACGACGGGGCGCGACGTCGCGGCTCGCTTGGGCGCACGCCTGAATGCTGCGGTCGCCTCCGATGTTGTCGGGCTTGACACCGACGGGACGGACGTCATCGCGCAACGGTCGGTTCTCGGTGGCAAGGCCCAGGTCGCGGTCACCCTCAAGGGTGATCCTGCGCGCATCATCAGTCTTCGGCCTGGATCCTGGGCCAAAGCACCGGACGATCAGGGTGCGGGAGCTGTTGTGCCAGTTGCGGTCGAGCTCAACGACAACGATACCCGAGTTCGTGTCGAAGGCTTCGAAACGAGCGGCGAAACCGGCGGGGTCAAGCTTCAGGACGCCGATACGATCGTGGCCGGTGGACGCGGCCTGAAGGAAGCGCAGAACTTCGAGATCATCGAGAGACTGGCCGAAGCGCTGGGTGGCGCCGTCGCGGCATCGCGTGCTGTGGTCGATGCCGGTTGGCGCCCGCATCATGAACAGATCGGTCAAACCGGTCAGTCCGTGACCCCCAGGCTCTACATAGCTATCGGCATTTCAGGTGCCGTACAGCACAATGTCGGTATGCAAGGGTCGGAATATATCGTAGCCATCAATCGCGATCCGGACGCTCCCATCTTCAAGCTCGCCTCGTTCGGTATCGTCGGCGATCTCTTCGATGTCATTCCTGCATTGACCGCCGAGCTGGCCAGCTAGGATGGGTCCTGAGTCCTGAGTCCTGAGTCCTGAGTCCTGAGTCCTGAGTCCTGAGTCCTGAGTCCTGAGTCCTGAGCAGACCGACTGCGCGATTGCGGGATTGGAATACGCCGGTGGGCCATGCGGTCGCGCAAAGGGGTAATAGAGCGGCTAGCCGATGGGTTCGGACATCGGTCTCTGGACGCTCCAGGAGCATTACGCCGCCTTGCCGCGTCCGTACACAAAAGGGGTGTTAGCCCAAGGTTTCAACCTTGGGGGATCGAGTCCAAACGCTTCCGCAACTCGCGCGATCCCAGCGTTTCAACGATGGGATCGGAAGTCTTTCAAGAATTGCTCTAGTTCGACTAAAGGATAGAACGGAGAGAACCGGTGGATGACGATCGATTTGACGCGATAGTCGTCGGAGCAGGGCCCGCGGGTATCACCGCTGCGCGGACACTTGCCGAGGCCGGGCTTTCTGTCGTTGTCCTCGAACGGGGGCAATATCCGGGAGCGAAGAACGTCTCGGGGGGAATCCTCTATCGCCACCCCACCGAGCAATTTGCGCCCGGTTTCGAAGAGGACGCCCCGCTCGAACGGCCGATCATCGAACAACGCTATCTCGCGTTGACCGAAGACGCCATGCTCGGGGGCATCTTCCGCTCGATGAAGCTGGCACAGCGGCCCTACAACGCGTACAGCGTGCTCCGTTCCGAATTCGACCAGTGGTACGCGTCGACCGCCGAAGCGGCCGGGGCGGAGGTCTATCCCGAGTTCACGATCGTCGATCTCATTTGGGAGCATGGCAAGGTCGCCGGGGTCACCACCGGCGATGAAGACGGCGAGTTACTCGCGCACTGCGTCGTCCTGGCAGATGGCGCCAATTCGCTGCTTGCCAAGGCCGCCGGGCTCCATCGCGAATGGCACCCGTCCGAGCAAGCCTTGATTGCCAAGGAGCTCATCACGCTTCCCGCGGAGAAGATCGATGACCGCTTTGCATTGCCGGAGGGCCTGGGAGCCGCGTACGAGATCTTCGGCGAATCGACCTGGGGACTCCTGGGATATGGGTTCATCTATACGAACAAGGAATCGATCTCGATCGGCACCGGTGCGCTGCTGCAGGATCTGATCGAAAGCGGCCGGAATGTCAACGACATGCTCGATCGATTCAAGAAGCATCCGGCTATTGCTCCGCTCATCGCCGGTGGAGAAACGATCGAGTATGCGGCTCATCTCATTCCCGAGCTCGACTACGATCGCCTGCCGCAGGTCTACGCCGATGGCGTCGTCGTCGTCGGGGACGCGGCCGGGCTGCTCAATCCGGTCAACCGCGAAGGCGCCAATCTCTCGATGCTCTCTGGCAAGCTCGCCGCCGATACCATCGTCGAGGCGAAAGAGAAGGGCGACTTTTCGGCACGCACGCTTGCTGGATACAAGAAGCGGCTGGATGAGAGCATCATCCTCGAAGACATGAAGAAAGTTTCGAAGATGGCGCCATTTGCGCACGATCGTCCCCACCTCTTCACCGAGTACCCCAAGCTGGCCGCCGGTGCCGCGTTGGAATATCTCACCGTCGACGGCGTCTCCAAGAAGGAAAAACAGAAGAAGATTCTCTCGATGATGAGGGGACTTCCCAAACGGCGGCTCATCGGCGACGCGCTCGGGACTCTCAAGACCCAACGGTAGAGCCCCGACCGCTGCGAGAACATGCGTCCAGTTGAGGACGCATGTGAAGTCAGACCGTAACGCGGGTCATGGCGTCACTTCCACGGCACTGATTGGAATATGCCGGCAATGAGCGAGGCCGGAAGCGATCGCTTCCGGCCCCTTCACGATGTCCGTAGAGCGAATAGCCGCGCTACGCGGCAGCCATGCGCGTCGCGCGAACGCGGGCGGTGTCTTCGTAGTCGATATTGCCCTGATCGTCGAAGACCACGCCGTAGAGCTCCTGCGCCGCTTCGATCGAAACGAGCTCCTCCAGGACGTCTTCGAGCACTTTATCCGGATCGCGTTCGAGCGGATTGCCGAAACCACCGCCGCCACCACTGCGAATCGAGAGGAGATCTCCCTTGGCAATCGGCTGGTCGGGGGTCTTGATGATCTCGAATCCCTGACCATAGATCGACGAATCGAGTACGCCGTACGTGCGGCCGCCAGGCAGACCGCCCGCGACGCCCGCATGGGGGGCAATGCATCGCTCCAACACCGAGATCATGCGACCATCGGCCAGCAGCCGGTAGTCACGCTGGATCCCGAGGCCGCCGCGGAACTTGCCCGCTCCACCGCTATCCTGGCGCAGCTCGTACCGCTCGATGATCTCGGGATCCTTCGCCTCTTCGAGCTCGACCGGCAAATTGCGGCTACATGCTTCGAGGATATGCACCATCGCGCTTTCGCCGTCAGCGGATGCGCTCGCCCCCATTCCGATGCCATCGATGTTGGCTTCCACCCACATCTCACTGGTGACGGGATCGAATCCGTATCGGAACACGGCGCAAAGATCGCCACCCGATTGCGCCGGAAAGCGATCCGGGAAGTCGGGCGCCATGGCCGACATGGTGGCTTCGATAGCGGTCATTCCGGGCCAGCCGTACAAATTGGTCGGCGCGGCATCATGGGGATTGAAGAGTGATCCCTTGGGAGCCACGATCTTGATCGGCCGGAACGAGCCTTCACAGGCAGCCGAGTCGGGCGCCGACAGAATCTTCCCAAGCATGCGCGAGACCGAGATCGCGGTGATCAACGGCACATTCATCGGTCCCCGCTGTTGCTCGGCCGATTCCGAGTAATCGAAGGTGACTTCTGCGGCCACCGGATCGATGGTGACCGCCACGCCGACTTTCAGCGGGACGCCCCGGTCGATTCCGTTGTCATCGCAATAGTCGATGCCGGTCCAGGTGCCCGCGGGCATCTGCCGAATTGCGTCACGTGCCATCCGCTCGGCGTGATCGTAGATCTCGTTGATACAACCGTAGACGGTATCGAACCCGTACTTGTCGAGGAGGCGAATCACGCTCTGTTCACCCGATCGGAAACAGGCAATCTGGGAATGGATGTCACCCCAGATGATCTCGGGCGCGCGGGAATTCGACTTGATGACGGACGCCAGCGTTTCATCGAGCTTGCCGGCCCGATAGAGCTTAATCGGCGGGAGACGTAATCCCTCCTGAAAGGCATCGGTCGAGTCGGTCGGATAGGGATCCTTCGCGCCGACGTCCACCAGATGCGCCTTGCTGGCGGCGAAGCCGAAGAGCCGGTCGCCATAGTAGATCGGCATCCAGAGCATCATGTCGGCCGGGTGCGATCCGGTGAACGCGGGCATCGACGTGATGTAGATGTCGCCCGGTTCGAGATCGTCCATCCCGCGTTCCTCGAATGACTTCTTGATGCCTGGGCTGAGGGTGCCCATGAATGCAGTCAGCCCGGGTGACTCGGCCAGCGTATTGGCTTCGGCGTCGAGCAAGCCACAGGCAAAGTCACGGTCCTCATAGATGATTGGCGAAAACGACGTCCGCTGAATCGTGTCGCGCATCTCGCGCGCCGCTGCCAGAAGTGTGTTGTGCACGACCGCCGTCGTGATTGGATCAACCGTTTGAGTTTGATTCATAGCTCCAACCTTTCAGACTCGACCAGGGAGTCCGGGGATTCCATCGTACCGAATCGTTCAGACATGCATGCGCGATGCTCTGAGTGCATCGGTCCCGGCGCCATCGAGATTGCCGTCATCTGCAAAGACCACACCATAGAGCTCGTGAGCCGCCTCGACCGAAACGAGCCCTTCGAGCACATCCTCCAGAACTCGTTCCGGGTCCCGTTCCAGCGGGTTGCCGTAGCCGCCACCACCCCCGGTCACGATGGTCATGAGATCCCCCTTGGCAATCGGCTGATCCGGTGTCTTGATAAACTCGACTCCCTCGCCATAGATGGACGAGTCGAGAATGCCGATCGTCCGTCCGCCGGGAAGACCACCGGCAACTCCGGCGTGCGGAGAGGTGCATCGTTCCAGGGTGGAGATCATACGGCCATCGGCCAGCAGCCGGTAAGCCCGCCGCACGCCCAGACCACCTCGGAACTTGCCGGCGCCGCCACTGTCGGTCACCAGCTCGTAACATTCGATGATCTCCGGATCCTTGGTTTCTTCCAGTTCGACCGGCAGGTTGCGGCTGCACGCTTCCTCGATGTGAACGACGGCGCTCTCACCATCGGCGAACGCGCTGGCTCCTTGCCCGATACCTTCGATATTGGCTTCGACCCACATCTCGCCGGTGACCTGGTCGAATCCATACCGGAAACAACCACAGAGGTCTCCTCCCGATTGGGCAGGAAAGCGGTCCGGAAAGTCCGCCGCCAGCGCCTTGAGAATTGTCTCCACAGCCGTCATCGAGGGCCAGCCGTAGAGATTGGTTGGTGCTGAGTCATGGGCATTGAAGATCGACCCCAATGGGGCGATCACCTTGATTGGGCGGAACGACCCCTCGCAGGCGACCGAGTCGGGCGCGGAGAGGATCTTGCCCATCATGCGGGCGCAGGAAATCGCGGTGATGATCGGCGCGTTCATCGGTCCGCGCTGTTGCTCGGCCGATTCGGAAAAATCGAACGTGACCTCTCCGGCTTCGGGATCGATGGTGATGGCGACGCCGACTTTCACGGGAACGCCACGGTCGATTCCATTGTCGTCGCAGTAGTCGACGGCGGACCACGTCCCCGCCGGCATCTGGCGAATCGCGTCGCGCGCCATCCGCTCGGCGTGATCGTAGATCTCCTGCACGCAGTCGTTCACCGTCTCGAATCCGTATTTATCGAGCAAGCGTTGAACGCTCTGCTCGCCGGTCCGGAAACAGGCAATCTGGGAATGGATGTCACCCCAGATGGTCTCCGGCGCGCGGGAATTCGACTTGATGACCGCCGCCAGCGTCTCGTCCAGCACCCCGCCTCGATAGAGCTTGACCGGCGGGATGCGCAGGCCCTCCTGAAAGGCATCGGTCGAGTCGGTCGGATAGGGGTCCTTGGCGCCGACGTCGACCAGATGCGCCTTGCTGGCGGCAAACCCGAAGAGCCGCCCCTCATGGAAGATCGGCATCCAAAGCATCATGTCAGCCGGATGCGAACCAGTGAAGGCTGGAATCGAGGTGCAGTAGATATCGCCCGGCTCGATCTCGTCCTTGCCGCGCTCCTCGATAGAGCGCTTGATGCCAGGACTCAACGTGCCCATGAAGGCAGTCAATCCGGGCGCTTCCGCCAGCGTGTTGGCATCCGCGTCCAACAACCCGCAGGCGAAGTCACGGTCCTCATAGATGATTGGCGAGAACGACGTTCGCTGGATTGTCTCGCGCATCTCTTTTGCGGCGGTCAGCAGCGTGTTATGCACGACCGCCGTTGTGATTGGATCGACCGTACGCGTCTCCGGCATGCTTATTCGTTCCCGACTGCAATCCGCAGCGCTCCGAACGTGTCGACGGTTGCGACATCGCCGGGCATCAGCACCGTGACATGGCTCGGTTCCTGAATGAGCGCCGGTCCCGAGATCGTCGCGCCCGCGAGCAGCTTGGAACGGTCGTAAATCCCGGCATCGCGCCAGGCGCGATTGACGAAGACCTGCTTCGTGCTGACGAGTGCATCGTCGGCCGACTCGGCCCCGTCCTCGATTTCCACCAGCGGCAGCCGGTGCATCGATCCAAAGACGCGCAGGCGGAAGGTCACCGTCTCCTGTTTGGACGGCATCTTGTGACCGTATCGCACCTCGTGGACCTCATCGAAAAGCTCTGGCAGGATCTCGACCAGCTTTTCGTCGATCGCGATCTCACCCAGCGGTACCTCGACCTCGTGCCCCTGTCCGGTGTACCGGCAGTCGATCGACCGGTGGAAGGTGACCTGATCGCGCGCCACGCCGGCTTCATCGGTCAGCCCGTACGCTTCGGATTCCATCTCAGCAAAGAGTCGCTTGACATAGTCGATGTCGAGCTGGGGCATCTGCCGGAGGTAGCTGCGTGCGAAGCTGCCAACGATATCCGCGCTCAACATACCCCATGCCGAGAAGGTCGAAGGATGGCGCGGAATGATGACGTTGGGAATATCGAGCGTGCGTGCAACCTCACTGGCAAACAGACCGCCTCCACCGCCGAAGGCCAGCAACGCGAAATCGCGTGGGTCATGTCCTTGCCCGACCAGGGTTTGCCGCGTAACGTTCGCCATATTGTTGCGCGCCACGGTCAAAATGCCCTCGGCGGTCTCGTCGGTCGAGAGACCGAGCTGCTCCGCAATGACCGCGATGCCGGTTTTCGCAAGCTCCGGTTTGAGTTTCATCTCACCGCCGGCAAAAAGCGATGGGTCGATCAAGCCGGTCACCACGGCGGCATCCGTTACGGTCGGCGCATCGCCGCCACGGTCGTAGCACATGGGACCGGGATCCGCGCCGGCGCTGGACGGACCGACATGCAAGCGCCCGCCGGTATCCACGCGGGCAATGCTGCCTCCGCCGGCACCGACGCTCCGAACGTCGATGCTGGAAACCTTGGCGGTATACCCCAGGAGATCGTGCTCGGTGGCCAGTAGGGTCTTGCCGTCCACCACGATCGAAACATCGTAGCTCGTTCCGCCGACGTCGCCCGTCACCAGGTTCGGCGTGCCCAGCTTCTCGGCAAGATAGGCGGCGCCGATCGCGCCACCGGCCGGCCCCGATTCCATCATCTGAATCGGAGCGCGGCCGATTGCCTCGACGGTCGAAACGCCGCCGGTCGAATTTGCGATCAGCGGCGAGTTGGCCAGTCCGGCGTCCTCTTGCAACGTCTTGTCTAGCCGCTCGAGATAGCTAACCACGGGTTTCTTGACGTATGCGTCGATGACGGTCGAGCTGGTGCGCTCGTACTCTCGAATCTCGCGGGCCACCTCGTGGCTCATGGAAACATAGATGCCCGGATCCATTTCCCGGATGATGCTGCGGACCGCAAGCTCGTGACTCGGATCGGCGTAGGCATGCAACAGGCAAACGGCGATCGATTCGACTCCCGCCTCGAGCAGCTTCTCGGTCACCACGCGGACTTCGGCTTCGTCGACCGGTTCCAGCACCGTGCCATCGAACATCATGCGAGCCGAGATCTCGAGCCGCCGCCGCCGGGGCACCAGCGGTTTCGGTTTTTCCCAGAAGATGTTGTAGATATGCTCGTCGGGCCGGTCGATACGGCGGATCTCGAGAATATCCCGAAATCCCTTGGTGGTGATCAGACCTGTGACGGCTCCCCGCTGGGTCACCAGCGCGTTTGTAGCCACGGTCGACCCATGGATGAACTGGCCGATCGCTTCGGCTGGCACACCGGTCTTGGCGTAGGCCGCCATGACACCCTGCACCACGTCTGACGGCGTGGTGGCAGCCTTGTCGGCTTTGATCTCACCGGTCTGGTCATCGACCCAGACGATATCGGTGAACGTTCCTCCGATGTCGGTTCCAATACGGATCATAAGCGTTTGTGTACCTCTCTCTAGACTGCCATCGGCTGGTAGTCCATATCGATTCCAAAGTGCCTGGGACCCCAAACCGCCAGGGCTTCCGGAGTCCGCATGATGTCTGGAACTTGCACGGCCATGACTTTGACGCGCTGGCCGTATCTGAGCTCCTCGGTCGTGATCGGCTCGGCGGTGTCGCTATCGAGCACACAGATCAGATCCGGTACGACCGCGAGTACGTGGTCGCCTTGTTTGGCGATGATATTTTCGTTTTGGAAGCTGATAAAGAGCTCTTCGTCGGAGCTGGCATCCGCGTGCGGCGCGATCCGCACCGAGCCCATGGCCCACCCCTGTTCGGTCCGGCGATTTACCTCGGTGACCTTGCCTTCGAAGATGACCTTCGCAGGGGTGTACTCCGTAGAAGCGAACGTCTCGCTTATCGCATCGAACGGGTCGCGGTGCGCCTCTCGCGCCTCGCGAATAGCTCGGCCGACCCGCAGCCCCAGACCGATGGTTCCGGACACGGAAACGCGCTTGGCCGTTGCCCCATCCATGGGGAACTCTGCGATATAGCCGACACCGCCCATGCGAATCGTCAAACCGCGCGCGAACCATTCGAGCGCAAAATTATCGTGCGCCTCGATGACGCAGGTGTCCAGGTGGTCGTTCGTGAGCACCAGCGGCGAACCGCTCACACCGTAGATGTGAAACGTCTCGTGAAAGAGCTCGGGGAAGGCTCGTCCCATCCCGTCGCCGTCCACCACCGGGATTCCCAAGCGTAACCCGACCACGAGCGGCATCATCGAATTCATGCCGCCCGCCTCGATGGGCATGGTGGCGAATCCCTTCTTGCCAAGGTGCCCTTCGAGGCGCTGGAACGAAGAAACCAGCTCACTTCCGTTCGGTAGCTTCTCCACGATGCAGGTCGGCGCACCCATCATCGCGGTCGGAATAACCAGCGCATCGTCCGGTACTTCCGAGAGATCGAGCAGCTCGATCTCTCGGCCGGTTTCATCGAGCGCCCGCTCGACCATCCAGCAAATCCCACGTAGGGGTTGCCGCCGCCGCCCGTTCCGAGAAATGCCGCTCCGCGTGCAGGGTCCTTCAGATCTTCGCGACTCACCTTCAAACCCAATGCTATGTCCTTTCAGACAGACGCTCAGCGGTCGTGGTTCCCGAAGGTTTCCCACGACGTGAGGTCTTTGGTCGTTACGGATTTGGGAGCATTCGCATTCAGACCACGCTCGACCGGCTTGGGCTGGCCGAGCATGATCAGCAGCTCGACCGTCAGGTTGCTCGGAAGATCGAGCACACCGGCCACACCGGATTGGCTGAACGACGTCACCGGACAACTGCCGACACCCAGCGCGTACGCCATGTTGAGCATATTCTGCGCCGCTGTACCGACATCCACATAGGGAATCATCGAAGGCTGGATAGATGAAAACTCCCGTGCGACCTGATCCCAATCGATGAGGATCGCAATGATCGCCGACGGCTCGGCGAGCATCCCGGGAGAGAAGGAGCGAATCTTGCGCACCGTTTCCGGATTCCGCGTTACCAGGAAACGGTGTGGGCGCAGGTTGCCGCCACTGGCCGCGAAACGACCCGCTTGCACCATTTGCCAGATATCGTCGTCCGAAACCGGCTCACCCGTGAATGAGCGAGCCGCCCGGCGAGATTTCATGTTGTCGAGAATGACCTTGACATCTGTTCCAGTCCATTCGGTCACCTCTTCCGTTCTGGGTGTCACGTGTGCGGCCATACCACGCGGAGTCTCACGCAGAAAGTCGTAAAACGCCGGCTTATCCCACATGCACCATTGCTTCTTGATGTCGATTTCGTCCTTCAAGTCGGCTAGATAGTCGCCATCGACCACCGCGCCGTTGTCTTCCATGAAGCCGACCAGGCGACCACCATCGACCAATCGCAAGGGACCGTAGTGGATCGGTTCTTTCAACGTGATCTCGGCCGAGCTGAGCAGAAATGAGATCAGCTCATCTGCCTGGAGGCGCGCGTCAAGACCGTCGTGTTCGTTTCTGACATATCAGGCTACTGCTCTGCGCGTTCCTCGATGGGGACATAGTCGACGTCATAGCCAAAGTACCGGGGACCCGCCAGCTCCAGACCGCCGGGCGTGCGCCAGCGCGGGTCGCAGGGCATGCCCAGTACGGCCACACGGAAGCCATATCGAAGCGACTCGGTGGTGATGGCGTGTCCGGATTCTGAATCCAGGATGGTGATCAGGTCCGGGGTCGTGGCCAACGCCCGATCGCCTTCACGCGCGATCAGAAACTCGTTCTGAAAATCGATCAGCAGGGTTCTGCCCTCGAATTCGCCGAGTCCCTCGATGAGGGCGGTGCCGCGGGCAAACCCGGTTTCGGTCCGACGATTGAGATCTACGATCTTTCCGCGCCAGATGATGAACCCGTTGGTCACGTCCCGCACGGTCTCGATCGGATTCCGGTGCTCGGCATGGGCGGCACGGAGCGCCCGGCCGATCTGCTCGATATAGGTGATCGTTCCCCGAACGATCGCTTCCTTCGCCTGCTTGCCGGTCATGACGAACAAGGCGATCTTGGAGGTGCATCCCATCTCGATCGTCATGTTCCGGGACAACGTCTCGGTCCATTTGTTGTCGATCGTGTTGAGAATCGAGTTGTTTCCCTTCTCGTCGGCGATCGCCATCGGCGTGGCCGAGATGCCATACAGGGTCGGCGTCACCATTTGAATCTCGGGAAATGCGCGTCCCATGAGGTCGCCATCCACGCACGGGATTCCCAACGCTGCCGCCACTTGAAAAGGGCCTGTGGAGTTATCACCACCGGCCTCGGCGGACATCGTCGCGTAGATCGGCTTGCCGAGATAGTCTTGCAGCGCCTTGAATGCCTCGACAATCTCAGTGCCGGCTGCGATCTTTTCCACCATCACGGTAGGAGCGCCCATGCCGGCCGAACAGGCAACGAGTGCGTCGTCGTCCAGCTCGTCGACATCGATGAGCCGGACCGGACCGTTCCGCTCGATGGCTCGTTGCGACAAGAGTTTCCCGATGTAGGGATCGCCGCCGCCGCCGGTTCCGAGAACCACGGCGCCGAGTGCGATGTCTTCCAGTTGTTCCGCTTCGATCAGTCGCATTGCGTTTCTGACCTACGCGTTCAACGTCAGGTCGCCGACCGCCTTGACCCGGATGCGCGTGGCATTCCCAGGCAGGTAGGCGAGCGGGACATCCTCGACATCGACGATCGTGACACTCTTCGGATCGGCGCCGGCTTCGATTGCCTTTGCGGTGGCTTCCGCCTTTGCATCGTCGAGCGCCTGCTCGCGGGTCATGCCCTCCAGTGAGTAGACCCGGTCGACTTCGCCGGAAATCTGGGCAATGGCAGCGCCAACCGCGTTCGCCGCCTCGAAGTGCGGAGGCTTCACCATCTCGGAAGCACCCGCGATCGGACGAGAGATCAAGACGCTACCGCCACCGACAACGATCACCGGCACGTCGGCGGCGCTCGTCTTCATGCGGTCGACTGCCGCTTCGGTCATCTCCTGGATGAGATCGACCGTGTCGGCAACGAGCTGCTTGTCGAGATCCGCGACCTTTGCCGGATCGCCGAAGTCGGCCACGCCCGCCGCAACGGCAACGTCGCTGGTCGTGAGGGTATCGCCTCCGAACACCAGCGCCTCCTGGGTCAGGCGATAACCCACACTCTGCGGACCGATGCGAAGCGGATCCTGGCGCACCAGCGAGCCGCCACCGAGCCCAAATGAGAAGACGTCCGGCATGCGGAAGTTCGTGCGCACGCCGCCGATATCGACCGCCACCGAGGCTTCGCGTG